>NZ_JXTE01000233.1 GCF_000972385.1 Streptomyces sp. WM6386
GTCGCCTCCGTCGCTGTGACGGCGGCGGTGCTGGCCGGCCAGGAGGCGGCGTACGGCGCCGGCGAACTGGCGATCCTGCTGTGCCTGCTCGTGATCGCGCTGCGCGGTTGCACCGCGCGGTGGGCGGCGGTATGCGGTGTGCTGGCCGGTGCGGCCGTCTTCGCGCTGCCGTACCGGGAGGCCGGCGGGGAATCCGACATCTCATCGGTCAACCCGTTCGCACAGCTGGTGCTGGCCGGCCTGGCCGCCGGACTCGGCGGGGACCTCCGTACGCTGGACCACCGCCGCAGCGCCGCGATCACCGAGACGCGGCGGGCCGAACGCCTCGCCATGGCCGCCGACCTGCACGACTTCGTGGCCCACCACGTCACCGGGATCCTGGTGCAGGCGCAGGTGGGCCAGTTGTTCGCCACGACGGAACCAGAGCGGGTGGGCGGGATCCTGAAGGACGTCGAACGCGCCGCCACCGAGGCGCGGGCCTCCATGCGCCGCACCGTCGGCATTGTGCGCGAGGAGTGGAGATCTGGCCGCGCTGCCCGACCTGGTGGAGGGCTTCGGCGGGCCCGTCGGCCCGAAGGCCGACCGGTGCCGCGACCCTTCGGTGCCCGACGGGCTGCCCCATGAGGTGCACGCCGCTGCTTACCGGGTCGTCCAGGAGGCCCTCACCAACGTGCGACGGCACGCCTGCGACGCCACCGAGCTGACGGTCGGACTGGTCTACGACGGACGGGCGCTGAAGGTGACGGTGCGCGACGAAGGCCGCGGCGGCTCCCGGTTGCCCCAGGCCGCGCTGGGCGGCGGCTTCGGCCTGGTCGGCCTCACCGAACGGGTCACCGCGCTCGGCGGCGAACTGCGCACGGGACCCCGCTCCGGTGGCCGGGGTTGGGAGGTCAGGGCCATTCTGCCGACGAAGACGGCGTCGTGACGGCCTGGGAACCCTCGGTCGCACACCGCCTGGGAGG
>NZ_JXTE01000234.1 GCF_000972385.1 Streptomyces sp. WM6386
CCCCGTCGCTGCCGGAGCCGGGCGGCATGACAGTCGTATGGCAAAGCGCGGTGGAGCGTGTGCCCAGGACCGCGCAATAGCACGCCGCGGCATTCGTGGGGCGGCAGAACACTGGCACGTTTTTCCGGTTGGCGGCACCGGCGCGGTGCCTCAGGCAGCCATTCGTTGACCCGAATTCGGCAAAGAGGATTTGCTTCCCTCGTACCGGAGCCGTGCCATGCCAGGCCATTGCGGCTCTTTCTTCTCTCCCGTGAGTCAACGCCTTGCCGTGCCTTTCCATGCCTTTCCACGCCTTTTTACGCCGAGCAGGAGCAACAGATGGGGAACCAGCGACTGACCATGTGCATCATCGGCACCGGGCCCCGCGGCCTGTCGGTGCTGGCACGCGTCTGCGCCAACGCCGCCCTCGCCCCGGACACCGGACTCACCGTGCACGTGGTCGAGTCCGAGCGGCCGGGCTCGGGCCGCGTCTGGCGCGGCAGCCAGTCCCGGCATCTGCTGATGAACACCGTCGCCTCCCAGGTGACCCTCTTCACCGACGAGTCGGTGGAGATGGAGGGCCCGCTGGAGACCGGGCCGAGCCTGTACGAGTGGGCGCAGCTCATGGCGTCGCTGGAACCCGGGGAGTCCGGTCTGGACGACGGCTTTCACGCGGAGGCCCGCGCGATGGGCCCCGACACGTATCCGACCCGCGCGTTCTACGGCCACTAACTGGAGGGGGTGTTCCATCGGGTGGTCGCGCTCGCCCCCCTCCACGTCGACATCGTCGTCCTCCACACCCGGGCCGTCGCCCTGGACGACGCGGCGGACGGGTCGGATCCGACGCAGACCGTGCGGCTGGAGAACGGCCGCGAACTGAGCGACCTGGACGCGGTGGTGCTCTCCCTGGGCCATGTGGAGGCCGAGGACCCCGACACGCTGGCCCGGCTGCACAAGAAGGCGCAGGCTCTGGGGCTGCGG
>NZ_JXTE01000235.1 GCF_000972385.1 Streptomyces sp. WM6386
GAGCAGTGGAGCCCCCCGATGAGCGAGGTGACCTACGTACGGCACGAGGCGGCCGAGGCCGCCCGGCAGCTCGATGCGTTCCTGCCCTCCTACGAAGAGGTGTACGCCGAGCTGCCCTATCGTGAAGGACCCAGCGACGTCGCCGAGTTCATCGAGCACTACCAGACACATGCCCAGCGCCCCGGCATGCGTCTGGTCCTGGCCCGCGACGGCGATCAGGTCGTCGGCTTCGGCTATGGCTACCGCCTCTCCCCCGACACCCGCTGGGGGCACAACCTCCAAGACGGGAAACTCCCCAAGGACTTCACCCGGGAAGACGGCCGGCGCACCTTCGTCATCATCGAACTCGCCGTGCGCAAACCATGGCGGCGCCGCGGCATCCCCGCAGAACTGCACACACAACTCCTGGCGGGCCTGGACGCCGAGCGCGTCACCCTCACAGTGCGGCCCGAACCCGAGGCCGCACCGGCACAGTCTGCCTATGCCGCATGGGGATACCGGAAAGTGGGAGTGTCCCACCCCTGGGACGAGGCTCCGCTGTACGACTGCATGCTCCACGAACTCCACTGAGTCGGGCCTCTACGGCGAAGAAGCAGCGGCGGAAGAAGCAGAGCCGCCCGGAGGGCGGCCACAGAGTGAAGACGACAAGCAGTCTGGACGAACGGGTGGGCACTCGAATACCCGAGAGATGCTGCAACGCTTTGGCGTGCATGGCAGTCTTGCTCGGCAGTGGGCGCCTATGTGGAGGCTAGATGAGGCGGCGGCGGTTGGATGAACTCTGTGAGCCGTGTGGTGGCACAGGCGTGAGACGGCCTACAGGCCCGCACGTTCATATGTGTGTGTCGTGTTCTGCGAGAGTGGACCGCAGGGGGATCTCGGTTCAGGGGGTCAACAGCACCGAAGTTTTGGCTGTGACGAAGGAGCTGGCCGCCATGCGTGCGCCAGCAAGCCT
>NZ_JXTE01000236.1 GCF_000972385.1 Streptomyces sp. WM6386
CCACCCCAGTGAAAGGCCACCCATGACCCCCCTTGAGCTGAAGATCGAGCGAGGCAACCCGACCCCCGAGGAACTGGCCGCGGTGATAGCAGTCCTGCACCAGCGCCTGATGAGCACGCCCGCAGACCGCACGGAAGTCCGCCGACCACCCACAGCGGCCCGCTGGCACCGCCAGCAGCCCACCCCGTTCCAGCCCCGGGCCTGGCGCAGCATCCAGTTCCAACGAGCAGCCTGACCCGCACACCTCACTAGAGAAGGACTAGAAGATGCCTACATCCCAGCCGGAGGCCGGCTTGGAAACCCTCCACCGCCAACTACAGCTCCTCAACGACCGCTTGGAGCTCACCCAGCTCTGCGACCGCTACGTCCACCACCTCGACAAGGACCGCGGCAGCGACGCCTGGCTCGACAAGATCTTCACCGAGGACGCCCACCTGACCTTCCCCTTCGGCGAGTTCAAGGGCCTGGAGGGCTTGGCCGGCTTCCAGCAGATGGCCCGCACCACCTTCGCCCGCACCCACCACATCAGCGCGAACCACACCGTGGACCTGGACGGCGACGAGGCCCGGGTGAGCGCCCACCTGATGGCCGTACACGTCCGCCAGGCCGGCGAACCGGCAGCCGACTTCACCATCGGCGGCCACTACGAGGCCGAAGCCCGCCGCACCCCCCACGGCTGGCGCATCCACCGCTTCGACTTCGACCTCGTCTGGCAGTCCGGCGAAGCCCCGCGCGCCAAGACGGAAGCCGCCTGAATTACTCGACCAGGACTCGACCACATCTGTGGAAGGCTGGCGGAGTGAGCGAGTGAGTGACCGAGCGCCCACCACCCCGCAGCCGCCCTGGAGTTGTGAATGAAGCAAGGTCCGCTGTTCTCGATCGCCCGCTGGATCGGCCTGATCTTCGGCGGAGTCTTCACAGGATTCCTGGTCTGCGTACTGGTCCTGGAG
>NZ_JXTE01000237.1 GCF_000972385.1 Streptomyces sp. WM6386
GAGTTCCTCGAGGAACACGAGGCCCTCGGACTCCAGAGCGGACGCGGCGGCGCCGTCGCCGGCGTGTGGGTGCGCGGCAGGGACGGCGAGGCGCGAGGCGGCTGGGGCGAGAAGTACCTCATCGACGCGGACTTCGTCGTCGACGCCACCGGCCGCAAGTCCAAAGCCCCGCAATGGCTGGAGGACCTCGGCTACGAGCGCCCGCAGGAGTCCGTGGTCGACGCGAAGACCGCGTACGCCACCTCCGTCTACGAGCCCCCCGCCGGCCATGTCGCCGACTGGTCCTGCATGCTGCTGATGGCCTCGGCCGACATCCCCCGCCAGGGCATCCTCAACCCGATCGAGGGCGGGCGCTGGATGGTGTCGGTCTCCGCCAGCGGCGGAGACCGCCCGCCCACCGACCACGAAGGGCTGCTGCGCGCCGCGGGCCCCCTGCGCGACCCGGTGCTGCGCGACGTCATCGAGTCCGCCCCCCCGCTCGAGCCGGTCCACGGCTCGGGCCGCACCGAGAACCGCTGGCGGCACTACGAGAAGCTGAGCCGCTGGCCCGACGGATTCCTCGTCATCGGCGACGCCTTCGGCGGATTCAACCCCTCCTACGGGCAGGGCATGTCCGTCGCCGTCCAGTGCGCCCAGGTGCTGAGCGAAAGACTCGCCGCGCACGGCACGCACATCGGACTGGCCGGCCGCCTGCGCAAGGCCTTCGCCCGCACCATGACCCCCGCCTGGCAGCTGGCCACCGGCATGGACTTCTCCTATCCCTGGGTCTACGAGGTCACCCGGCCCGACGCGGTGACGCGGTTCGGCAAGCGCTACGTGGACCGCCTCACCGCCGCCGCGGTCACCCACCGGCACGCGGCCCTGCTGATGCTGCTGCAACTCCTTCTTGTGTCCCGGCTGCCGTGGCTGGACCGCCGCATCGGCATGGACCGGCTCACAGTGTGGCAT
>NZ_JXTE01000238.1 GCF_000972385.1 Streptomyces sp. WM6386
GGCGAGTTCGGTTATCTCCGGGCAGGCTTCGGTGAGTGGCAGTACGTCTCGCTGCGGCGAGCGTCGGCAATGGCGAACACGGAAACGAGAACACGGCATGCCTTGACGTGTTCGGCGGTGGGGAGACCCGCGAACCCGTAGCGGGGCGGGTCCATGCAGATCATCACCGCGGGGTTGGCCGTGGGCTTCACCCCGGACCGAACCACCCCCGCACGGCCGTCCGCAGGGGTAATCTGCGCCTGCATCGCATAGTCGGCGACTTCCTGCAGTACCTCCTGCTGGCGTGTCGGGCCGAGGCCGGAAAACCAGCCCACACCAGAGTCCAACGTTCGCAGCCCTTGGGCGATCTCGTTGACAACCCGCTCATTTTCGCGCCGGAAGGTGCGGCCGTCGTCGCTGCTCGTTCGGTCACCGCTTGATGGTTCCACAATGCCGATTCCGGGCGAAGCCCAGTATCCGCACCCGCAAGCCACGGGCGGGAACCAGGAACCGTCCGTTCCCGCGAGCCACTGGCAGTGCCGCAGGACTCACACTCCGCGGCCCGCAACCCCGTCGGACTGTCGATGATTGTCGATGTAACGACAAGACTGGCCCCTGCCGAATAGGCTCGGACAATCTGTCACCGACAAGCCCCTGGGGGTCTCGTGACACAACGTCCGCTCGCCCGATCGTTCAGAGGGTTACGCCGCATCGCGGTCCTCACCGTACTCGCCCTGACCGTCCCAGTGACGGCCACCACCGCCGAGGCACACGGCGGCGTGGAAGCCGCCCCGGGCAATCCCGTCATCGCCTGGAACATCCACGCCCAGTCCGCCATCCACGACACCGCCAAGCAGTCGCCCACCACCAGCACCCGCAGCTTCGCCATCGTGCAGGGCGCCGTGTACGACGCGGTCAACGCCGTCGCCGGCCGTCCGTACGAGCCCCTGGTCAGCGCGCCCCG
>NZ_JXTE01000239.1 GCF_000972385.1 Streptomyces sp. WM6386
GTTACCACCGCCGGTTGAGTCCCGCGGCACCGACCCACAACCTTGGACATTCAGTTGAGTACCAAGAACCTCATCGTGGAAGGCGTGCTGGAGCTGACCGGAGGCGCCGACACCGACGGCGCCCTCGAGAAGTACTACGCGCCCCACTTCATCCAGCACAGCCCGCTGTGCTCGGACGGACCGGCCGGCCTGCGCCAGCTGACCGAGCGGGCCAAGGGCGCCGGCGCCCAGTACGAGCTGCTGCGTTCGATCGCCGAGGACGACCTGGTGCTGCTGCACGCCCGGGTCACCGGCCTCGCCGAGGTGCCGCTCATCCTGTTCAACCTGTACCGCGCCGGCGACAGCAAGATCCAGGAGCACTGGGAGGCGCTGGGCCCGGAGACCGGCCCGACCGCGTCCGGCCACGACATGGGCGACGGCGCCGCCGAGGTCACCGACCTCGACCGCACCGCCGCGAACAAGGAACTGGTCCGCCGCCTGATCGAGGAGGTCTACGTCGGCGGCGATCTCGCGGCGCTCGACGGATACGTCCAGGACGGCGAGCTGATCCGGCACGCCCCCGCAGTAGCCGACGGTGTCGCCGGCCTGCGGGAGACGCTCGCCGGGGCGGACTACCTCAAGGTCCACCGGGTCCTCGCCGAGGGCAACTTCGTCTTCACCCACTCCGAAGGCACCCTGAACGGCACACCGCACGCCTTCGGCGACCTGTTCCGCGTCGCGGACGGGAAGATCGTCGAGTACTGGGACATCAGGACCGAGATCCCCGAGCAACTGCCGCACAGCAACGGCATGTTCTGAGCGGGGAGATCCGATCATGAGGGATCCAGCGGGTCACGCACTCCGCAACAGCCCCTGGAGGCGGGACCCGCTCCGGTGCCGGCACCTCCTCGCGGAGAACTCCGCGCCCGGCACCGGGCGGAGAAGATGAGGGCGCCGGC
>NZ_JXTE01000024.1 GCF_000972385.1 Streptomyces sp. WM6386
GTGCTGGTGGCGGGGCGGCGGGGCGGGTGTGGGATGGAGGAGGAGGCCGCCGCTCGGGTCGTGGCGTTGTTCGACGGGGACCGGGGCAGTCGGCGGGCCCTGGGGCTGGCCCGGCTGGCTCGGGCGTTGGCCGTGTTCGGGGGTGACGACAGCTGTGGGGCCGAGCGGGTCGACGAGGCCGCCCGGCTCATCGGCGTCGCCGCGCGGCCACCCGTGCCGCCCGGCTCCGGGCTGCCCGCCGACCGCGGTCCCGTCACCCACGACGGCGACGGCGAGCGGCGGCCCGAGCCCGGGCCCGCGAAGCCGGAACCGGTCTCCGACGACGGCCCCGCGGACCGGATACCCGGCGCCGCCGTCGCCGTGCCCGCCGGACCCGCCGAGGCTCTGGACACCTTCGCCGCCGACACCGGAGACGGCGTCGGCTCACCCTTCCCCGAGGACGACGCCCGGTTCCTGCGGGAGTTCGCCCCGCTGCGGATCCCGTGGCAACGGCGCCCGGAGCCCAGTTCGGCGCGCGGTCCGGTGATCGGCGTACGGTCGGCCACCACCCTGCGCGACCTCGCCTTCGTCGCCACCGCCATCGAGGCCGCCAAGCACCAGAACCTCCCCGGCCGCCGCGCCCTGCGCACCGACGGCGACGGCCGCCTCGTGGTGCTGCCCGGCGACTTCCGCAGCTACGCCCGGCTCCCCGTCGCGGAACGCATGCTGGTGCTGCTGCTCGACCACACCTGCCGCCGCGGCTGGGACTGGCAGCCCGCCCTCGCCCCCTACCTTCAGTGGGCCTACACCGGACGGGCCTCCATCTGCATGGTCGAGGTCGGCAACCGGGACGCGGCACACGAGCTCAAGGCCGACCACTTCGTCGCCCGCAGCGTCCTGGACCCCCGCGTCGGCCGTGCCCTGCACCGCCCGGCCGGGCGCAGCAGCCCCCTCGCCCACGGCCTGGCGATGACCGACCAGTTGCTGCGCCGCGCCTTCCAACAGCGCTCCAACCTCGTCGAGGCATGGCTGGTGGTCGTCTCCGACGGTCGTGGCAATGTTCCGCTCGACACCGGCACGGGCGACCGGCTGCCCGGCCCGGTGCGCCGTACCGGCATCGAGGACGCGCTCTCGGCGGCCGGCCGGATCGGCGCGATGGGGCGGATGCGGCTGCACTCCGTGGTCGTGGACGCCGCCCGCCAGCCGTACCCGGACCTGACGTTCCAACTCGCCGACGCGCTCGGCGGAGTGACCGTCGCCGGGCGTACCGCACGGGGGGTGACCGGTGTCCGCTGAACCGTCCGGCCCCCGCGGTCTCGGCGGGGCGATCCCGCTGGGGCCCGGCATGCCCGCCCGGCCGCCGGCGCCCGAGCCGCTGGCCGCGCCGCGCCCCGCCGCCGTACCGGATCATGTGGCCGAGCCCCAGGAAGCCGTACGGCTGCCCGCCGCACCCGTGGACCCGGACGCCCGGCTGCCCGCCGGGTTCGCGAAGCTCTCGGTGCAGCGGGCCTACGGTGAGCCGGGGCAGGACGCGTTCTGGCTGACCGGGCACAGCGGTGAGCTGGAGAGCCGTCTCGACTCCGAGTACACCCGGCTGCGCCCGGACGACCTGGTGCTGCACAACCTGCGGCCGGGCAGCTCGATGCCGCCGAGCGAGATCCTGCTGGGGCTGGCCGAATGGTCCCAGGGCCAGGACCCCCTGGTCCGCTGGATCAATGTGCTGCGGGCCCGGCACGGTGCGGAACTGCAGCTGGTGATCTGGGACGACACGGACTACGACATCCCCTGGGAGCTGCTGCATCTGACGGACCACCAGGAACACGGGCTGGTCGCCGGGATCCTGGGCGCCCTGGTGACGGTGGTGCGCTGGACCACCGTCCGCGAGGCCGGGACCACCCCCTTCGGCACCCCGGCGTCCTGCGCGGGCCATGTCCTGGGCTACTACGCCGAGCAGATGAGACGGGACGTCGAGGTGTTCGAGGAGTATGTGCACCGCGCGCACATCGGCACCCCGCGGACCTTCCTCACCGAACTCACCCGGCCCGACCTCGGCGCCGGCCTCGTCTACATGGGGTGCCACGCCGAGTACGGCGCCCGTGCCCACGAGGTCAGGATCGCCTCCGTCAGCTGGAGCGACCTCAACCGGCAGGCCATGCCCGCGCTCCGGGACGGGTCCACCCTCGTCTGCCTCAACGCCTGTGAGTCCGGGCGCCTGTTCGACAACCGTGGGCGTGGGGAGAACGCCCTGCGGGGCTTCGCCGAGCTGTTCCTGCGCAAGGGGGCCGGCGGCTGCATCGCCACGTCCGGGAAGGTCGGCGACGACATCGCCCATCTGCTGATCAAGGAGCTGGTGGGCCGGGTGTGCGCCGACCCGGACCTGCCCGTCGCCCGTGCCCTGCGCGAGTTCCGGGCCAGTGCCGTGGCCCGGTTACCCGACCCGCTGTCGTGGCTCGACGTCGGCAGCCGCGCCTACACCGAGCGGCAGCAGGAGATCCTGCTGGTTCTCTACAGCTTCATGTTCCTCTACTTCGGACATCCGCTCACCACGCTCAGGCTGCGGGTGCGCGCCCAGGAGGTGAGGGCATGACCGGCGACGCCTCCTCCTTGCTGGTCGAGCCGCTGGTCGGCTGGCCCCGCAAGGCGCAGGCCGGGCAGAGCTATCTCGTCACCGTCGACCTCAACGGCCCGGCGGGGGACGAGGACTGGCCCTACGAGGAGGAGGAGTTCGACTTCGGGGTGGCCCTGGACGGCGCCCCGCACTTCGTGTGCGAGGCCCTGAGCGAGCCCAGCGTGGTCCTGCACCGCTTCGGCGGCACGTACGGCCCGGCGCGTTTCGTGGTGACCGCCGACCGCACGCCCGGGCCCGGCACGATCTGGCTGACCATCACCAACCGCTGGGGGGTGCCGGTCCGTACGGTCGAGCTGCCCAGCGAGATCGTCGCCGAGACGGTGCCCGCAGGACCGGGACAGATCGTGGTGCCCTCGGCGAACGGCCGCCCCGCCACCCTCCCCGGCTCCACCCGTCCCGGCACGCTCCCCGCTCCCCGCCCCTCCGACCCCTGGTCCCCCGACCACGTCACCATCAGCTACGCGGGCTCCCACCGTGCCTGGGCCACCTGGACCGCGCACCAGCTTCAGCGGCACGGCTGCCGTACCGATCTGCTGCGCTGGGACCCGCCGCCGGGCGTCCCGCTGAACTGGCTGCTGAGCGATCTGCTCGGTGCCCCGGGCCGCATTCTGCTGCTCCTGGACGAGGGGTATCTGCGGCTCGGCCACCGCACCGAGGCCGAGTGGGCCGGGGCGCTGGCCGACGTGGTCGCCCCGCGTCTGGACCGGTTCGCGGCGGTCGACCTGTCCACCCGTGCCCTGCCCGCCTCGGCCGCTGTACTGGGCCCGCCCGCCCTCAGGGACCTGGACCCGGCGGAGGCGCTGCGCCGGCTGCTGGCGGCGCTCGGTCTGGAGCACACCGAGCCGGACGCCGAGGAGGACGTACCCGTCGCGCCGCGCTTCCCGGACGCGCCGCCGGCGGTGTGGAACGTGCCGCGCCGCAACTTCCGCTTCACGGGCCGCGATCCGGTCCTGGAGGAGCTGCGCGCCCTGTTCGAGAGCGGCGGTCCGGCCGGGGCGCGGGTGGCACTGCGCGGGATCTCGGGGGTGGGCAAGAGCCAGATCGTGATCGAGTACGCGCACCGGTTCGCCAACGAGTACGACGTGGTCTGGTGGATCAGCGCGAGCTTCCGGGCCACCGCCCGCCAGCAGTTCGCCGACCTCGCCGACCGGCTCCAACTCACCGACGCCCGGGCGCTGGGCGAGCGGGTGCGCGCGGTGCGGGAGGCGTTGCGCACCGGCCGCAGGCGCTGGCTGCTCATCGTGGACAGCGCCGACGACATGGAGCAGGTCGACGACCTGCTGCCGGAGAGCGGCGGCCATGTCGCGATCACCACCCTCACCCGCGGCTGGGCGGCCTCGGGCGGGGTCGCGGAGATCCAGGTGGACCGGTTCACCCGGGCGGAGAGCGTCAGTTACGCCCGCCGGCACGTGGAGCGGCTCACCGAGGAGGAGGCCGACCAACTCGCCGAGGCCGTGGAGGACTTCCCGCTGCTGCTCGGGCAGACCGCGGCCTGGCTGGAGGCCAACAGCCCGGTGCCGGCCGCCGATTACATCGGCCGGCTGCGCGGGGCGGACGCGGACGTCATCGGCATCCAGGTCTCCTCCGACTACCCGATCGGCTTCAGGACCAGCTGGGCCATCACCCTCGACTCCCTGGAGCAGGACAACCCCAAGACGACGGAACTCCTGCGCCTGTTCGCCATGTTCTCGCCCGGCTCGATCCCGGTGCGCCAGCTCCAGCACGCCCGCCCCGGCGACCTGCCGCCCCATCTGGCGGAGCTGGCCGCCGACCCGGTGCGCTGGCAGCGGGCGCTGGCCCGGCTGGCCGAGTCCACCGCCGTACGCAGGGACTTCGTGCAGACCTCGGACGGCGACACCTATGTCGACAGCGTGGAGATGCACCGCCTCTACCACCGCTTCCTGCGCCGTACGCTCTCCCCCGCCGACCGTGACGAACTGTCCGCGGTGGCCTGCCGGGTGCTGGTCTCGGCCGATCCGCAGAGCCCCTCCGACGTGCGCGCCTGGCCGACGTACGCCGGACTGCTGCCGCATCTGTATCCGTCCGGCGCGCTGGAGAGCGCCGAGGACTCGGTGCGCGAACTCGTCCTGAACTGCATCGAGTACCTGCGGCTGCGGGACGAGGAGAGCACCGGACTCACCCTGTGCGAACAGGTGCTGGCGCGCTGGCGGGTACGGCTGCCGCCGACCCATCCGTCGATGCTGGTCCTGGTCCACCAGCACGCCAACATGCTGCGACGCTGCGGGCGTTACCGGGAGGCGGAGGCCGTCGGGCGGGCCGTCGTGGAGCAGCTGGAGTACGAGCGGGCGCCCGACGACGCGGACCTGCTGCGGGCCCAGGTCGGGCTCGGTGGGACCTTGATGGCGCTGGGCCTGTTCGAGGAGGCGCACCAGCTCTGCGACCGGGTGTGGCGCGCGTACGACGCCCTGGAGGGGCCGGAGGCGCCGCACACCCAGGGGTCGCTGCACAATCTCGGCGTCGCCCTCGGGCTGCTGGGCCGCTATCTGGAGGCGGCCGCCGTCCACCGTGAACTGCTGGCCCTGCGGGAGCGGTTGCTGCCCCGCAACCATCGGCTGACCCTGCTCACCGGTCTCACGTACGCCCGTTCGCTCAGGCTCCTGGGACGCCACCGGGAGGCCGCCGCGCTCCAGGACACCAACACCCGGCTGCACCGCGAGACCATGGGCGAGTACCACACCCAGACCTTGCTGGCCCTGCACAACCAGGCTCTGTGCCTGCGGCGTTCGGGCGACTACGAGGGTGCCGGGGCCCTGTTGCGCGGACTCGTGGAGCAGTGCCGGCAGTTGCAGGGCGCACGGCATCCGATGACGTTGATGATCCAGGCCGACCACGCCTCCTTCCTGCGTTCGCACGGCGATCCCCGCGAAGCCGCCGAGCTGACGCTCCAGGTCTCCGAGGACTACCGGCATCTGCTCGGCGAGGACCATCCGAACACCGTGGGCGTGCAGGGCAACCTGGGGCTGGTGTTCTGGCGTCTGGGGGACCACGCGGGGGCTCGGCGGCTGGTGGACCAGGCGCTGCGCGGGATGACGGCCGCGCTCGGCGCCGACCACCCGTGGACGCTCGGCTGCGCCCTCAACACGGCGGCGGTACGGCGACTTTCGGGGCTTGAGGAGGAGGCCCTCGCCAGGCGCGAGGACACCCTGCGCCGGGCGCGGGGGGCCGTCGACGAGGGGCATCCGCTGCTGCTGGCCTGCGTGGCGGCGCTGTCGACGGCCGCGGACGAGCCGCCGTACTGGGACTTCGAGCCGCAGCCGATCTGAACCGCCCTTCCGGAGCCGAGTCCTGGGCTCCGGCATGACCCCTCCATGCCATGAACGAGAGGAACGGTCTGTACCGCCTCGCCGCGACCGACGTCTCCTGACCGGTCTCAGTCGTCCGAGGAGCGGCAGCCCTTCGGGAACTCGGTGTCACCGTCAGGAGTGGCCAGGAAGAACACGTCGATCCTGACGTTCCCGGAGGGCCCGCCCTTCCAGTAGCCCCGCTTCGGAGCGTTTCTGAAGCGGGGCATCTCCTTGGTGATGACGGAGTTGACCCGCTCGGCGGCCGCCTGCCCCGGGCCCGGCTCCGGAGCCGTACCGAAGGAGAGCACAAAGCCCGCCGTACGGCCGTCGACGCCGGCCGAGCGGAGCTGCTCGGTGAACTGACCGCGCACGGAGGCGGCACTGCCCGTCTTCACGGTGAAGCTGCAGGGCTTGAGCACCAGCCCCTGCTCCGCGACCTGGGCGCTCTCCGACGGACTCGCCGTCTCGGACGGGGTCGGGGAGGGGCCCGGTGGATCGGGCCGTTCCTGCTTGGGCAGGGAGCCCAGCGCGATGACGAACAGCAGCAGCAGGAGGTCGGCGAAGAGCCAGCCGGCGAGCAGGACGGTACGCCCCGACCCGCTCCGCCCGGGTCGGTAGGTCACGAGCGGCCCCCGCGCGGTGGGTCGGCGTTGCGGCGGTGGCCGTTGAGGAGCTCCAGTTGGTCGACGAGCTGCCACATGCTGTGTGTGGAGTCGACGAGGTTGTCCGCCCGTTGGGTGAACACCAGCAGCGAGTCCCCGAGCCGCTGGGCCAGTTCACGGACCGCGGCGACGGCGAGGTCGTGCCGGTGGATCTCCTGGCCGGTGGCCTCCTGGGCGCGCCGCAGGTCGGTGACGAACGCGTCGAGGGTGGACCTGAGCTGTTCCCCCTCCCTGACCGTCAGTTCCCTGACCCTGATCAGCTCCCGGGCCAGCTCGTTCGGCGGGAGCAGTGACCGGACCAGACCCGTGAGTTCGTCGACCGACTGTGTCCAGCCGTCCAGCGCCGTCTGGATCCGGCTGCCGGGTCCGGTCTCCAGGACCGTCACGATCTCTTCCGATGTGCGGCGCAGCGCGCTTTCCAGATTGACGGTGCTGGCCAGCAGCTGGGCGGCCAGGCGGTCGGCGCTGCCGTTGTCCAGTGGTTTGCCCGCCGGGCGGGCGGCGGGCGCCGCCAGCAGGAACGTCGCCCGGGCCAGCTCCGTGGCCAGCCGTGCCCGTTCCTCCTCGCGCGAGAGCTGCTTCTCCCGGATGTTCTGCAGGACGTGGAGCCCGATCGTCAGCGCCACGACCAGGACGATGAGCAGGGTGACATGGACCGCGGACGTCCCCAGCGTGACGGTGGTCGGCTCGGCCGGGTTGCCCTTGGGGAAGCCGCGGGCCCAGCCGAGCAGGAAGGGGTCGCTGCTCTTCTGGTCGTCGTAGGCGTCGAGGGCGTCCCGCAACCGCCACCAGGTGAGCGCGATGGGCGCGAACACCAGCACGTCGCGCAGCACCCCGAGCCACCCCTCCACGCTCGGCCAGCGCTTCGGCTGGGCGTCGGGGAGCAGCACCTGGGGCGGGTAGGCCACGACCAGGTCCGCGCCGGCGAGCGTGACGCCACCGGTGTCCAGGTCATCCGCGACGAGGTCCAGGACCGAGGTGTCCGTGCCGTCGGCCCGGGCCCGGTCGGCGAGTGTTCTGATCCGTGCGGCGACATCACCCAGCCCCGTGCCGGGTCCGGGTGCGGACCGGGGTGCCGGGACGGTCGCGTTCACGGTCATTTGCCTCTTCATTCCATGTCATGCGGTGTCATTCGGTCGAGGTCGGGCGTGAGACGGGGATCAGAGGGACGTCCAGACGATGTAGCCCACGGCGGCGAGGATGATGGTGAGGATGATGATCACAAAGGCCGTGTTCACGGGGTCCAGTCCGCCGAGCACGGACCGCTCCGCCGACCGCCGGTCGGCCCGCCTCTCGGGGGCATGCCTCTCGTCCGGCTCGGGATGCGGCCGCCAGGCCTGCGGAGGGCGGGCCTGAGGGTCGGCGACGGGCCTCGGCGGGGGCCTTTCGGCCCGGGCCGCGCTCCGGACGGACGGGGCGGTGAGCGCGTAACCCTCGTCCCGCAGCAGCAGGTCGGACAGGGCGTACCGGACCCGGGTCTCGGCCGCTTCCTCCCCCGCCCGCCACAGTGCGGCCGTGAGGAGCCCCAACGGTGCGTCGTCCCCGGCGCGTTCCACGACGGCCCAGGCGTCCGCGGCCTTGAGCTGGGGGCCGTAGGCGGCGGTGAGCAGAGCCGTGTAGCAGTCGACCTCTGTCGCCTTGTCCCCGCGGGCGGCCGCTTCGATCTCGGCACGCAGCAGACCGCGCTCGAACCACGCCCGGGCGACCTTCTCTCGTGCCTTCTTGTCGGTTCCGGCGCCCAGATGGCGGCGCAGCACGAGGGCGGCGGCGCCCGGGTCGGGGCCGGCGCTCCGGTGGACGAAGTCCAGCAGGGCGGACGCGGGGGACGGTGCGAACAGCCCCTCGCGGTCCAGGTGGGACACCTCCATCCCGAGTGTCAGGGCCATGCCCACCAGATACATGGCCCAGGGTTCCGACAGGTCGAGGCCTTCGCTCGGCACCCGGCTCAGGAACTCGCCGGCCACCCACTCCGGGCGGGGCCGTGCCTGTGCCGTCTCCTGGATCAGGTCCGCCGGACAGTTCCGGGTCAGACAGACGACCACGGCTTCTCGCATGGCGGTCTCGCGCAGTTCGGGATGGCGCACGGACCGCGGCTCGTTGTGTCCCCACCGACTGACCACGTCGATGAGCAGATGGGCGGGCTGTTCGCGCAGTTCCCCGGAGAGTCGCAGGCTCGCGCTGCTGACCTTGCCGCGCGTCGAGGCCCTGCGCAGCACATCGTCGTCGAGGAGGAGGTCGAGCGGGAGCAGGTCGTCGACGATCCGGCCGTCGACGACCGGTACCGACCGCCGCCACGCCGTGACGTCGTCGGCCGTGGCGACCCCGGCACTCGGCCGCACCCGGTGCACCGCCGCGTACCCGGCGTCCAGATACAGCTCCACCAGTTGCGCGGCGAAGCCGGTGCCGTCCGCATCGAGCGGTGCGACGGCGGGTTCGACGCGCAGCCGTTGGTTGACGTAGTACGACTGCGGCGGCCGGGCGGAGAGGAAGACCACCCGCGGTTGATGGCCGCCCACGTCGGTGGTCTCCCGGCCGGCGAAGGTCCATGGCCGACCGGGCACCGGTCCGAGGATGTCGTGCACCGCGGTCATCATCGGCAGGGCGTATTCCGGCCGGGTGATGAAGGTGAAGTCGGCGCCGGGCGCGCGGAGCGCATGGGCGACGGCCGCGGTCAGCTGGTCCTTCGGGATGTCCCGCACCGCCGCGCGCAGGCCGTCCAGGCCCGGCCCCGCGGCATCGCGCAGCTCCTCGATGCCGAGCGGGGCGAGCCGGGCGTCCGGTCCCTGCGGTTCGCGCTCGCGCCAGCCGGACCAGTCGTGCAGCCCCAGGGCCAGGGCCGCGTCGATCAGGTGCGGGTCGCCGACCAGGGCATGGGTCAGGGTGGCACCGGCACGGCCGTGCGCGTTGCGTGCGGGGAGCTTGCGCAGTACGGCGGCCTCGTCCTCGAAGACCAGATGGACCAGGCCCGCCCGTGTCTCGCCCGGGTCGTCGGCCTCGTCCTTGGCGGCCCAGACGCTCGGCAGCCGCCCGGTCCAGCGGTCCAGGGTCGGCGCTCCGGAGTCGGCCACGGGGCGCACCCCGGCGTTGCCTGCGCTGTCCCGTTCGGCCCAGCCGAAGAGGATCTGATGGACGGCGGTCATCCGACGGCTCCCTGACCGAGGTCGGTGGGTCCGAGGACCCCGCACATGGCGAACAGCGCGAGCAAGGGTTTGAGGGTGCGACGCGGGGCGAAGCCCCCATGGGGAGAGCGCTGGACGCCTTCCTCGTCGATGGCGCCGTGGCCGGTCGCGGTGGCGAAGTGCAGGGTCGAGGGGGCGCAGCGGGCGAAGGGCGCGAGCCAGCCGCGGGCACCCCGGGAGCTGAGGAAGGCATAGGCGTCCTCGCTCTCCGCCTCCACGGTGCGCAGTTCCAGTTCCTCCTCGGGCGAGGTGTCCCTGAACCACCGCTCCACCAGGGCTTCGTGATGCCTGAGCAAGTCGCTCTTGCCGACCACGACGGCGGCGGGCAGCGGCATGAACTCCTCCCCCTCGTACCCGCGCAGTCGCGCGATCTTGTTCAGTACGACGTCGAAGGACGGGTCGCCGGTGACGCTTCCGGAGGAGCCGGTGAGGCCGCGGATCCGGCTCGGGTCGACGACGAAGACCAGGGCGCCGGCCGCGCCGAGGAACGGCACCTCGGCCTCGTGGTTGGCGAGCCACTCGCCGGAGACGTCGAAGAAGGCCACGGCGAAGTTGCGTCCGGTCCTGCTGCTGTGGACCCACAGGGCGTCGGTGAACTCGGGCGGCCCGGCAGGCGTACCGGGGATGCCCTGGCCCTGGTCGAGGAAGGGGCGGACGACGTTCTTCAGGTACTCCTGGTGCTTCTTCAGGTCGAGTCCGCCGACGACCAGTCCGAGCCGTGACATCCGGTCCGCGTCCGAGAGCATGCCCACCATCGCGGCGAGCAGATGACTCTTGCCGGCCGCGGACTCGCCCACCACTCCGATCACGAGCGGATGGCCGAAGTCGCCGTATTTGCCGGGCAGGACGTGCGGTTCACCACCGCCCTCGCACAGCCGGTAGGCGTTGAGCGTGCGCTGGCTCCAGACCACGTCGTCCTCGCCGTCCCGGCGGACGAGGGGTTCCGTACGGTTGTCGGCCGTCATGGTGACGATCTGGGCCCGCGCCCAGTCCACCATGTTCAGGCAGATGGGGCACCTCACCTGTGCTGCCATGTCGTCCTCCTCACCACACCAGCGCGGCGACGAGCGCCACCACGGCCACGACGGCCACCAACACGATCACTCCGGTCACGGTGGCCCCACGCGTGGTGGCGGGGCCCGCGTAGGTATGGGCGGGCGCGCGCGACACCCGGGGCGGTGGCGGCGGAGCCAGGACCCGTTGGCGGTACGCCCGCTGCCGGGCGCGCAGTTCGTGGAAGCGTCTGCGGGCCTCCATCTCCACCTCGACCGGTGTGTGGGGGCGGGCCGTCTCCGGCTTGACCGATCCCCCCTCCCAGCGGGTGCGCAGGGTGAACCCGCTGATCCGGTGCCGGGCGGAGTCGGTGAAGACCCCTTCGAGGAGGTTGCGCAGACTGCTGTCGAGGAGTCTGACCCGGCCCCGCATCTCAGGGGTCGCGGCGGCGTCCTCGCCGGTCGCCAGCTGGAAGATCACCGCACCGGCGGGGTACACGTCGTCCCGGCAGTCGGCCTTGCCCAGGGCCGCCGTCTGTTCGGGGGACCGCCACGGATCGGTGCCCACCGCCGCGCCGCGGTCCTCGCCCTCGTGCACGGCGATGCCGGACTCGGTGAGCTGGACGGATTTGCCGTCCCAGAGCAGCGCCTCGGGCCGGATGTCACGGTGTACCACGCGTAACTCGTTCAGCTTGGTGAGGACGGCGATGATGCCGTCCACCGCACTCCACAGCTCCCCGGGAGGGAGCGGGAGTTCGTCGCGGAGCTCGGACAGCGGGCGGCCCCTGCGGACGGCGACCAGGAAGGGGGCCCGGCCGTCCGGCCGGTGACCTATGACCCGGCTGAGCTCGGGCGGATAGCTGGTGACGCCGAGCCGGCGGACCAGCAGGTCCGCGAACCTGACGGCATTGGCCAGCTCCCGGCGGGCCTGGTCGGTGTAGGCGATGCGCTGCACGACCCGCTCGCCGCCTCCGTGCACCAGGACGCCTCGGCGTTCCCGGAACCCGTCCCTTGTTTTCTCCCCCTGATCGAAGTCGATCTCGAAGATCGACTTCTCGGCACCGCGGCCACCACAGGTGATCATTTCCAGACGCTCGATCAAGCCCGCCCCCGATAAGTGTGCTGCGCAATCCGAAAGTACACCCACGGGACGGCTCGGCAAGTACTCTTCTTGCGAACCACCGCACACACAGGGGAAGTTGGCTCGGGGGACGAGATATGGCCGGTCCGACCTGGAAACAAATGCGCGACGACGGTGTATTCGAATTGTTGGGCGAATTATTTCCGGACGTGACGAGCAGTCACGCCCTTTTGGAAGACCTCGGTGTCAACCCGGCGATCCTGCTTCCCTTCGCCCCACCGCTGACCGCCGCCGACTGGTGGCGCGGCACGTGTCAGGCCCTGGACCGGGGCCGGGTCGCGGGAGTGAGGCCGTCCGACCTGCTCGTGGCGGCGGCGGCCAGGTACCCCGGCCACACGGAGCTGCGGAACCTGGCCGGCGGCGCCGCGCCGGCCGCGCCCGTGCGGGTGCTGTGTCTGATGTCCGCACCGCTCGACGAGGCCCGGCTGCGGCTCGGCGCCGAGCAGCGCGTCATCCGGGAGGCCGAGGCCCGCTCCGCGGGGCGCCTGGCCGTGACGGTCCATCCCGCCACCCGGATCGCCGACATCCTGCCGCAACTCGACGCCGTACTCCCGCAGATCGTGCACTTCGCCGGGCACGGCACCGACGACGGCCGGCTGCTCTTCGAGGACGAGACGGGCGCCTCGGCGGCGGTACCCGTCGAGGCACTGACCCCCGCACTCGGTCTGCACGCCCCGCTGGACTGTGTGGTCCTCAACTCCTGCTGGACGGCGGCGTACGCGGAGGGGCTCCTCAAGTGCGCGCACACCGTGGTGGGCACGGTGAGTGAACTCGACGACGAGGCGGGACTCGCCTTCGCGGAGGGCTTCTACATCTCGCTCGCCCATTCCCCCGACATCGAGCGGGCCTGCGCGGCCGGGCGCGCGGCACTGCGGCTGAACGGCCATTCCCCGGACGATCTGCGTCACATCTCCCGTACGGAAAGCGGCACATGACGGGTCCTCAGCAGGGCGGCGGGCTCGACGAGTCCGTGGCCACCTCCGCCCCGCCCGAAGTGTCCAGCGCCTTCGACCGCGGCCAGCAGCGTGGGGAGAACCCCCAGGTGGCCGGCGCCGACGGACCGGCCTCCACGACGCTGGACTCACGCTGGCTCGGTACCTGGCGGCGGCCGGGCGACCGTCGCCGGGCGCCCTGCCGGGTGTGCGGACACACCTTCCGCCTGGACGACACGGTCTATCTGCGCCATTCGGCGGACGGCAAGCTCGCCGACGTCACCCATCACCTGCGCAATCTGCCGTGCAGCGGCCACGCGACGCCTTCGGAGATGCCCGACCCCCGTGCGCAGGCCGCGTTCTTCCGCGGGGTGGACGCCGCCGACCCGTCGCCGGACACCCTGCACACCATGCGGCTGATGCCCGACGACCCGGCCCTGGGACACCCCCGACAGCGCAACGCCTGTTTCGTGTGCCGGCACACGTTCCGGCTCTTCGAGACGGTCGTCGTCTGCCCCTGCTCCCCCCAGGACCGCGGTTGCCTCAAGGCGGTCCACCAGGATCCGGCCCGCGGCCTCGGCTGCTTCGAGCAGTGGCGCAGCGACCTCAAGGTCGTCCAGTGCCCCATGAACTTCCGTACGCTGAAGGGGAGTTGACATGGGGCGATTCGATCGGCACGAGCGCATCCCGGGCTGGGACCAACGGCAGCTCGCCGCAGCCACGGTCGTGGTGGTCGGAGTCGGCGCCCTGGGCAGCCAGCTCGCCCAGCAACTGGCTCTGGCCGGCACCGGGCGCCTGGTGCTGTGCGACCCCGACTCCGTCTCGGAGTCCAACCTCAGCCGGGCCCCGCTGTTCCGCGCCGAGGACATCGGCCGGCCCAAGGCACCGACCGCCGCGCACCGGCTCGGCGAACTCTCCCCCGTGACCCGTGTGGACGCCCGGACCGCCCCCCTGGTCAGCGGAGTGGGACTGGCCGAGCTGCGCGAGGCCACGCTCGTCGTCAGCTGCCTGGACAGCCTGGCCGCCCGGCTCCAGCTCAGCGGGCGCTGCCAGCTCGTCGGTGTCCCGCTGCTCGACGGCGGCACCAGCCCCTGGGGCGGGGAGATCCGGCTCTACGAACCGTCCGGCGCCTGCTTCGGCTGCGGCCTCACCGCCAGGGACCGGGCCGCCCAGGACGACCCCTGGGCCTGCTCGGACGCCACCACGACCGACGCCGGGGCCTCCGCCCCGGTCTCGGCGCTGATCGGGGCGTGGCTGGCGGTGACCGTCGTACGGCTGGTGTGCGGGGCCGGGACCACGCCCGGCCTGGTCCGGGTGGACGCGGCGAGCGGTACGGCGGCCCCGGTCCGGATCCGCCGCGATCCGGACTGCCCGCTGCATACCCGTATCCCCGCCCCGCTCGTGTCCCCGACACCACACACCGTCCGGTCCACCCCTGCCGACCTCGCCGCCCATCTCGCCCCGGAGGAGTCCGTGATGACCTGGGCGCCCCTGCCCGGATCCCCGCCGACGCAGCAGTCCACCCGGCTCACCGACGCGTCCCCGCACACCCCGCTCGCCGAACTCGGCGTGGCCCCCCGCGAGATCCTGCCGGTCCTCGGGACCGGACGTACCCGAAGAATCCGCTACCTGGAACTCTCCGAGGCCGGCGGGAAAGGAAGCTCCCGGTGACAAACGACGCGGGCAAACTGCCCACCGAGATCAAGCAGGTCCTGATCGACACCCTGGCCAACGTGTACGTCACCCAGGCGCAGGCCGAGGAACTCCTGGAGGACATGGACTTCCCGCCGCAGACCCGGCCCCGCTGGGACGCGAGCCGGGAGGTCGTCGCCTTCTGGCGACAGGTCGTACGCGCCCTGGAACTCGGCGCCGTGCCGCGCGAAGGGGTCCCCCAGCTGGTGGAGACCGCGCTCCGGCGCTGGCCCGGCAATCACGACCTGCAGAAGATCAGGGAGTTCCTGCGCACCGAGCAGCGCGAGCACACCGGAGCCGGCGGGAACGCGGACACGCTGTACCGGACCATCGAGTTCGTCGGCAGCGAGGCATATCCGGAGTTCCTCCAGCTGGTCCGCGAACTGGTCGACCACGGGGCCGTGCAGCTCTACGCCAACCACCAGCAGGCCGCGTTCCAGGTCGCCGAGATGCCCCAGGACCGGCTTCGGCAACTGCAGGAACGGGCGGCGCGGATCGCGCCCGGCGTCGAAGTGCTCTACGGGGAGCACGACTTCCGCCCGGCCCTGTACACCCGCCTCCAGTTCCGGGGCCCCGACCAGCAGTTGTACGAGATCCCGTACGTCCCGAACACGACCCTGCCCAGCGAACTGGTGCCCACCATCTGGGCGGAGTACCGCCCCGAGGTGTCCCGGGACGCCAACGGGCAGCTGCGCCGGGCCGTGGTCGACTACCGCGACGAGAACGGCGAGGCCCGGCGGCTGGATCCGGATGTCCCGCTGTTCAACCAGGGCATCCGCGACGGCGGTCAGCTGGAGGTGTCGGCCGAGTCGACGGCGGGCGTCGACTCCCTGCTGCGCCTGGAGGCCATCGCGCAGGCCCGTGAGGACATCGCCGACTTCGCCGACGAGCACGAGGAGTTCACGCTGGTCCGCATGGACGACGACCGGCTGCCGCTGCGGTTCGAGGTGGAGCTCCATGTCCCGGGCTTCGCCCCGCCGGAGGACCTGGAGGCCTGGCCGCTGGAGCCCCGGCCGATCGACCGTCATGAACTGGTCATCGGGCTGCCGTCCGAGTTCCCCATCCAGGCGCCCCGGGTGCTGTGGCTGTCGGAGGTGTTCCACCCGAACATCGCCCGCGACGAGGAACTCGGCAAGGGCTCCGTCTGCCTGGGGCCGCTGATGACCGACTACACACCCGACCTGAGCCTGTACGCGCTGTGCCAGATGCTCATCGACATGGCCCGCTACCGCAACTACGAGATCCTCCCGCACGACTACAAGTTCGCCCTGGACTTCGAAAGCGTGGTGCGGGACATGCTGCAGCGCGGCGGCTACCTCGACCAGGCGGCGGCCGCCTGGGCGCTGTCGATCGAGGGCCAGGAACGCATCAAGGAGATCGGCGGCACCACCTGGCTGGCCCGGGCGGGGCTGACGGCCAGGGCCGATCGTTCCCGGTCCCTGACAGTCCATCGCGTGGAGGCGAGCCCGGATGAGCACTGAGAAACAGACCGGCACGGCCAAGGTGCTGCTCTACAAGAGCACGTCCTTCGATCTCCTGGGCCATATGTCCCTGACCTCGCTGCTCGTCGAGGCGTTCCGGCGCGAGCTGGAGCCCGGCGATCCGGAGGACGAGGTGGACATCCGGCTGCGCTATGTGCGCAGGCCCGATCCGCGGCTGATCGACGGACCGCGCACCATCCACAATCTGCGCAGTCAGATCGGCAGGCTCGGCGTGACGATCTCACGGCGCGGCGACACCGTGGTGGACCGGGAGTTCTCGGTCCGGGAACTGCTCGGCCCGGTGCTGCAGCACGTGGTCCAGCAGATCGACCCGGAGGAAGAGGTCTGGGGGTTCTGTCTGGACCATCCCTCTTTGGCCATGGTGGCGCTCGCGCGTTCCACCCCCGAGGTCGAGGGCACCATGGACCTCAATCTGCGCGAGTCCCGGCGCAACTTCGCCATCCGCAAGGTGGAGGAGCCGCCGGTACCCCGGATCGCCCCCGAGGAGCTGGGCATCGATCCGGCCGCCCTGGGACCGGTGACCGTCCTCATCGCGGGTGAGATGTACGAGCATCTCTATTTGATGAAGCTCTCGCGGCGACTGGAGGAGGGCGGCTTCCTGCTCGGCAAGGTGCGCCGGGTCCTGGAACCGGAGCCGCAGGAGCGGGACGGCGAGGAGTCCGCCGAGCGCTATCTGGTGGAGATCACGGATGTCACGCCGGCGGAGCACGCGGGCGCCGGCGCCCTGCACTTCACCTTCACCGGCGACTCCTTCCGTGAGGTGAACCGGCTGCTGTCCGCGTCCGAGGACAAACAGCTGATGGGCTGGTACCACACGCACCTGTTCTCCGGTCAGGAGTCAGGGCTGTCGGGCATCGACGTGGACCTGCATCTGGGCACCTTCCGGCAGCCCTGGCAGGTGGCCGGACTTGTCAACATCACCAGCGACGAGCGGCTGCTGCGTTTCTACGCACGCTTCGGCGACGGTGTGCGCGAGGTCGAACAGTGGGTGGGGGATGAGCGCGGCCGATACCGCCTTGAGCGTGCTGCAGTGGTCGAGGAACTGTGACGGGGACCGATCGGCGCCGCCGGAGGGAGACCTGAGGGACCTCCAGGACCTGGCCGCCCCGCCGCCGGACGTGACGGACGAGGTGGTCCGGGTCGCCGTGTACGGCGCCGCCCGGCTGCGCCTGGACCGGCTGGCGGAACAGGAGCGTCGCCCGGTCGGGGCCGGCGCGCTGCTGCTGGCGGCGGCGATAGGCGCACGGGCGCAGGAGGAGCTGGCCGCCGAGGCCGTCCGGGCGGTCCCGGCCGCCCGCTCGCTGTGGGACGTCCTCGCCCATCACACCGTGGTGGCACCCGCCCTGCCGCACTGTGCGAGCACTCCGCTGCTGGCCGAACGGCTGCGGGACGCCTCGCCACTCACCGCGGTCCTGGACCGGCCGAACCCGCCCGGCGAGTCGGCGGCCGAACTCCTTCTGGAGGACGTCCTCCTGACGCATCCTCAGGGTCGCCGTCTACTCACGAGCGTCTACTGCGCGGCCCCGGCCTCCCCCGGGCAGGCCCTGTGGCGCGGCCGGCTTCTGGACCAACTACGGATGCAGGACCGCGAGTTGGTGCTGGATGTGTACGAGGCCGCGCTGCTGCGGCACCAGGCCGAGCACCTTGTGCTGATCCGACAGGCCCGGCTGTGTCTCACCGTTCCGCCCGATCTGCCCTCGGCCCGTCCGGTCGCCCAGTGGTGGGCCGCGCTGGCCCGGCTGGAGCGTTCGCATCCGCGGCTGCTGCGGGCCCGCACGGGCATCACCCGGCAGTACCTGGCGGGCGTGAGCCTGTACCGACAGGTCGAACGACTGGAGGCGATCACCGCATGACCACCGCCACACGCCGTATCTGCGTCATCGCCCCCGACGAGGAGTCGCTGCGGGCCCTGCGCCGGCAGCCGTCCGACGTCACGGTCGCCCAGGCGCTGGCGTCGGGCCCCTATCTGCTGCGGGCCCCGCTGGAGCCGGGCTGGGGCCTGCTGCGCTGGGAGTCCGTCGCCACCGAGCTGCTGCTCCAGTCCGAGCTTCCCTACGGCACGCCGGTCTACCCGCCGACGTATTCACCGGCACCGGCACCGGAGACCCCTACCGCTCCCCCGTCGCCCTCGCTGTCCAAACAGCCCTCGGATTCGGGCACCGAGGCCGCGCCCCAGGAGCCGGAGTACCGGCACCCGCAGCCCCGGGAACTGCACGAGGCCGAGTCCACGGTGCTGGCCTACGGCCGCGACATCGCCCAGGTCTCCTCGCTGCTCAGGGCGGGTCTGTCCGTGCTGGTCGTGGCCGAGAAGCCGGTCGTACCGCATCTGTGGCGGGAGATGGCGACCCGCGCCGGGCTGCGGGCGGAGGTCCTGGAGGACGCCGAGGAGCTCCAGGACGCCGAGGAGGCGTCGGCGCGGGACCAGC
This sequence comes from Streptomyces sp. WM6386, assembly GCF_000972385.1. GTDB lineage: Bacteria > Actinomycetota > Actinomycetes > Streptomycetales > Streptomycetaceae > Streptomyces. The sequence continues at coordinate 18,440 of NZ_JXTE01000024.1, forward strand.
CGCCGCCGGACCTGATCCCGGTGCAGCAGAATCCGCGCCAGCGGCTGCTGGCCCGGCTGCGGGAACTGATCCGCGGGCTCAACGACGACCAGGTGCTGGTCGTCCAGCATCTCGATCTGCTCGCCGGGGGCAGCGACGGCTCGCTGTCTGCCGAGGCCCGCGAGGTGACCGAGCTGCTGCACGGGGCTCCGGAGCGGGTGATGCTCGCCTTCGCGGCGCCCTCGCTCTCGGTGCCCGAGGTGCTCGCCGAGCGGTTCAGCACCCGGGTGTCCATCACCGGCGTGCCACGGACGGTGTGGTTCCGCGACGACGACGAGGAACAGCCGCTGGGCCGGGCCCTGGTGACGGTGGGCGAGGCGGCCCGGTTCAGCCGGTACGACCCCGTCGAGTTCTACAAGCACGTGGCGGGCATGAACCCGGTCCTGCTGCGCCAGGCGATGCGGTACGCGATGAGTGTGCACCGGGACCACGCGGAGCCGAGCGCGCGCGATCTGTACGCCACCATCCGGGCGTTCAAGGCCCAGATGTCGAGCAACTTCGAGGTCCCGGACGTCGGTTTCGACGACATCGCGGGCTACGACGAGGTGAAGGAGCAGATCCAGCGGGCGATCGACATCGTGATCGGCCACCATCGGCTGCCCCCGCAGTTCGACCATCTGCGCACCAAGCTGATCCCGCGGGGCTTCATCTTCCATGGCCCGCCGGGTACCGGTAAGACGCTGTTCGCCAAGGCCATCGCCAACCGGATGAACGCCACGATCCTGGTGGTCTCGGGTCCGGAGATCATGGGCACCTACGTCGGTGAGAGCGAGCGCAACGTCCGGGAGATCTTCGCCGAGGCGCGGCGCAACGCCCCCTCGGTGGTCGTCTTCGACGAGTTCGACTCCATCGCCTCCCGTCGCTCGGACCACTCCGACGGCGGCTCCCGGGCCGGCAACGCGGTGGTGGCGCAGATCCTCACCGAGATGGACGGCTTCCGCCCCGAGGTGCCGACCCTGGTGATCGGCACCACCAACCGGCTGAACCTGATCGACGAGGCGCTGCTGCGGCCCAGCCGCTTCGAGACCATCAGCATCGACGTGCCCAACGACGAGGCCCGGTTGAAGATGATCGGCCTGCACGCACGGAAGTTCGGGATAGACGTCAGCGGCGGGGTCGACGAGCTGATCGCGGCGGCGCTGAAGGGCCGCAACGGCGACGACATCCACTCCGTGTTCCGTGACGCCTTCGTCGCCGCCCACTTCCAGGACCCGCCGGTGTCGCCCACGGCCGAGCAGCTCGGCCAGATCGTGGGGCAGCTCCAGCGCACCCGCCGGCAGCAGCGGCGCTCCAGCAGGCTCTGACCGGCACGACAGACCCGACAGACCCGACAGCAGAGGGAGGAGGCCACGGTGAGCTGGGGCCAGGAGACCGTCGACACCATCAGGGACCTGGAGTACGTACGGCGGCAGCTGGGCGACGAGTTCGTCGGCCGGGAGCGCGCCGTCAGACTGCTCCAGCTCGCCGTGGTCTGCCAGGAGCACGCGCTGCTGCTCGGCCCCACCGGCACCGCGAAGAGCGAGCTGATCTCCGCGCTGGCCCGGCAGATCGAGGCCCGGCACTTCAGCTATCTGCTGACCCGGTTCACCGAGCCGTCGGAGATCTTCGGGGCGCTGGACTTCGACCGGTTCCGCCAGGGCACCTACCATGTGCGCACCGAGGGGATGCTGCCGCAGGCCGAACTCGTCTTCCTGGACGAGGTGTTCCAGGGCAGCAGCGCCATCCTCAACACCCTGCTGACGCTGCTCAACGAGCGCCGCTACCACAACGGCGCCCGGGCGGAGAGCGCCCCGTTGGTCAGTCTTCTGGGGGCCACCAACGACATCCCCGACGACCCGGGGCTGACCGCGTTCTCGGACCGGTTCCTGATCCGGCTGCTGGTGGAACCCGTGGGCGGCACCGACCTGGAGCGGCTGCTGCTGGTCGGCTGGCGGCACGAGACACGGCGGCTGGCCGCGACGGGCGGCGAGGCGCCCCCGGCCCGCGGCGGCACCCTGACGGTCGAGCGTCTCACCCGGCTCTCGCTGCGGCTTCGGGACATCGACCTGGATCCGGTCCTCGGTGAACACCGGGAACTGGTACGGCAGTTGCTGATCCAGGGGGTCAAGCTGTCGGACCGGCGGCTGGTGCGCAGCCTGAAGCTGGTCGCCGGTGCCGCGCTGCTGCGCGAGTCGCAGACGGCCCAGCCGGTGGACCTGTGGCCGCTGGCCCACATCTGGACCGACCCCGCGGACCGCACCACGGTGGAGGAGGCCGTGCACGCCGTGGTGGAGAAGCACGGCGGAGAGCCCTCCCGGCGGCGCCGCCCGGACCACGAGATCCTGCTGGACGCTCGTGAGGTCAGCGCCCCGCTCACCGCCGAACGCCGCCCCAGCGAATGGAGCGTGATCGACGGGCTCCACAAACTCGGCGCCCTCTCACGGGAGTTGAGGGAGCAACAGCCGGTGAACTCACAGACCGAGGCAGAGCTGTCTCGTATCATTGCCGAAGTGAACGTGCTCCTCGACCAGTTCGAGTGAGCGCGGGAACATTACAGGGGGTACCCCAATGTGCAATCCCCGACGGGTCCGGGTCCGGGCCTCCAGCCGACTCACCCGTATGTGGCAGGAGGAGTTGCGCCGGACAGGCCGGGCGAGCGCCGACGTGGCCGGCGAGGCGACGCTGCGCCAGGAGTTCGGGACACTGCTCGGCGCCGCGGCGCGCCGCGCGTTCGAGGCGGCGCTCGGGGCCGACACCCGCTGGACGTGGCAGGACGGCACCTACCGGATGGAGCTGGACGGCGGCACGGTCGCCTACCACCTCGACACCGGTGAGATCGAGATGACCGCACGGCTGGTCGATATGGTGAGCGCCGAGGCCGAGGTGACCCGCGTGGTCGAGGGCACGGTCGACGTCCACACCACGGCCGAGCGGACCGAGCGGTACTACGACGACAACTGGGGCAATCTCACCAAGGAGGTCGCCGAGCGCAGCGCCCGTCTGGAGGCGCAGGACCGTGCCGACCGCAAGGCCGCCGAGCAGGCCGCCCGCGAGGAGGAGAAGGCCCGCCTCGCCGGGCAGGCGACCCTGGCCGCCCAGCGCACGGAGCTGGACGCCGAGGCCCGCGAGGAGGCCGAGCGGCGGGTCGCGGCCACGGCCGAGCAGCGGCGGGAGGAGCTCTCCCGGGACGCCGCCGACCGGCTCGCGGACGCCCGTACGGACTTTCTGCGTCCGGTGCACGAAGTACTGGCCGTGGCCTACCGGGACGCCATCGTGGAGTACGCACGTGCGAACGGCGCGCAGGCCCTCCAGGTCGACGAGACGGACGGGATGCTCAACATCCAGTTCGAGATGGAGGCCTGAATGCGGGTCAGGGTCGAGTTCCGCTACAACGCGGAGACCGGCGAGGTCGAGCTGTTCCAGATCGACGACATCGGCCGGACCACCCGGTTGCAGGACCACGACGCCGCGCACGATGACATCGCGTATGCGATCGGCCGGGTGCTGGACCGCAGACCGGGCGTGCAGGAGGTGGTCGACGACGGCCGTACGGGTCCCGCCGTCGCGCTGACCGTGCCCGACGAACCCGAGCGGCCCCCCGAGCGGGAGCGGCTCCAGGAATGACGAGATCGCCCGACCTCCTGGTACGCGCCGCCTTCTGCTACGCGGAGGCGGGCGACTACGCCCAGGCCGCCCGGTGCCATGAGCAGGCGGGGCACCGGCTGAAGGCGGCCGAGCTGTGGGAGCAGGCCAAGGATCCGGCGCGTGCCGCCGAGTGCTGGCTGCGCGAGGGCCGGCCGGGCCGGGCCGCCGAGTGCCTGCTGTCGATCGGGCGGTACGAGGCGGCCGCCGAGTGTTTCGAGGCGGCGGGCGACCTGCTGCGGGCGGGCTGGACCCTGGTCACCCTGACCCAGTCCTTCGCCACCGCGGAGCAGTTGTTCATCACCGCCCGGCCGGAACCCGGGGGGCAGGAGCTGCGACGCCGGATCGGCCGCCGACTCGCCGCGGCCCGTGCGTACGGCGAGGCCGCCGCCCTGGTTCAGACCCTGGCCGGGGCGGCGGACCGGCTGGGCGGCCTCTCCTCCGCCCGGGAACGGGAGGAGGTCGAGCTGTGGGCGGTGACCGCGGCGGAGCTGGTGGGCCGTCCGGATCTCGGCGCCCTGGTCTTCGCGGCCTCCTACCGGGCCGGCGTGACCGGGTGCGCCGACCGCTGGCAGCAGTGGGCGGCCCGGGTCCTGGGCGACACCACCGGCGTGCCCACGGGACCCGCGCCCCCGCCCGCCTCGTAGCACCGCACCAGACTTGGATCCACGCATCGGGGGACGGATGAACACTCCAAAGCGGAACAAGAGAAGGATCTTCCCTGCCGCGCGTCCCGCCTGGCCCGGCTACCCTCCCGCCCCCGGCGAGCCTCCGAAGCCCTCGCGCTTCGCGGCGGTGCCGGTGCCGAGCCAGGCCGGCCCGCCGCCGTCCGAGCCACCGCCCGCGGAGTACGAACCGGAGCCGCCACCCTGGTCGGCCGCAGCCCGGTTCCCGTCCCCCAGGGCCGCCCTGGGTCATGTCGCGGCGACCGCCGCCCTCGGGCCGCCGGGGCTGCGCAGATCACCGCACGACAACTCCGTATGGGCGCTGCTGGGCCCGGGGCAGCGGCCGGGCATACCCCTGGTGGCGGGCTACGGCGGCACGGTCTACCAGGCCGACACCGACGGCGTGTTGTGGCCCGAGGACCGGTCGGCGCCCGGGGCGCGGGCCGCGGGCCGGATCACCGCGGTCATCGGCTGGGACGACGTCCCGCTCGCCGAACTGGCCGGGCACAGCCCGGTCGGCGCCCCGCCGCGCGGCCTGCGGGAGATCGCCGTACTGGCCCCGGGGGCGCTGGCCCGCTGGCTGCTGCGGCGCGCGCTGGCCACCGGGGTGCACACCACGTTCACGCCGGTGGAGCGCGTCGGCCCGGGCGGCCGGACCGACGCGGGCTGGCTGCTGCTGCGGCTGCGTGCCACGGACGGTGCCGTGCCCGCCGGTCTGGTGGAGGCCTGCGGGCGGCTGCCGGGAACGGTCGCCTGCCGGCCGGCCGACCCGGACTGCCGGGTCCTGATCGATCTGCGGCTCCAACTGCCGCTGGAGGACACCCTGTTGCTCGACGAGCAGGCGGACGGTCTCCATGTGGTGGTGGAGTGCACGACGGCCGGTCCGCCCTGGCGGTGGCAGCCGCTGGGCAAGCCGGCCGCGGGGGCGCTGCTGGACGCCGGTCCGGCCCTGAGCACGGCCGAGCCGCAGCGCACTCCGGTGCCCGTGCCCGCCCTGGGCCCCCCGCTGCCGGTCCGGCTGGTCCCGAGCCCCAGGGCGCCGAGCCGGGTCGACGCCGTGCTGATCTCGGACGCCGAACTGGAGGGCCTGCGCCGGTTCCTGCGCTCCCGCCCGCTGCACGAGACCGCCGTGGTGGCCTTCGGTCCGGGGCGCCATCTGGTGACCGAGCCGCCGGGCCTCCTTGAGTCCCTGCCCTTCGGGATCTGCGTCTACCAGGCCGGTCCTGGCGCCCTGTACCTGGAGAGCGGCTGTGTGCTCAGTCCGCCGCTGCCGGACCCGGCCCGCGAGGAGGTCCTCGGCCTGGGCAGCGACGTCATCAAGGTGTTGTGCCGGGACGGCGCCTGGGAGCTGCGCTTCGACGACGTACGGCCGGCCTGGCATCTGTGGGTGCCGCGGGCGCCCGTCTTCGCGACCGGCGTCTCGCAGTCGGCCCGTGAGCTGCTGGGGCGGCTGGCCCGGTTGGCGCCGGCACCGGAGCCGACGGCACCCGCGGCCGTACGCACCCCGGAGACGGAGCGCCGGCGGCTGAACCAGGCGGCCATGGAGCACTCGCTGCGCGGCGAGTACCGCGAGGCCGCCGAACTCCTCGAACAGGCAGGGCACTTCCAGCGTGCCGCGCAACTGTACGAGCGTGCCGCCGCCCAGCTCGACGAGGCGCAGTGACCGCGTCGGCGCCGGGGGTCCGGCACGCCCAGCGCATCCTCACCGTGCCCGCCGAGGACACGCACTGTCTGTGTCTGTCGCCCGACGGCACCGGTCTGGTGATCGTCCACGGCGGCGAGGTGGTGCGCTACGACGACGAGGGGCGCCCGGTGTGGCGGCTGCCCTGGCCGGGCCCGGCAGCGGTGGACATGGTGCCCGAGGGAACCGACGCCGCGGTGTGGAGCCCGGACGGCGACCGGCTGGTGCTGCTCGGCGCGGGCCGGCTGGTGCTGCTCGACGCGGACACCGGGCAGCTGCTGGAACTCCCCGCCCAGCTGCACGCCGAGGGCGAGGTCACCGCCGTGGGCCTGTCCCCCGACGCCCGGCTGCTGGCCGCCGGACTGCACTCCGGGGACGTGCTGCTGGTGGACCGCGCCGGTGACTCCGTGACGCGGCTGCGCGGCCTGGACCCGGTGGCGGAGGTGTGCTGGATCCCGGGCTCGCCGGACACCCTGTGCGTGGCCACCTCGACCTCCGCACAGCTGTGGGAGCCCCAGGGGCGCACCATGACCGGAACGCTCGGCGGTCCCTTCGACGGGCTGCGCCGGGTGGCCCGTTCACCGGAGGGGCGTGCCGTCGCCGTGGAGGACTACGCGGGCATCAGACTGCTGGATCCCGGCTCCGGCCGGGAGCTGGGGCGGGAGTTCTTCCCGCACCGGATGAACGCGCTGTCGTTCAGCCACGACGGCTCCCTGCTGATCGCCGGTTCCGCCCTGGACGGGCTGCGGATCCTGGGCGCCCAGCTGGACCCACTGGGCCAGCTGCCGGGGCAGGTCACCGGTCCCGGCGAGCTCAGCCTGTCCGCGAGTGGCCTCTTCGCGGCCCGGCTGGACCCGCACACGGTCGCCGTGTGGGAGCCACCGGGTGCGGTGCCCCGCCCGCACCGGCACCGGGACCCCGCCGCGCTGCGCCGCTGGGCCAACGCGATGGGTGTCACCGTCGGCAAGGTGCACACCCGTTCGGCAGACCGTGCACAGGCGGTGCTGCGCCCGACGCGGCTCCCCGAGGCGGGCACGGGCTGTGTGGCGCCCGCCTTCGCGTGGTCCCTCGACGGGGCCCGCCACTGGTGCGAGTCGGGACCCGGCCGGCTCCTCGAACACGCCGCCGACGTGCCGGAACACGTCCGTGAGCAGGCGGTGCCGAGCTTCGCGCACGGCTGGTACGACGCGGCGTGTCTGGCAGGGCGCCGGCCGGTCCTTGTGCTGGCGTCGCACCACGAGAGCGGCGTCAACCGGCTGGTGGACCCGCGCACCGGCGAGGTGCTGGCCGAACGGCCCGCGGGTCAGGCGGTGGCCGCCGATCCGGTGCGCCCACTGCGCTGGGCCGCCCCCGAGCCCGGGGCCGATCCGGCGCGGCTGCTCGTCCACGACCTGGATCAGGAGGTCGGCGGCCTGCAGCGGCTGCCCGCCGAGGCGGGAGTACGCCGCCCCGCCTGGTCGCCGGACGGGACGCTGATCGCGGCCGGTACCCGCGGCCGGGTGATCGTGTGGGAACCGGGCCCGACCGGGCGGCTGCAGCGGACCAGGGTGCTGGACTGGCCGGACCCGAACACCATGGTCTGCCGGGTGGCCTGGTCCCCCGACGGACACCGGCTCGCCGCGACGGCCGGCAGCGAGGGCGGTCCGGTGGTGGTGTGGGACACCGGCAGCTGGATCCGGCTGCGGGCCTTCGGACAGGCCGGCGGCCGGGACTGGGCGCCGGCGCTGTCCTGGTGCGCGGACTCCCGGCTGCTGGCCTTCCCGTCCGCGGACCAGGACTCGGTGGCCGAGGTGTGGGACGCCGAGGAGCCGCGCCGGGTCCGGGTGATACTGCCGCCGGACGGGGTGGGCGGCCATCTGTGGACCCTGCGCTGGTCCCCGGTCGGTGACCAGCTGGCGGCCACCTACAACTCCGGGGCCGCCGTGCTCTGGGACCTGTTCACCGGGCGCTCGCACACGGAGTCGGCGGCGCTGCCGAGCGGCCAGGAGGAGCTGATCCGGATCGGCGCGGCCGCCGCGGGCGACGCGTTCGGAACGCCGCTGGATCTGCTGGCCGATCTCCTGGCCCTGTTGCGCGGCTCCACTCCGCCCCGGCTGCGCACGCTGACCGACCACCGCGGTCTGCACGCGCTGCGCGAACTGAGCTGGCCCGCACCGGCGTTGGCCGGGCTGGTCCTGCTGCTGGTCGCGGATCTCACCCCCGACCCGGCGTATCTGGCACCCCCGGAGGTCACCTCCGACGATCTGGCCCAGGCGCTGGGCCGGGTCCTGGCAGGGTCCTCGGTACCGCACCTCCGGTCCGCGCCCCCGCTCACCGAACTCACGGCGGCCCTGGGGACGGTCGACGAACGGCTGCTCACGCTGTTGCGCATCCTCGGCCCCGAGGCGGTCGCCGCCGACCCCACGCTGCCCGCCCGAATGCGCCGGCTGCGGCTGTCGCTCACTCCTCCGGGGCCGGCCCAGCGGGCGCTGCTGGGTCTGCGGCTGCTGGACGGCGACGCCGGCCTCGCCACCGGCGGCCTGGGCGGCACCGGCCGTACGGGCCTGGCCAGGCACGGCCCGGCCACCCGACTACTGCCCACCCAACTCGCCCTGCCGACCGAGCTGTTGCGGGCCCGGCACGCCCGCGACGAGCTGCTGTACCGCACCAGCAGCGGCCGGCTGCCGCGCGATCCGCACGGTGTCGTCCTGCTGCTGGACGACACACCCGCCACGCACGGCAAGGTGGGGTCCGTGCTGCGGCTCGCCGCGCATCTGCTGACCACCGCCTCGCTGCGTCTGCAACGCCCTTGCGCACTGGTGCCGTTGAGCGAGCCGTGGCGCTCCCGGCTGCTGGTGGGCCCGGAGGACCTGGTGCAGGTGTGGGCCGCCGGTTCACTGGAGGCCGGGGACGTCCGGACCGCGTTCCGGGAGGCGGAGGTGGTGGCCGGCCGGCTGACCGCCGACATGTCGGGGCCACCGCGGGTGATCCTGCTCTCGCACCCGTATCTCCAGCCGGTCCCACTGCCCGAGCTGCGCGAGCTTCGGGTGCACTATCCGCGCATCCCGTGGCGGGAGCCGGCCCGGCACCGCCATGTGCTGCCGCCCGACCCCTCGCCCGAGGAACTACGGGAGTCGCTCACGGCATTGCTGCTGGAGGAGTAGGCACCGCGGTTCACCCGCAGAGCATCTGCTCGATCGCGTCGGGGCCCAGCGCCTCCAGCAGTCCCTCCAGCAGGTCGGGGCGGAAGGCGTCGCCGATCACCTGGACGCCCTCACCGTCGGTCCTGATGCTGATGCGCACCAGGCGGCCCTCGGGATGGTCCTCGTACTCCTCGGGCTGGATGAGGTCGGGGATGTCCTCGACCATGCGGTACTCGGGGGAGTCGTCGGCCATGGGGTCACCATCTTCCTTCCAGCTCGGTGCCGCAGTGCGGGCACCTTCCGTGGTCGAGCAGGGTGTTGCCGAGGGCCCAGACGTCCCGTTCGACGACGGTGGTACGGCAGGTGGGGCATGCGGTGTTGCGGCCGGCGGCGCCCAGGGCGCGTTCCACGTACACGTGCCGCAGTCCTTCCTCGTGCCCGGTCCGCACCCCGGCCTCCAGGGCGGCCACCGAGGTGGGGGCATGGCCGGTGCGGCGGTGGGCCGGGGTGGCCCGCACCAGGTGCCAGGGGATGGCGGGATCCAGCGCGGCCAGGGCGCGGGCGATCGGACGCAACGTCTTCTCCCCGGCCGTGAGTCCGGGGATCAGGGGCGTCGACACCTCGACCCAGACACCGCGTTCACGCAGCCCGGTGAGCGCGTCGAGGACGGGGCCGGGGCGGGCCCCGGTGAGCTCCCGGTGGTCGTGTTCGTCCAGCGTCTTGAGGTCGACGTTGACGGCGGCGACATGCGGGGCGGCCAGTTCGACGGCCTCGGGGGTGAGGAAGCCGTTGCTCTTCCAGACGACGTCCACGCCGTGCGCACGGCCCGACTCCGCGAGTGCGACGGTGAGTTCGAGCGCCAGAGAGGGTTCGGTGTACGAGATCGCCACGCACCCGGAGCGGGCGGCGGCCTCCCGGACCACCTCGTCGGCGTCGACGGGCTCGGCGTCCCAGCCGACGGAGTCCTCCCGGCCGTACTGGGACATGCGGTGGTTGATGCAGTAGTCGCAGGCGAAGGTGCAGCCGGGGGCCGCGAGGGTGAGGCAGGGGGTGCCCGGGCGGAAGTGGTAGAGCGGCTTGCGCTCGACGGTGTCCCAGTGCCGTACGGACGAGGCGAAGGTCGCGGTCTCCATCCGGTCGCCCGCCCGGCGGCGGACCCCGCACAGACCGGTCTCCCCGTCCTTCAGCGAGCAGCGGAAGGGACACAGCACGCACTGCACACGTCCGTGCCGCTGCCGGTGCAGGACCGCCGGCGTCCACTGCAACCCCATCGCGGTCCCCCGTCCGGTCGATGCGTCCTCGTCAGGGTAGCTCCGGTTCGGTGAACTCATGGGCGGATGTCCCTACTTGGCTCCCGAACGGCATCGAGCGCCCGCAACAGCAGCGGACCCGCCTCGGCATGGGCACGCAACTGGTTCTCCTCGGTGTTCGCTTCCCCGCGCCACGTGGCGGTGCGGGAGCCGGCGGTCCGCAGCCGCAGGACCTCCGCCTCGGCCCGCTGTGCCACTCCCCGTTGCTCGTATCCGGCCGGGTCGCTCTGGAAGGCGAGGGCGGCCGCGGCGAGCACGGTGGCCGCACGACCGCACTCGGACGGCCTGCGGCGCAGCAGCCGTTCGGCCCCGGCGTACACGTCCGCGGCGTCGGGCGGGACCAACAGGTCGGTGAGACGGCGGCCGCCGAGCCGGTCGTAGCCGGTGTCGAGGAGGGCGGAGACGAGGGCGGCGATCTCGGGGGCGTCGGGGGCATCCGCTTGGTTCGGTTCACCCGGTCCATCGGCGCACCGGGGATGCCCGGCCGCCGCGGCGGCGGCGCGGGCCAACCGTACTCGGGTCGCGGGCGGCGGATGTGGTCCGTCGGAGAAGGCCTCGGCCCCGGTGGACCCGCCCTCGGCGTCCAGCAGTTCCGCCAGGACATCCGCGTACGCCGTACCGCAGACGACGGCCGCGCAGGTGTCGGCGAACACCTCGCCCGTCCAGCGTTCCCAGTGGGGGACCCGGTCCGGGGGCAGGCCCGCCGTGCGGACCCGCAGACGGAGTTCGTCGCCGAGTGCGCAGTCGTCCTCGATGTGGTGTCCCGTCTCGTGGGCCACGGTCAGCAGCGCGGGCAGTTGTACGTCGTAGTGCCAGGGGACGTCGATGACGGGGAACGGCAGCCGGGCGGCGGCGGCGCGGCCCTCGCGGGTGTGGATGCCGCCGCGGGGCAGCAGGTCGTGGTAGGCGCTGCCGCGGCGGTGGGCGCGTGGCGAGGCCGTCCTGCTGAAGCCGACCAGCGGTGGCTCCTTGGGGCGACTGCCGGGCAGGTCGAGGACGGGTCGGTAACACTCCCAGGCCAGTTCGTCGGCGACGTCCAGGGTGCGCCGGTAGCCCCGGACGCGGCGCAGCAGGAACCGGCTGCGGAAGAAGTCCCAGACGTGGTGGAGGTCCAGGATCCGGGCCGGTACCTCGTCTCCCGAGCCGTCGGCCAGCCGCTCCCGGGCGTCGGCGACTCCCGCGTCGAGCAGGGCGAGGACGGCGTCGATCTGGGTGCGGTGCTTCTCCAGCGGGCCACCGCCGCGGCTGACCGCCTCCCACTGCCGCAGCTCCTCGGCCAGCCCGTCGACCATGTGCCGTCGGACGGCCGCCCGGCGGTCGGGGAGCGCAGCGGTCAGAGCATCTCCCCGGCCGGGTCGCCCTGTGCCGATGCGTCGCCCTCGGACGCCGACGGATCACCCTCGGGCCGGCTCGGGAACTCCAGTACCGCCGACGGATCGTCGAGCGCCTCCTCCAGCAGCACTTCGGGCACGGGCTCACCGTCCAGCCCGCGGCCGGGCTGGACGGGCCCGAACTCCTCGCGCACTGCGCCGAGCCACTTACGCCGCAGCCGCACGACCCGGTACAGCGGGGTGACGGCGTCCCCGATCCACTGGAATCCCAGGTGCCGGCTGCCCGCCACCTCGGCGCCGCCGGCCAGGTCGAGCAGCTGCACCGGCCCGGCACCCACGGAGGTGGCCAGTCTGAGCTCGACGGCCGCGTCCGCCCCGGCCGTGACCAGGACGGCGGCGGCATCGGCACGCACGGTCTGGGTCACCGCGAGCAGGTCCTGGTCCCATCTCCCCTGCCAGTAGCGGCCGATGAGGTGCACGGCGAGCTGCCGGGTGTCCGGTACGGCGGTCTCCGTCAGACCCCGGTAGGCGACGAGGGCTCCGGTCTGCCGGCCGAACCGCAGCAGGACCCCGGTGTCCGCCTCCGCGAGTGCGGCGAACAGGGGATCGGTGGTGCCGGCCGCCTTGAACCGGAGGTCGATCCCGCCCCCGGCGTCGTAGAGGAACTCACCGCGCGCCTGGGGAGAGGTCACCTCGTGATCGATCCGCCGCTCGGCGAGCGTCCCCGCGGGGCGCACGCTGCCCCGGGAGTTCTGCAGTACGTCTCCGACGGCGACGCGCTGGAGCAGGGGCCACGCCAGCCACCAGTCCTCACCCCACGCCGCCTTCATGGCGTCCCGGTACACGGCGAAAGGCTGGACCACCGCGCTCAGCTCCTTCCCCACCTGGTGCGACGACCTGGGCGCAGGCTAGCAGCGCCCGGCTGTCACCGGCGCCCGAACTCCGCTGTTTCACCCGGGCGTTGAGACACCGGCGAGCGCCCCTCGGATCCGGTCACGCCGCCGACGGCGCGGACGCCGATGCCGACGCCGACGCCGTGGGGAACCCCGGCGTCCGCAGCACCCGGCGCTCCGCGTCCACCGCGAAGACCTCGCAACCCGGCAGATCCGCCGCCCAGTCGACGCCCTCGGCGCCCATGGCGAAGGCCGCCGTGGCGACCGAGTCGGCCTCGGTCAGGGTCTCGGCCACCACCGTCAGGCTGAGCAGCCCCGTGGCCGGACGTCCGGTGCGGCCGTCGATGATGTGGTCGCCGCGTTCGTAGCGGGCGGACGTCGCGACGGCGCCGTCCGTCAGGTCCAGGACGGTGCACAGCTTGTCGGCGCGTTCGGGGTGGCGTACGCCCACCCGCCAGGGCCCGCCGGCGGCGACCACGTCACCGCCGGCGTTGAGGACGAAGCGCGTGGCGCCGGCCGCCGGCAGCAGCTCGGCGGCGCGCTGTACGGACCAGCCCTTGACCACCGCGCAGGGGTCGAGGCCCCGGCCCGGCAGCCGTATGTCGAACGCGCCGGCCGTCGCGACCCGGTAGTGCTCGCACAGGTCGAGCACAGTCCGCAGATCCGCGCTCACCGCCCCCTCGGCGAGCTCGCCCCGGCCCAGCCGCGACACCTCGCTGTCGGGCTTGAACGGGCTGAACCGGGCGTCGACCTCGCGCAGCCACGCGAAGACGGCGTCCGCACTCTCCTCGCCCACGTGCGCGTCGTCGACCCGCAGCGAGACCGGGAACCCCATGACGTGTTCGACCCTGTGCATGGTCAGCCCTTCGCGTCGATGGCGGCCTGGAGGGACTCCTTGTAGGCGTCGCTGGTGATCGTGGCACCGGACACCGTGTCGATGTCCGCGCTCTGCGCCTCCAGCGTCTGCGCGATCAGCTTCGGCACCGCCGCCGTCGTCTGCGGATGGTTCGGCTGCTGGAGCATCCTCACCGCGGTGATCTTCCCGCCCTGGAAGGTCACCTGGACCTGGACCGGGCCTTTCTCGGTGTTCAGCGTCGAACCCTTGACGACGGTGCCCGAGGCGGACGAGGACCCCGAGGAGGAGGACGCCGACGGTGTGGACGCGGCCTCCGGCGTGGAGGTGCTGCCGCCGATGGACGGCTCGTAGCGCCAGATGGGGACCAGGCCCGCGATGCTGAGGACGACTACAGGTATGGCTCGCTTCACGATCTCTTCCTCATCCCGCCAGGCTGAAGCGCTCGAAGTGGGTCTGCGCCTTGGGCACGTTCAGCGCGCGCAGGCTGCCGAGCACGGCGTTCATCATCGGGGGCGGTCCGCACAGGAAGACGTCCCGGTCGGTGATGTCGGGGACCAGCCGGAGCAGCTCGGCCGGGGCCAGCTTGTCGGGCACCGGCGGGCCGGTCACCAGGTGCAGCTCGGCGCCCTTGGCGTGGGCGAGCTCGCGCAGCTCGTCGTAGAGGACGGCGTCCCGGTCGGTGGCCACGCGGTAGATGACGACCGCGTGGCCGTGCAGCTCCTCCAGGAGCGCCCGGATCGGGGTGACGCCGACGCCGCCGGCGATGAGGACGGCCTCGGGGCGGGTGCGGTGCAGCGCGGTGAAGGCGCCGTAGGGGCCCTCGGCGAAGACGCGCGTGCCGGCCTTCAGGTGGCGCAGGGCGGCGGTGCCGTCACCGGCGACCTTCGCGGTCAGGCGCAGGGTGCGGCCGTCGGGGGCCGCCGACAGGGAGAAGGGGTTCGCCTGCCACCAGCGGTCCTTGGTCAGAAAGCGCCACAGGAAGAACTGGCCGGCCCGGGCGGGCAGCTTGTCCAGGTCACGGCCGGTGACGTAGATCGAGACGACGTTGTCGGACTCGGGGACGACGGCCTGGATACGGAACTGGTGGCGCAGGTTGCGCCACAGCGGCAGCACCATCCGGCCCAGGACCACCGAGCCGAGGGCGACGGTCCACAGTCCGTACCAGTACGTCTTCGCGGCGTTCGACGAGGTGAACGTCGTACCGACCGCGACCTGGTGGGTGAAGGCCAGCAGCACCGCGACGTAGGTGTACAGGTGGATGAAGTGCCAGGTCTCGTAGGCCAGCCGGCGGCGGGCGTAGCGGGCCGAGACGCAGCCGATGACGAGGATGATCGCGAAGGCGGTGAGCGCGCGGAGCACGCCCTCGGTGGTCTCGGCGAGGTCGACGACCGTGCCGATCGGGCCCACCTCGGTGCCCTCGGCGTAGCCGAAGGCGATGAAGACGAGGTGCGCGAGCAGCGTCCACAGGATGCCGAAGCCGGTCCAGCGGTGCCAGGAGGTCAGCCGGTCCATGCCGATACGGCGGTCGAGCCACGGCAGCCGGGCCACCAGGAGCAGCTGGAAGGCCATGAACAGGGCGCCGTAGAGACCGGCGAGCCGGCCGATCACGATCAGTGCGTTGGAGGCGAACCCGGCCTGGGCGAAGAAGAGGGCGACCACGGCCACGTTCGCGGCGATCACGGCGTACAGGCCCGTGCGGGCCACCACTTTGGGCCGTATCGCCGTGGGGGGCGCGGTGGGCGGTTTGACGGTCGTCGTCACGGACGGAGCTCCTCGATCGGGGCCTGGGTAATCGAGCTTCGCTTGAGCGACCTGTCGATTTACTGTCGTACAACTTTCAAGTGGTTATCGATCTGACTGTGAGGAAGTATCGGCTCTGGAGTCGGGGCCCGCGTGACGCACTATGAACGGGTGGAAAAAGTACGCCTCCTCGTCGTGGACGACGACCCGCCCATCGCCGACCTCGTGGCGACCGTCGCCCGTTACGAGGGCTGGGACGCGGTGACGGCGAACTCCGGGGAGGAGGCGCTGAGCCGTGCCGCGTCGTTCCGTCCGGACATCGTGGTCCTCGATCTCATGCTGCCCGACATCGACGGCTTCGGCGTCCTGGAGCGGCTGCGCAGCACGGGCACGATGGTGCCCGTGGTGTTCCTCACCGCCCGGGACGCGGTCGCCGACCGGGTGGCGGGGCTGACCCGGGGCGGCGACGACTATCTGGTGAAGCCGTTCGCGGTGGAGGAGCTGATGGCCCGGCTGCGGACCGTGCTGCGGCGCTCCGCGGGGCCCGGCTTCCAGCGGTCGGTGCTCCAGGTGGCCGATCTGACGATGGACGAGGACACCCGCGAGGTGCGCCGCGGCGACAAACTGCTCACGCTCACCCCGACCGAGTACGAGGTGCTGCGCTATCTCATGCGCAAGTCACCGACCGTCCTCACCAAGGCGCAGATCCTCGACCATGTGTGGGAGTACGGCTTCGGCGGCCGTTCCAACGTCGTCGAGCTGGTCGTCAGCCGGCTGCGCCGCAAGCTGGACGACACGGGTGATCCGCTGATCCACACCGTCCGGGGCTTCGGCTATGTGATCCGGCAGGCGGCCGAGTGATCCGGCGGTTCCGTCAGGCGTATCGCAGGCTCCGGCTCGGCACCCGGCTGGCACTGGGTCTGGGCGTGCTGGCGCTGCTGGTGTTCGGCGTCGTGGGCACCGCGCTGACCACGTACATGCGGGACTATCTGTCGGCCCAGCTCAACGAGCAGCTCCAGATCGCCCAGGTCGCCCAGTCCAAGAGCATCCTGGACAACGGCTCGCTGGCCGGCAAGAAGTACTACCGCTGGTACTACGCCGTGTACGACGTGAAGGACGGCACCGCCGAGCTGCGTACCCCCGAGGACGCCACCGACCTGCCGGAGGACGTCGACGACTTCACGTCCCTGGCGCAGGCGCAGACCGCCCACGGCACCGAGGTGCTGAGCACCGAGCACCTCAGGGGCGCGGGCGACTACCGGCTGCGCGCGTGTGAGGTCGAGCCCGGTGTGGTCCTGGTCAGCGCGGCGCCCATGGACGAGATCGACGAGACCGTGGGGCAGCTGATCACGATCCAGGTCGTCACGTTCGGCCTCGCGCTGCTGGCGCTGGTGCTGTTCGGGCGGAAGGTGCTGCGCAAGGGGCTGAAACCGCTGAGCGACATGGCGCACACCGCGCACGGCATCTCCTCGCACAACCTCACCGACCCGGAGGCCCGGCTGCCGCTGCGCGCGGACCGCAAGGGCGGCGGCCCGGAGGTCGAGGAGCTGCGCACCGCGTTCAACACGATGCTGGAGCACATCGACGACTCGCTCGCGGTGCGCGCGGAGGCCGAGCAGCGGCTGCGCCGGTTCGTCGCGGACGCCTCGCACGAACTCCGTACGCCTTTGATGTCGGTACGGGGCTATGCGGACCTCTTCCAGTACGCAGCCGCGAACGCACCCGAGGAGCGGGAGCGGCATCTGGCGAGGCTGCGCGCGGAGGCGGCCCGGATGGGTGTCCTGCTGGACGACCTGCTGATGCTCGCCCGTCTCGACGCCGCCGAGGTGGACACCCCGCTGCGGCCCAAGGACACGGACCTGGTGGAACTGGTCCACGACGCGGCCGACGCCTTCCGCGCCGCGCACCCGGACCGCCCGTTGACGCTGACGGAGGGCCCCGGGTCATTGGTGCTGCGGCTGGACCCGCACCGCATCCGCCAGGTCCTGGACAACCTCCTCACCAACGCGGCCGTGCACACTCCGGCCGGCACCCCGGTGTCGGTGGCCGTCACGGCCGTTTCCGGCCGGGCCCTGGTCCGTGTGACGGACGCCGGCCCCGGCATTCCGCCCGCCGACCAGGAGAAGGTCTTCGACCGCTTCTACCGCGTCGACAAGGCCCGCAGTCGCGACCGCGGCGGCAGTGGCCTGGGCCTGGCGGTCGCCCGAGCCCTGGTACGGGCCCACGGCGGCACGGTGGAGGTGAGCGGCGAGCCGGGCCGGACGGTGTTCACGGTGTCGCTGACGCTGGGGCGGGGCGGCGCGGCGGGCGGCTGAACGGACAGGGCCGGGCCCGCGGGCGGTGAAATGTCACCGGACGGGTAAGTCTCGTTTGCGGAAGCCAAGTTGGCAGGCCCGGCTCTCCATGAACGGCTGGACAGATCTTCCGGGCTCCCCCAGGATGGCTGTCGCCGGACTGTGGAGTCCGTGCCCTGGGAGGCAACCCCCGTGGTCACCTGCGCGGAGAGGCGATGCGGTCCGATCCCCAACGTTTGCTTGCCACGGCTGTTCGTCGCATCGCCCGCGCCGAGGACCGTGCGGAGGTCGTCCACGAACTCTGTGCGGTGAGCGTGGAGCACTTCGCGGACGCGGTTCTCGTCTACCTCGCGCCCTGCCCCGGCCCCTCGCATGAGCCGGAAGCGGTCCCCGGCCAACTCCATCTGACCGCAAGCCGGTTCCCGGAAGGCGGACAGGACCTGGCGGAAGCGAGTGGCGCTCCGCTGCCGGCTCTCGCGTCGGTGGCGCAGTCCGGTGCCCTGGCCGAAGTCCTGCGTGCGGGTGAGACGTTGAGCCGGCTCTCCCCCGCGATCGACCCGGCACTTCGCGAACTGCTGGGCCCGACTCCAGGTCTGCCAGAGGGGCATCGCGTCCTCCTCGCCCCCCTGTCCGACGCGCGGGGCGTGGTCGGCGCGGCCGTGTTCCTCCGCCGCCCCGACCGCGAGGCCTTCGACACCGACGACGTCCTGACGGCCGGCCGGCTCTCGGCACAGGCCGCACTCGGCGTGAGCGAGGCACCGGCCGACCCACCGCCGACGGCCCCCGCACCCTCCCCGTCCTGCCCACCCTCCACGACTGGCTCACCACCCACAGCTTCCACACCCTCCACGGCCGCCTCACCACCCACGGCCTCCGCACCCTCCACGGCCGCCTCACCGCCCCCCGCCGCCCGGACGCACAAGCCGCTCCCACCGTCCCCGGCCTCCACAGCCGCCCCCACGCCCATGCGCCGCGAGGGCGACCGGCTTCGCTTCGCCGGTGCGGCGACCCGCCGGATCGCGCGCGGCATCGACCTGGACGAGATCGTGATCGGGCTGTGCCGGGCCAGCGTGCCGACGTTCTCGGACGCGATCCTGGTCTACCTCCGCGAACCGCTGCCGGTCGGCGACGAACGTCCCGTAGAACCGCTCGTCCTGCGACTGCACCGAACCGACCGGATCCCGCAGGACGACGGTCTCCTGTCCATGGACGACCCGAGGCCGAAGCCGCCCGCGCTGGACGAGCTCGTCGCCGAGCGCTGCACCGTGCCGGGCGGTGGCGCGCTCGCCGAGGTGCTGCGAGGCGTACGCCCCGTCTTCACGGGCTCTCCCGCCGCCCAGGCCGCCCTGCCCGAACTCCTCGGCAAGGGCAGCGAGTCGATCACCCCCGACGGCCAGCACGCCATCCTCGCCCCCCTGCGCGGCCGCCGCCGCGTCATCGGCGCCGCCCTCTTCCTGCGCAGCCCCGAACGCCCCGCCTTCGAACAGGACGACCTCCTGCTCGCCGCCCAACTCGCCACCCACAGCGCCCTCGGCATCGACAAGGCGGCCCTGTACGGCCGTGAGGCCTACATCGCCGACGAACTCCAGCGCGCGATGCTCCCCGAGACCCTGCCCCGCCCGACCGGCGTACGCCTGGCGTCCCGCTACCTCCCGGCCGCCGAGACCGCGCGCGTCGGCGGGGACTGGTACGACGCGATCCCCCTGCCGGGCAGCCGCGTGGCGCTGGTCGTCGGTGATGTCATGGGCCACTCCATGACCTCCGCCGCGGTCATGGGCCAGCTGCGCACGACGGCCCAGACGCTGGCGGGTCTCGACATGCCGCCGCAGGAAGTGCTGCACCATCTCGACGAGCAGGCCCAGCGGCTGGGCGCCGACCGCATGGCGACCTGTCTCTACGCCGTCTACGACCCCGTCGCGCACCGCATCACCATCGCCAACGCCGGCCACCCCCCGCCCATCCTGGTGCACCTGGGCGGCCGCACCGAGGTGCTGCGGGTGCCTCCGGGCGCGCCCATCGGGGTCGGCGGCGTCGCCTTCGAAGCCGTGGAACTGGACGCACCGGCCGACGCCACCCTGCTCCTCTACACGGACGGGCTCGTCGAGTCACGCCTGCGGGACGTGTGGACCGGTATCGAGCAGGTGCGCGAGAAGCTCGCCGCGACCGCGCGGTTGACCGGCCCCGATCGTCCGCCGCCGCTGGAGGAGCTGTGCGACGAGGTGCTCGACATGCTCGGACCGGGCGACCGGGACGACGACATCGCGCTGCTCGCCGCCCGCTTCGAGGGGATCGCGCCGAGCGACGTGGCGTACTGGTTCCTGGAACCGTCGGAGGCGACACCCGGCCGGGCCCGCCGGCTGGTCCGGCGCACCCTGTCCCGCTGGGGCCTCGAGGAGCTGAGCGACTCCACGGAACTGCTGGTCAGCGAGGTCGTCACCAATGCCGTGCGGTACGCGTCCCGGCCCATCACCGTGCGGCTGCTGCGCACCCACGTCCTGCGCTGCGAGGTCACCGACGACGAGCCCCGGCTCCCGGTGCTCGGGCAGGCGCGGGCCACGGACGAGGGCGGGCGGGGCCTGTACCTGGTGAACAGGGTGGCCCGGCGCTGGGGAGCGTCCCGGCTGAGCACCGGCAAGGTCGTCTGGTTCGAGCTCGACCGACCGGCCGTGACCGGGTCCGTCACGGCAACGGCAGCTCCGTCCAGATGATCTTCCCCTCGGGGGTGTACCGCGTTCCCCACCGCTCGGTGAGCTGGGCGACGAGGAACAGGCCGCGGCCGCCCTCGTCCTCGTTCTTCGCGCGGCGCAGTCGCGGGGACGTGCTGCTGCCGTCGGAGACCTCGCAGATCAGGGCGCGGTCGCGGAGCAGCCGGAGCTGGACCGGGCCGTGGGCGTGCCGGATGGCGTTGGTGACCAGTTCGCTGGCGACGAGTTCGACGGTGAACGACAGCTCCTCCAGGCCCCAGGCCGCGAGCTGTTCGGTGACCGCCGCGCGGAAGCGGGAGACGGCCGCCGGGTCGCTGGGCACGTCCCACTGGGCGACCCGGTCGGAGTCCAGGGAGTGCGTCCGGGCCACCAGCAGGGCCACGTCGTCGCTCGGCCGGGCCGGCAGCAGCGCGTCCAGGACCGCCTCGCAGGTCTCCTCCGGCGGTCGCCCGGCCTGGGCGAGGACGGCGCCGAGCCGCTCCAGACCGGCGTCGATGTCCCGGTGCCGGTCCTCGATCAACCCGTCGGTGTAGAGCACGAGTTGGCTGCCCTCGGCCAGTTCCAGCTCGACGGTCTCGAAGGGCATCCCGCCGAGCCCGAGCGGCGGGGCGGACGGCAGGTCGACGAAGGTGACCGTGCCGTCGGGGTCGACGACCGCGGGCAGCGGGTGCCCGGCGCGGGTGAGGGTGCAGCGCCGGGACACCGGGTCGTACACGGCGTACAGACAGGTCGCTCCGACGATCCCGCAGTCCGGGCTGCTCTCCGCCGCCCAGCCCTCACCCCGGTCGAGGCGGCCGACGAGGTCGTCGAGGTGGGTGAGGAGGTCGTCGGGCGGCAGGTCGAGGGAGCAGAAGTTGTGGACGGCGGTGCGCAGCCGGCCCATCGTGGCGGCCGCGTGCAGTCCGTGGCCCACGACGTCCCCGACCACGAGCGCGACCCGCGCGCCGGAGAGCGGGATGACGTCGAACCAGTCGCCGCCGACGCCGGCCTGGGCCGGCAGATAGCGGTAGGCGACCTCGACGGCGCTCTGCTCGGACCGGCCCCGCGGCAGCAGGCTGCGCTGGAGGGCGAGCGCGGTGTTGTGCTCACGGGTGTAGCGGCGGGCGTTGTCGATGCAGATCGCCGCGCGGCCGGCCAGTTCCTGGGCGAGGGAGAGGTCGTCGTCCTCGAAGGGGGCGGCCTTCTCGGAGCGGTAGAAGCTGACCAGGCCGAGGGTCTCGCCGCGGGCCCGCAGCGGCACCGTGACCAGGGAGTGGATGCCGGCCGCGAGGATCCGCTCGCCCCTGGCCGGGTCGTGGGCGAGCCAGCCCCCGGCGGCGGCGAGCACGGGTTCGAGCATCGACTGCCGGGCCTCCAGACCGCGGGCCTGCGGTGCGGACGGGGCGTAGCGCACGAGGTCGCCGACCGGGTGCAGATGCGATTCCTCATGTACGGCGCCCAGGGCGACCCGCCGTAGCGGGGTGTCCGCGCCCAGTGGCCCCGGCTCCTCGCCGAGCAGCACCCCGTCCGGCAGGTCCACGGCGACGAAGTCGGCGAACCGGGGGACGGTCACCTCCGCGAGTTCCTCCGCGGTGCGGGTGACGTCGAGGGTGGTGCCGATGCGCACGCCCGCGTCGTGCAGGAACTCCAGTCGCCGGCGCGCGAGCAGGGCCAGCCGTCCGACACCGGGCTCACCGAGAAGGAGGAGCCGGGCGTCGATACCCGGGGCGTCCGTACCGGGGGCGTCGCTGCCGCGCTCGGTGCCGACGGACGGGAGTGCCTCGACACTCGCGACTCCCACGGCACCCTCGGCGAACTCGACCCCGGCGAACGTCCCGGGCCGGACAGGCCTCCGGGCAGCGATGCCCACGGCCGTATCCGGCTCCACGCCGACAGCCGGGTCCGTCGCGGCGGACGCCCTGGCCTCCACCCCCGCAGCCGGTTCGGCCCCGACGGCCTCCCCGCTCTCCGTACCCGCGCCCGTCCCGCTGCGGGTGGGCGCCCCGGTCTCCCCCTGCTGCGCGCCCCGCTCCACTTCGGGAGGTGTCGGTACGACCGTCCGCAGCCCGGCGGATCTCACCGCGGGCCGGGCCGGTGCCGGGGAGGGGGCCGGCGCCGGCCCTGGTGGGACGGTGGGCTGCGGGAGGGCCCGGGTCGGGGTGACCGGGGCGGCCGGTGCGCTGAGGCAGACCTGGCGCACGTGCGGGCTGCCGACGATGCGGGCCTCGACGACGACGCCCGTCTCGCCCGCCGCGCCCCGGACCTGACGGCGCAGCAGGGTGGCGGTGCGGCCGCCGGAGAGGGTCACCTCGTCGAGGGTGCGGTGCGGGGAGGCGAGGAGTTCCTCGGCCTTCTCGCGCAGCACGGCCCGGTCGACGGGGCCGAGTTCGTCCCCGTCCGGGCGCCCCGGCTGCCGCCACTGTGTCGACGCCCGGGTGGTGGCCCGCCGGTACGCGGCCAGGAGCGCCCGCTCGCGTTCCGTGGCCACCTCCAGCATCCGCGCCTCGATGGCGTGGGCGGCCTCACGGACCAGCCGCAGCATGGCGGGGTCGCCCTCGTCGCGCAGACAGGTCAGGTCGAGGACGGCCTCGATGCGTCCGCTGAGCGGGTCGCGGACGGGCGCGCCGGCGCAGGCGAAGGGCTGGAGACAGTCGGCGAAGTGCTCACGGCCGACGACGTAGACGGGGTTGCGTTCGGCGAGCGCGGTGCCGACGCCGTTGGTGCCCACGACCCGTTCGGAGGCGTCGAAGCCGGGGGCGAAGTTCACCTCGTCGAGGCGGTCGCACAGCTGTCGTCCGCCGCCGAGCCGCTGGACCATGCGGCCCTGTCCGTCGCAGAGCGCGATGGTCATGCCGGCCTCGGAGAGCGAGCCGGCGAGGTTCTTCAGGACCGGCTCGGCCGCGTGCAGGAACGGGCCGTCCAGGGTGAGGTCCGGCGCGTAGGGGACCTGGAGGCGGTCCGGTTCCAGCCCTACGGACCTGCACCGCTTCCAGGAGTCGAGCACGGAGCCCCGGACGTCCGCGTCCACTCGGGCACCGGCCAGAAATCGTTCGTGGGCATCGACGAGCCCGCCGATGTCGTCCCAGGCGACGGACAACAGGATCACTTCCCTACCCGGAGACGGGCCCGGTGGCGCGCCGCCGTTCGGCTCGCCCCCCGGCGGAGTCCTCCCAGTCGTTATTCACCCTAGACCCTTTGTGATACCGATCACAACAAAGTCCCGAAGTGCCCCGGAGGCACCTTTCATCCCCATGTTCGACCGCGCCCCTTCGCGTTCGATCAGGAGCGGGACTCGGCCCCCCATCGGGTCGTCGCCTCCATGAGATCGACGGTGAAGGGGTGCCGCGGCTCGGTCAGGACACGCCGGGCCGAACCCTGTTCGACGAGCGCCCCCGCGTCCAGGACGGCGATGCGGTCGGCGAGGCGCGCGGTGTCCAGGTCATGGGTGATGAGGACGAGGGAGAGGTCGTCAGCGCCGTCCCGGACGAGGCCCGTGAGGAGGTCCAGGAGGCCACGGCGGCTGACCGTGTCGAGCCCGCAGGTGATCTCGTCGCAGATCAGCACCCGGGGGCGGGCGAGAAGGGCGCGCGCCAGGGCCGCGCGCTGGAGTTCGCCTCCGGAGAGCTCGCCGGGGCGCCGGCGCGCGAGCCCCTCCGGGAGCCCGAGCTCCGCGAGAGCCCGAAGGGCCTCCTCCCGCGCCTCCCGCTCGCCGCTGCCCCGCAGCCGGACGGCGGTGCGGGCGGCCTGGTCCAGGACGGTCCGGTGCTCGTCGAAGGCGGCACGGGCGTCCTGGAAGACGTACTGCACGGCCGCCAACTGCCCCCGGTCGCGGCGGCGCAGACTGCGCGGCAGGGCCGAACCGTCGAGCAGGACCTCCCCGGCGAAGTCGCGGTGGAGGCCGGACAGACAGCGGGCGAGGGTGGTCTTGCCGCTGCCGGAACGGCCCACGACGGCAAGGCACTCGCCCGCGCGCAGCGTGAGCCGCGGGGCGCGCAGCACCGTGGTGGTGCCGTGTACGGCGGTGAGGTCCCGGACCTCCAGGACGGGCCGCCCACCCACCGCGTCCCGGACGGGGACCCGCCGCTCGTCGAGGAGCCGCCGCGTCCACGGGTGCCGGGGAGCGCGCCACAGCCGATCGGCGGGCCCCGACTCCACGACCCGGCCCTCCCGCATGACGAGGACCTCGTCGGCGAGGGCACGCACGACGTCGAGGTCATGGCTGAGCAGCACGACCGCGATACCGCGCGCGGCGACCGCCGCGAGCTGCTCGACGACACGGCTCTTGGTGAGCGCGTCCTGCCCGGTGGTGGGCTCGTCGGCGACGACGACCCGGGCGCCCAGGAGGAGGGCCTGGGCGAGGACGACACGCTGCTGCTGACCACCGGAGAGCTGATGCGGATGCCGACGCAAGAGGGCTTCCGCGTCCGGGAGC
Organism: Streptomyces sp. WM6386; assembly: GCF_000972385.1. Lineage (GTDB taxonomy): Bacteria > Actinomycetota > Actinomycetes > Streptomycetales > Streptomycetaceae > Streptomyces. The sequence continues at coordinate 43,108 of NZ_JXTE01000024.1, forward strand.
TGGGCGTCGGACAGGGCCCGCAGGACGCGCTCGCGGGCCGCCGCGCGGCGTTCGGCCCGGGGCAGGTGCCGGACCTGGGCGCGGGCGATGTCGTACAGCAGCGTGCCGACCCGGCGGGCGGGGTTGAGGACGGCCGCGGGATGCTGCGGCACGTATCCCACCGGGCCGTCCGCGGTCAGCCGTACGTCGCCCGAGACGCGTGCTCCGGCCGGGTACTCCCCGAGCAGCGCCAGCCCGGTCGTGGTCTTGCCACTGCCGGAGGCGCCGACGAGCGCGGCGACCTTCCCGGGCCGCACCCGCAGGTTCACCCCGTCGACGATGGCGCGGCCGTCGATCTCGACGCGCAGCTCACGGATCTCGGCGACGATGTCGCTCACGAACGCCTGCCCTTCTTCTCCAGCGCGGCGTCGAAGAGCAGGTTGACGCCCGTCGTCAGGGCCACGATCAGCAGCGCGGGCACGACCACGGCCCACGGCTGCACGAACAGGCCGGTACGGTTGCGGTCGACCATGACCGCCCAGTCGGCGGCGTCCGGCGCGACGCCGACGCCCAGGAAGGCGGCCGTGGACACCAGGTAGAGCACGCCGGTCAGCCGGATCCCGGCGTCGGCGGCGAGGGTGCGCAGAGTGGAGCGAGCGACGTACCCGACGGCGATGTGCCACCACGTCTCCCCCTGCATCCGCAGCGCCTCGACCGCGGGCCGCGCAGCCGCCTCCCCCGCCGCGGCCCGTACGATCCGCGCCGCGTCGGGCACGTTGACGAGCGCGACGAGCAGCGCGAGGCCGACGGCACCGGGCGAGAACACCGAGGCCACGAGCAGGATCAGCAGCAGTGACGGTACGGCGAGCAGCACGTCCAGCGGCCGCATGAGCAGCTCCTCCAGCCGGCGAAGGTGGGTGAGCGCGCTGACGAGTCCGACGGGTACGGCGACCAGATAGGCGAGCGCGGTCGCGGCGAGGGCGGTGACGACGACCGTACGTCCGCCGTGCAGCACCTGCTGCCACACGTCCCGTCCCACGAAGTCGGTGCCGAGCCAGTGGCCGTCGCCGAGGGTGAAGGAGAGGGCGCGGGGTCCGGGGTCGCCGACGAGGAGGGGGCCGAGCAGGGCGAGTACGAGGGGGACGGCGAGGATCGCCAGGCCCAGGGCGAAGCGACCGCGCGTCACGCCGCCACCGCCGACCTGGGCGTGAGCCGATGGGCCACCAGATCGGCCCCCAGGTTGAGTACGACCGTCAGTACCCCGAACACCACCGCCAGCCCCTGCACGACCGGCACATCGCGCTCGGCGACGGCGTTCAGCAGGACCGTCCCGAGTCCCGGGATCACGAAGAGCGCCTCGACCACGATCACCCCGCACAGCAACCAGTCGACGGTTCGGGCGAGTTGCTGGACCGCCGGGGCCAACGCGTTGGGCAGGGCGTGAAGATAGCGGACGCGAGCGCCGGAGATGCCGTAGCGGCGGGCGTGGGCGGCGTAGGGCGAGGCGAGGGCGTCGACCATGCCGGCCCGCACCAGGCGGGACAGGGAGCACACCGGGCGGGAGAGGAGGACCAGGACCGGGAGGACCAGCGCGGCCGGATGGGCGAGCAGGTCCGTGCCGTATCCCAGCGCGGTCGGCGGCAGCCAGGCCAGTTTCAGAGCGAAGACCGTCACCAGGAGCACCCCGAGGGCGAACTCGGGGACGGCGTACACCGCGAGGGTCACCGAGCTGACCAGCCGGTCGACGAGCCGTCCCTCGTGGCGGGCGGCGAGGACGCCGAGGCCGAAGCCGACCGGGACGAGGAGGGAGAGCGTGAGCGCGGCCAGCAGCAGGGTCGGGCCGAAGCCGTCGCCGATGTACTGCGTGACCGGGCGGCCGGAGGCCAGGGAGACGCCGAAGTCGCCGTGGAGCAGGCCCGTCGCCCAGTCGGCGAGGCGCTCGTAGGCGGGCCGGTCGAGGTGCATGGCCTCGCGGATGGCGGCGATGCGCGCCGGGTCGGGCTGGTCGCCCGCGAGGGCCACCGCCGCGTCGCCCGGCAGCGCCTCGGTGAGCGCGAAGACCAGCAGCACCACGGCCACGGTCTGCGCCACGCCGAGGAGGAGCCGCCGGGCGACGAAGGAACGGAGTCCCGTCACGCGAGCCACACCTTGTCGAAGCGCGCCCAGTCGAGGGTGTTGGCGGGCGCCTTGGTCTCAACCCCCTTCACCGTGCGGCCCGTTCCGATGATCCAGTCGGCGAACCCCCAGATGAGGAAGCCGCCCTCGGTGTACAGCCGGCGCTGCATCCGCTCGTAGACGGCGGCCCGTTCGGCCTTGTCGCGGAGGGACTGCGCCTGCTCGTACAGCGCGTCGAAGTCCTTGTGCCGCCATTTGGTGGCGTTGGTGGTGGAGTCGGTGAGCAGCCGCTGCGAGATGTGGGCCTCGATGGGCATCGCGCCGGAGCGGTAGCAGGACAGCGTGCCGGAGTCGAGGATGTCGCTCCAGTAGGAGTCCTTGCTGCCCATCCTCACGTCGACGGTGACGCCCGCCTTGGCGGCCTGGTCGCGGAAGATGCCGGCGGCCTCGGTGAACCCGGCGGCGACGGCCGAGGTGTCGAGGGTGACCTTGAGCTTCTCGGCACCGGCCTTCTTCAGCAGGGCGCGGGCCCTGTCGAGGTCCTGCTCGCGCTGGGGCAGATCGGCGGCGTAGTACTCGTAGCCCTTGCCGAACAGGTCGTTGCCGACCACGCCCGCCCCGGACAGTGCGCCGTCGACAAGTTCCTTTCGGTCGGCGATGAGGAAGAACGCCTCGCGCACCCGCTTGTCGTCGAAGGGCGCCCGGTCGGTCTTCATGCAGAAGGCCTGCATGGCGCTGCCCCGCAGCCGCACGATCTCGATCCGGCCCTTGCCCTCGTGGGCGCGGGCGGTGGTGGGGTTGAGCTCGTGGGCGTACTCGACCTGGCCGCCGAGCAGGGCGTTGACGCGGGCGGACTCCTCGTTGGCGACGACGAACTCGAGCTCGTCGAGGTGCGGGGCGCCTTCCCAGTAGCCGTCGTGGCGGCGGAAGACGGCGGAGCGGCCGGGCGCGAAGGAGACGAACCGGAAGGGCCCGGAGCCGACCGGCTTCTTGTCGAAGTCCTTGGCGCCCGACGGGACGATGTACGCGCCGAACGCGGCCAGGATGTTGGGGAATTCGGCGGTCGGCCGCTTCAGGACGAACTCGATGCCGCGCTCTCCCGTGGCGTGGCTTGCGTCGAGGTCGATGGGTTCCAGAGATGCCTTGGCGCGGAAGGTTTGCTTCGGGTCGGCTATCCGGTGGTAGCTGTACAGGACGTCTTCGGCGGTGACCGGGCTGCCGTCGTGGAAGGTGGCCTCGCGGAGGGTGACCTGCCAGCGGTCGAGGGTCTTGTTCGCCTCCCACCTGGTGGCGAGGCGGGGCTGCGCGGAGAGGTCGGCGCCGTAGTCGGCGAGCTTGTCGTAGAGGGCCTTGGCGCGGGCGACATCGGCGAACAGGTTGGCCAGGTGCGGGTCGAGGGTCTCGCTGGCGCCGCCGCCGGCGAACGCGGCGCGCAGTCGTCCGCCGCGCTTGGGGGTGCCTCGGCTGCCGCTGTCCGCCTGGTCGTCCGTACCGCTTCCGCAGCCGACGAGGGCGAGGGCGGCGGCTCCGGTCGTGGCGGCGAGGAAACCGCGTCGGCGCAGGCCGGGAAAACGTTCGTCGTACATGACTGTCCTTCAGATGTGGTGTCGAGGAGTGGAGTTGGGGAGGCGCGGCGAAGGTCAGACGGTGGTTTTCGCGCGCTCCGGCGCCGTGGAGGCGGGCAGCGCTCCGTGTCGGTGCAGCCATGCCACCCCGCCCGCCGAGGCCAGCCCGAACAGGGCGCAGCACACCCACGGCAACCAGACGTGGCCGCCGCGCTCCCCGGCGTCCATGGCCCAGCCGACGACGGTGTTGCCGAGGGCGGCGGCGATGCCGGAGACGGCGTAGAAGATCCCGAAGTACGTGCCGGTCAGCTCGGGGCGGCCGAAGCGGGGGATCAGTTCCATCACGAACGGCGCGGCGATCATGAGGCCGAGGTAGAGCAGGAGCGCCCCGGCCAGGACGGACCCGACACCCGGCAGGAAGGCCGGCGGGAGGAATGCCAGGCCGGTGACGGCGAGCCCGGCGGCGATCCAACGACCCCTGTCGCCCCGGGACTTCAGGGCCCGGGTGATCCGTAGCTGGAGCGCGAGGTTGGCCAGTGTCCCGACGAGGAAGACCAGGCCCGCCGCGCCGTCCCAGCCGGTCGCCGCACGCGCCCCGGCGGGCAGCAGCAGATAGAGCTGGTTCTCCAGGGTGAACATGCCGACCATGGCGAGAGCGAAGGCCAGAAAGGCCCGGTTGCCGACGACTTCACGCCAGTCCGCGAGGACGCTGCCGCCCGTCGGCTCGACCTTCCGCGCGGGCAGGACGGCGGCCTGCGCCACGGTGAGCACGGCGAAGATGGCGGCGGCGGTGAGCGCGGACGTACGGAAGTCGACGAGCAGCAGCGCGCTGCCGAGCAGCGGGCCGATGAGCGCGCCCGTGGTGGCGAAGACGTTGAAGAGCGCGAACGCCTCCGCCTTGCGCTCCCCCGCCTCCTGCGCGAGATAGGCCCGCACGGCCGGGTTGAACAGCGCTCCCGCCACCCCGCTGAGCACGGACGCCGCGAGCAGCACCGCCAGCCCGTCACCGAGCGCGAACAGCGCGAACCCGACCGTCCGCAGCGCGCACCCGGCGATGATGACGCCCTGCGCCCCGAGCCGGTCGGAGGCCGACCCGCCGATGAGGAACAGCCCCTGCTGGCTGAGGTTGCGCACCCCGAGGACGACCCCGACGACGGCGGCCGACATACCGAGGTTCTCGCCGAGATGGACGGCGAGGTAGGGGACGAGGAGGTAGAAGCCGGTGTTGACGCCCAGCTGGTTGACGAGCAACAGCCGCACGGCGAACGGAAAACTCCGCACCTCATGCCACGTCTTCAAACGGTCCCGCCCCCTCGGTCACCCCGGTTCGACGCGGCACACGCTATCGATAATCATTTTCATATGCCAGTCACAGAACGACCAAGGTCCAAGACCGAGGAAATGGGAGTGCGGCCTGTCAGCCGCGCGGAGGCCGCCCGCTGCTGCGGCGGACGATCAGCTCGACGGGGATGACCGGCTCGGTCCGCTCCTCGGCGCGCCCGTCGATGCGGTCCAGCAGGAGCCGTAGCGCACGGGTGCCGATCTCGGCGAAGTCGGTGCGCACGGTGGTGAGCGGCGGCAGCAGATGAGCCGCCTCGGGGATGTCGTCGTAGCCGACGACGCTCACATCGTCGGGGACCCGGCGCCCCGCCTCGTGGAGGGCGTGCAGCAGGCCCAGGGCCATCTGGTCGTTGGACGCGAAGATCGCGGTGACGTCCGGGCGCCGGGCCAGCAGCCGCCCCGTCTCGTACCCGGAGTCCGAGCTCCAGTCGCCGACGAGGAGCTCGGGGATCTCGGCGCCGGCCGCCGTCAGGGTCTCCCGCCAGCTCCCGATGCGCTGGTCGGCGGAGGTCCAGCCGGTCGGCCCGGCGATGTGCCACACGGTGTCGTGCCCGAGGCGCAGCAGATGCTCGACGGCCTTGCGGGCGCCGGCCCAGGAGTCGGCGGTGGCGAGCGGAGTGCTGCCCCTGACCTCGTTCTCCATCACCACCAACGGTGTGTCGAGCCCGGCGTCGGCCAGCGCCCGCCCCACGCGGTGCTGCGGCGCGATGGCGATGACCCCGTCCGCCCCCTCGGCCGACAGCCGGTCCACGGCCTCGGTGACCGTGTCGTGGTCGGCGGTGTCGTCGAGGGCGATGGAACTGAGCAGATACCCCGCCTCCTGGGCGGCCGTGTTGATGGCGGTGAGGATGTTGGCGGGCCCGTACCTCGCCGCGTCGAACGAGATGACCCCGAGCATCCGCGTCCGCCCGCTGGCCAACGACCGCGCACTGCGGCTGGGCCGGTAGCCGAGGCTCCGCATGGCGGCCTGCACGGCCTCACGCGTCTCGGGCCGGACGGCCGGGTTGTCGTTCAGCACCCGCGAAACGGTCTGCTTGGACACCCCGGCAAGGCGTGCCACGTCGTCCATCACCGGCCGCGCACCCGCGAAGTTGCGTCGACTGCGCCCCTTGGGGGCGGGAGCGGCGCTGGAGCTCATCGGAGGCGCTTCCTCGGTAGGCTGCCGGAACGGCTTCAGCATACGGCCGGCCTACGCACCGAAGGGGTGCGGGGAACTGCGCGACCAGCCCCCACGCACCCGCGGCCGACACGTCATCCCACGGCCCTACGGCGAACAGTCACCAGCTCCACCCGCTCGATGTCCGCCCTCCCCCAGCCGTCCCCGGCCTCCGGCGGAACGTACACGTCGGCGCCCTCGAAGCCAGGAAGCACCCGCAGCCGCAGCGGCCCCGCCGGAATTCGGTCCAGCCCGATGTCCCACACCCGCCCGGAGAAGAACTGGTCGGCGACAAGGGTGTCCCCCACGTACGCGCGCCCCACGTCCCCGGTCCAGTGGATACGCAGCAGCGTCCCCGGCGGCACCTCCTGCGGCAGGTCGACCCGGTACTCGGCGGCCGACTTGTCGAAGTACTTGTCGATGGGCGCACTGGCCCGCCCCTGCACCCCGGTGGCGGGCTCGGGCGCGGGACCGGCGGGTCTGAGGAGCGTGACCGACGCCTCCCCCGCACCGGTGCCGTCCGCCGGCAGGGTGTACCGGGTGAACACCCCGTCCGGCCTTCCCTCCCGGCCGGGCGGCGCGGGGAACACGGCGAACGAAGGCCGCTCCACGGCGCTGTGCAGCCGTACCTCACCCCGGTCGAAGACCACACCGCCGTCGGCCAGCACCAGCCGCTCGGCACCCCACGCCTCCCCCCGGTAGGCGGTCCGTGCCGTGGCCGCGTCCAGCACCAGCAGCCCGACACGGTCGCCGGCCGCCGTCTCCACCTCGACCAGGGCATCGGTACCGGGCCGCAGCCCGGTGACCAGTACCCGGCCGGCGGTGTACGCGACCTCCCCGGACGGCGCGCTCAGCGAGCCCACCGTGCCCTCGTCCAGGGCGAGTTCGGGTGCGATCCCCGCCACCGCGGCGAGCACCAGCACGGTACGACCGCCGTCCTGGACCGTGCACACCGGTTGCGCCGTCGCCCACTCCACGCGCAGCCCGGCCACGTCGAGCCGCAGCGGCCAGCAGAAGGTGGCCCCCGACGGGACGGTCACGGGAGCGCTCGGGAGGCTCACCGAACCTCCCTCGGGGAACTCCACCGTGAAGGACGTCCCCGGATGGTCCGGCAACGGCTCGTGGGGCTGGTGGTTGTTGACGAACAGGAATCCCGAACCGCCGTCACCGCGCACCGCCCAGCGCAAGGTGTCCCGGTCGTCCTGCCCTCGCGGCCGCGTCGGGGGCAGCACCGACTCCATCGGCGCGACGAGATGCCCGAAGTCGGCCAACAGCAGGTGCTGGAGCCGGAGTTCGTCGTACGCGGCCCGGTACTGCCCGTACTCGCCGAGCGGTGCCTGGAAGTCGTACGTCAGGACGGGCAGGTCGTTCGGGTAGCCGGAGGCGTGGGACTCCTGGAGGGAGGTCAGTTCGCCCGCGGGATTCGTGCCGCCGTGGAACATGTAGTACCCCTGCCACACCGAGCCGCACCCGATCTTGGTGAGCCCGAGCGCGGCGATGTCGGCGGCGTCCACGCGCGGTCGCCGGTGATAGGAGACGGCCATGCCGCCGCCCAACTCGCAGGTGGCCCAGGGGAATCGGTACGCACTGGCGTCCGGGGCACCGCCTCGGACGTGCACCGGGCGCAGGTCGGATCCGATGCCCTCGTCGTCACGCTGGTGGGTGAAGAAGAAGTGCTTGCGGCAGGTGTCGGGCCAGCCGCCGTCGGCCTCGGTCCAGAAGGTCTCGGTGTAGCCGCCGTACAGCGGAAGCAGTTCGTCGGGCGGGAGCTGGACACCGCCCCAGGCGGTCGACGTCCACAGCGGGGCGCTCATGCCGGCCTTCTGGGCCATGTTCTTGAGGGTGAGCAGGTGGCCGGGCTGGTCGTAGAGCTCGTTCTCGATCTGGACGGCGACGATCGGGCCGCCGTTCGCCCGGTCAAGGCCCCGCAGCTGCTCGGCGACGGCCTCGAACCAAGCGCCCACCGCCTCCAGATAGACCGGGTCGTCGGTACGCGGCACGCAGTCGCGGGCCGACACCCAGTCCGGCAGGCCGCCGCCCCGGACCTCGGCGTGCACCCAGGGGCCGATACGGGGGATGAAGTCCAGGCCGTGGCGGGCGCAGAGTTCGGCGAAGCGGCGCAGGTCGCGGTCGCCGTCGAAGCGGACGCGGCCCTCGATCTCCTCGTGGTGGATCCAGATGACGTAGCTGGCGACGACGGTGACACCGCCGGCCTTCATCTTGAGGAGTTCCTCCTCCCACTCCCCGGCCGGGTAGCGGGTGTAGTGGAACTCCCCGGAGACCGGGAACCAGGGACGGCCACCGCGGGTGAGGTAGCGGCTGGTGACCCCGATGGGGTCGGGCACGCCCGGCGCGTCGGCGAACGGGAGATGCCCGGTGAGCGGCGGCCCGGAGGGCGCGGGAACGCGCAGACGGTGCGGCATCAGAAATTCTCCGGGCCGAGGTCGGGGGTGTCGGTGAGATGGGCGGTCGTGCCGGTGGTGGCGTGCAGTTCGAACAGGACCAGTTCGTTGGTGCCGGGGCGCAGGACCGGGGCGGGCACGTACAGGGTGTGCTGGGGACCGCGGTTCCAGTAGCGGCCGAGGTGGAAGCCGTTGACCCAGGCCTGGCCCTTGGTCCAGCCGGGCAGGGCGAGGAAGGCGTCGGCCGGTTCCGCCACCTCGAAGGCGCCGCGGTGGAAGGCGGGTACGGCGTCCGACGTGGCGTCCGACGGGGTGAAGGGCACGGCCGTGAGGTCGGTCAGGGGCAGCGGGTGGTTGTCCCAGGCGCGCAGTACGGTGCCGTTGAAGGAGACCGGACCGAGCAGACCCTTGGGGGCGCCGATGCGGGGGCCGTAGTTGACGCCGCCCATGTTCTCCACGAGCACGTCCAGCGTGGCGCCGGCGCGGGGCACGAGGACGGCCAGGGCCTCGTCGTGGTGGCGGCGTTCGAGTACGCCGACGGGGGCGCCGTCCAGGAAGACCTGGGCGCGGTCGCCGACGCCGCCCGCGAAGTGCAGCAGGCCTTGGCCGGCCGTGGGGACGGTGGTCCGGTAGAGCGCGTATCCGGAGCTGAGGCCCAACTCGTCCATCATCGCGGGGTCTTCGGTGCGCAGCGGGGCGGCGAGGGTGCCGGCGTGCGGGACCAGTGCGGCGCGATGGGTCAACTCGACTGTCGTGGGCGGGAGTTTGGCGCCGGGGGCCGGGACAGGTTCGTCGGGGACGGGTGCGTGGCGGGCGATGACCTCGCGGAAGGCGTGGTACTTGGGGCCGGGGTCGCCGGACTCGGTGAGCGGGGCGTCGTAGTCGTAGGAGGTGACGGTGGGTTCGTAGGCGTGCTTGTGGTTGGCGCCGTTGCTGAAGCCGAAGTTGGTGCCGCCGTGGAACATGTAGATGTTGACGGAGGCGCCCGCGGAGAGCAGCCGGTCCAGGTCGGCGGCGGCGTCGGCCGCGTCCCGGGTGTGGTGCGGCCCGCCCCAGTGGTCGAACCAGCCGATCCAGAACTCCGCGCACATCAGCGGGTCTTCGGGCCGGTGCGCACGGTACTGGTCCAGCGCGGCGTCGATCCTGCCGCCGAAGGTGCCGGCGGCCAGGACGCCGGGGAGGCTGCCGGCGGCCAGGTGCTCGGGGTCGGCCTGGTCGCAGGTGAAGAGGAACTCCTCGACGCCCCTGTTCCGGAAGGCCTGTTCGAGGTGTTTCAGGTAGGCGCCGTCGTCGCCGTAGGCGCCGTACTCGTTCTCCACCTGGACGGCGATGACGGGACCGCCCGCCTCGGCCATGTGGGGCAGCAGCGGGGGCAGCAGCAGGTCGAGGTAGCGGTCGACGGCGCCGGTGAAGCGGGGGTCTGAGCTGCGCAGCCGGATGTCCGGGTCCGAGGTGAGCCAGCCGGGCAGACCGCCGCCGTCCCACTCGGCGCAGATGAACGGTCCGGGCCGGAGCAGGACGTGCAGCCCCTCGTCCTTGGCGAGGCTCAGATAGCGGGGCAGGTCGAGGAGGCCGTCCAGGACCAGCTCGCCCTCCGGATCGGGCTGGTGGAAGTTCCACGGCACATAGGTCTCGACGGTGTTGAGGCCCATCAGCCGGGCCTTGCGCAGCCGGTCGGCCCACTGGTCGGGGTGGACGCGGAAGTAGTGCATGGCGCCGGAGAGGATGCGGAAGGGCTTGCCGTGCAGCAGGAAACCGTCGGACGTCGTCGTCAGTGCGGGCATGCGGGTGTTCCCCTTCAATGCGAGCGGGATGGAGTACTGCGGATCAGCCAGAGGGTCGCGGCCAGGCACAGCGCCGAAACTCCTCCGAGCAGCAGGGGTACGGCCTTGATGTCGGACCACTCGATGACCTTGCCGAGTGCCGGTCCGGCCACCACACCGCCGGCCATCGAGGCCGCGATGACCAGGGCTCCGGCCCGCCGGGCCTGTGGGGCGGCCTGGTGGAGCCAGGGCAGTCCGGTGGGGAAGATCGGCGCGATGAACAGACCGACGCCGGCATAGGCGTAGGGCGCCAACTCGCTGATGGACGCGAGAAGGAGACAGACCGTCATTCCGGCGCACGAGACCGTGATGATCGTCTGCGCCGAGAAGCGCAGCGCGAGCGGCGCGACCAGGAACCGGCCCACCGTCATCATCAGCCAGTACACGGAGGTGGCGGTGGCGGCGATCCCGGCGCCGTAGCCGACGGTCTCCAGGTGGGTGGGCTCCCAGCCGCCGACGCCGGCCTCGATGCCGACGTGCAGGACGTACAGCGCGACGAACACGGCGAGCACCGAGCCGAGGCTGCGGCCGAGGACGCGACCGGAGTCGGGGACCGTGTCGGACGGCTGCGGCGCCTTGTCCCGTACGCCCTTCAGACACCACAGCAGCGGCAGGTCGACCAGCGCGAAGGCGAGGAAGACGGCCGGGTAGCGCTCGGCGCCGACCGCGCCGATCACGGCCGGTCCCAGGATCGCGCCGATGCCGAAGTGGGCGTTGAGGATGTTCAGCATCGCCGCCGATCGATGCCCGAAGCCGACGGCGAACAGCTGGTTGAGCCCGTAGTCGATACCGCCGAAGCCGAGCCCGGCCAGCAGGGCGGCGGTGAGTGCGAGCGGCCAGTCGGGGGCGAGCGCGAAGCCCGCCGCACCGGCGGCCATCAGGAGATACGAGGCGCCGAGGATCCGCCGGTTGCCGATCCGCCCGAACCACCGGTCGAAGAGCAGCACCCCGGCCACCCCACCCACGAAGTGCGCGCTCAGCCCCAGCCCGGCGGCCGACGGGGACAGCCCGAACTCCTCACGGAAGGCGGGGATGGCGGGCCCGTAGAGAGCCTGGAGCGCACCGATCAGAACGAAGCCGACGCACGAGGCGACGACGGCGGCCGGGCTGAACACCGGGGCTTCGACTACACGGGTTTCTCGGAGCACGACAGGAAATGTTACCGGTAACATCCAGCCCGTCAAGATTGCCGACAACGACACCATTGAATGATTCAACCAACATCAATAGACTCTGCCGGTGGATGAATTCACCTTGCGTTCGAGACTCTCCAGGAGATCGGCGGGGGTGGCCGCCGTGCTGCTGATGGCCGCCGGTCTCACCACCCCCTCCCTGTCACCGGCGTCGGCCGCACCCCGGCACCACACCCCCGAGGTCTGGCCGAAACCCCGGAGCATGCAGACCGGCCCCGACCGGTTCACGGTCCCCGACCGGGTCGTGGAGGTCGTCGGCCCGGACACGGACGCCTCGGCCCGCAAGGTCGTCGAGTCCGCCCTGCGCGAGGCCGGCGCCGACCGGATCGTGACGGTCGACAAGCCGCCCGCGTCGGCCGCCTTCACCGTCTATCTCGATGGCCCCGGCACCGCCGCCGCACTGAAACGACTGGGCGCCCGGTCCCCGGCCGGCCTCCCTTCCGGCGGTTACACCCTGGCGTCCGGGCGCCGGGACGGCCGTACCCTTCTCGCCCTCTCCGGATCCGACGCGACCGGCACCTTCTACGCCGCCCAGACCCTGCGCCAACTCCTGGGCACCTCGGGCAAGTTGCCCGGGACCAGGATCCGCGACTGGCCCACCACCGCACTGCGCGGAGTCATCGAGGGCTTCTACGGCACTCCCTGGACGCATGCCGAGCGCCTGAGCCAGCTCGACTTCTACGGCCGCACCAAGCAGAACGTGTACGTCTACTCCCCCAAGGACGACCCCTATCTGCGCGACCGGTGGCGGGACGAGTACCCGTCCGCGGAACTGGCCCGGCTCAAGGAACTGGTCGACCGCGCCACCGCCAACCACGTCCGCTTCACCTACGCCCTCTCCCCCGGCCTGTCGGTCTGCTATTCGTCCGACTCCGACATCGCGGCCCTCACCCGCAAGTTCGACTCGCTGTACGCGATCGGTGTGCGGTCCTTCGCGGTCCCGCTGGACGACATCAGCTACACCAGGTGGAACTGCGCCGCCGACGAGCGGGAGTTCGGCACGGGCGGAGGAGCGGCGGGCGCGGCCCAGGCGCATCTCCTCAACAAGGCGTGGAAGTCCTTCTCGGCCGGCCACACCGGCCTCGACCCCCTGGAGATGGTCCCCACCGAGTACTCCGACCTCGCCGACTCCCCCTACAAGACGGCCCTGCGCGAGAAGCTGGACCCGTCCGTGGTCGTCGAGTGGACCGGCGTGGGAGTGATCGCGCCGGCCATCACCGCCGCGCAGGTCGCCCAGGCCCGTGAGGTGTTCGGCCACCCGATCCTGATCTGGGACAACTATCCGGTCAACGACTACGTCACCAGCCGCCTCCTCCTCGGCCCGTACACGGGACGGGAGGCCGGCGTGGCCAAGGCGGCGACCGGCGTCACCGCCAACCCGATGGTCCAGGGCGAGGCGAGCAGGCTCGCGCTGTTCACCTCGGCCGCCTACCTCTGGAACCCGGACTCCTACGATCCCCGGGCCGCCTTCCTCGCCTCGGTCCGCGACCTCGCGGGTCCGGGCGCCGCCACATGGCTGCGGATCTTCGCCGAGAACAACTACTCCTCCCAGCTCGACGCGACCGAGTCCCCCACCCTGACCGAGCTCATCGCCGACTTCCGCACGGCGTACGAGCAGGACCGCGGCCTCGACCGGGCCGCCGCCGCGCTGCGCTCGTACTTCACCGACATGGCCGCCACACCCGCCGAGTTGCGCGCCCGGCTCGACAACCCGGGGTTCCTCGACGAGACGTCCGCGTGGCTGGACAAGCTCGGCCGGTACGGGAGCGCGGGGCGCACAGCCGTGGATCTGCTGCTCGCCAACAAGCGGGGCGACGCGGAGGCGGTGTCGAGGTACTGGGCCGAACTGCGCGACACGCGCAAGGAGTTGGATGCCATGCCGGAGCAGGTCTCGCCGGGTGTGATGGACCAGTTCCTCTATACGACGATGCTGGAGACCGCCCCCGACCCGGGCGTCGACGCCGCCTTCTCCCCGCGCTCGCTCTCCCTGAAGCCGGGCGCCACCGAGACGGTGACGCTCGACTTCTCGGACAAGGAGGCCCGCACGGTCACCTGGAGACTGGACGTTCCGGACGGCGTCACCGCCTCACCGACCGGGGGCACCGTGACAGTCCCGGCCGGGGGCAGCGTTTCGGCCACCGTCACGCTGACCGGGGTCACCGAGGGCGTCCACTCGGTCGTGGTGTCGGGTACGGGCGTCCTCGACCGGGCGATCCCGGTCCAGGTCACCGAGAAGACCGGTTCGTTGACGGCGCTGACCGCCAACTTCAGTGGCGCGTCGGTCAGTTCGATCGACCTGGCCTCCGGCACGTCCAAGAACATCGCGGTCGGCGACAACCCCGGCGAGGTCGTCGTGAGCGCCGACGGCCGCACCGCCTACGCCGCCAACCAGGGCTCGAACACCGTCAGCGTCATCGACGTGGCGAGCGGCTCGGTCACCGGCACGGTCGCCGTGGGCCGCGTTCCCGCCGGGCTCGCGCTCACGCCGGACGGTGGGACGCTGTGGGTGGCCAACTACACGGACGGGACGGTCCAGCCGGTGAACACCACGACCCTGGTGGCGGGTACGCCGGTCATGGTGGGCGACGGTCCCGAGAACATGGCGATCACCCCGGACGGCACGACTCTGTACGTGGCCAACATCCACGACAACACGGTCACCCCGGTCGACCTCACGGAGAAGAAGGCCGAGACCGCCATCCCCGTCGGTCCCCGCCCCTTCAATGTCGTCGCCGCACCCGACGGCAGAACGGTCTACGTGTCCAACTCCGGCGGCTCGACGGTGACCCCGATCGACACGGCGACGAACGACACCGAGCCGACCCTCCTGGTAACCGGCCAGGCGTACGGACTCGGCCTGTCTCCGGACGGCCGGACACTGTGGGTGAGCCCCAGCACCGGGGACTACGTCACACCCGTCGACACGGTGACCGGCGCCCCGGGCACGAAGGTCACGGTCGGCAGGTCGGCCTTCGACGTGGGCCTGGACTGGAGCGGCAGCACGGCGTACGTCACGACGGCCGACGGAAACAAGCTGGTGCCGATCGACACGGCGACCGGGACGCCGGGGACACCGCTGACGACGGGCGCATATCCGCTGGCCGTAGCCCTGACACCGGTACCGATGAAGTAACAGCCGGCTTCCCCACCCAGGGGCGCGGGGAACTGCGCGACCGGCCACCGGCCCGCAGCTCCCCGCGATACCCCAGAACCCCCGAACGCCTAACTAGCCGTACGCCGAACCCGCCCCGCGTACTTCTTCTCCAGCTCCAGATTCCCCTCAAAGCCGCCAGGCACATTGGCGGAGACATACACCGGCGGCCGCTCCCCCGCGGCAAGCAGCACGGCAGACGCCTCGGCGACAGCCATCTGCACCAGCATCACCCCGGTAAGCGTCGACAACGCACACACCGCACCCCCGCCCGGCAACTCCAGCAGCGCGTCCCCGCGCGGGGCCGCGTTGTCGAGGACCACGTCGGCGAGGTCGGCGAGCTTCTTGCCGCTGGGGTGGCCGGCGGGGACCGCGCGGGTGTGGGCGAGGGAGGTGATGGCCAGCAGCTTGTGGCCCTGCTGCTTGGCCTGGAGGGCCATCTCGACGATGACGGTGTTCACGCCGGAGTTGGAGATGATCACGAAGAGGTCCTGGGGCCGGGGGGCCGCGAGGTCGTACAGCCGCGCTGCCACGCCCGGCTGCCGCTCCAGGAGCGGGTCGTCGAGGACGGACGGGGCGTCACCGCCGTACAGGACGAGGTCGGCGATGCTCAGCCGGTTCGTGGGCACCAACCCGCCCGCGCGGCCCGCGACTTCGAGGACCATGGCCTGGGAGTGGCCGGTGCCGAAGGCCTGGATGACGCCGTCGGCGCGCACACAGTCGGCGATCAGTTCCGCGGCGCGGGCCACGTCGGCGCGGGCGGACTCGGTGATCTGCTGAAGGACGGCCAGGCTCTGCTGCGCGAAGCCCTGGGCGCTGACGGACTCGACGGACACGCGGCACTCACTCCCCACTGATGGATTGAACCACCCTATACATCTCCATCGATGAATCAATAAACCATAGGATGGCCACTGCATTCAATCGACCCGCACAACGGTCCCGACCTCACCCCTCCCTCGCCCCTCCCTCACCCGTGAATCCGGTCCTGGTATTCAACAGGTGGCCTGAACGGTGGCTGGTACCTTCTTCTCATGCCTCCGACGGACGTCACGACACTGATCCGCACCGAGCTGCCCCGGCTGGCCGGCTCCCTGCGCAAGGTCGGCGAGCTGATCCTGGAGGATCCGGCCGCCGTCACCCACTGCTCGGCCGCCGAGCTGGGCCGCCGCACCGGCACCTCGCAGGCCACGGTGACCCGCTTCTGCCGGGCCATCGGCCTGGACTCCTATCAGCATCTGCTGATCGAGCTGGCCAAGGAGCACGGCCGCGGCGAGGTCTCCGACTGGGGCACCGCCGAGATCGGCCCGGACATCTCCCCGGACGACAGCCTGGAGCGGGTCGTACAGGTCGTGGGCAACGCCGACCTGCGGGCCGTTCAGCAGACCATCGACCGGATCGACCTCGACGCGATCGAGCGCGCCGCCCAGGCCACGGCCCGGGCCCGCCGTATCGACCTCTACGGCACCGGGGGCAGCGGGGCGGTGGCGCTGGAGACCGAGACCCGGCTGTTCCGTATCGGCTGCTCGGTGCGCGGCTGGACCGAGGTGCACGGCGCGGTCACGTCCGCGGCCCTGCTCACCCCGGCGGACGTCGCCGTGGGCATCTCGCACTCGGGGGCCACGCGGGAGACCATCGAGCCGTTCGAGCTGGCCAAGGAGCGCGGCGCGACCACGGTGGCGATCACCTCCGACCCGCGCTCACCGCTCGCCAAGGCCGCCGACATCCGGCTCGTCTCGTCCGCCTCGGAGACCAACTTCCTCACCGGTATCGGCGGTCGGCACTCCGTCCTGGTGCTGCTCGACTGCCTCTACGTCCGGGTCGCGCAGCTCTCCTACCAGCGCGCGAGCGCCTCCCTGGCGCTGACCGACCACATCGTGCCGCAGCACTCGGCGAAGGGTCGGCGCACCCGCTGACGGCAGTGGCATTGCATAGATGATTCACCGAGAACACGCGTAGATGGTTGTTTGAACCATCCCTACGGTGCCAGGATGGTGCTCCGCCGAGCATCCTCGTAGGAGACCCATGCGCGTCACCTCTGTCGAGTCGACCGAGCTTTTCGTCGGAACCGTCGAGCAGCCGTACCAGGTGGTGGTCGCCGAGATCAGCCACGTCCCCGGCCGCACGGTCCGCCTCACGGCCGAGGGCCCGGGCGGTCTCCGCAGTGTCAAAGAGACGCTGGTCACCACCGCCGACGACGGCACCGCACGCGCCGAGATACCCGTGACCGGCGAGGGCGACGAGATCACGGTCGTCGCCGTCGACGATGCGCTCAGCGACCGGCACACCGCCCCGTTCACGGCCGCCGAGCCCGGCTGGACCATGTTCATGGTCAGCCACTTCCACTACGACCCCGTCTGGTGGAACACCCAGGCCGCCTACACCGAGACCTGGGACGTCGCCGACGACCCGGCCACCTCGGGCCTGCCGGCCCGCACCTTCGACTCGCGCGGCCAGTCCGGGATGAGCCTGGTGCGCGCCCACTGCGACCTCGCGCGCCGCGACCCGGCCTACACCTTCGTGCTCGCTGAGGTCGACTACCTCAAGCCGTACTGGGACGCCTTCCCGGAGGAGCGCGCCTTCCTGCGCCAGCTGATCCGCACCGGCCGCGTCGAGATCATGGGCGGCACCTACAACGAGCCCAACACCAACCTCACCGGCGCCGAGGCCACCGTACGCAACGCTCTGTACGGCGACGGATACCAGCGCGGGATCATGGGGGCGTCGCCCGAGACCGCCTGGCAGCTGGACGCGTTCGGTCACGATCCGCAGTTCCCCGGGCTGATGGCGGACGCCGGGGTCACCTCCAGCTCCTGGGCGCGCGGGCCGTTCCACCAGTGGGGGCCGACGCTCTCCGTGTTCGGCGAGGAGCCCAGGGATCCCCAACGGATGCAGTTCCCGGCCGAGTTCGACTGGATCGCCCCCTCGGGGCGCGGCATCCTCACCGCGTACATGGTCAACCACTACGGCGCGGGCTGGGCGATCGACAACGCGCCCACCCTGCCCGAGGCCGAACAGGCCGCGTTCAAGCTGTTCAAGGGTCTGAAGAAGGTCGCGCTCACGCGCAACGTCCTGCTGCCCGTCGGCGGGGACTACGCGCCGCCGTGCCGCTGGGTGATGGGCATCCACCGCGACTGGAACGCCCGTTACGTCTGGCCGCGGTTCATCAGCGCGATACCCCGGGACTTCTTCGCCGCCGTCCGGGCGGAGTTGGCGGCGGAGGGCCGCAAGGCCTCCCCGCAGACCCGGGACATGAACCCGGTCTACACCGGCAAGGACGTCTCCTACATCGACACCAAGCAGGCCCAGCGGTACGGCGAGAGCCTCCTCGCCGACGCGGAGGCCTGGGCGACACTCGCCTCCCTCACCGCCGGGCATCCCTATCCGGACGCGGCGCTCGACAAGGCGTGGCGGCAGCTCGTCTACGGCGCCCATCACGACGCCATCACCGGTTCGGAGTCGGACCAGGTCTACATCGATCTCCTCACCGGCTGGCGGGAGTTGTACGACCTCGCCGAGACCGTCCACGCCGACGCCACGCAGGCCCTCGCGGACCGGGTTCTCCCGCTGCCGGGCGACGGCCCCGATCTGGTGGTCTTCAACTCCGCGACCTGGACGCGGGGGGACGTGCTGAGCGTCCGGGACGAGGGGCTCCTGCCGGTCGACGAGAGCACCGGGCTTCCCCTGCCCGCCGTGCGCGAGGAGGACGGCCGGCTGAGCGTCGTCGTACCGGACGTGCCCGGACTGGGCCTCAAGGCCGTCCCGCTCGCCGAGGGCACCGTCTCCGAGTGGACGCCGGCCGAAGGGGCCACGATCCGCAACGAGTTCTACGAGCTGACCGTCGACCCTGCGCGCGGCGGCGGCGTCAGCAGTCTGCGAGCCCTTCAGGAAGGGGCCCGGGAACTGCTGCGCGCCGGCGACATCGGCAACGAGCTCGTCGTGCAGGAGGAGTACTCCAGACACCCGCGCTTCGGCGAGGGGCCCTGGCACCTCACGCCGACCGGGACGACTGCCGCTCGCGGCAGGGATGTCAGGGCCGACATCGGTGTCGAGCACTCCCCCGCCGGACAGCGCATCACGGTCCGCGCCGACCTCGGCCTCTTCACCTACACGCAGCGGCTGACCCTCTGGAAGGGCGTCGACCGTCTGGACGTCTCCACGACCGTCGACGGGTACGACGGCGCCGACCGGCTCATCCGGGTGCGCTGGCCGTCCGACGTGCGCGGCGGGCTGCCGGTGCACGAGGTGGCGGACGCGGTGATCGGGCGCGGGTTCGGGTTCGTGGAGGTGGACAGCGAGCAGTTCCCGTGGACGCTGGACAACCCGGCCAACACCTGGTTCGGGCTGGGGTCGACCGCGCGGGTCGCCGTGCACGACGACACCGGCGCGCTCCTCGGGCACCGCTCGATCGGGGTCGCCGAACTGATCTACTCCGACTGGGACGTGGCCGGTGAGCTGGGCGCCGAGCTCGCCGCCGCCCTCGTCCGCGCGGGGGTCACCGCGACCTCGACCATCGCGGGCGGGCCCCGTTACGGCGACCTGGAGGTCGACTCCAACCTGCCCGACATCCGGATCGCCGTCGGCGGTCCCGACCGTAACTCCGTGGTCGCCGAGGCCCTCGGCTGGGACCCGGCGGCCGGACGCGAACTCCGGCGGCAGCTCGCCGAGGGGGATGTGGCGGCCGTGTGGGTCGCGCCGCGCGCCTCGCTGCGGGAGGAGTGGGTGCCGGGAGCCGATCTGCGGGATCTTGAGCGGCTGCCGCTGCTCGTCGTGGCGGGCGGTGAGGATGACGCCAAGGCGGTCGACGCCCTCATCGCCGACCTGGACGACTTCACCGTCACGGCCACCGCCGCGGGCAGCGGCGAGGCCCTGCCGCCCGGCGACGCCTGGGACGGCCGGAGCTTCTCGGTCCTGAACCGGGGCACGCCCGGCTGTGTGGTCACCTCGTCCGGCGACCTCCACATGTCCCTCATGCGGTCCTGCACCGGCTGGCCCTCCGGCATCTGGGTCGACCCGCCGCGCCGAACAGCCCCCGACGGGTCCGCCTTCCAGCTCCAGCGCTGGTCGCACACCTTCGAGTACGCCGTCGTCGCGGGCGAGGGCGACTGGCGGGAGGGGCAACTGCCCAAGCGCGGCCACGAGTTCAACCGTCCGCTCACCGCGCGGCTGCGGACCCGGCCCACGGACGCGCTCCTGCCCCGGAACAGCTCCCTGCTCCAACTGGAGCCCGCGGGCGAGGTGTTGCTCGACGCCCTCAAGCCGGCCGGCTCCCCGCTCGCCCGGGGCGGCACGGCACATCCGGATCCGGGCAGCGGTGTCGTCGTCCGCATGCACGAGGTGAACGGCCGTCCGGTGCGGGCGCGTCTGTCGCGGCCTCGCGGGTGGACGGAGGGCGCCCGGGCAAACGTACTGGAGGCGCCCGGAAAGCCGCTCACGCCGGGCACGGACGGGACGCTGCGGGTCGATCTGGCCGGCTTCGAGGTGGCGACCGTCCTCGCCACGCCCGCAGGCGCCCTGGAGACAGCGCCGGGCCCCGGAGTCGCCGCCGCCGAGCCCGCCCAGCCCGTCCACACCCGCTACTGGCTCCACAACTCCGGTCCCGCCCCACGCGGCAACATGCCGGTCGCCGTGTACGTCTCCCCCACCACGCTCACCGTCTCCGGCCCCGTCACGGCGACCGTCCGGATCGGCTCGGAGCTGACCGACGCGCCGGTGTCGGGCACGGTGACCTTCGAGGTGCCTCCCGGCTGGTCCACCGAGCCCACCGAACTGCCGTACACGCTCGGCCCCGGGGGCTTCAGCCTCACCGAGGTCACAGTGTCACCGCCGCCCGAGCCCGAACCCGGCCGGCACTGGCTGGCCGCGCGGCTGTCGTACGGCGGGCAGACGTACGAGGACGTGGTGGCGCTGGACGTGCCGGACGGGCACACAGGTCCAACCCTCGTATCCGCTCTGGGAGTTGACCGAGTCGTCGTGCGACGAGGCGAGCGCGCCCGCGTCCCCGTCACCCTGCGCAACACCACCCGGGGCCCCGTCAGCGGCACCCTCTGGGCGGTGTCCTCCTGGGGCACATGGCCCGGGGTCGGGCCTGGCGTCCAGGGCTTCACCGTGGCCGGCGGAGCGGAGGCCGAGTGCGTGATCGAGGTGGACGGCTCGGCGGTGCCGCCGGGTTCGTACTGGCTCATGGCGAAGGTGGGTTGGCACGGCTGCGTGGCGTACACGGAGGCCGTGGAGCTGGAGGTGAAGCCGTGACGGAGGAATACGCGGCTCAGGTACTCGGCAGGGCAGTCCCCAAGGACCGCGTGGACATCCTTCTGAAGGCCGTCCCGGCCCGCGACCGGGAAACGAGACCAGAGGCGTTGGCCAGGGCCGAACGGCAACGGCGCCGGTGGGCCACGCAAGTCGTGGTGGTCGACGAATTGGCCCGACAGGCCTGCGCGAAGCGCGGCCTGAGGGGCGCGGGGAACTGCGCGACCAGCCACAACGGCGTCGCACCCGACAAACAACCCATCACGGCCTCCCCTGCGGAGCTGGGCAGCATCGTCGCGGTCGCCCTGGCCCACTCCCAGGCAGCCCGCACCCTCCTCGAACAACTGGAACGCGAGCAGCAGGTCCCCGAGGAGGCGGCGTACGACTACTACGACCGCAACCGCGACCGCTTCCTCACCCCCGCCGCGCTGAAACGTGGCGCCGATCCCTTCCACGAGACCTCCGACCTCCTCCCTTACAGCGAGGTCCGCGAGGGCATCACGCACGAACTACGCCGCGCCGCAGGCCGCCGCGCCTTCTTCGACTGGCTGGACCGAGCACGGGCCGACGTCGTGTACGCACCGGGGTACGAGCACCCCGGCGACCCCTCGCACCCGGACCACGAGCACCGGCACTGATCGGGTCGTTGACCCCGCACGGAACCACCACGGAACCGAAAAGCAACACGGCAAACCATTGACCTCCGATGAATTCTGGTCCACCTTTTCATCAATCGGAGTCGAAGTTGGTTGATTGAACCAGCCACATCCCTGACTCGCCCGGTCGCAGGAGGGCCCATCACATGCGTGCAAAGAGACTGACCCGCACCTTGACCTGTCTCGCCGTTCTGTCGCTGACCGCCGCCGGCTGCGGCCTGTCGGGCGGCGGCTCGGACGACGGGGACGCCACGGCCGGCGGCTGCAAGGTCGACAAGGCCAACGTCGGGTCGAGCAAGCTGACCGGGGACGTCAACGGCACGATCACCTTCCAGACGACGAATCTGAAGAAAGACTTCGGGGACTTCTTCAACGGAGTGATCGCCGACTTCGAGAAGGCCCACCCCGGCGCCAAGGTCAAGTGGATCGACGACCCCGGCGACAACACCTTCACCAGCCGCACGGTCGCCGACGCCCAGGCCTGCACACTGGCGGACGTCATCAACGTCAACGCGCCGACGGCCACGGCCCTCACCAAGGCCGGCTATCTGCTGGACGTCGGCACCAAGGACCCCGACGCGGCCAAGCCCTTCGTCCCGTCGTTCTGGAAGTCCGGCACCTTCAAGGACGCCTCGGGCAAGTCGATCCACACCGTGCTGCCCTGGTACACCGGCGGGGTCGTCCTGACGTACAACAAGGACCTGCTGAAGAAGGCCGGCGTCGACCCGGCGAAGCCGCCGACGAGCCTCTTCGGGCTGTTCGCCGACTACGAGAAGGTCGCCAAGGCCTCCGACGGCAAGTTCTACGCGACGATGGCCAACCCCATCTGGCGCATCCCCGCCGACTTCGACCAGATGGGCATCAAGGTCCTCTCCGACGACGGCAAGTCGGCCGTCTTCGCCGACGACCCGCGCACCACCCAGTGGGTGGAGTGGATGGCGAAGCTGTACAAGGAGGGCGCGATGCCGAAGGACTCGCTGTCCTCCAGCAACGACCCGTCCACGCTCTACAGCCAGGGCAAGGTGGCCTACGGTTCGACGAACCCGAGCTTCGTGCGGTTCGTGAAGCAGAACAGCCCGTCGGTGTACGACAAGACGGCCGTCGGCCAGCAGCCCTACGACGCGCTCGGCCGCGCCTCCGCCGGCGCCCCGCAGTACATCTCGGTCGCCGCGACCAGCAAGCACGCACCCACGGCACTGTCGTTCGCGGAGTTCCTCACCAACGCCGAGAACCAGACGGCCTGGTGCAAGGACCCGGCCGTGGTGATCTTCCCGACCACCACCGAGTCGCTGAGCGACCCGTTCTTCCAGAACGCCACCGGCAGCGACCCGTTCTCCCAGGCCCGCAAGCTCGTCGCCGACCAGCTCAAGACGGCCAGCACCAACCAGACCAACCTCTCCCCGGCCGTGCAGAACGCGATGGTCTCCCAGGTGCAGTTGGCCATGCAGGGCAAGAAGAGCGCGGCCGACGCCGTCAAGGACGCCCAGGAGAAGGCCAACGAGCTGCTGAAGCAGGCGGGCTGACCGTGGCGGCTCAGATCACGAAGCCGGTGTCCGTGTCCGGCGCGCAGCGCACCCCCGCCGCGCCGGTCACGAAACCCTCCCGGCTCCGGGCCCTGCTGCCGGGCCCGGCAGCCGGTGCCAACGGGGCGGCGATGTACCGCCGTTGGTGGCTGCCCTGGCTGTGGACGGCCCCCGCGATCGGCTGCGCGGTGGTGTTCGGTGTGTTCCCGTTCCTCAACACGCTCCTGCTGTCGTTCACGAACGCCAAGCCGCTGGGCGGCGCCGCGAGTTTCGTCGGGCTCGACAACTACACGCGGATGCTGGACGACTCGGACTTCTGGCTGGCGACACGCAACAGCATCCTGTACGCCGTCATCGTCGTCCCGTTGATGGTGCTGCTGCCGCTGATGCTGGCGGTCCTGGTGGAGAAGAACCTCCCCGGCATCGGGTTCTTCCGCTCGGCCTTCTACACACCGGTGCTGGCCTCCAGCGTGGTCGTCGGTCTGAGCTGGCAGTGGCTGCTCGCCGACGACGGACTGGTGAACACCTGGCTCGAGAAAGCCCACTTGATCAGGTCGGCGATCCCCTTCCTGTCCGACCCGCGGCTGATCCTGCTGTCCGCGATGGGCCTGACGCTGTGGAAGGGCCTCGGCTGGTACATGGTCTTCTACCTGGCCGCGCTCGGGAACGTACCGAAGGAACTGCACGAGGCGGCGGCCATGGACGGCGCCGGCGCGGTCCGCCGCTTCTGGCACATCACCATGCCCGGTGTACGGCAGGCCATGATGCTCGTCGGCACGCTCACCGGCATCGGCTCGCTCAGGGTGTTCACCGAGATCTACATGCTCGGCAGCTCCACCGGCGGCCCCGGCGGCGCCGACCGCACCCTGCCGTTCTACATCCGGGACGTCGGCCTCGACCCCATCACCGGCAACGCCGGTTACGGCTCCGCCGTCAGCGTGGCCCTGTTCCTGCTGACGCTGGGGCTGACCCTGCTGGCGCAGCGCCTGACGAAGGAGGACGAGTCGTGACGACCGCTGTTCCGGCCACGCGCCGGCGCCTGCTGCCACGCTGGCGGGACTACGGTCGCCCGCGCGAACTGGTCGTCCGCTACCTGCTGTTGTTCCTCGTGCTCGGCCTCACCGTGGGCCCACTGGTCTGGCAGCTGCTGGCCTCCCTGAAGAGCACGAGCGAGGACGTCTTCGGCGCCGACGCCACCCTCCTGCCGCACGACCCGACCCTGCGCGCCTACCGCACGGTCTTCGACCAGGTCCCGGTGGCCTCGTACATCAAGAACAGCCTGATCGTGGTCGTCCTGTCGGTCACCAGCCAGCTGGTCTTCTCCACCACGGCCGGCTACATGCTCTCCAAGCCGGGCTGGAAGGGCCGCAAGGCGGTCTGGGTGGTGCTGATCGCCTCCATGATGTTCCCCTTCGAGTCGATCATGGTGTCGCTGTTCCTGAGCATCCGCGATCTGGGCCTGGTCGACAGCCTGGCCGGCGTCTGGCTGCCCGGCTTCGTCGGCGCCATCAACGTCCTGCTGATGCGCGCCGCCTTCCTGGCGGTGCCGCGCGAGATCGAGGACTCGGCGATGCTCGACGGCGCGAACGAGTGGCAGCGCTTCAGGCATCTGTATCTGCCGTCCGCGTGGGGCGCGATCCTGGTGGTGGTCATCAACACCTTCATCAGCGCCTGGGACGACTTCCTCTGGCCGCTGATCGTGCTGCGC
The DNA here is from genome assembly GCF_000972385.1 of Streptomyces sp. WM6386. GTDB lineage: Bacteria > Actinomycetota > Actinomycetes > Streptomycetales > Streptomycetaceae > Streptomyces. The sequence continues at coordinate 67,969 of NZ_JXTE01000024.1, forward strand.
TCGGAGAGCAACATGACGCTGACGCTGGGGCTTTCGCGTCTGCAGAGCTCGTCGTTCGGCTACGACCAGCGGATGGTCATGGCCGGGTCCGTCATCTCGGTGATCCCGGTGCTGGTGCTGTTCGTGATCACCCAACGGTGGTTCTACAAGGGCGTCTCGTCCGGGGCCGTCAAGCTCTGACGCCCCTCACGTCAAGCACGATCGGCACGGCACGCAAAGCCGCCCGGGCCGACTCCGCGACACGGATCTCGGCGGAGTCGGTCCGGGCTTCCCCCATCGACAGCGGGAGAACGACCGTACGGCGCTCACCCGGCTCCAGGCCGACCCCCTCGAACGCGCACAGTTCGAGGGTGCGCGGCCAGGTGGACGTGATCAGGCGCCTGAGATAGACCTGCACGACCGTACGCCCGTACCGCTTCCCCGTGTTGGTGACCTCGACCGTCACGGTCCCGCCGGTGATCCGGGGCGTGCCGTACGCGAAGCTCGTGTACGACAGTCCGTGCCCGAAGGAGTGGTGCGGCTCCGCGCTCTCGTCGACATATCCGCCGTACTCGGTGTCCTTGTGGTTGTAGTAGACGGGGAGTTGGGCGGCGGAGCGCGGGACGGAGACGGGGAGCCTGCCGGTGGGTTCCGCGAGTCCGAGCAGCACCTCGGCGATCGCCTCGCCGCCCCATGGGCCCGGGTACCAGGCCGTGAGCAGCGCACCGGCCGTGTCGGGGACGACATGCGGGCGGCCCTGGATCAGAACGACCGCCGTGGGCGTGCCCGTTGCCGCGATCGCGTCCAGAAGCCGGTACTGGGCGGGCCCCAGCCGCAGGTCGGCCAGGTCGACGCCCTCACCGCAGGTCATCTCCGAAACCGCCCTGAGCGCCGCCCCGTTGGCGTCGAACTCGGTGTCGGGGGTGCGTGCGCTGCTGCCGCCAAGGACCAGCACGGTCACGTCCGAGGCGGCGGCCGTGGCGACGGCCTCGGGGATGCCGGAGAGGTCGTCGCCGGTGAGGGCGCAGCCGCGGGCGTGCCGGATGTCCACGCCGGGCGGGGCGAGTCGGCGGAGCCCGTCGAGGACACTGCTGCCGGTGCCGGGGCGCTGTGGGGCGGTGTAGTCGCCCGACTGGTGGGCGGTGGTGGCGGCCTGGGGTCCGATCACGGCGATACGGGAGACGGTGGCCGGGATCGGCAGCAGCCCCTTGTTGTCGAGGAGCGTGACGGCGGCCCGGGCGAGCTCCTTGCTGATCTCCCTGCCGCCGGTCGGCGGAGGGGGCGTGGTGTGCGGTCCGTCGAACAGTCCCAGCCGGAACTTGAGCCGCAGGACGCGGGCGACGGCGGCGTCGAGCACCGGCTCCTCGACCAGCCCCCGCTCGACGGCCTCCTCCAGATGCGTGAAGCCCTCGTCCCACAGGCTCAGGTCGACACCGGAGTTGAGGGCGAGGGCGCCGGCCGAGACCTTGTCGCCGGTGATGCGGGCCAGCCGGTCCACGGCGAGGCCGTCCGCCATCACCAGTCCGTCGAACTCCCAGCTGTCCCGCAGGAGTCCGGTCAGCAGGGCGCGATTCCCCGAGCACGGCATGCCGTCGACCTCGTTGTACGCGGCCATGACCGCGGCCGCTCCGGCCCGCACTCCGGCACGGGCCGCGGGGAGGTGGATCTCGTGCAGTTCCCGCAGACCGAGTTCGGACTCCGCGGAGTTGCGGCCGCCGACGGTGGCGCCCTGGCCGGCGAAGTGCTTGAGGACGACAGGCGCCTTGTCGGCGGCGAAGGACTCGTGCGCGGCGCCCTGCATGCCCCGTACGAGCGCCTCGGTGAGTCGCGCCGCGAGGTGGGGGTCCTCGCCGAAGCACTCCTCGGTGCGGCCCCAGCGCGGGTCGCGGGCGATGTCGAGGGCCGAGACGAGGGCGACATGACCACCGCGGGCCCGCAGTTCGGCTGCGGCGTGGGCGGCGGCCCGCTCGTACAGCTCCGGGTCCCAGGTGCCGCCGACGGCCAGGTTGACGGGCAGGACCGTGCCGTCGAGGGCCATGAGCCCGTGCGGCACCTCCTCGACGAACAGAGCGGGGATACCGAGCCGGCTCCGCTCGACGACATGCCGCTGCACCAGCTCGGCGAGGCCCGCGGCGTCCTCGGCGCCGGGCCCGTTCCCGTGGTCCACACCGGACCAGGCGTCGGCCCGCTGGAGCCCGTAGAGCGCACCGAGTCCGGCGAACCGCTCGGTCTCGGCGTACAGGGCGTCGGTGAGTTCGTAACTCCCGTCGGGGGTACGGCGATAGGCGTCCCAGCCGTACATGCGCTGGTTGAGCTGGCCGACCTTCTCGGGGAGGGTCATGCGGGCGAGGAGGTCATGGACGCGGGCGTCGAGGGGGGCAGTGGGGTCGCGGTAGAGGGGCTCGCTCATCGACGACCTCCACCTTGCGCGGAGCGGGCGAGGGGGCCGGGGGGCCGAGGCTGGTTCATCGTCCACCCCCACCTTGCGCGGAGAGGACTCGGACACCAGGGGACAGAGGCCGATTCAACGCCCACCTCCCCCATGCGCGGAGCGGACGAGAACACCAGCGGGTTGAAGCCGATTCAACGCCCACCTCCACCTTGCGCAGAGAGGACGAGGACACCAGGGGACAGAAGCCGATTCAACGCCCATCCCCACCTTGTGCAGGGCGGGCGGAGCATCGCTGGACGAGGGGGCCCTCACCGCCCGCCGCCCCCGTATGCGAGCCGGGCCAGCGCCACGGCACCCCGGCAGCCGTCGGCCACCCAGTCGAGGGTCACGCCGAGGGCGTGCAGGCGGATGGTCAGGGGTTCGGTGAGGGGGCCCTCCGGCCCGAGCAGTCCGCCGGTGGCGACGAGCGGTTCGCCCGCGCGGGGCGCCAATGCCCGTACGGTCTCCGCCAGTTGGTCGGCGGCCTCGTCGAGGATGCGCACCGCCACGGCGTCCTTCTCCCGGGCCGCCCCGACGACCAGCGGGGCCAGGCGGGCCAGCCGGATCGGGGGGGCGGTCATGACGGCGGGGAGCAGGTGCGCGCGGTAGGCCTCGCGACGGGCGAGGGGCCAGTCCGGTACGGCGGGGCCGACACCGTCGTACGAGACCACCCCGCCGCCTGCCGAGAGGCCGCCCCCGGCACCCGACGCCCCCGTGCCACCCGACGCCTCGGGGTCATCGAGCCCGTCCGGGATCACGCCACCGTCCGGCACCGCGCCGGCGCCGGGCAGCCCCCAGTCACCCGGCGCCCCCCTCCCGCCCAGCACCACGCCACCACCCGGCAGTACCCCGTCCGGCACCCCGAAAGCCCTCCCCACCAGCACAGCCAGCTCCGTCCCCGGCCCCCGCCCGTCCGCCATCCGCAACGCCGCCCGCACCGCGCTCCGCCCGATCCAGAACCCACTGCCGTCGTCACCCAGCAGCCAGCCGTCGCCGTCCACCGTGGTCGTGGCCCGGCGCCCGGCGATACGCATGGCGACGGCACCCGTGCCGGCGACCAGGGCGAGGCCGTCGGTCGGGGTGCCGGGCGCGGAGGCGAAGGCGGCCTCGATGTCGCTGCAGAGGGCGACCGGCCCGGGCGGGATGCCCAGCCGTCGCAGGGCCCCGGTGAGCGCGGACCGGGCGTGGACGTACCCGGGGTCGTCCGCCGACGCCCCCGTCGCGCCCGCGAATCCGCCGGCCACGGCGACGACCCGGCCCCGCGCCGGCTCCGGCACCGCCGCGGCGATCGCCTCGGCCAGATGGTCGGTGAGCTGCGGCTCCGGGACCGTCAGGGCGTTGCCCGGGCCTCCCGAGCCCTCGCCCAGCAGCCGGCCGTCCGCCGCGGACGCGCACATCGCCCGGGTGCGGGTGCCGCCCGCGTCGAGACCGACGACGAGGTCGTGCCGCGCGTCGCCCGAGTCTGCCGCGCCTGCCGGAATGTGGTTCAAATTATTGCCCATCACTGACTATGGTGGTTGATACATTCGCGCAGAACAAGAGCCGACGTGCACCGAACCCGAGGAGGATCCCATCCGTACGCTCCGCTTCGGCGTCAACTACACGCCCCGCCGCGGCTGGTTCCACGCCTGGCAGGACTTCGACCCGGCGCACGCCCGCGAGGACCTGGAGCAGATAGCCGGCCTGGGGCTCGACCACGTCCGTGTCTTCCACCTGTGGCCACTGCTCCAGCCCAACCGCACCCTCGTCCGCACCGCCGCCGTCGACCAGCTGGTGCGGCTCGTCGACCTGGCGGGCGAGGCCGGTCTGGACGTCCTGGTCGACGGCGTCCAGGGCCATCTGTCGAGCTTCGACTTCTACCCGGAGTGGACCCGCAGCTGGCACCACCGCAACGTCTTCACCGACCCGGACGCCGTCGAGGCCCAGGCGGACCTGCTCCGCACCCTCGGCCGCGCCCTGGCCGGCCGCCCCCACCTGCTCGGCCTCCAGCTCGGCAACGAGCTCAACAACCTGGTCGAGCACAACCCGGTGACCCCCGCCGAGGTGGACCACTACCTCGACACCCTCCTGGCCGCCGCCCGCGACGGACTCGGCGAGCAGGGCATGGTCACCCACTCCGCGTACGACGCCGCCTGGTACGGCGACGACCACCCCTTCACCCCCGAGGCCTCGGCCCGCAAGGGCGATCTGACCACGGTCCACCCCTGGGTGTTCTCCGGCGACTGCGCCCGCCGCTATGGCCCCCGCTCCCCGCAGGTGCGCCATCTCGCCGAGTACGGAACGGAGTTGGCGAAGGCCTACGCCGAGGATCCGGCACGCCCGGTGTGGGTCCAGGAGACGGGCGCCCCCGAACCGCACATCCCGGCCGCCGACGCCGCGGAGTTCGCCCGCGCGACGGTCCGCAACTCCGCCGACTGCGAGGGACTGTGGGGCGTGACCTGGTGGTGCTCCCACGACGTGGACCGCTCCCTCGCCGACTTCCCCGAACTCGAGTACACCCTGGGCCTGTTCGACTCGGCCGGCCGCCCCAAGCCGATCGCCGAGGCGCTGGCGGAGGCGATCGCCGAGCCGCACGCACCCCGGCCCCGCGACACCGCCCTGGTGCTGGACTGCACGCCGGGCACCCGGTCCGTGTCGGGCCCGGGCGGGGAGTACTTCGAGGAGTGGATGCGGTTGCGCACGGAAGGGGTGCGCCCGGCGGTCGTCCTGGCCGAACGGGCCGAGGACGAGGGGTACTTGACCGCGCGCGGGATCAAGGAAGTCGTACGACCGTCCTGATCAGCTTCCGGTGAGCACCTCCGCCACCGCCCGCAGGTTCACCCGACCCCGCCCGTAGGAGCACAGCGCACCGCCCTCCGGCAGCCCGGTGTCCACCCGTACCGCGTCGGGACGCCGGGCCAGGAGGGCGTCGCGCAGCCGGGCCTGCCAGGGGTGGAGCCCGGCGTCGCAGGTGGCGATGACGAGGGGCCGTTCGCGGGCCAGTATCCCGTCGGTCAGGGCGGCCGGATCCTCCGGTTCACCGGCGACCGCCGTGCCCACGGCCGTGGGGTCGAGGGCACGGACCTCGGTGAGCAGGTCCTCGCCGCCCCAGTTGAGAGCGGGGTGCGGGTGCGGGAACAGGTCGACGACATGAGCGCCGCGCACCGCGGACGGCGCCCCCTGGCCGCGGACGGCCCGGCGTGCGGCCTCCAGTCCGGCATCGGTGTCCCACGCGGCGACCCTCTCGGCCGGCGTCGCGTACCGCTCGGCGAGCCGCCGCACCCGTTCCGCCGCCTCCCACACCCGCTCCTGGGGTAGCACGCCGGAGCCCAGCGCGTCGAGGACCTCGTCCCGGCAGGCGAGTGTGACCTCCAGGTCCGGTACGGCGACGATGACCTGGTCGGCCCCGGCCGCGAGGGCGATACGCGCCCCGGCCGCCTCCCCGTACTCATCGGCGATCGCCTTCATCTCCAGGGCGTCGCTGACCAGGACGCCGTCGAAGCCGAGGTCGTGCCGGAGCAGGTCGCCGAGGATACGGCGGCTGAGGGTGGCGGGCCGGTTGGCGTCCAGCGCCGGGAAGACGACGTGCGCGCTCATCAGCATCGGCACCCCCGCGGCGACGGCGGCACGGAACGGTTCCAGGTCGGCGCGGAGTGCGTCGTACGGCCGGGGGTCGACCGCGATGCCGTGGTGGCTGTCGGTGTCGGTACCGCCGTGGCCCGGGAAGTGCTTGGCGCAGGAGGCGATGGAGCGTGCCTCGGTGGCGGTGATCCAGGCTCGCAGATGCCGGGCGGCCACCTCGGGGTCGGCACCGAAGGAGCGGGTGCGCACGATCGGGTTGCTCGGCAGGTGCTGGAGGTCGGCGACGGGGGCGTACGAGACGCTGATGCCGAGGGTGGCCAGATGCCCGGCGAGTGCGTCGGCGCAGCGTGCGGTGAGGTTGGGGTCGTCGGCGACGCCGAGGGCGTAGGAGCCGGGCACCTCGGGCGCGCCCGCGCCCACCAGGTGTCCGATACCGCCGCCCTCGTTGTCGATGGCCACCAGCAGATCCGGCCGGATCGCCCGCAGCGCGTCGGTGAGCTCGCGGACCTGCTCCGCGTCCCGCACGTTGCGGGTGAACAGGATGACTCCGCCCAGACCTCGGTCGACCAGCCGTTTCAGGGTGTCGGGGAACGTGGTCGTGCCGTCGAACCCGGCGACGAGACAGCGGTGCGCCGCCTCGTCCAGGTCGGACGGGAGGACGGGGCCGGAGGCCGGGAGCGCTGAAGGGGTCACATCCGGATTCTTCTGGCTGGTTCAGCCGGAAGTCAACATCGTGATGGATAGTTTGATTCACCACACATCGCGCGGCCCGCTGGGCGGGGCCGCCCGCCCGTACCCGCCTCAGCCGGCGATCCGCTCCTTCTCCGGCGCCGACCGCGTCGGTGCCGTGCGGCCGGCCTCGCGCATCCGGCCGTAGGCGTAGACGCAGCCGGCCAGGGCGAGGTCGGACAGGAGCATGAAACCGATGGAGTAGGAGTCCTTGGCGCTGTAGACCGCGCCCATGACCAGCGGGGGGACGAAGCCACCGAGGCCGCCGACCGCGCCGACGATGCCGGTCACGCTGCCGACCTGCGGCTGCGGGGTGACCCGGGCGACCAGGGCGAACACCGCGCCGCTGGTCGCACCGAGGGCGGCCGCCATCACCAGGAGACAGATCGTGGCGCCCGGCACCAGGGCCGGATCGAAGGCCTGAACGACACCCAGGATCGCCACCGCGCCCAGTGCCCAGGCGGTGACCACGGCCGGGTGGATCCGGTCCGACAGCCATCCGCCGATCGGCCGGAACACCACCGCGACCAGGGCGAATCCTGCGGCCCTGGTGCCCGCGTCGGTGGCGTCGAGCTCGTACCAGGTCTTCAGATACGTGGGCAGATAGACGCCGAACGCGACGATGCCGCCGAACCCGATCGCGTACAGGGCGGACAGCTCCCAGGTCACCCGCAGCCGGCCGGCCTGGCCGAGGCGCGTGGTGAGCGGGGTGGACGGGATGGGCCGGTCGGGGCGGTCGTTGATGAGGAAGTAGGCGAGCACGGCGTAGACGGCGAGGGCGATCGCCAGGACGACGAAGGGCAGGTTCTCGCTGTACCGGTACATGCGGGGCGTGAAGTAGCCGGACAGGGCGACACCGCCCATTCCCATGCCGAAGACGCCGAGCGCCGCGCCGCGCTGCTTGGGCGGGAACCAGGAGTTGACGAGCGGGACGCCGATGGCGAACGTCGTGCCGCCGAGGCCGAGCACGAAGCCGACGGCGATCAAGGCCAGATAGGAGTCATGGGCCGGGACGAGCAGCAGCACCGGCACGATCGTCAGGGCGCTGACCAGGGGGAACATCACCCGCGCCCCGTAGCGGTCGGTGAGCGCGCCCACCGGCACCCGTCCGAGGGAACCGACCAGCACCGGGATGGCGACCAGTTCGGACTGCGCGAAGGACGACATGTGCAGTTCGTCGTCGAAGTCGGCGGCCAGCGGGGCGATCAGGTTCCACGCCCAGAAGGTGAGCGTGAACCCGACGGTGGCCACCACTAGGTTGCGCCAGGCGGCGGCGGTAGGACGGTCGTCGCCGGACATCGCCACGTCGGTCATACGTGCTCCCAGACTCCGTGATCCCCCGTCCATGACGGCACGACTCGGGACGCCGGGCAACTTTTCAAGGAAACTCTTCACCCCGCTCGATCTTGAGCGCCACGACGGAATCCGGGTCGAATGGAACGATGGACACCGCATTCACCGACGCCTTCCAGTACCTTCCCCGCACCACCCTCGCCGACCTGCTGGGCCGTGCGCAGGTCATGGGCATCGGCATCCGCCCGCTGTGGGACGCGCCACGCGTCGCGGGCCCCGCGTACACGGTGCGCTGCGAGCCGGGCGACAACCTGATGCTGCACGCCGCCCTCCATCGCGCCGAGCCCGGTTCGGTCGTCGTCGTCGAGTCCGGCGACCTGGACCACGCGCCGGCCGGCGGCAACGTCTGTGCCGTGGCCCAGCGCCGGGGCGTCGCCGCCTTCGTGGTCGACGGCCTCGTCCGCGACCTCGCCGAGGTCCGCGAGGCCGCCTTCCCGGTCTTCGCCCGCGGAGTCATCCCGATCCCCGGCACCAAGGAGAAGCTCGGCACCCTCGGCGAACCGGTCCACGTCGGCGGCGTCCTGATCCACCCCGGCGACATCGTGGTCGCCGACGAGGAGGGCGTCGTCGTCACACCCGCGGCCCGCCGGGAGGAGATCCTCACGGCGGCGCGCGCGAAGCTCGCCAAGGAGGCGGCGGAGTCCCTGGACACCTGGGAGGCGAACCACCGGGCGCGCATCGACAGGGCGCTGCGCGAGCTGGGCTTCGGCGGCTGACGTCCCTTTGGTCTCCCTGGTCCTACGCGGGCTCGGGCTCCTCCGTGAACGACACCGCCAGGGTGGCCTCGAACCCGGTGCCCCTGATCGGGAAGCGCCACGCGCCGTCCGGCCCCGATCCGTCGGCCCGGACCACACCCGCCGCTTCCACGCGGGTGGCGGCCTCCAACTCCTCCCGGGTGTTCGCGAGGAGTCCTTCGCCCGTGTGCAGATACAGCGCGGGCTCGTCGCCGTCTTCCGTCAGCAGCTGAAGGTAGTACTGCTTGCGGAAGACGACGTTGTCCGAGAACCCGATCCCGAACGAGTCCCGTTCACCGAGATACACGTCGAGGCGGAACACCAGGCCCGATGCCCCGTCCGCGGTCGCGGGCCGTACGGTCCGGTCGACCCAGCCCTCCCAGATGAGTCGGCCGGGCCCGGCCCAGCCGGTGGTCCGGTCTCCCGCGGCCGACAGCGGCTTGTTCAACTCCTCTTCCAGAGGGGGCGGTCCATCGGTGAGGCCGTCCGAGTGGAACGGGCCGTAGCAGTTCTCCGCCTCGGGACTCTGATGGAACAGATCGAAGTCGACTCCCCTCGGTTTCACCGAGACCCCGAAGTAGAACTCGCTGCGGCCGAAGAAGTCCTTGCCGCGCAGCACCTCTGCCGATTCGAGGCGCAGCCGCACATGGTGGGTGCCGTGGAAGAACCTCATCGCGATCTCGAACGCCTCGCGCGAGGTGATGAGGGAGTCCGGCCCGCCGTGGCACTTGTGCACGAACGTCCTGGGTGCGCCCGGCAGTTGGGCCGACGCCTGCTTCACCAGTCCGTCACTGCGGTTGTGGACCAGGGTGCCTTCGTCGGTGAGACTCACGATCCGGTTCGCCACCGAGGCGATCGCGACCCCGAAACTGCGGTGGTCGGTCCCCACCACGGTCAGGACGCGCTCGACGGGGAACCATTCGTTCCATTGCCTGAACTCCGTGCTCCCCGGATCGAACGCGGCGAGTTCGTCCGCCGCCTCGGCGACCCCCGGCACATGTTCCACGAGTGCGCGCGGCAGCACCTGGAAGGCGATACCCCGGTGCGGGGTACCGAGCGTCACGATCCGGTGGACCAGGTCCCCCGGTCGCGGCTCCCCCGCAGGGGCGGCGCTCATCTGCCGGAGCGCGGCCCGCAGGACGAGCCCTCCCATGCTGTGCGCCACGATGTCGACACCCGGGAACGGTTCCTCGCCACCGCCGTTGCGGGCGGCGGCACGCCGAATGATGTCGATCAGGCGTACCAGCCCCGCCCCGTATCCCTCGATCGTCCTCGGTTCGAGGTCGTAGTAGCGGTAGATCCACAGCGTCCCGTCCACACCGTCGCGCAGCACACGATCCGCCATGCCCGGATCGAGGACCACGCTCCCGGACAGGAGATCGTCGTCCCAGTCCCACTCACCCGGCGGTACGGGCAGCGGTCGGGCGTAGTAGCCGACGACGTTGGTGGCGTCCCGGTAGGGATGCTCCAGGTACTTCAACGCCCGGAGCACGAAGCCCTCGTAGATGAAGTTCTCCCCGCGACGGCTGGGATACACGGTCCCTTCGTTGAAGCCCTGGTACGCATTGCGCCGAACCCCACCGACATCCGGTCCGCCGAACCCTCGCACCAGAATCATGGGCCGTACGAAAGCGGTCATCGCGCCCTCCCCCGATCGTGAACCTGGGCACCTCCGCAGTCCCGCCCTACCAGAGTCCCGGCCGCGTGAACACATCGGCTTCGGCAACTACGCCCCGAATCAGGCTCGTTCAGGAACCCATGCGCAGAGACCGTGCGCCCGACGACGTACCGGCCCGCGGACCGGGACACATCACCGTGCCCGAGCGACTGACGCCGCGACCCCGTCGGATCAGCCCTGGTCGGGTGTCAACCGCAACGAGATGCTGTCGACGGCGCCGGGGACGAACTCCTTGATGGGGAGCATGTGTTGAGCCGCGCGCGATTCCGGAGCAGTCGGTCAAGTGCGGCCGCCAGAACCGGAGCCATCGATTCCCTTTGTGGGCGCGACGTGCACAGGTTCTACGATCAGCCCATCTTCATCCAAAAGTTGGAAGGATTCCCTGTGCACCACTCCGCGTCGTCCGCCCCGGCCCCGGGCAGACGAAGACCCCGCCGGAAGCAACGCGCTTCGGCGGCGGCCCTGCTGGCCGCTCTCATATGCGCCCCTCTGCCGCTGCTCAACGAGCCCGCGTTCGCCGAAGACGCCGCCCCGGCCGCCGATGCCCCGGCGGTGCGACAGGCAGCCGGGGCCCGGACCGAGATCGTCTCCAAGCGCACCGACTCGACCACCACCTGGGCCAACGCCGACGGCACGACCACCGTCGAGGCGTACACCGGCCCGATCCGGGTCAAGCAGCCGGACGGCAGCTGGCGGCCCGTCGACACCACCCTCGTGGCCGAGAACGGTGTGGTGCGGCCCAAGTCGACCGCCGCCGACATCACCTTCTCCGGCGGCGGCTCGGGCGAGCCGCTGGCCGAGGTCTCTCGCGACGGCCGCACGCTCGGCCTCGACTGGCCGAGCAAGCTGCCCGCACCGCGGTTGGACGGCCCGACCGCCGTCTACCCCGACGCCGTGGAGGGCGGTGACCTCGTGGTGACCGCCCTCAAGGAGGGCTTCTCCCATTCCGTCGTCCTGCACCAGCGCCCCGACGCCCCGGTCAGCTACCGTCTCCCGGTCTCGGCCGAGGGCCTGACCCTGCACGAGACCGCCGACGACCGGCTGCGCTGGAGCGACAGCGGCGGCCATACGGTGGCCACCGCGCCGCTGCCGGTGATGTGGGGCTCGGGCGAGAAGCGCGCCTCCGGTGAGCCCGAGGACCTCACGGCCATCGACGTCACCATCGAGCGGGACGCGGACACCGGCGACCAGGTCCTGGTCCTGAAGCCCGACGCGGATTTCCTCGCCGACCCGGCGCTGGAGTACCCGGTCACCATCGACCCGACCGACTCGCTCCTCGGCCCGGTCACCGACACCTGGGTCCAGTACGACGACTACCTCACCTCGCAGCGCGGCTCGACCGAGCTGAAGGCCGGTACCTACAACGGCGCCGAGAAGGCCCGCTCGTACCTGAAGTTCGACGTGGCGAAGTACGCGGGCAAGCACATCCTCGACACCGACCTGCGCCTGTACTCGTACTACTCGTCCACGTGCAGCACGGCCAACTCCGGCAACCAGGTGCGCCGCATCACCTCCGCCTGGGACCCCTCGGCCATCACCTGGTCCGAACAGCCGACGACCACGACGACGGGCGCCGTGACCTCCACCGCGGCCAAGGGCTACAACTCCAGCTGCGCCGCCGGCCACGTCTCCTGGGACGTCGACGGGATCGTCCAGGCCTGGGCCGACGGACAGCCCAACCACGGCGTGCGGATCGCGGCCGTCGACGAGACGGACCCGCTGACCTGGCGCCGCTACCACTCGGCGAACCAGACGGACGGCTCGCACAACGCCGCCTACGAGCCCTCGCTGACGGTCACCTACAACTCCAAGCCCGGTACCGCGACGGCCGTCTCGCCGCTGTCCGGCACCTACACCTCGGACACCACGCCCACTCTGTCCGCCAAGTCCGTCGACGCCGACGGCCAGCAGCTCACGCTGGGCTTCGAGGTCTGGGCGGCGGACGGCACCGCGGCCCTGAAATCCGGCACCTCTGCCGCCGTGGCCTCCGGGGCTGTGGCGACCCACACGGTCGCCGTCCTTGCGCCGGGCAACTACAAGTGGCGGGCCAGGGCTTCGGACGGGACCGACACCGGGGCCTGGTCGGCATGGCAGACCTTCACCGTCGACACGACCGTGCCGTCCACCCCCACCATCACCTCCACCAGCCATCCGTCGGCGTCGGCCTGGTACGACGCCACCGCCTTCGCGGGCACGCTCGCCGCGACGGACGCCTCCGGTGTGACCGGGTACGCCGTCAAGCTCGACCAGAGCCCGACGACCGCCGCCGGTACCGCCGTCACGCAGACGGGAACCGCCGTCAGCTGGAGCGGGCGCGCCGACGGCACCTGGTGGGTGCACGCGGCCGCCCGTGACAAGGCGGGGCTGTGGTCCCCGACCCGGCACTTCGGCTTCAACGTCGACACCACAGCGCCGGGCGCGCCCGGTGGCCTGGTCTCCGCCACACACCCCATGACGACCAGCGCCTATGCCAACCGCACCGCGTCCTTCAGCTGGTCGGCGCCCGCCGACCTGTCCGGCGCGGCCGGTTACACGGTCGCCGTGGACCGCACCGCCGACACCCTGCCGGCCACCACCGGCACCGTACAGACGTCGACGAACCTCAGCACGACGGTCGACGCCGACGGCACCTGGTACCTGCACGTGCGGGCCAAGGACAAGGCCGGAAACTGGTCATCCACCGCCGCGCACCTGCCGTTCAGGGTCGACATGACGCTGCCGCCGAGCCCGGTGATCAGCTCGTCCACGCATCCGGACCAGACGGACGCATACAAGAGCGGCGACTTCAGCGCGACCTGGACCGCGCCCTCCGGCGCCTCCGCCGGGTACAGCATCGTCGTCGACGGCACCGCCGACACCGTGCCCGACAGCACGGCCGAAGCGACGGTCACCTCCTACGCGACGACCCGCACCGAGGGCACCTGGTACCTCCACGTGCGCGGCATCGACGCCGGCGGCACGGGCGGGGCGACTTCGCACTACCGCTTCACTGTGGACACCACCGCTCCTGGCACCCCGGCCGTGACCTCTGCGGCCTATCCATCGGACGCGTGGGCCGGCGGCGCGCAGGTGACCGGGAAGTTCACGCTGACCCCCGACGGCACGGACACCCGGAGCCTGACGTACAGGGTCGACGGTGCTGCCGCGCAGACCGTCACCACCACCGGCGGTCCGGTGGAGTTGCCGATCACCCCGGCCACGGAGGGCAGCCACCAGCTCGTCGTCACCGCGACCGACCGGGCCGGCAACGTCTCGGCCGAGACCAAGTACGCCTTCCACGCCGGACAGGCGGCCGTGACCGCGCCCGCCAACGGCGAGGTCCTGGTCGGCTCGGTCGACCTCGCGGTCGACGCCCCGCCCTCGCTGGCAGAGGTCACCTTCCTCCAGCGGGTCTCGGCCACCGATCCGTGGCAGGTCATCGCGGCCTCTCAGGTCACCCGTGCCGACGGCGCGGCCGTGACCTGGCCGGTGCCGCTCACCGGCGGCTCGGCGCCGAAGCTGCTGTGGGACACGTCGTCCCTTTCCGGCAGCGGCGGCCGGCAGATCGGCGCCCGCTTCGGCGGAGCGTACGCCCCGCCCGCCGCCGAACCCGTCTCGGTGATCGTCGACCGCGTCGAGGTCATCGACGGCGGCCTGGGCGACGGCCTGCAGGAGTCGGAGCCCGCACAGGCCTACGCCCTGGAGCAGGCGACGGCCCGCGCGGCCGAGGACCCGGACGCCTTCGCCCCGCCCTACATCGACCCGGCCACGGGCGAACTGGTCGCTCCGGTCGTCGAATCGGCCTTGGCCGACGAGGCGTCCGCTCCGATCCAGGTGACGCAGGCCCCCGCGGACGAGGGCAGCGGTCTGCCCGCCGAGGACACGGAGGAGGGCACCAAGCCCGACGTCACGTCCACCGAGGCGGAGACTCCGGCGCCGCCCGCCGACGGGTCCGTGGAGACCACCGGCGAGGAGTCGTTCGAGATGGCCGAGGACACCACGGAGACCACTCCCGCGCCTGACGGGCCGACCGTCACCGAGCAAGTGGCTCCGCGCGCCGAGGTGGTGGAGCACAGCGTCACCGCGCTGGAATCCGTGCGCGACGAGGTCCTCCAGCTTTCGGAGGCGGAACTGCCCGGCGTGAGCGGACTGCACATCGCGTTCGTGGACCCCGCAGAGAACCGTGTGGTCGTGGAGACCGAGACGGCCACCCCGGCGCTGGTCACGGCTCTGGGGGAGCGGTACGGCACCGACACCGTCGCCGTGAGCCTCACTCCCGGTGCCGACATGGTGGAAACCCAGGCGAACCGCCAGAACGACACCTCGCCCTACTACGGCGGGTCGCGCATCTTGTCGTACGTGACCACCAGCTCGGCGAAGTGGTGCACGGCCGGCTTCGCCTGGCGGTACGACGGTAAGTGGTACATGGTGACCGCCGGCCACTGCACCAGCGGCAATGGGGCCATCATGAGCCCCAACGAGAGCGACTACATCGGCCCCGTCGTCCGGGACAACTGGAGGAACGGGTACGGCTCAGTGAAGCTCTCCGGCCAGAGCTACTACTCGGGTGACCTGTCGCTGTACCGAGTCAACAGCGACAGCGCCGCAACGCCCCGGATCTACAAGGGCGGCAAGACGTCCAGCTCGTCCCGGCTCGTCCACGGCTACTGGAAGCGCTGGGCGCAGAGCGGCGACAAGGTCTGCACGGGCGGCATGATGACCGGCGAGCTGTGCGGGTGGAAGGTGACCGCGACTCAGGCGACGATCCACTACTCGGGCGGAACCACTGCCAAGAACATGGTCGTCGCCAAGAAGACGTCCGGATCCTGCACCATCAACGGCGACTCCGGTGGCCCCGTGTACACCGTCGACGGGAGCGGACAGGCGATCGCCAAGGGCATCCTGTCCGGTGGCGGTGGCGGTGGCGGCGACAACAGCGGCGGGTTCTTCGACCCCTGTTGGTTGTACTTCACCGACATCGGGCTGGCCAACAGCGCCTTCCCCGGAAAGGTAGCGTGGTACTGACATGCGCCGAGCCCTTCTCACTCCGCTGCTGGCGGTGGCCCTGACCGGATGCTCACTCCTCGGCCAGGACACACCGTGCACCGAGGCCGACGCCGACTCCGAGGTCACCGCCGTGTGGCAGCCCGCCGACTTCGGCGAGCCGAACGCGGCAACGATCCGGCTGTGCGCGGACGGCTCCTGCGAGGAGCGGACGTCGGGCAGCCCCGACGACCCGTTCGCCGCGCTGTCGGTCCGGCTCCCGGACGACATCGGGGTGTCCAGCGTCGCGGTGCGGCTCACCGTGACGTCGACGAAGAGCGGTGACACGGTCGTCGAGGACAGCACACAGGCCAGGCTGACCGAGCAGCACCCCAACGGGGCGTCCTGCCCTCCCACCGTCCGGACGGCGACGTTCCGTGCCCACCCCGACAAGGGTCTTACCTCCCCCAAGGGCATGAAGCTCCAGGGCTGAGCCACCCTACGCAGGCGCCCGTCCTCCCGGCATCACCGGAGGGACGGGCGCTGTGCGCTGCCCGGATCAGCCCTCGTCCGGCGCCAACCGCAACGAGATGCTGTTGATGCAGTACCGCTGATCCGTCGGGGTGGCATACCCCTCACCCTCGAACACATGCCCAAGATGCGACCCGCACCGAGCACACCGCACCTCGGTCCGCACCATCCCGTGGGAGCGGTCGGACACCAGTTCCACGGCGTCGGTGTCCTTCGGGTCGTAGAAGGAGGGCCAGCCGCAGTGGGACTCGAACTTCGTGGTGGAGGTGAAGAGTTCGGCGCCGCAGGCGCGGCAGGAGTAGACGCCCGTCGCCTTGGTGTCGGTGTACTCACCGGTGAAGGCGGGCTCCGTGGCGGCCTGGCGCAGGACGGCGTACTCGGCCGGGTTCAGCTCCGCGCGCCACTGCTCGTCCGGCTTTTCGACGTCGTACGACATGTTGCTCAGCCCCTATCCACTACGCGAGACGGTCCAGGATGCGCGGGCCGAGGTCCGTGACGTCGCCCGCGCCCATGGTGAGAACGAGATCGCCGGGCTTCGCCATTCCCGCGACCACCGCGGGGACGTCCGCCTTGTCGTGGACCGGTGTCACGTCCGCGCCCGTGGCGCGCGCCGCCTCGATGATCAGGTCACTGGTGACGCCGGGGATCGGGTCCTCGCGGGCCGGGTAGATGTCCAGGACCAGCGAGGCGTCCGCGAGGGACAGCGACTGGCCCATCTCCCTGCCCAGCTCCTGGGTGCGGGAGAAGAGGTGGGGCTGGAAGACCACCAGGATGCGGGCGTCGCCGGCGGCTCCGCGCATCGCCTCCAGGTCGGCCGTCATCTCGGTCGGGTGGTGGGCGTAGGAGTCGATGACCTGGACACCGGCCACCTCGCCCTTGAGCTGGAGGCGCCGCTTCACGCCCGTGTAGGCGGCCAGGGCGGAGGCGAGGTCCGTCGCGGGGATGCCGAGCGCGACGCCCGCCGCGAGGGCGGCGACCGCGTTGTGCGCGTAGTGGCGGCCGGGGACGGAGACGGTGAAGGTGAGCGGCGTGCCGTCCAGCTCGACCGTGACCTCGCTCTTCAGGCCCTGGGCCACCACCGACAGCACCCGTACGTCGGCGTCCTGCGCCTCTCCGTACGTCACCGTCCGCACCGAGGGAGCCACCCGTCGCGTCAGCTCGCGCGCACCCTCGTGGTCGGAGGAGATCACCAGCGTGCCGCCGGGGACGATTTTTCCGGTGAACGTCTCGAAGGACTCGTAGATCTCGTCCATGGACGCGTAGTTCGCGTGGTGGTCGAGCTCGACGTTGAGGACGATCGCGACCTCGGGGGCGTACTTGTGGAAGCTGCGGTCCGATTCGTCCGCCTCGGCGACGAAGATCTCGCCGTCGCCGTGCAGCGCGTTGGAGCCGGGGGCGTCCAGGTCGCCGCCGATCGCGTACGACGGCCGCAGGCCGAGCTCCGACAGCGAGACCGCCAGCATCGAGGTGGTCGTGGTCTTGCCGTGGGTGCCCGCCACCGCGATCGGGCGCAGGCCCTCCATCAGGGCGGCCAGCGCGTCGGACCGGTGCACCACCGGGATGCCCAGCTCGGCCGCGCGGGCCAGCTCCGGGTTGTCCCGGCGGATCGCGGACGACACGACCACACAGCTCGCGTCGTCCGCGAGATGTTCCGCCGCGTGCCCGATGTGCACGGTGGCACCCAGCGCACGCAACGCCTCGGCGGTCGCCGACTCCTTGGCGTCACTGCCCGCCACCTTGGCCCCACGCTGCGCGAGGATCTTCGCGATCCCCGACATCCCGGCGCCGCCGATGCCGATGAAGTGCGGTCGGTCCATGGCGGTGGGAAGGGTGCCGGGTGCCACGTGATGTCTCCCTGTGCATACAGATACGGCGGACGTACAGGCGCCCCAGCCTAATTGCCTACGGTGACGTGACCGACCTAGGGGCGCGGGGGGACTGCGCGACCAGCCACACACCACCCGCAGCCGCAATCACACAGGCACCCCGACGGCGACTAGGCCTTGCTGTGCGAGAACAATTTCAGCACCGGCACCCCCACCTTGTGCCGCGCCCGCGACGCCCAGTCCCGGTGGAAGAACTCCTCCACATAGTGCGGATCGGTCAGCACGATCACCTCGTCCGCCCCGACCTCCTCCACCAGCCCCTTCAACGCGTCCAGCGGATGATCCTCGATCAACCGCCCCTCCGCCGCGTTCCCGGAGCCCCGCAGCGCCTGCAGGGACACCTCCAGCGCCCGCTCCCCGAAGGGCCTCGCGGCATCACCCTCGGGTACCTCGCGCTCCTTCGCCGCCTCGTCCAGTTCGCCCAGTGCGACGTCGTCGATGGCCCGCAGCAGGCGGTCCGCCTGGTCGCCGCGCGGCTGGAGCAGTACATGGAAGGAGACCTGCTCGTCGCCGTGCAAGGTGGTGACGAACTCCACGTCGGCGGACGTCAGGGCCTTTTCGATCATCAGTACGCTTGTGAACACCGAGCGCCCCTTCTGCGGAAACCATCCTGCCCCGTGATCTCACGGGGCTGCGAGATTCAGTGTGCCCGTCGGAAGCTAACCGGAACGGTAGATTCCGCCGATTTCGGGACCGGCGGTACCGCTGAACGAATATCAAGTGCGCTGGTAGCGGCCGAAGAGAAACCCCTCCTCCTCCAGCAGGGACACCAGTGCGAACCGATGCGGAACCGCGACGGACGGTCCCCCGGCGATGCGCTGGGCATCGCCCGCGGTGAGCATCGGGGCGACGGTCAGACAGAGCTCGTCGAGCACACCGGCAGCCACGAACTGACCGAGCAGCCGCGGGCCGCCCTCGGTCAGCAGCCGGGTGAATCCGAGGTCCGCGAGAGCCCGTACGGCACGGGCGGGCTCCACGCCGACGCCGTCACCGGCGATCACGACCCGGGCGCCCGCCTTCTCCGCGGTCGCGATCCGGTCGGGGGCGGCCGCCGCGCCGGTCAGGATCAGGGTGGGGACGAGGGGGGAGGTGAACAGCGGAAGGGAGAAGTCCAGCTCCAGACTGGCGCTGACCACCGCGATCGCCGGCGCAGGTCCCTGTCCGGCCGCCTCCCTGCGCTCGGCGAACTCCGCACGCGCGCGTGCGGGCCGGTAACCCTCCTGCCGTACCGTTTCCGCGCCGACGACGACCACGTCCGCCAGCCCCCTGAGCATCCCGAAGATCCGCATGTCGGCCGCGGTGGAGATGGGGTGCGACTTCCCGTCGTGCTGAGCGGCACCGTCGAGCGTCGACACCATGTTCGCCCGCAACCAGGCCACGGGCGCCCCGCCGGCCACGGGCTCGGGATAGGCGTAGGCCTCGGCCAGCTCGCCAAGACTCCACTCCCGGTCAACGAGATCGGCACCGGGCACGGCATCCGCGCCGGTCCCACCCAGAGAACGCACCGCTTCGCCCCCCTCTCCGACCGCACCGGACCCGTCCGCCCCGGGTACCCCACCGGCGCCTTCCGTCACAGCACCGCCGGTACCGCCGCCCGCGGCGCCGGGCGCAACGACCGCGCTCCCGGCCTCGGCACCCCCACCAGAACCGTCGGCCCCGACAGGCCCACCGGTTCCACCACCCCCGGAGCCCTCGACCGCACCCCCCGCTCCCACACCCCCGGCCCCACCGCCGGAGGCCCTCGTCGCTGTCTGGTCGGTCACAGGGAACAGGCGTCGCATGTCGTGCAGTGTGGCACGGCGCTTAGCATGGGGAACCGTGTCGTCCTCCACCACCGCCTCCGGGATCAGCCCGATAGCAGACGCGGCCCCGATGTCCCTGTGCTCCCGTGAGCCGCACGTCCCCGCGGACCGGCTCGTCGCCGAGATGGTGCCGCCGCCGCGGTTCGACTCGGTGCGGTTCAGCACGTACATCCCGGACCCGAACCAGCCCAGCCAGTTCGAGGCCGTCCGGGTACTGGAAGGCTTCGCCGGTGGACTCGGCGGGGCGCATGCCGTCGGCGGGGGGAAACGGGGGCTCTTCGGATTCGGGAAGGCCAAGGCGCCCAAGGTCCCGGCCGGCCCCCGCGGCGTCTACCTCGACGGCGGCTACGGCGTCGGCAAGACCCATCTCCTCGCCTCCCTCTGGCACGCCACCCCGGCGGAGCCCTCGCTCAAGGCGTTCGGCACCTTCGTCGAGCTGACCAACCTCGTGGGCGCCCTGGGCTTCCAGAAGACGGTCCAGACGCTCTCCGGCCACCGTCTCCTCTGCATCGACGAGTTCGAGCTCGACGACCCCGGCGACACCGTCCTCGTCTCCACCCTGCTCGGCAAGCTCGTCGACGCGGGTGTCGCCCTCGCCGCCACCTCCAACACCCTCCCCGGCAAGCTCGGCGAGGGCCGCTTCGCCGCGGTCGACTTCCTGCGCGAGATCCAGGGGCTCAGCGCCCACTTCCGGCCGCTGCGCATCGACGGTGAGGACTACCGCCACCGCGGTCTGCCCGCGGCACCGGCCCCCTACTCCGAGGAACAGGTCACCAAGGCGGCGTACGCCACCGAGGGCTCCTCGCTCGACGACTTCCCGCAACTCCTCGATCACCTCGCCCGCGTCCACCCCAGCCGGTACGGCGCGCTGACCGATGGCCTGAAGGCGGTGTGTCTCACCGACGTACAGCCGATTCCGGACCAGTCCACCGCGCTGCGGCTCGTCGTGCTCGCGGACCGGCTGTACGACCGTGAGGTTCCGGTCCTCGCGTCCGGACAGCCGTTCGACCAGCTGTTCAGCGAGGAGATGCTCAAGGGCGGGTACCGCAAGAAGTACTTCCGGGCCATCTCCCGGCTCACCGCGCTGGCGCGCGACGGCAAGGGACTCGTCGAGCCCGCCTAACCGGTGAACTCCCGCAGGTCAAGGGCTGGTTCCCGCCACCGTACCTACGCTTTTCAGGCTCTCTTCAGCTCGAAACGTTAAGTTAACCCTGCAAACAACTTCGCAGGGTTAACGTGTTTCTTGACCAGGCATTGACCATGTCTTGGCAAGCGCGTGAGCCGTGAACCATAGGGAGGGGGACGCATGTTGCGAGACAAACCGACACGGACAGGGCTCTCAACCCCTGCCGTGAATCCACTCCCCCTCGCCTTCTTCGCTATCACGGCATCGTTCGCAACCGCGCACACAGCCAGTGAGGCTTCGACCAGAGCTCTGCCTCACAGATAACGGCAGTACCCCCCACCTGTCATGTACGTCCGACGCGCCGCTGCAGGCGCGCCAGGAGGAGTCACCACATGCAGCCCCTCATCGACAACGCCCGTCTGTTCGGACAGCGCCCTGAGGAGTTCGCCAAGCTCGCAGAAGGCCAGTCCCCTCAAGTCCTGTTCATCACCTGCTCCGACTCCAGGGTCGTCCCGGCCCTGATCACGGGCGCCGGCCCCGGCGAGCTCTTCGAGCTGCGCACCGCCGGCAACATCGTCCCGCCGTACACCTCCGAGCACCCCACCAGCGAGGCGGCCACCATCGAGTACGCCGTCGAAGTGCTCGGCGTCAGCGACATCGTGGTCTGCGGCCACTCGCACTGCGGCGCCGTCGGCGCCCTGGTGCGCGGCGACGACCTGACCGCCGTACCGGCCGTGCGCGACTGGCTCACGCACGCCGCGCCGCGCCCCGCGGGGGCGCCCGAGGATCCGGCCGTGGCCGAGGGCGTGCAGAGCCACGTCCTGACGCAGCTGCTGCGGCTGCGCTCCTACCCGTTCATCGAAGAGAAGTTGACGGCTCGTCAACTCACCCTCCGTGCCTGGTACTACGAGGTGCACACCGGTGCCGTGCGGGAACACCGCGCGGGCACCGACACGTTCGAGGCGCTGTGATCACGATGATGACCAAATACCCTCATCTGCGGCAGGACTTCGCCGCCTCTCTGGTCGTCTTCCTGGTCGCGCTCCCGCTGTGCGTGGGCGTGGCCGTCGCTTCCGGCGTGCCGGCCGAACTCGGTCTGGTCACCGGCATCGTGGGCGGCATCGTCACCGGTCTCATGCGCGGCAGCAGCCTCCAGGTCTCCGGACCGGCCGCGGGGATGACCGTGCTGGTCTTCGAGGCGGTCCAGGAGTTCGGGCTGCCCGTGCTCGGCGTGATCGTGCTGGCCACGGGCGCGCTCCAGATCCTCATGGGCGCCCTGAAGCTGGGCCGTTGGTTCCGGGCGATCTCGGTCTCCGTCGTCGAGGGCATGCTCGCCGGCATCGGCCTCGTACTGATCGCCGGACAGCTGTACGCGATGGCCGACGCCAAGGCGCCCGCCTCGGGCCTCGGGAAGATAGCCGGGCTGCCCGGTGCGCTCGCGGACGCCGTCGGGAACACCGGGGCGCTGGCCTCGCTCGGGCTCGGGGCCGGCACCATCGCGATCCTCGTGCTGTGGAAGCGCATGCCGGCGAAGGTGCGCACCGTGCCCGGTCCGCTCGCCGCGGTCGGTCTGGCCACGCTCGCCGGTCTGGCGTTCTCCATGCCGGTGGCGACCGTCGAGGTGCAGGGGCTGCTGGGTTCCATCCAGCCACCGTCCTTCACCGCCTTCGGTGAGCTCGCGAACATCGGCGTGCTCGCCACGATCGTCGCGTTCACCCTGATCGCGTCCGCCGAGTCGCTGTTCAGCGCGGCGGCCGTGGACCGGCTGCACGACGGGCCGCGCACCGCGTACGACAAGGAACTGGTCGCGCAGGGCGCGGGCAACGCGCTCTGCGGGGTGCTCGGCGCGCTGCCGATGACCGCGGTGATCGTGCGCAGTGCGGCCAACGTCCAGGCGGGCGCGAAGACCAAGGCGTCCCGGGTCATGCACGGCGTATGGCTGCTGCTGTTCGCGGCGCTGCTGCCGGGCGTCCTCGCCTACATCCCGATCCCGGCGCTCGCGGGCATCCTGGTCTACTCCGGCGCCAAGCTGATCCCCGTACGGGAGATCGTGTCGCTGTGGCGCGAGCACCGCGGTGAGGCGCTGATCCTGGTGGTCACGGCCGTGTCGATCGTCGCGGTCAGCATGTTCGAGGGCGTCCTCATCGGCCTCGCGCTGGCCGTCGCCAAGACCGCCTGGGAGGCCTCGCACCTGAAGCTGGAGGTCGTGGACAAGGGCGCCGGACCCGTCCAGGCGTATCTGTCGGGCAACGCGACCTTCCTCAGGCTGCCGAAGATCCTCGACAACCTGGAGTCCCTGCCGCAGGACCGCCCGGTGGAGCTGGACCTGTCCGGTCTGCACCACCTGGACCACGCCTGCCGTACGGCACTGGAGAACTGGGCCGAGCGCCACAGCGCGGTCGGCACGGAACCGGTGCGGGTCACCGCCCAGTAAGACGCAGCACGCGATCCACACCCGGTGCCTGGTCCATAGCCTCGGACCGGGCACCGGGCATATCGTTGCAGGAGCGGACAAACAGGCCTCTCAGTGAGGGGGTCGCCATGCTCCAGGAGCTCCTGACCGTGGCCGCGGCAGCCGGTTCCGCCGGCGTGGTCTATGTCGCCGCCGGGGCGCGGGTCGTCAAGCAGTACGAGCGCGGGGTGATCTTCCGGCTAGGGCGGCTGATGGACGACGTGCGGGCGCCCGGGTTCACGATGGTGGTCCCGTTCGTGGACCGGATGCACAAGGTCAACATGCAGATCGTCACGATGCCGATCCCGGCCCAGGAGGGCATCACCCGGGACAACGTGACGGTGCGCGTGGACGCGGTCGTCTACTTCCGGGTGATCGACGCGGCGAACGCGCTCGTGAAGGTCGAGGACTACAAGTTCGCGGTCTCCCAGATGGCGCAGACGTCCCTGCGCTCGATCATCGGCAAGAGCGAGCTGGACGCCCTGCTCTCCAACCGCGAGAAGCTCAACGAGGGCCTGGAGCTGATGATCGACAGCCCGGCCGTCGGCTGGGGCGTGCAGGTCGACCGCGTCGAGATCAAGGACGTGTCGCTGCCGGACGCGATGAAGCGTTCCATGGCCCGGCAGGCGGAGGCCGACCGCGAGCGCCGCGCCCGGATCATCAACGCGGATGCCGAACTCCAGGCGTCGAAGAAGCTCGCCGAGGCCGCGAAGGAGATGTCCGAGCAGCCGGCCGCCCTCCAGCTGCGGTTGCTCCAGACGGTGGTGGCGGTGGCCGCCGAGAAGAACTCCACCCTGGTCCTCCCCTTCCCGGTGGAGCTGCTGCGCTTCCTGGAGAGGGCCCAGGAGCACCCCACCGACAGGTGACACCTCTACGCGCGTGGTTCACGGAGCCCGCGCCAGGTGATAGACACAGCGGCGTCACATCCTGTCCGCCAGCAGGAAGGTTGCTGCTCCATGTCCGCAACACGACGTCAGGTGCTCGCCCGCTCCGGCGCCTTGGGGGCGGGAATCGCCTTCACCGGCGCCCTCTCCGAGCTCTTCACGGGCACCGCCGCCGCCCAGAACCTCGGCCACACCGGCTACGGCCCCCTCGTCCCCGACCCGAACGGCCTGCTCGATCTGCCGGAAGGTTTCCGCTACAAGGTCCTCTCCCGTGAGGGCGGCAAGCTCTCCTACGACCAGGGGCTCGTTCCCTCCAACCACGACGGCATGGCCGCCTTCGCCGGCAGACACAGCGGTGCTCGCGTCGTACACCTGGTCCGCAACCACGAGAACCGCCCCACCGCGGCCATCCCCGTCCCGACCGTCGAGGGCCTCACCTACGATCCGGCCGGCAAGGGCGGCTGTACGACGCTGGCGCTCGACGGCCGGAACAGGGTTCTGTCCGAGCAGGTCGCCATCGCCGGCACGGCCGTCAACTGCGCGGGCGGGCCCACCCCTTGGGGCACGTGGCTGACCTGCGAGGAGACCGAGGACAAGGCCGGCACCAACGGCTACACCAAGGACCACGGCTTCATCTTCGAGGTCGACGGCGCCGACCCGCGCCGCTCCGGAGCGGTCCCGCTGACCGCGATGGGCCGCTTCCAGCACGAGGCGATCGCCGTCGACCCCCAGCGGGGCATCGTCTACGAGACCGAGGACGCGTTCCTCAAGCCGTTCGGCCTCTTCTACCGCTTCCTGCCGAACAAGCCGCTGGGCGGCCTGGGTTCCCTGCGCGCGGGGGGAAAGCTCCAGGCGATGCGGGTGCCCGGCGTACCGGACCTGTCCTCGATCCAGGAGACGGGCGCGTGCTTCGAGGGCGTCGAGTGGGTCGACGTACCGGACCCGCTGGCCGCCCAGACCCCCATCCGCCTCCAGGACTTCGGCCCGAAGGGCATCACACACGCGCAGAAGCTGGAGGGCTGCTACTGGGGCGGCCGGTGTGTGTACTTCGTGTCGTCCTTCGCCCACAGCGCGGAGGGCTCGGCCGCGGACCACTTCGGCCAGATCTGGCGCTACGACCCGTCCTCGCGCCGCCTGACCCTGGTGATCGTCTTCGGTCCGGACACCGACATCCAGCTGCCCGGCGAGTCCCCCGACAACATCTGCCTCGCCCCCAGCGGCGGCCTGATGGTCTGCGAGGACGGCAACGGCGCCCAGCACGTGTACGGCGTCACGCGCAGGGGCGAGGTGTACGCGATGGCCCGCAACGCCCAGAACATCGGGACGCCCGAGGCGCCGGAGTGGGGCGAGTTCGCGGGGGTCACCTTCTCCCCCGACGGCGACACGATGTACGTCAACTGCTACACGCCGGGGACGACGTTCGCGGTGACGGGACCCTGGCGCAGGTAGGGCCCCTGCGCCGGGAGGCGGACCCCCGCCTCCCGGCGCATGATCGAAGCGGCCGCAATCCGGGATGTGCCTGATTCATCCCGTTATGTTCATACAGTGATCATTCGAGTACGACAAGTAGTGGCCGCCTGTGCACTCGGCGCCGCGCTCACCGCCTGCGCCGCCGCCCCCGAGGCACAGCACGCCGCCCGTCCGGCTCCCTCCGCTCCCGCCGCCCCCTCCCGGGCCCCGACCCTCGCCCCGGGCCCCGCCGGACTCACCCCCGTCTTCAAGAACGGCCCCCGCACGCACGGCAGGACGGTCGCGCTCACCTTCGACGCCG
Source organism: Streptomyces sp. WM6386 (assembly GCF_000972385.1). GTDB lineage: Bacteria > Actinomycetota > Actinomycetes > Streptomycetales > Streptomycetaceae > Streptomyces. Next base: position 93,848 of record NZ_JXTE01000024.1, read on the forward strand.
ACATGACCGCGGACCAGGGGCCCCGGGCGGCGGCCGGCGAGCGCTTCGACAATCCGCGGCTCATCGCGGCGCTGCGGACGCTGAAGGTGCCGGCCACCGTGTTCATGACGGGGCGGTGGGCCGAGGAGTACCCGACACAGGCGCGGTCGATCGGACGGGACCCGCTCTTCGAGGTGGCGAACCACTCGTACAGCCACTACGCCTTCACCGGCGACTGCTACGGGCTGCCGACGGTCTCGCAGGACCGTATGCGGGCCGATGTCGAGCACGCGTACGCCGCCTTCCGGAAGGCGGGCGTCCCGGACGCGCGGCCGTACTTCCGCTTCCCCGGCGGCTGCTACGACCGAGAGGCCCTCAGGGCGCTCACCCCGGCCGGTGTCACCGCCGTGCAGTGGGACGTGGTCAGCGGGGACGCCTTCGCGACGGACGCGGACGCCGTGGCCCGGCAGGTGCTGGACGGGGTCCGGCCCGGTTCCGTGGTCGTCATGCACTGCACCCGCAGCGCCGCCCCGACGACCGAGCGGGCCGTACGGACGATCGTGCCGGAGCTGCGGGCCAAGGGGTACCGGTTCGTGAAGGTGTCCGAGCTGATCGCGGCGGGGGGCGGGCGCCGCTGACCGCCCTACGCTGGGGATATGAGCGAGGACTACTGCACGATCAGCGCGGCGCCGAAGCCGCCCGTCGCCGACGGGCCGCCGTACGCGGAGTGTGTGCTGTGCCGGAAGCCGACGGAGTACCCGGAGTCGTACAAGGGGATCACCATGTGCCCGGTATGCGAGTGGCAGGAGGCCCAGCGGACCGCCTGCTCAGGGTGATCTCCGGGACGTCAGCACGCAGGCCACGGCGGTCGCGCCCGCGGTGAGCAGGGCGGCCGCGGCCAGGGGCAGCAGCGGCAGTGGGACCGTGCCCTCACGGGAACCGGTGACCAGGCCCTGGACCGCCGCCTGGGCCGGGGAACCGGTCGTCACCGTCGTCAGCAGCGCCGCGAGCAGCATCGTGGGGACCGCCCGTCCCGGCGAGCGCAGCAGCGGCCACGTGGTGAGCGCCCCGACGGCCGTGCCGAGCAGAGCGCACGCGAGGGTGGCGATCAGCCCCGCCGCACCGGCGGGGAACCGTGGCACCCGCATCTGGTGGTCGGCGCCCACCGGATCGCTGATCAGCGTCACAAGGAGAGTCGCCGCCGTGCCGAGCAGCGCCGCCGTGGCGAATGCCACCAGCAGAGAGGCGAGGTGCGCCCTCGCGGGCCCGACCGCCGCGGACACACAGGCACGGGCCGCGGGCGGCTCGTTGGACACACAGATCCGCACCAGCCAGGCGGCGACGGGCAGCAGCGCGGCGGCCGCGTACCCGAGCGAGTCGAGGATCGGCTGGCCGCTCTGCACACCGATGCCCAGGAAGGCGACGTACAGGATGAACGGCGGCAGCCAGCGCTGGGAGCGTACGAGCAGGGCGGCCTGGTAGCGGAGCAGAGCGGTCATCGGCCGTCTTCCTGTGTCTGGTGGCTGACGCTCACCACATGCCACGGCGGGCGGGCCGCCAGCAGGGTACGGAGCAGGACGTCCGAGCGGGACGCGGGGACGGCGAGCCTGTAGGTGCCCGGTGCCGTCTCCTCGGCGGTGGTGGCCATCCGGTGCGCGTCCGCGGGCAGCCGGCCGCCTGCCGGGCCCTGGGCCACGACGGTCACCTGCGGGCCGGAGGGCGCGGCGGCCTGTGTCGTACGACGGTGGAGGCCGCCCTCGTGCACGGCGTACGTCGCGTCGGGCACCCCCGCCAGCCGGCTCGGGTCGTGGTCGACGAACACCACCGCTCCGCCCGCCGCGGTGCGCTCGGCGACCGCGCGCTCCAGTTCCGCCCGGGCGTCCGCGTCGAGGCCGGTCCACGCCTCGTCCAGGACGAGCAGCTCCGGTTCGGCGAGGAGGGCCTGGGCGACGGCGACCTTCTGGCTGCTGCCCTTGGAGAGCTGGGCCATGGGGGTGCGGGCGTAGGGGGTGGCGCCGAACCGCTCCAGGGTGTCGGCCGCGGCTCGCTCGGCCGAGGTGCGGGTGAGGCCGTGGATCGTGGCCAGGTGGGTCAGGTAGCCGAGGGCGGTGAACGGGAGGGCCGAGGGGAAGCGTTCGGGGACGTAGGCGGTGTGCGGGCGGCCCTTGATGCGACCCTCCGAGGGGGCGTCGAGGCGGGCGAGTACGCGAAGGAGCGTGGATTTGCCGGTGCCGTTCGGGCCTTCTATGCGGGTGAGGGTGCCGGGGATGAGGGTGAGATGGATGCCTCGTAAGACCCAGGGGCCGCGTAGGCCGTAGCGGCGGCCCACGTTGTCCAGCTGTAGATCGCGTTCCATGGTTGTCATGATGTCGTGTGGCGACCAACGGTTGGTTGTGGCTGGTCGCGCTCACGCGGCGGTAGCCGCACATCGGCACAGCCCCGCGCCCCTTAGGGTGATTGCGTGAGCGTTGATTCCAAGTCCACCGGTGACAGTCCCTTCCGGCACGAAGCCACTGCCCGCGATCATGCACCGCAGTTCGTGCTGCCGTTGGTCGTGCGCATCGAGCGGGATGCGCCTCCCGCCCGGACCGACGCTCTCGAGACCGCTGCCCGTGCTGTTCTCGTCATGCTCAGCGATGGACGCTCCCTCGGGGACGGTGAGTGGGCTCAGGTCATGCGGGACTGGCAGGACGCACGCATCCGGAAGGTCGTGCGGCGGGCCCGTGGGGGCGAGTGGCGCAAGGCCGAGGCGCTGCCCGGGATCACGGTCACCGGGAAGTCCGCGGAGGTGCGGGTGTTTCCGCCGGTGCCGTTGGACGGGTGGCCCAAGGAGTTGGCCAAGCTTCAGGTGTCGGGTACCGACCTCGACGACCCCGAGCCGCCGGTGGACGCCGATCCGGGTGTCCCCGTGCTGTGGATGAGCCCGGACGTCGACATGTCGGCCGGGAAGGCGATGGCTCAGGCCGGGCACGGGGCTCAGCTCGCCTGGTGGGAGCTGTCGGACGCGGAGCGGGCCGCTTGGCGCGACGCCGGGTTCCCGGTCGCCGTACGGACCCCTGGACGGGACCGGTGGCGCGAACTCGTCGGCAGTGGGCTGCCGTTGGTGCGGGACGCCGGGTTCACCGAGATCGCCCCGGGCTCGTGCACGGTCGTCGCCGACCATCCGGCGCTGCGGTGACCCGGCTCGACGGCAGGGTCGAACGAGGCAACCGCACCCGGCAGTCGGTGCTGCGCCGTACCGTCGAGATCGCCTCCGTGGAGGGTCTCGAGGCGCTGTCGGTGGGACGGCTCGCGACCGATCTACGGCTCAGCAAGAGCGGGGTGTTCGCCCTGTTCGGCTCCAAGCAGGAGCTGCAGTTGGCCACGGTGCGGGAGGCCTCGCGGGTGTTCGTCGCGGAGGTCGTGGAGCCCGCCGCGAAGGTTCCGGCGGGGATCGGACGGGTCTGGCGGCTGTGCCAGGCGTGGCTGGAGTACTCGGAGGGGCGGGTCTTTCCCGGCGGCTGCTTCTTCTACGGCGTGGTGGCCGAGTTCGACGCCCGGGAGGGGGCCGTGCACGATGCGCTGGTCAGGGCCCAGCGGTCCTGGGGCGCTCATGTGGAGGGCTGTGTCGAGGAGGCGCGGACCGCGGGTGAACTGCGCTCCGACACCGATGCCGCGCAGCTCGCCTTCGAGCTGATCGCCCTCATGGAGTCGGCGAACGCGCTGTCCGTGCTGCATGGGGAGAACGTCGCCTATCGACGGGCGCGGGTGGGGATCGCGGCGCGGTTGCGGGCGGTGGCGGTGGACGTCTCGTCGGCGCCTCAAGTGGGCTGAGGGATAAGGGATGTTGGCTGCTCGTCTTTCGGGACCGATCACGGAAAACAAGTAGCACGATCGTTCGCTTACTTTTATTCTCGGATCCATGCGAATCTCGCGACGAGCGATCCTGCGCGCTCCCTGGCAGCCCGGGCCCGAACCGCCGACCGACGCCCCGGTGCTGGTCAGCGTCACCGACTTCACCGCCCTCGGCTTCGGGCAGGCCGCCGCGGTCGCCCTGGCCGGCGTGCGATTGCGCCGCACCTGGCCGGGGACGCCCGGCTCGCTCGGCATGTGGCTGTGGGCCGACCCGGTCCGCAGACGCTCCGGGGCCGTGTCCGTGTGGGCCGGCGAACAAGAGCTCAAGGAGTTCGTCGCCCGGCCCGACCATCTGCGGATCGTGCGCGCCCACCGTGGGCGGAGTGAACTTCGGTCGACGACACGGGAGTTCGCGATATTCGAGCCATCGACCCTGTGGGCCCACGCCCTGGACCCGATCACCGAGGAGCAGTGATGGACGTCGTGGAACTCGACCGGATCGCCGTGTACGAGGCCCTGCGGGTGGTGGAACTCGCGCAGGACGGGGACTGGGAGCGGGACAGTCCCTGCGCCGGGTGGACACTGCGGCGGCTGGTGGCGCACATGGCCGCGCAGCACCACGGGTTCGCGGCCGCCGCGCGGGGTGCGGGCGGCGATCCGGCGTACTGGACGGAGCCGGCGGACCTGCGCGAGCCGGCCAAGGTGCATCGGGCGGCCGCGACGAGCCTCCTCGGGGCGTTCGCCGAACCGGGCGCCGTGGAACGGGAGTTCACGCTCCCCGAACTGGGCGGGCGGTTCCCCGGGCGGCTCGCGATCGCCTTCCACCTCATCGACTACGTCGTGCACGCCTGGGATGTGGCCGCCACGCTGGGGGTCGGGCTCGAGCTGCCCGACGAGGTCCTGACGGCGGCCCTGGCCGTGGCCCGTCATGTCCCGGCCGATCCGGCGGGGCGGGGTCCGGGGTTCGCGTTCGCCGCGACGCTGGACGTGCCGCCGGACGCCGGGCCGCTGGAGGAGACGCTGCGGCTGCTGGGGCGGTCGCCGGAGTGGGGGTGAGCGGTCCGCCCGCCTGAACGGGCGGCTGCTGGATTGCGTACCTCCTGGCACGGGTGGCCGGAACCTCAAATGTTCCTCTGAACGACGGGGTGGGGGGATTCGGGACCGGACACCGGGGCCATACCCCCGTCACGCCGGAAACAGCGAGCCGTCGAAGGGGACGACACAACGGATCCAGGTGGAGCGGGAGAGTCGGCCGGAGGAGGGACGGGGACGATGGAGCGACTGGGTACGGGAATCGGATGGCGGCCGGAGATCGCGGACGCCGTGGAGCGCATGCCGGGTATCGACTGGGTCGAGGCCGTGGCGGAGAACGTCTGCCCCGGGCATCTCCCCGAATCGCTGCTCCGGCTGCGCGAGCGCGGGGTGACCGTCGTCCCGCACGGCGTCTCCCTCGGCCTCGGCGGCGCGGACCGGCCCGACGAGGACCGGCTGACGGCCCTCGCCGAGCGCGCCACGGCCCTGGGCTCACCGCTGGTCACCGAGCACATCGCGTTCGTCCGGGCGGGCGGGCCCCTGACGGCCTCACCGCGCCTGGAGGCGGGCCATCTGCTGCCGGTGCCGCGCACCCGCGACGCGCTCGACGTGCTGTGCGAGAACGTCCGTATCGCCCAGGCCGCGCTGCCCGTGCCGCTCGCCGTCGAGAACATCGCCGCGCTGATCTCCTGGCCGGGTGAGGAGATGACGGAGGGGCAGTTCCTGTACGAGCTGGCCGACCGCACGGGCGTACGACTGTTGATCGACGTCGCGAACCTCCACACCAACCACGTCAACCGCGGCGAGGACCCCGCCGAGGCCCTCGCCGACCTCCCTCTGGAGGCCATCGCCTACGTCCACGTGGCGGGCGGCTTCGAACGCGACGGCGTCTGGCACGACAGCCACGCCCACCCCGTCCCCCGCCCGGTCCTCGACATCCTCACCGACCTCGCCTCCCGCGTCTCCCCGCCGGGGGTCCTGCTGGAACGGGACGAGAACTTCCCCGAGCCGAGCGAGCTGGAGCGGGAACTGACGGCGATACGGGGCGCGCTGGAGAAGGGGCGCGAGCAGGCCGGGGGGAGCTCCGAGGAGGGCGGCGGGGAGTCCGTGACGGATGTCGCGGGGCGGGTCATGAAGACCAGCCCCGACACCACTGCCGATGCCCCCCTCGACGGCGCTGACGCCGCCTCCACCACCGCCCCCGCCCGTCAGCGCCTCGCCCTCGCCCAGACCGCTCTGCTCTCCGCGCTCGTCGCCGGGACGCCCGTGCCCGAGGGGTTCGACCGGGTGCGGGTCGGGGTGCAGGCGCGGGCGCTCGCCGGGAAGCGGGCGGATGTCGTGGCGAAGGTCGCGCCCGAGCTGCCGGAGATTCTCGGGGCGGGGTACCGGGCGGCGTTCCTCGGGTACGCCCAGGGGCATCCGATGGGCGCCGGCTACCGGCGGGACGCGCTGGACTTCGCCGGGTACCTCCTCGGCTCCGGCCTGCCGGAGGACCCGCACGCCCGGGCCGGGCTGCGGGAGTGGTGGCTGGAGCGGTCCGGCACGCGGCCGCGGTCCCACCGGCCCGCCGTACGGCTGGCACGGGCGACGCGGCGGGTGCTGCTGCGACGGTGACCGGCCGCCGTCCGCGCCGGCCGCAGCCGAGTGTGCCGGGGATAACACCGGCGCCTCGACACATCTCCCACACACTCGGTTAGCCACCCTTTGGTGCCATAAGCCACCAAGTCTCCCTTCACCATTCGCCCCTGGTGTCCGGGATGCAACCATTCGCTCCTGTACGGCAGTTGGCGCGGACCGCGCAGTAACATGCCAATCCCGCACTCGAAATCCCAACTGCGTGCGGTGCCGTAACAGGAGGCACCATGCGACCGCGACCCCCCGTCAAGGGCCGAGGAATTCTCAGCGGCACGGGGCTCATCATCACCGGCCTGACAGCGACCCTGATGGCGCTGATCTTCCCGATCTGGTCGTACGCCGACCGGTCGGGGACCGCGGCCGACGTACTCAATGCCGAGACCGTGTCGACGCAGTACGGGCCGCTGTCCGCGCTCGACCGGGAGTTCGTCACGAAGGTCCGGCTGGCCGGGCTGTGGGAGCTGCCCGCCGGTCAGCAGGCCCAGCAGAAGGGCACGACACAGGCCGTACGGACGGCCGGACAGCACCTCGTCGAGGGGCACACCTTCCTGGACGAGCGGGTCCGCGACGTCGCCTCCCAGCTGGGCCTGACCCTTCCCAACGAGCCGAACGACCAGCAGAAGGGGTGGCTCGCCACCCTGAACTCGGCCCAAGGCGTCGAGTACGACCGCGAGTTCGCCAACATCCTGCGTCTCGCACACGGCAGGGTCTTCTCCGTCGTCGCCCAGGTCCGCGCGAGCACCCGTAACTCCCTGGTCCGCACGCTCGCCGACGACGCCAACACCACCGTCCTGGACCACATCAAGATCCTGGAGGCCACGGGCTACGTCGACTTCGACGCCCTGGCCCAGGACATGGCCGTCGGCAGCACACCCCCGATCACCAACCCCCCGGCCCCGCCCGCCTTCACGGCAGCCCCGACCCCGGCCGTCCCGGTGACCCCGAGCTACTCACTCCCCCCACCCCCCACCCGCCCCCCCCCCCCCCAGCCCCAA
>NZ_JXTE01000240.1 GCF_000972385.1 Streptomyces sp. WM6386
GTCCCGTGCCGTCGGTGCGGTGGCTCGTCACCACGCTCCGCCCCTTGCGCCGCTCAGTGCATCCGTGCGCCCGGGCACTTGGCCGGTTCCCGCCCGCTGATCGAGCATTCGTTCGGCTCGCGGGGTATCCCTCCGGAATCGGCGCAAGCAGATGCAGGGGGGCTGACACTGTGGCACGCCCGTCATGGACGTCCGAGTCGGCTGAGGAACAGCGCCACCGAAAACGGGACACGGTACGCCGGCTGCGCGCCCAGGGCCGCTATGGACCCAGGTTCCGCGATGTCCTGCCCGCGTTCGCCGTCCTGGCAGTGGCGGTGTGCTCGGTCGTAGCCGGCCTTGTCGTGGGTTCCCGTGCCGCCGGGGTCGTCGTCCCGGTCACCGGCGTGCTCCTCCTGGCGGTCGTCCTCCTCATCGCCATAAGGCGCCGCCGCCCGGGCGCTCGACGCCGCCGCGGCCACTACACCCCGCAGGAACTGTTCGACCTCGACATCCAGGGCCTGGCCCTGGCGGTGGCACGGATGCTGCGCCGCGACCAATGGAAGGTCCGGCTGTTACCCGCACCGGACCGGCCACGCCTGTGCGCCCGGCATCCGGACGGCCGCCGGCTCGACGTGGCCTTCCGTCCGGTCGCGGAGCCGTTACCCGACGAGGCCCTCCCCCACTCCCATGCCCGTCGGGAGAACGCGGACTCACTTCTCCACCTGATCGTGCACCGTGGCACTTTCCAGGACCGAGACATCAGCTGGGCACAAGGCGAAGGCCACGCCTTCCTGCTGGACAACCCCGCCTTGGAACCCTGGGCAGGCGGTGCACGACTCGACGGGCTGCTCCCCAGGGAACATTGACTTCCACGGCACCGGCACGAGCTACGCCGGGTTCACGTCGGCCTGCAGCAGCTTGTGGTCCGAGTACCGGCTGGGGTGCACGCGGTGCGTGAG
>NZ_JXTE01000241.1 GCF_000972385.1 Streptomyces sp. WM6386
GCCCTGGGCCTGCTGCGCGCCCTGCATGAACGCGGCCGGCGCGTCCCCGAGGACGTCAGCGTCATCGGCTTCGACGACATCGCCGAGGCGTCGTCCTTCCTGCCGCCCCTCACGACGGTCCATCAGGACTTCGCCGAGGTCGGCCGCCTCTGCGTCCAGGCGGTCCTGCGGAAGATGCGCCACGACGACGCGTCCCACGGCACGACGCTTGTGCCGACGCGCCTGATGGTCCGGGAGAGCACGGCGCCACCCCCAGTGCGCTGAGCGTCGGCCGGAGAGTGCCGCTCGCTGCCGTTGCAGGTGTGCCGTGTCTTCGTCCTGGAAGAGCTCACACGGCGGAACCGCGGTCTCCGTCCGGGCGGCTGGTTCATTGGGTCGCTCTGGACTCCCGCGTCCACACACCGGGGCCGGCGGCGTTCCGCCGACAATGCGGATCCTTGCGGCCACCGGCTCGCGGCAACCGCCGACGGAACCTCGGGCCGAGGACGGCGCAGGCGCCGCGGGCCCGGCGGCATGCGGCCGGGCCCGCGCCGGGTCAGCTCTTCTTCTGACCGTTGCGCAGTGCCTGGTCGGTCATGTCGTTCACCTGGTTGGCCGGGGGAGCCTCGGCTTCGACCTCGGTGCCGAAGGCGGAGTACTCCATCAGCGTGCTGAGCTTGACCTGTTGGGGTGCCGAGCTCGCGTCCGGCTTGGTGGAGGCCGGTGCCTTGACGGTCATGTCGATCTGCTGGCGTCGAATGCGGCCCTGGTCGTCGAGCCAGATCTGCATGGGCAGCGTCGGGCCGATCTGCTCGCGCAACTGCGAGCCGCCGGGCAGCCGCGCGACGTCGACCGAGACCTTGTACCGGTCGGTGTCGGCGCCGTCGATCTTCTCGGTGCCGACCTTGGAGACGTCGTCGTCGGTGATCGCCTTGGCGTAGGCGGCGGACTGGGC
>NZ_JXTE01000242.1 GCF_000972385.1 Streptomyces sp. WM6386
GACCAGGATGGACCGGGTCTACTTCGACCCCGACAAGAACGCCGTCTGCGTCGAGGCCGGCTCGCAGGTGCTGAACGTGTACGAGCGCATGTACCGCACCTGGGGGGTCACCATCCCCGCCGGCACCTGCTTCCAGGTCGGCGTCGGCGGCCATGTCAGCGGCGGCGGCTGGGGCCTGCTCTGCCGCCAGATGGGGCTGGTGGTCGACCACCTGTACGGCGTCGAGGTCGTTTGCGTCGGTGCCGACGGCACGGCGACGGTCAAGGTCGCGACCCGCGAGCCGAACGACCCCAACCGTGACCTGTGGTGGGCCCACACCGGCGGCGGAGGCGGCAACTTCGGCGTCGTCACCCGCTTCTGGTTCCGCTCTCCCGGAGCCACCGGCACCAACCCCGCGAAACTGCTGCCGCAGCCCCCGGCCGAAGTGCTGCTGCACGCCACCGCCTGGCCCTGGGCCGAGATGACCAAGGACCGCTTCGCACGGCTGGTCAAGAACTTCGGCGACTGGCACACCAAGAACATCAAGTCCGGCACCGTCAACGACAACCTGACCAGCGTGCTGTGGCTGAACCACAAGTCGGCCGGCTACATCGGCCTGGTCACCCAGGTCGACGCGACCGTCCCGGACGCGCAGAAGATACTCGACGACTATCTCGGCGCCATCACCGCCGGCCTGGACGTCGCCAACGAGCCGATGACCACCCCCATGGGCGAGGTGGCGGCGATGCCCCAACTCGCGGGACCGCCCCGGATGCCCTGGCTCCAGGCCGCCCGCTACATCGGCACCACCAACCCGACGCTGAACGACCCCACCTTCAGGTCCGACTTCAAGTCCGCCTACTACCGCAAGACCATGCCGACGGCACACATCGACGAGTTCTACCGGCACCTGACACGCGACGACCTGGTCAACCCCACCGCCGCCGTCCAGGTG
>NZ_JXTE01000243.1 GCF_000972385.1 Streptomyces sp. WM6386
CGGTGACAATTTGCAGGGCGAGCGGCAGTAATCCGCACAACCGGGCGATCTCTGCGGCCGACTCGGGCGCGTCCGTGACGCGGGTGTCGGACACGCCGTTCGCGGCAGTGAGGCCGTCTCCTAACAGTGCGACGGCCTCATCCAGCTGAAGCTCCATCAGCCGATGCATCCGCGCGCCGGGGACGCCGAGGGCGTACCGGGAGGTGATCAGTACGGAGGTGGCACCGCCGGACGGCACGAGGAGCCGTACGTCCTCGACGGCGGCCACGTTGTCGAGGACCACCAGCAACCTGCGGCCAGCGTCGGCGTACCTGCGCAGGATCGTCGCGTACAGCCGGGCGCGTTCCTGCACGTCGGCGGGTACGTGGTCGGCTGGTACGCCGAGTGCACGCAGGAAGCTGGCCAGCGCCTGCTCGGGCGGCAGACGGCGCTCGGGGTCGTAGCCGAAGAGATCCACGAATAGAACGCCGCCGGGGAACCAGCCTTCGCGGCGGAGCGCGCGGTCGGCGGCCTGGAGGACGAGTTCGGTCTTGCCGACGCCGGGCATGCCGGTGACGACGTGGGCTACGCAGTCGTGCGACTGGTCCGGGTCCAACGCCTGTGCGAGGTCATTGAGATACGCGTGTCGGCCGCTGAACAGCCGTGTGGGGGACGGGAGCCCGTCCAGGGCGGGGGTAATCCGCTCCGGGACCTGGAGGACGAAGTCACGGCCGACGTTGCCGACAGTGATGAGGTCGCCTGAGACCAGATTGTGGGAGGTCTCCTGGTAGAGGTCGCGGAAAGTGGGGGCGGGGGCCGACGCAGGCTCGGCCTCCTCAGCACTAGGGGCCGCGCCTTCCGGCTCAGGGCTTGCGGCCGATGGTGATGTCACGGCCGGCCGAACCGATCACCATCGCGTCGCCCTTGATCGTGTTGCGGGAGAGGGTCTGGGTC
>NZ_JXTE01000244.1 GCF_000972385.1 Streptomyces sp. WM6386
GCTCGTCGCCGCCGGACCACACCGCTTCCACGACCTCCAGACGGCCGTCGAAATGGTCCGGGAAACCGGCGAGTTCATCGGGCAAACCCATTTCCCGGTCCCCGCCAACCGCACCGCCGTCTTCTACCGCGTCGCCGTCGCCACCCGGGACATCACCGCCTGGCGCGCCTGCGCGGACACCCGCGCACGCCCCGCGCTGCTCACCAGCGAACTGCGGGTGCGTCCCGACAAGGTCATCGACGGGGTGCCGCGCTCTCTTCGGTTCAGCACCGTGCTGAGCATCGACGACGTGCCGTGCGGCTCGGGCAGCGCCGACGTGGTGTTCCTGCCGCCGGTGGTGCACCGCAACCACCGCGTGCTCAGCCTCGCGACCGCACTGACCGCGCCCACCGGCGAGTCCACCGGCGGCCGGCCGGCCGACCCCGCCGACGTGGGGCGCACCCACCCGGAAACCGTCCTGGTACACGGCCCCTTCGACCTCACGCACGGCCGGCTGTCGGCCACCGTGCGCATCCCCGGCAACTGGCCGCTGCCCGACGGCGCGGCCGAGGGCCATATGCCGGCCCTCGTCCAGCTCGAGGCGTTGCGCCAGACCTCACTCCTCGCCGCCGGCCGCATGCACCAACTGGCCGCCGACCGGTGCACCCTGGGCTCGCTGAAGGTCCACTTCCGCGGGTACGCGGAGCCGGACATGGCGATGCGGTGCGCCGCGGTGGTCGGTCTGTGCGGACGGGACGCCGAGGGCCGCAGACTCAGCCCGGTCACCCTGACCCTGGCCCAGGGGGGACGGGCCGTGCTGGAAGCGGTCGTCACGGTGGTCGAGGACCTGTGAGCGGCCCCCCCCCCCCCCCGTCAGCCGGCCGCGGCCAGTGCCCCGGTGATGGCCGTGACCGTCTCCGCGTCGAGCATCGTGGCGACATCGGTGTCCAGGGT
>NZ_JXTE01000245.1 GCF_000972385.1 Streptomyces sp. WM6386
GCCTGGAGCAGACTGAGCTGCGCGTACCAGCAGCGTGAGTGCTGGAGCACGGTCTCCGCCTGACGGATCAGATCGTTGCGGCCGCTCAGGTGGGTGTGGGGATGTCGGAGGCGGCGGTTGGCCGCGTACTTGAAACCCTGGGCCAGGGCAGCCTCCAGAGCGAGCGGCAGGTCGGGGGTGCCGCCGGTGAACTTGGGATCGAGGTGGCGCAGCCACTTAGTGAGGCGCTCCCGGGCCTCGTCGCGATGGGCTTCGTCGACAGAGCCCAGGAGCATGGGCAGCATCCAGGCCCGCATCACGAACTCCCGGAAGAGATCGACCCGCCGGTCGCGGTAGTTCCGGTTCAGTTCCCTGCGGTCCTCCTGCAACCTCCCGATGTAGTCGACCGACGTGCCTCGCGGGGACGTACGGTCCGCCAGCGCCCTCCTCATGCGCGCGGACCATGCCTCGTACTCCCGCCTCTTCCAGGCCTTGAGCCTGTCCAGCCGGTCGTTGTACTCCTGCACGGGGTCACTGTGCAGGCCGACCCGCTCGCGGATCACAGCGAACGCCGCGTTGCCGCCCGTGCCGAACTCCTGGGCGACGACCAGGCGGATCGAGTAGGAGGGTTCCTGGATGCCCAGTCGGAACAGTTCCCAGTACAGCGGGGTGGTGTCGATCCGGTCGGAGACCTTCCGCAGCGCGGCACCCAGTTGTTTGAGCACTCGGCGCTTGGCGTCCCTCAGGGTGCGCCGGTCCCCCTTGATGCCGGCCCAGTGTTCGCGCACTGCGGAGACGACCTCGCTCAGCTGCCTCGGGTCGTCCTGGGCGCTCGCGATCTCCAGGGCGGCCGCATAGAGGTCCAGAGCCTTGGGATCGTCAGTGCGCCGACTCGCCATGGCGCACAGCCGGTGGGCGAGCGGGCGACTCCCCACGGGCGCCTGTCTAACC
>NZ_JXTE01000246.1 GCF_000972385.1 Streptomyces sp. WM6386
CTTCCTGCCCCTTGTAGTGCACGGCGACGAGCGCCCCGTCCGCGACGAGACGCCGCGCGATGCCCCGACCGATCCCTCGCCCATGGACGCACCCATTCGTTCGGCAAGTGCCGGCCACACCCTCGCGCAGCCCTTGGCGAAGACAAGCCCCTAAGTAGCTATAAAAAACCGCTGATCCGGTTTATTATGGGTCCAGTGCTCCAGTGCCTGCTCCATCTTTCAGCAGCATGGCCCGCACCAGTTCGGTGCGGCCCGATCCGGAGGCAGTCTCATGGCTCCCATAGCCCTACAGCATCTGCGTCTCATTGCGGTCAACATCGACGGGGTGCTACTGAACGACACATTCAGCCCCGTGATCCACCGCTTCGTCGTCAAGAACGGCGGCGTCTACACAGCCGAACTGGAGCGTGCCGTGTTCTCGCAGCCCCGGCTCAAGGCCGCCGCCGCCATCGGCGTCCCAGGCTCCCCCCAGGAAGTGGCAGAGGCCTACTTCCGCGAGCGGGAGCTGTACCTGCAGGAACATCCGGTGCACCCGCTCGCCGGCGCCGGGCGGCTGCTGGGACGACTTCGGCGCCTCGGAGTGCCCCTGATCTGCTACGGCGGGCTGGAACGACCGCACTTCGACCGCCATCTGGCCAGGTACGCCCACTACTTCGACCAGCCTCAGTACGTGTGCACCAACAGTTTTCGTCCCGGGGTCCGCGAGATCGCCACGGACCTGTTCGGTCTGCGCTGCGACCAAGTGCTGTTCATCGACGACGTGGCACGCGTCGCCGAGGCGGCACAGACGTTGGGGGCGGCGTTCATCGGGCATCCGAGCTCCTATGAGCACAGCTTCCAGGAGCAGTTGATGCGTGAGGCCGGCGTACGGCACCTGGTCCGGTCGCTCGACGAGATAGACGAGTCCCTGCTGTACACCCTTGATTC
>NZ_JXTE01000247.1 GCF_000972385.1 Streptomyces sp. WM6386
CCTCTTCAACTGGTCGGAGTACACGCTCAACGACTCGGGCCTGTGGCTCAACAGCACCCAGGTCGACATGTTCTCCGCCCCCTACGCGGTGGGCGTCCAGCGCTCCGACGGCACCACGATCAACACGGGGCACCTCAAGTCCGGTGGCTACAACGCGGTTCTCAACGGTCTGCGTGGCCAGTCCGGCGGCTGGGCGGGCCTGATCCAGACCCGCCCGGACGGCACGGTGCTGCGCGCGCTCTCCCCCGCCTACGGCCTGGAGACCGGAGCACTGCCCGCCTCCGTCCTGGACGACTACATCAACCGCGTCTGGCAGAAGTACGCCACGACAACGCTCACGGTGACCCCGTTCACCGACCAGCCGAACACCAAGTACTTCGGCCGGGTCTCCGGCGGCGTCATGAACTTCACCAACTCCGCCGGCGCGACCGTCACCAGCTTCCAGAAGCCGGACGCGTCCAGCGTCTTCGGCTGCCACAAGCTCCTCGACGCCCCGAACGACCAGGTCCGCGGACCGATCTCCCGCACGCTCTGCGCGGGCTTCAACCGCTCCACGCTCCTGACCAACCCCAACCAGCCGGACGCCGCATCGGCGGCCTTCTACCAGGACGCGGTGACCAACCACTACGCCCGTGTCATCCACGACCGGATGGCCGACGGCAAGGCCTACGCGTTCGCCTTCGACGACGTCGGCAACCACGAGTCCCTCGTGCACGACGGGAACCCGCAACAGGCCTACCTCACGCTCGACCCGTTGAGCTGACCCCTGAAGAGCCCTGAAGACAGCACAGTTGACGCTCCAACAGTTCGGCGGTGACCGCGGCCCCCACCGACTGATGCCCGGCGTCCGCCACGAGACGTACCTCGTGGCGGGGGGGCCGCCCCCGCCCCCCCCCCCCCCCCCCCCCCCCCCCCGCAAGACACC
>NZ_JXTE01000248.1 GCF_000972385.1 Streptomyces sp. WM6386
AGGCCGCGGTGGCATCCCCGGCGCCGGCGGCGAACTGCCACCACCACATCGCCCCCTCCACCTCGCCGGCGAGGTGGAGCAGGCAGCCGAAGTGCACGGGGCCTTCGATGTCGCTGGGCTCTTCGACTGGAGTAGGTCGCCGACGTTGACGCACGCCACGAACGCCTGCCGGCACGGGACATCGAGATCCTCAAGCCGCCGACAACTCAGCCCTGGGGACGCCGCTCAGTATGGCTGCGTGACCCGGACGGCAACATCGTCAACGTCGACCAGGACGCATGACGACCGGTTCCCTGCACCTCGGGTCGCTCATCGCGGGACAGCCTTTGGGGCCGCTGTGACCGACCCGATGAGTCACATCAGCAGTGACAGTGGACCCGGACGATGATCGTGTCGCCGGGAAGGTTCGCGAGGTACGCCTCGCTGCCCGGCCAGACGGCGGGCAGCGCAGGGTCGTGCGGGCACAGATCCGGCTCGCAGAAGGCGTGGACGGCCTCCATGCCGCGCTCATACACCTCCAGCCACCAGCCATCCAGCGTGAGTACATCCGTGTTCGATGTTCTTGTCGACGTGAGATCTCGTATGTATTCGGCGCGGGTTCCCTTGTAACCGATGACGGGGTGCTCCGACGGATCGCTGTCGCCCAGGAAGCCCAGGTAGCCCATGTCGAGGCTGAAGGGGTGGTCGAGGTACGCCTTGATCAGCGGCTGGGCCCGGTAGGCGGCAAACATGTTGTCCGCGTACCGGTCACCGGGGAACGCGGTGGGGTTGTTGCGCCAGCGGTCCACGAAGTCCGCGAGAGGAACGGCCGCAGGATGCACGGCGGACAGGTTTAGCCACAGATCCCACGACTCCGCAGGGGCACGCCCGGAAGCAAGGGGCGGCTGGGAGAAATCGAGGGGCGCGAGCGGTCCGACGGCCCA
>NZ_JXTE01000249.1 GCF_000972385.1 Streptomyces sp. WM6386
GTCTGGGCGATCGCCGGGCGGATGCCCGACACGACGCACTCCGCGCCCATCAGCCGGGCCGCGGCCACCGTCTTCATGAGGTGCTGGGCCACGAGCGAGTCCACGGTGGGGACACCGGTGATGTCGAGGATCGCGAAGCGGGCGGGCTGGTCGACGATGGCCTCCAGCAGCGTCTCCATGACGATCTGGCTGCGCGCGCTGTCGAGAGTGCCGATCAGCGGTACGGCCACAACGCCTTCCCACAGCTTGATCACGGGGGTGGCCACCTCGAGCAGCTGGAGCTGTTGCCGCTCGATGAGTGCCTGCCCTTCGGACAGCGCCGTGTCCAGCACGACCAGTCGCAGTGTCCCCATCAGCACGGTGAGTGCGGTCGTGCACTCGCGCACCTGCTCGGTGGCTCCCGCCGGGAACTCCTCGACGAGGAAGTCCGCGACGGGCGGGCGCAAGGCGTCCACCTCCCCCGACACCTGGGCCATGGTGATCCCCGCGCGGGAACGCGCGGCTGCCATGCGGGCCAACTGCTCGCGCACGACCTCGAATCCGGTGGCATCCGTGTCGTACACCCGGTCCGATTCAGCTACCTGGGCCAACGCCTCGATCACTGTCCGGGCCGCCTCCACGGCCTCGTCCCGCGAGAGGGTGAACACGCTGCGGAACAGCGGCTCGTCGGCCCAGCGCTGGGCGATCCGTTCGCGATGGCGGTACAGGAAGTCCCCGACCACCTGCGCCGACGAACCTTGCCGTACTGCCGCTTCGTGCTCCGGCACCTGCTCTCACCTCATCCGAGTAGTGCGCTCGCGTGGCCCGCGGTGGCCGAAGTCCGGCCACAGGTGACGCAAACTATTGCCGAATGACAACTGTAACGAGTCTGTGCCGTGACAGGTGTCCGGGGTCGGCCGGCCCGCTAGGGCGTCGGCTGCC
>NZ_JXTE01000025.1 GCF_000972385.1 Streptomyces sp. WM6386
GGCGGGGCAGGATCCCGTCGACGGCGACTCGCGAAATCTCGCCGAACGCCCTCGGCGCCTCCGGCGACAGAGCGGCGGCGCGGAGCGGAGCGGCAGCGCGGGCCGCCGGGCTCGGACCAGAGCCTCTCGGCGGTCGTCTCCAGCATCGTGCCCACGCTCGGCGCGACCGGTTTCAGGCGCTGGAAGCAGGTCCCGCGGCGCCTCCGGCGCCAGGGCGGCGGCGTGTCCCGGCCGGGGAGATCAGCGGTAGGCCGGATCCCCGTTCAGCGCGGCCGAGACGACGTTCATGCGCTCGCCGAGATCCGCGAGTTCACGGCGCAGTTCCGTGACCCGGGTACGCAGCTCGGCGGCTTCGGCGGTCAGCGATACGAAGGTGGCAGCGAGGTCGACGCGGTCCTCACCCATTACGGACATCGTGTCTCCATGGCATTTCGTTTCGAGGAGCGCGAGCCGTTTCCCTGCCGGAATGAACACGGCCCGCCGCCAAGGGCAATGGGTGGCCCTCCCCTTTCGGTGAGGGCCACCCCGAGGAATTACTTCTGCTGGGCGAGCCAGTCGGCGAACCTCGTCCCGGCGATGTGCGCGTCCGGACCCGGCAGGAGCGTGTTCTCCTGCAGCGGGGCGCCCCAGTACGTCGCTTGGGGGTCCGTGACGATCTTGCGCGGGTCGTTCAGGGCGGTCAGCCCCATGCGGATGAACTCCTCCAGCTGGAACACGTCGGGGCCACCGACCTCCACCACACCGCCCACCGGTGCGCCGACAGCGGTGCGGGCGACGGCCGCGGCCACGTCGTCGGAGACGATGGGCTGGATCCTGGCGTCGGGCAGGTGCACGGTGTCGCCCTCGGTGACGCCGTCGGCGAGTCCCTTGGCGAACTCGAAGAACTGGGTGGCGTGGACGATGGAGTAGGGGTTGCCGGATGCCTTGATCAGGTCTTCCTGGACCTGCTTGGCGCGGAAGTACCCGCTGCCCTGGAGGCGGTCGGTGCCGACCACGGACAGCGCCACGTGGTGCGCCACTCCGGCCTGCGTCTCCGCCTTCAGCAGGTTGGTCGTCGAGGTGCGGAAGAACTCCATGACCGCGTCGTCCTCGAACGAGGGCGAGTTCGACACGTCGACGACCACCGACGCGTCCTGGAGGACCTCGGCCAGGCCCTCGCCTGTCAGCGTGTTGACGCCCGTGTTGGGCGACGCCGCGACCGCCTCGTGCCCGTGCGCGCCGAGTCCGGCGACCACCTTCGAGCCGATGAGCCCGGTTCCACCGATCACTACGACCTTCATGACGGAATTCCTTTCGATTCTATTTGGGTTTCCCTGATGCCTGTATCAGTAGAGACCGGGCACCGGAGTTGTTTGTGACACCTTCTATTCGACGAGTTTTCCCGTGGTCGAGACTTCCTCCATCAGGGAGGAGATCTCGTCGGGGACGGCCGGAATGCTCTCGCGGGTGACGCCCGTCGTCGGGGACCACACGAGATTCACCCGAAGAGCGGGATCCTGGTCGGGGTAGTCGCTGCGGTTGTGACAGCCACGCGTCTCCCGGCGCTCCAGCGCGGATTCGAGGGTGGCCCGGGCCGCTAGCGCGGCGGACTTCAGGTCGAAGGCGTGCGCGAGGTCCTGATAGCCGGCGATGTCCGGGTGGATGCCGACGTCCTGCATCCTCTTCTCGATCACCGCGAGTTCCGCCAGTCCCGCGCGCAGGCCGTCTTCGTCGCGTACGACGCCCGCGTGCTCGGTCATGGTGTTGCGGATCGCGCGCTGCAGGGCGCGGACGTTCTCCGGGCCGTCGGCGGCGAGGAGTTCGTCGATCTCCGCGCGGGCATGAGCGATGGCGGACGCCGACCGCGGCTGCGCCTTCAGAGCCTGCGAATACGCGGCGGCCGCCTGCCCGGTGAGGCGGCCGAACACCAGCAGCTCGATGAGGCTGTTGCCGCCGAGACGGTTGGCGCCGTGCAGCCCGCTCGACGCCTCGCCGATGGCGTACAGGCCGCGTACGTCCGTGCCGTGGTCCTCCGGGCGCACCCACACCCCGCCCATCGAGTAGTGCGCGGTGGGCGCGATCTCGATCGGCTCGCGCGTGATGTCGAGCATCTGCAGGTCCAGCAGGGTCTGGTAGACGCGGGGCAGCCGCGTCATGATCGTCTGCCGGGGCAGGTGGGAGACGTCGAGCCACACGCCTCCCTTCGGGGTGCCGCGGCCTTCCTTGATCTCCGTGTACGCGGCCAGGGCCACCCGGTCGCGGGTGGACAGCTCCATGCGCTCGGGGTCGTAGCGGGCCATGAAGCGTTCCCCGAGCGCGTTGCGCAGGATGCCGCCCTCCCCCCGGGCGGCCTCGCTGACCAGGGTGCCGGCCGCGTTCTCCGGCTCGATGATCCCGGACGGGTGGAACTGCACCAGCTCGGCGTCCCGCAGCCGAGCCCCGGCCTCCACGGCAAGACGGAAGGAGTCGCCCGTGTTCTCGTCGCGCCGTGAGGAGGTGCGCCGCCAGATACGGGTGTGGCCCCCGGCGGCCAGGACGACCGCGTCGGCGTGGATCAGGTAGCGCCTGCCGCTGGTGAGGTCGAACCCGTACGCCCCGAACACGGCACCCTCGTGCACCAGCAGCCGGGTGATGTACACCCCTTCCAGCACCGGGAAGTCGAGCTGTTCGGCGCGCCTGATCAGCGTGCGCTGGATCTCCAGACCGGTGTAGTCACCGGCGAAGGCGGTCCTGCGGAACTTGTGCGCGCCGAAGAAGCGCTGCGAGATCCGGCCGTCACCCTCGCGGGCGAAGGCCATGCCGTAGCGTTCCAGGTCGTCGATGCCCCGTGCGGCGCCCTGGGTGACGATCTCCACGGTGCGGGGGTCGGCGAGGAGATAGCTCTCCTTGAGCGTGTCGGCGGCGTGCTGCTGCCAGCTGTCCTCGGGGTCCATGGTGGCCAGTGCCGCGTTGATGCCGCCGGCCGCCAGTGCCGTATGGGCGTCCTCCTTGGGGCGCTTGCCGACGGCGAGGACGTCGATGCCGGCCTCGGCCAGTTCGATCGCCGCGCGCAGGCCGGCACCTCCGGTGCCGATGACCAGCACCATGGTGGCAAGACGTTGTTCGGTGACAGCCACGGTCCACTCCGATCGCTGGGGTCCTCATCCAGTACGACCGGGCAGTCCCGCGATCTGTGACACCTCCTGGCCGACGTGGCCCTAGGAGGCCAGCGTGATGGTGGTCGGCGTGCCGTGCCAGGCCATCCTCGCGTAGGGGCACAGTGCGTCGGCCCGCCGCAGAAGCGGAGTGGCGATGTCGGGAGTGACGCCCGGCCAGTCGACGACCAGGTCGATGTGCAGGACGTACCCGCCGTCCTGTGGGCTGCGGCCGAACGCCACGGTCGCCTCGACGGATATCGCGGTGGGGTCGAGCGCGGTCTGTCGTGCGACGAGGCTCAGCGCGCCGTGGAAGCAGGCCGCGAACCCGGCGGCGAACAACTGCTCGGGATTGGTCCCCCGGCCGTCCCCGCCCAGTTCGGCGGGCAGGCGCAGGTCGAGGTCGAGAATGCCGTCGTCCGAGCGTGCTCTCCCCGAGGCTCTTCCGTGGGCCGCCGCCCCGCCGGTCACGATCACCGTCGTGGTGTAGAGGGGAGCGAAGGAGTCCCCGTCGAAGTCGTTCTCGGTGGACAGGTCGGGCGGTCGGATCGGTTCGGTCATCGAGCGCACCTCTGTGTGTCGGGTCTCGGACCACCGGTTGACCGACGAGTGACCGGTGGTGTGACGACCCAGCCCGTTCAGTTGTCGAGCGACGCCACGTAACGTGTCAGTTTCTCCGGGTTCATGACCCACATGGCCCGCTCGATGCCGCGCTCCGAGATGTCGAGGGTCAGCAGCACCACGGCCGTCCCGCCGTCCGAGACGAGGGCGGCCGGTCCACCGTTGGCCTCGACCCAGTCGATCTCCTTGTGCGGCCAGAAGCGCGGGCCGAAGGCGGCGAGATACCGGGAGACGTGCACCAGTCCGACGACGGGAATCCGGGACGCCCCGCGCAGCCCGTTCCCGTCGGTGTAGCTGACCACGTCCTCGGTGAGGATGTCCTCCAGCACGGCCAGATCGCCGGTCCGTGCCGCGGTGAGGAACACCTTCATCAGCCGTCGGTGCTCGGTGGCGTCGACGGGCTTGCGGCGCTCCGAGGAGATGCGCTTGCGCGCGCGGCTCACCAGCTGGCGCGTGTTGGCCTCGCTGGTCTCCAGCATCTCCGCGATCTGCTTGTAGGGGTAGTCGAAGGCCTCCCGCAGCACATAGGCGGCCCGTTCCACGGGATTCAGTTTCTCCAGGAGGAAGAGAACCGCCAGGTCGAGCGCCTCGGCCCGTTCGGCACCCAACTGCGGATCGGCGCGTGTGTCGATCGGCTCCGGCAGCCAGGGATCGGTGTACGACTCGCGCCGCACCCGGGCGGACTGGGCGAGGTTGATCGCCAGTCGGGCGGTGACGGTGGCCAGGAACGCCTTCGGCTCGCGCACCGCGCCACGGTCGGCGTGCTGCCAGCGCAGCCACGCCTCCTGGAGGACGTCCTCCGCCTCCGAGGTGCTGCCGAGGACGCGGTAGGCGATGCCGAAGAGCTGGGGCCGCACCGCCATGAACACCTTCGTCGCCTGGTCGAGGGAGTCCCAGCCGTCGAGGGAGTGAGTGCCGTCGAAGGAACCCGTGCCGTCGAGGGAGTGAGTGCCGTCCCTCATACCCATGTGTGCCGCCTTCAGCTCCGACCCGTTCGTGCAAGCGCTTGCTCATGATAGAGCGGGCAGCTCACCCCGGGTGGAGCACGTCACGGTCACGCCAGTCGCAGGGCCAGCACGGAGGGGTCCGGCCGTTCGGGCAGCGCGATGAAACCTTCCTTCCTCAGTTCCGCGATCATCTCCGGACGCGAGAGCGGCCACATCCAGAACGTCTCGTCGTGCCGGCGCAGCACGCGCCCGTCCTCGCGCACCCAGTAGTCGAACCGTGTCCGGATCCGGTCCACGTCGGCCGACGTCACCATGCGGCCCCCGTACTCGTGGCGGCCGACGGTCCGGGTCGGCAGCACAAGGGTGGTCCTGTGCCGCGGCAGGCGAGCCGGTGGGAGCTGGACGAGCAGCACCCCTGCGGGCACGAGGGCCTCGGCAACGGCCGGCCACAGCGCCCGGCGCGACTCCGGGTGCAGACAGGCGACGGTGTTGTGGCACACGGCCACGTCCGCGACGCCGTACAGCCCCGCCTCCTCGAGCAGCTGCGGATGCACGGTCACCCGCTTCGTGAGCTCCGGACTCAGGGACGCCAACCGCGTCATGAGCGGGGTACGCATGGACCGGGCGGGCTCCACCGCGTGCACGGGGGCGCGTGACTCCAGGAGGCTCATCAGCGTGACCCGCCCGGTGCCCGCGCCGACGTCCAGCACACCGACCCGGGCCCCGCGCACGTCGTCGCGGTAGAGCGCGCGTACCCGGGCCTCGTCCCGTTCCGCCTGCAGAACGTCGTAGAACTCCGCACTGACCGCATAGGCGTCCTGACGTTCCCGCCCCGGAGCATCGACCGGCGTCGGGTTCACGACGGTCACCCACGCCATCCGTACCACTCGCGTGCCTGCCCGACCGCCTCGGAGCTGACCGCGCCGGCGCGTGCCAGCCGGTCCAGGGCGGCGACGACGATCGACTCGGCGTCCACGCGGAAGTAGCGCCGT
Organism: Streptomyces sp. WM6386; assembly: GCF_000972385.1. Lineage (GTDB taxonomy): Bacteria > Actinomycetota > Actinomycetes > Streptomycetales > Streptomycetaceae > Streptomyces. The sequence continues at coordinate 5,674 of NZ_JXTE01000025.1, forward strand.
ACTGCGTCCCGGGTATCCGAAAGGCCGAAACCGTCCGTACCCAGCGACGAGTAGTCGTGACCGACCCACTGGCTGATCTGGTCGGGCACCTGACGCATCCAGTCGCTGACCGCCAGCACCGGACCGGGCGCGTCCGCGAGCGCCGCCGTCACGTAGGGGACGCGTTCCTCGCCCCGCAGCATCGCGCGGTCGGCGTCCAGCGCGTCGCGGCGCAGTTCCGTCCAGGAGGTCACCGACCAGACATCGGCGTGGACGCCCCACTGGGACAGCAGCAACTCCTGGGCGTACAGGGCCCAGTGGATGGCCGTACCGGAGGCCAGCAGCTGGATCCTTGGCTCTGTTGCGGTGGGCTCGGCCGGCCGGAACAGGTACATGCCCCGCAGGATGCCTTCCTCGACCCCGGGATCGGCGTGCATCGCCGGCTGCTCCTTGGGTTCGTTGTAGACGGTCAGGTAGTAGAAGACGTCCTCGGGCCGGTCGCCGTACATGCGGCGCAGCCCTTCCCGCACGATCACCGCGATCTCGTACGCGAACGCCGGGTCGTACGACACGGCGGCGGGGTTAGTGGAGGCCAGCAAGTGGGAGTGCCCGTCGGCGTGTTGGAGCCCCTCCCCCGTCATGGTCGTACGGCCCGCCGTCGCTCCGATGACGAACCCGCGCCCCATCTGGTCGGCGAGCGCCCAGAACTGGTCGCCGGTGCGCTGGAAACCGAACATGGCGTAGAAGATGTAGAACGGGATCATGGGCTCGCCGTGAGTGGCGTACGACGTCGCCGCGGCCGTGAACTCGGCCATGGAACCGGCCTCGGTGATGCCCTCGTCGATCAACTGGCCGTTCCTGGCCTCCCGGTAGTAGAGCAGCTGGTCCGCGTCCACCGGTTCATAGGTCTGGCCGTCCGCCGAGTAGATCCCCGCCGTCGGGAACAGGGACTCCATGCCGAACGTGCGGGCCTCGTCCGGGATGATCGGCACCCAGCGCGGTCCCGTCTCCGGGTCGCGCATCAGGTCCTTGACCAGACGGACCAGGGCCATGGTGGTGGCCACCTCCTGGTGGCCGAAGCCCTTCTCCAGCGCTTCGAATGGGCGGGCCGACGGCTGCTTCAGCGGCTTGGCCGCCACCCGGCGCACGGGGACGGGGCCACCCAGCGCCGCCCGCCGCTCACGCAGGTAGCGCACCTCGTCCGAGTTCTCGCCCGGGTGCCAGTACGGCACCAGGTCACCGCTCAACGCGCTGTCGGGGATGGGCAGTTCAAGCAGGTCACGCATCTCGCGGAACTGCGCCAGAGTCAGCTTCTTCATCTGGTGGTTGGCGTTGCGCGACTCGAAGGCCGAGCCGAGCGTGTGCCCCTTCACCGTCTGGGCGAGGACGACCGTCGGTGCGCCCCGGTGCTCGACGGCGGCCCGGTAGGCGGCGTGGACCTTGAGCGGTTCGTGGCCGCCCCGGGAGTTCTGGAACAACTCGGTCAGCCGGCTGTCGCTCAGCCCGGCGGCGAGAGCGGAGAGCGCGTCGCCCGTGAAGAAGTGTTCGCGGATGTACGTGGCGTCCCGGGCGGCGTACGTCTGCAGCTGGGCGTCGGGCACCTCGCCGAGGCGGTGGACCAGGGCGCCGGTGGTGTCCTGCCTCAGGACGGGGTCCCAGGCCTCGCCCCAGAGGGACTTGACCACGTTCCAGCCCGCACCGCGGAACCGTGCTTCGAGCTCCTGCACGATCTTGGAGTTCGGCCGCACGGGCCCGTCCAGGCGCTGGAGGTTGCAGTTGACGACGAAGGTGAGGTTGTCGAGACGCTCGCGGGCGGCGAGCGCCAGCGCCGCAGTCGATTCCGGCTCGTCCGTCTCGCCGTCCCCGAGGAAGGCCCACACGCGCGATGTGGAGGTGTCCTTGATGCCGCGGGCGTGCAGGTAGCGGTTGAACCGGGCCTGGTAGACGGCGGCGAGCGGGCCGAGGCCCATGGACACGGTGGGAAACTCCCACAGCCACGGCAGGCGTCGGGGGTGTGGGTAGGACGGCAGTCCGTGGCCGTCGGCCTCCCGCCGGAAACCGTCCAACTGCGCCTCGCTCAGGCGCCCTTCGAGGAAGGCGCGGGCGTAGATGCCTGGCGAGGCATGCCCCTGGAAGTACAGCTGGTCGCCCGAGCCGTCCCCGTCCTTGCCCTGGAAGAAGTGGTGGAATCCGATCTCGTACAGCCAGGCCGCCGACGCATAGGTGGATATGTGGCCGCCGAGTCCGAATCGGGAGCCGCGGGTCACCATCGCCGCCGCGTTCCACCGGTTCAGGGCGGTGATCCTGGACTCCATGGCGATGTCACCGGGAAAGGGCGGCTGCGCCGACACGGGGATCGTGTTGATGTAGTCGGAGGTCAGGAGTCCGGGCAGGGACAGACCGGCCCGGTCCGCGAACTCGTGCACACGTCGAAGGAGATACACAGCCCGTTCCGGCCCTACGTGCCGCACGACGGCGTCGAGCGACGCCTGCCATTCGGTGGTCTCTTCGCTGTCCTGATCGGGTAGTTGGTCGAGCTCACTCATGACTGTTTCCTGTCGGGGCGTGGGCGGGGAGACGGTTGGGGGCAGACAATGTCCTCACCGCGCGAGCCACTCGGAGAAGGTTTCGTGCCCCAGGTGGGCGTCCGTCCCTGGCAGCAGCGCCCGGTGCCCGAGCAACGCCCCGAAGAAGGGGGTGTGGGCGTCGGAGACCACGTCCGGCAGGTAGCCGCGTGCCGCGAGCAGCTTCGCGGTGAGGTCATCGAGGTGGTGCTCCTCGGGGCCGGCGACCTCCAGGACGCCGAACAGCGGTGCTCCCACGGCGACATGGGCGACCGCGGCGGCGACGTCGTCCGTCGACACGGCACGGATCAGGACGGGCGCGACATGGACGACGTCTCCGTAGGTCGCCGCGCGCGACATGTACTCCACCGACTCGAAGAACGGCGTGGCACGCACGACGGAGTAGGGCATGGGCGAGCGCCGTACCTGTTCCTCCTGCAGCGCCTTCGCGCGGAAGTAGCCCGCCCGCAGATGTCCGGCCCCGACGATGGACAGGATCACGTGGTGTTCGGCGCCCGCCCGGGCCGCGGCCTCCAGCAGGTTGCGGGTCGCCGTGCCGAAGAACTCCAGGCTCTCCAGCTCTCCGCGGGAGGGTGTGTCGGTGACGTCCACCACCACGTCGGCGCCACGCATGACCTCGTCGAGGCCCTTCCCGGTCGTGACGTCGACGCCCTCGCGGCGTGACGCGCGCACGACCTCCACACCGTGATCCCGAAGCCTGGCGACCGTCCTGGAACCGATCAGACCGGTGGCTCCTGCTACGACGACTCGCATTCCGGGCCCCTTCCCGTCGAGGGGTCGGTGACCCCGCTGATGGCTTCGTGAGGTGGCGGTGATGTCGGTCCCTCACAACACCTAGGACAGGGCTCATGCCAACGTTGTGACACTGATGTGGCCGCGAGTGTCACAGATCCGCCCGGAGCCCGGTCATCACTACAGAGGGCCATGGCGGCCATGGCCGGGTGCATCCAAGGGAGGCCGATCCATGTCGGACAAGGACTCAGCGCAGGGGACCGGAGTTCGGACCCGGTCGGAGGGCTGGAAGACGGCGGCGAAGATGCTGCAGGACACCGATCCTCTCACCGTCCCCGAGGGCGCGTCGGCGATGACCATCTGCGTCGAGTGGGAGCCCGGGGATCCGGGGACCCCGCCTCACCGCCACCCCGGACCGGCGTTCGGCTACGTCCTGGAGGGCGCCGTCCGCTTCGAGCTCGAGGGCGAGCCCGAGCGGGTGATCGAGGCGGGCGGGACGTTCTGGGAGCCGGGCGGCGACGCGATCCACTACCAGGACGGCAACGCGCTGCCCGACGCGCGCACCAGGTTCGTCGTGACGATGCTGTGCGCGCCGGGCAAGCCCATGGTGGAGCTGGTCGAGGAGCAGGAACTGGCCGAGCGGGCCCACCTCCGCGCCCCACGGCCCACCGCCTGACCACCCACTGGGCATGAGCGCCACCGCCGCCGTACACGGCATGCTGACAGCGCTGTTCGCGGCCGCGGCCGTGTACGCACTGCGGCAGGCCGTGCTGACACGAGGCTGCGGATGGCGCGGCCGAGGTGACAGTCTGCTGCACACCGTCATGGCGTCGGCCATGGCGGTGATGCCGTGGTACGGGATCGGCGAAGGGCCGTCACCGGGGCGGACGACCTTCTTCTTCGCCGCCGCAGCACTGTGGTTCCCGTTGACCGCGGTCCTCAGCCTCCGTGGTCCGCGATGGGACGGCCTCACGCGCAGGTCGCCGCACGCGGTCGGCATGGCCGCCATGGCGTGGATGCCGGTACGCCACGGCGGCGTCACGGACGCGCAGACCGGTGACGTCATCACCGGCGTACTGACGCTCTGTCTGCTGGCCTACGCTCTCCGGTCGCTGACCCGGGACATGCCCGCACTGCGCGAGGCCCCGGGCAGTGCGGGCTTCTCCACCGACCTCGACGGGCCCTACGACCACTTCTGGCACGGATCGACGGCCATGGGCACCGCCATCATGCTGCTCATGCACCACTGACACTCGGTGCCGACAACAGTGTTGCCCCCGGAACCTCGGTGACCATGGTGGACACCGGCAGCATGCCGCCCGCCCGGCCAACGCCTTCTCACGGCCAACCAGGCCAGGGATCACGAAGGCCGCGCCCGGAATACACCCGGGCCCCACACCCCGCCCGTGCTCAACGAGAACAACCGAGCGACACGGCCGGGCTCGGCCTCTCAGTCCGGTCACCTGCCACGCAACGACTCTGAGCCGACGCCCGCCATCAACAGCACCGAACCAGCACGGGAGTCAGCACCAGAACGTCAAATCAACGCGAACTACGCGTCCCGGACAACACTCGTTTCGACCACCCTCGAGCCCTTGAACCAGCTTTCGTGAGCCAGCATGGTGGCCACACGCAAAGGCAAGCCTCGAACTATGTTGCTCCGCCACATGTGCCCTCGACCTGGGGGTTCCTACGGTGTGCGCATACATACCCGTCCCCACCGCACACGAGGAAGTGGCGCACATGGCCTCCGCAGCACCCACTCCACCGTCGCCGAACAACCTGAAGCGCATAGTCGCCGCCAGCCTCATCGGCACGACCATCGAGTGGTACGACCACCCATTCGAATAGAGCTACGAGCTGCGGATTTAGTGGCGAACGGGCATTCGAGTCGGCACCGAATCAGCACCGGGATCTCGCCGTGCTGATAGGGCGCACCATCGGGTGTTGCAGGACGATCCCTGCGACGCTCCCGTCAGCCTCCGCCGTTCATTACGCACCGTATTCACGCGCGGTGGTCGCCGATACCAGCAGCCTCCCCCTGGGCACGCCTCCCGCGCCGCCCTTCTTTGTCTCCGCGGCCGTCAGTTCACCGGTTCGAGCGGCACAGCCTTCGAGCAGGGAGGCCTCGCCCGGCGTCCTCGTGTTCGTCCGTTCAGCGGGCGTTGCGGTGTCGTGCATCGCCTCGAGCTGGAGCGCACGACGAGCTGTCTCTCCAGGCTGAGCACGTCTTCCTTCACCCACCGCAGACGTTCAGGAGCGTCGGGCAGGACGTGCGCACAGATCTGGCAGGTCGTGCGCGAATCAGTATGGCCCAGCCGCGCAGCCTCACCCGCACCCTCGGACACGGCATACCTCCGCACCCGCGGAGGTCACTCGTTCGGCAAGGCCGTCCGCATCGCGGAGGAGGAGTCTGCTCCGCGCCCTGCCGAGGTCACCCGCCGTAGCCCTGTCGGCGACGGCTGAAAAGGCGACCAGTGGCGACGCTTGAAAGTGGACCCCGCCCAAGAGCCTGGCTCGCTGTGTCAGGCTGGGAGAAGTGGTGATCAGCGTGGAGGACTGGGCGGAGTGAGCCCCGGCTCCCTCGATTCGCCCTGACGTTCTACGGCGGGCGCGCAGGCTGCGCAACGGCTCCCGGTCGCACACGGAGAAGCTCGGCCACCAGCCCAGCGAACCTATTCAACTCGCCGTCGAGCGAGCTGAATGCGAACCGACGGAACGTGCCGAGGTGGCAGGTTCGCTGAATTCACCGGGCGATGATGCCGACGACACTGGGGGCCAGCAGAGCCATGCCGGCCATAGCCACGGTGAGGGGGGCCGCGAGACGAGGGTGTGTGTGGACGAGGTAGAACAACGCCCCGCCCAGCAACAGGGTGAGCAGCAGGAGCATCAGGACGATCAGCGCGGTGGTGGTGGTCATGGGGTCCCTCAGTCGGTCCAGTGCAGGTGACCGATCATGGAAGACAGACGTGTGTTTCGGCACGCGCACCCTGTTGCGATTTCACGCAACAGCACGGCGGGGTCGATGGAGGAGAACGGATGTCGCAGGGGGAGCTGGTTCCGAACGGACCGCGCACGATGGTCTTCCAGAAGGACGTCGACAGGGCCAAGGTCGGGCCAGAGCGCTACGAACTAGCCCTCGTTCTGCGCGACTTGGCTCAGCGGCTGGGAGTGTCCCTGAGCTCCGCCAGGGCCATGCTGCCCAGAACCGTCCACGCAGTGAGTCCGGCCACGCAAACCACGACCGGTGACAGCGTCAGCTTCCACCTCGGCTTTGATGCGGCGCTGGGCGCCCGGCTCTGGCGGGCTCTTGACGAGCAGGCACCCGCTGGAACTCGATCTCGTGCTGGACATGTGAGGGGTCGGTCTCGGCCGGAGTGGTCGTCACGGTGGTGCCGAGCGCCTCGACCGGGGAGTGCTCCATGACTCCGATGGGCCTAACTGGGTGTCGGCGTCCTTGAGGGCCTGGGTGAGCGCGTCGCGGTCGAGTACGTCGGCGGTGAGCGTGGTGACGAGACCGTCGAGCTTCTGGCGATCACAGGAGATCAGGGCGACATCGAAGCCCTGGGTGCCGAAGGTACGGGCGATGGCCAGGCCCAGTTGGGGGCCGGCGCCGACGATGGCCATGCTGGTCATGGCAGGTCCTTCCGGGGAACGTCAGGGTCGAGAGCGTTCGGCGACGGCAGCGGTCTCGTCATGCGCGTCCACCAACTGCCTGTCACCCTTACGTCCACGTTTCCTTCCTCGAACCGGACTGAGTAGAGACGCACACCGTGTCACCGCAGGTCGAGAGGCTCGCCGGTCAGCAAGTCGTCGTGGAAGGCGGACAGCCGACGGTCTATCACGCAGCGCTCGACGTCCCGGGTCGGAGACGCCCGTGCCTCTGGCCTCAGCATCGCGGTAAAAGCCGTGCGATCCTCATGATTCAGCGCCCTGCGCCACCGCAGATCGCGCCAGCCGGGCGAGCAACTCCGCCTGCCTGGCGCGGTAGGCCGCGACATTGGCCAGCTTGATGTGCTCGTAGCCGCGGACCATGTCCGGCAGGGAGGCCAGTTCGAGGACCGTCTCCGAGCCCTGGGATACCTCTGTGTGCAGCGCCCGCAGCACGGCATCGCGGTACTCGTCGACAAGAGCGCGTTCCACCCTCCGCACGCGCGCGTAGCCGAAGACGTCCATACGCGTGCCGCGCACCTTGCGCATCGAGCGCAGGACACGCAGCGCCGGCCGGGACCAGGGGCCGAGGCTTATCTTCCGCTTCATCCCCACCATCCGGAACACTGGTGGGTGCAGCTGGTAGGCGAACCGTGAGCCCTCACCGAACTGCGCCTCGATCTCGGCCTTCAGCTCGTCGTCGAGGTGGAGCCGGGCGACCTCGTACTCGTCCTTGTAGGCCATGAGCTTGTACAGATTGCGGGCCACCGCCTCGGTCACCACGGTAGGACCCGCTTCGAGCAGCCGCACGGATTCGACGAACCCGGCGTACTCCCGGGCATAGTTTCCGTCCTGGTACGCGATGAGTTCCGGTACGCGGATCTCCAGAAGTCGGGCCAGTTCCGTACCGGGTTCGGCGTGTACCAGTCCGGTGATGCGCCGGGCGGCGGCACTCGGCTCTGCCGTCCCACGGCTGCCGCCGGGCTCCTTGGTGGACGCCCGCAGCGCCTTGGGGTCCGCCACCAGTTGGCGGCCGTGTCGGAAGGCCTGTGTATTGAGTTCGACGGCCGCTCCGTTGAGGCGGATGGCCTCCTCGATCGATGCCGCGGACAACGGGAGCGCGCCGGTCTGGTAAGCGGCGCCGAGCAGAAGGATGTTTGCGTACTGGTCGTCACCGAACAGGTCCTCGACCAGCCTGCGCGCGTCCACGTAGAAGGCGTGTGCGCTGGCGCCCTCGAACGCCGCGCGGAGACTGCTCTGCTCCGGGAAGGGCGCCGCCGTATCAATGATCATCCTGCCGGTGGGCACCTCGGTGGTGGACACCACTGCGACCGTGCGGTCCGGGTCCGCCGCCGCCAGGTACTGCGCGTCGGTACCGACCAACGAATCGCAGGCCAGGTAGAGGTCACACTCCCCGTCGGCCAGCTTCGGAGCGTGTTCCAGAACCGCTGAGGTGACCTTGACGTCCGACACCACGGCGCCGCCCTTCTGGGCGAGCCCGGTCTGGTCGAGGGTACGGACGTGCTTTCCGTCGATCACGGCGGCGGTGGCGAGGATCTGCGCCACCGTGACCACTCCCGTACCGCCGACACCAGTGATCCGGACGGTGAAGTCGTCGTCCTTGACGCGTCGTTGGGGCTCGGACAGCGCCTCGGCTCGGAGTCCCGCAGCTTCTTTGCGCCTGGGCTTGCGACCACTGGGCACCACAGTCATGAAGGACGGGCAGTCCCCGGCCAGGCATGAGTAGTCGACGTTGCACGAGGACTGGTCGATCCGCGTCTTGCGGCCGAACTCGGTCTCCACCGGCTGTACGGACAGACAGTTGGACTTCACCCCGCAGTCCCCGCAGCCCTCGCACACCCGCTCGTTGATGACGACCTTGGCCGCGGGGGTCTCCATCTTGCCGCGCCGCCGCTTGCGGCGTTTCTCAGCCGCGCACTCCTGGTCGTGGATCAGCACGGTGACGCCGGGAACCGCGGCCAACTCCTCCTGACTGCGCATCAGTTCCTCACGGTGGCGCACCTCCACCCCCTTGGGCATCCTGGCCTTGCGCAGTCGAGCGGGGTCCTCGGTGGTGATGATCACCTTGGCGGCGCCCTCGACGAGCAACAGCTGCGCCACCCGTCCGACGGACAGCCCGCCGACCGGGTCCTGGCCGCCGGTCATCGCCACCGCGGAGTTGTACAGGAGCTTGTAGGTGATGTTGACACCGGCCGCGGCAGCCGCGCGTACCGCGAGACTTCCGGAGTGCGTGAACGTGCCGTCACCGATGTTCTGCACGAAGTGCTCGTGGTCAGTGAAGGGCGCCATCCCGATCCACTGCGCGCCCTCACCGCCCATCTGGGTCAGCCCGGTGACTGTGCCCACCTGGTCGGGCTCCATGAAGACGGCCATGGTGTGACAGCCGATGCCGGCACCGACCAGCGAGCCCTCCGGGACCTTCGTCGAGGAGTTGTGTGGACAGCCGGAGCAGAAGTACGGGGTGCGGGCAGCGCCTAGCAGCGGCAGCTGGACGCGCTCTCGGCGCCGCCGCTCCCGCCAGGCGGTGACGGGCTCGATGTCCCCGTACTCGGGTGCGGAAAGCCGCCGCCCGAGCCCGGCCGCCACCGAGTCGGCGCTCAGCTCGCCGGCCTGGCTGAACAGGGCGGTTCCGTCAGGTGCGGTCTTGCCGTGCACCCGGGGCGCGCCGGAGACTCCGTAGAGGATCTCCTTGACCCCGGACTCCAGGAAGGACCGCTTCTCCTCTACGACGATGATCTCGGTCAGCCCGTCGGCGAACTCGCGGACGATGCCGGGGTCCACGGGGTGGATCGCACCCAGCTTGAGCAGCCTGATCCCGTAACTCTCCAGCGCCGCCTCGTCCAGACCGAGGGTGCTCAGGGCCTGGCGGAGGTCCAGGTAGGGCTTGCCCGCTGTGATGATGCCGATCCGGTCGCCCCGGCGTGCGCCACCGATGATCCGGTTGACGCCGCTGGCCCGTACGTACTCCAGAGCGAGCGGCAGCCGCTCGGCGAAGAGGCTGCGTTCCAGGGCGGCGAGACCGGCCCCGAGCAGGTGAGTGCTGGGCTTGTGCGTATACGGCTTTGCGAAGCCCAGAGGGGTCAGGACGGGCGGTGCCCAGTCGCTCCGTACGACCGCGGTGCCGGCGGCGTCCGCGACATTGGTGACGATCTTCATCGAGGCCCACACACCGCTGGCGCGGGACAGTTCGACGGCGTGCAGGCCATGGTCCAGGACGTCCTGCGGGTCGGCCGGATAGAAGATCGGCATCGCCAGGTCGGCGAGGGTCTTCTCCGAGGCGCAGGGCACTGTGGAGGACTTGGCGACCGGGTCGTCGCCGACCAGGGCGACCGCACCGCCGCGGGGATCGGTGCCCGCGAGGTTCGCGTGCCGGAAGGCGTCGCTGGCGCGGTCCAGACCCGGCGACTTGCCGTACCAGATACCGGTCACGCCGTCCGGCCGGAGGTTGCCGACGGTACCCGCGAGCTGGCTGCCCATGACTGCGGTGGTTCCGAGTTCCTCGTTGAGACCGGGCCGGTGTACGACGTCGTAAGCGGTGAGCAGTTTCGCGCGGCGGGCCAGTTCCAGGTCGAATCCCGCAAGCGGGGAACCCTCGTAGCCCGAGACGAACGCGGCGGTGTTCCGTCCCTCGCGCCGGTCGTGCCTGGCCCGGTCGAAGAGCAGACGCACAAGGGCCTGGACACCGGTGAGATAGACCGTGCCGTCTTCGCGCAGATAGCGGTCTTCAAGGCTGAAGCCGTCTTCGGTGAGACCGGCCAACGCAGCTGACATGTGGCACCGCCCGAGTTCTTAATATCCACACCTATTGGTCAATTGGACCGGATGATAGGCTCCATTTACACCAGACGGTCAAGAACCTCGACCCTCGACCGGACCAACGGCCCAGTTCTCATAGCGCATCGCCCGGGCGGGAAAGGCCATCGGTACAGCCATGGACATCGACGATCTGGACAGCGCACTTCTGCGCCTGTTGCTGGAAGAACCGCGAGCCGGCATGCGGGAGTACGCGCGCGTCCTCGGAGTGGCGCGAGGAACGGTGCAGAGCCGGCTGGCCCGCCTGGAGCGCGAGGGCGTGATCACGAGTCTGGCGCCCCGGCTCAGCCCAGCCGGAATGGGCTATCCCGTCCTCGCGCTGGTCCATCTCCACCTGGCACAGGGCATGTTGGAGGAAGTCACGACGCATCTCGGCGCGATCGCGGAGGTCCTCGAGGCGCACAGCATCGCCGGCGAGGGCGACCTGGTGTGCCGGGTGGCCGCCCGCAGCAACTCCCACCTCGAAGACGTCATCCAGCAGCTGATCCGACTGCCCGGCGTGGTCCGCACCAAGACGGAGGTCGCCCTGAGCGAACGCGTGCCCTACCGGCTGCTCCCTCTGGTGACCAAAGCAGGCAAGCGGCTCGAGCCACCGAAGGAATAGCCGTGGACCCAGGACACCGGGTTGTCCGGGACCGAGGGCGGCACCGCCGTGAGGCTCACTCGGTCAGACCCGCTTGACGGCCGCGTTTCGGACCGGTCCGATCGACCCGGAAACCCTCGAGCAGGTAGGCGACCAGTCGCCGCCAGGCGTGCGGCGCGGCGTCACGGGTCGCCTGGACGAGGCCGGCGTTGGCAATGCGAAGGACGGGCGGTACAACGTGGCGATCCCCACCCCCGCGCGGTCCGCGACGTCCTCCCACAGGACGTCCAAGCCCTTCTCCGCGAAGACCGGCGACCGAGCAGATCGGAACCTAGACTCCTTCTCCCGCAACGGGGCATCAGTTTCCCTGTGCTGTCGCCAAGTGTGCGCCGAAGAACGCTTCGATGCGTTCCCACGCATCGGCGGCCGATTCGGGATGCGGCCCCATTCCGCTGACACGGAGCAGCGGACGCAGTGGACGGGGGCCGACCTCGGCGTCGTTGAGGAAGGAGTGGCCCGCCTGCGGGTACTCCTTCACGTCATGGGTGACCTCGAGCCGATCGAGGGCGGCGTCCAGTTTGGCCGCGGCTCCCTTGAGCATCCGGTCCCGTCCGCCGTAGCTGGCGACGACGGGGCAGGCTCCGTTCAGGCTCCGGTCCATGTCCTTGGGCAGGGCACCGTAGTTGGCCGAAGCAGCCTCGAAGGATCCGGAGCCCGCTGCCATCAGGGCGAAGGATCCCCCCATGCAGAAACCGATGAGCCCGATCCTGCCCGTGCAGTCGGGGTGCTCGGCGAGGGTCAGCCGGGCTGCCTCGATGTCCCGGTAGGCGCGGCCGCTGCCGGACAGCGCGGCCCGCATGGTCGGGACCAGGCAGCGCGCGACGCCCCCGTCCGTGAACAAGTCGGGTATCAGGGCGAGATATCCGGCTCGGGCCATGCGCTCCGCCTGTCGGAGCATGACGTCGTCCACTCCCAGCGCTTCGTGCACGACGACAACACCGGGCCAGGGTCCAGGACCGTCGGGGCGGGCCAGGTGGCCGGTGAGCCGCGGGGAGCCGCCGCTCATGGCGCTCAGGTGGGTGAGATCGACTCGCGTCGCGGCCGACATGTCGTCCTCCTGTTCGTGTGGTGAGGAAGCGGAGTGGTCGGGTTCGCTGCGCCGAACCCGACCCGCGCGCGGAGATGCCGACGCCTCAGCCGCCGGAAGCAGGAAGGAAGGGATTGACCCACTTCCCGTCGGTCACGATCTGACCGTCCTTGACGGTACCCAACTGGACCTGCGGGCTGAAGATCCGGTTGAGACCGGGCATCTTGTTCTCCGCGGTCGTCGTGTACGGCGCTACCACACCTCCGAGATCGAGCTTGACCAGCTTGCCCATACCCGCCTCGACCGTGGCCTTGTCGATGGTGGTCAGCTTCTGCTGGGCCGCCATCTTCTGGAACGTCTGGACTCCCAGCCAGGCGTTGAGAGAGAAGTCGTCGAGCCTGATGTCCTTCGCGTACTGCTTCATGTCACTCAGGAACTGCTTGATCCCGGGAACACTGCTGTTCTGCGGGGCGAACGGGGTCGCCACGTACAGGCCGTCCCCGGCACTGCCCAGCTTCTTGAGCAGGCCGGGGTCCTGGGCGGGCATACCGAGCTTGGTGGTGTTCCCGGACTGCCGGGCGACCTGGACGAAGTGAACCGCGTCATCCGCCAGCAGCGAGACAACGGCTGCGTCGGCGCCCTTGGTCGCCGCCGCCACCACCGGCGCCAGATCCGCGGTGCCCGGTGCCACCGGGACCTTCGGCCCGATCTTCGCCCCGGTGCCCGCCAGCCCCGCCGTCACGAACGGCACGGACGTGGCTCCGGCCGAGTTCCCGAAGTAGGCGACGCTGACGGTCTTCGCACTGCTGGTGCCGAGTTTGCGGGCGATGCCCGCGATGACAGCGGGACTGCCGGCGCAGAGCGGGAACGAGGCCGGGCTGGAGAAGTCCGACGCCGACAAGGGGTACGGACCGATGTTCGCCAAACCGTTCTGTTTCAGTACGGGATTGATGGTGTCGCCCATCGCACTGGCCTGGCCGACGGTCGCCACGGCGCCTTCCGAGGCCGCCTTGCGCGCGCAGGCCGCGGCCGCGTTGGCGTCGGTCTTGTCGTCGCAACCGAGGATCTGCAGCGGTCGGCCGCCGATCCCACCCCGGGCGTTGATCGCGGACGCGGCCGCCTTGGCCGCCGACACGGCCTCCGACGTCTCCGTCTGGTTCGTCGTGGACAACTGCGCGATGACCATCAGTTTGATCGGCTCTCCGGTCGGCAACGGGCCGCTCGGCTCGGCCACGGACTTCGTATCGGACGCCGTGGAACCGCCGCACGCCGCCATGGTGAGCGCCAGTGCCACGACAGAGGCACATCCGGAAAGCTGGAGCCCACGGCTCCGGCAACTCTTCAACACGTGGTACCACCTCTGGAGTTGGTTGAACGGACCGAATGAACACTCGCTTGGGGAAGATGGGTCGAACGCGCTCACGTGGAGGCCAGATAGGCCCTCTCCAGTCGGCCGCCGCTTGCCAGTTCAGCGCTGCTGCCGGACATCGTCACCCGTCCGTTGACCAGGACGTATCCACGGTGAGCGATGTCGAGCACGGCCGAGACGTGCTGCTCGACGAGGAGTACGGCGACGCCCTCCGCGGCTGACTGCGCCACCCGCGCCAGCAACCGCTCGACCACGACCGGGGCGAGCCCCAGCGACAGTTCGTCGGCGAGCAGCACAGTGGGCTTGCGCGCGAGCGCACGGGCGAGCGTCAGCATCTGCTGCTGGCCGCCCGAGAGCAGACCGGCGCGCCGGTGGACGTGGTCGGAGAGCTCGGGGAAGATCTCCAGGGCCGCGTCCACGGAGCCGCCGCCGACACGGAGGTTGTCCGCGACGGTCATCCCTGCGAACACCGAACGCTCCTCGGTGATGAGCGCGAGGCCCTGGCGCGACCGCCGGTGCAGGGGACGGGTGCAATGCTTGCCGAGCAGCAGCGTCTGGCCGGCGATCGGGGTGAGTTGCCCGGCGAGCGTCAACAACGTGGTGGTCTTCCCCGCGCCGTTAGGGCCGAGCAGTGCCACGATCTCTCCGTGTCCGACCGTGAGGTCGAGGTCCCTGACCACCGGCTGCCGCTCGTAGCCGGCGACGAGCGCGCGTGCTTCCAGTACCGCGTCGGTCACGGCTTCACCTCCGCCTTGGGCTCCTCCATCGAAGCGGGCTCTTCGTCATCCGCCCTGTCACGGGCCCGGCCGAGGTAGGCCGCGCGGACACGCTCGTCCTCACGGACGTCGTCGGGCGGGCCTTCCATCAGCAAGGTGCCGAAGTCGAGCACGATCAAGCGGTCGCACAGGCTCATCACCAGGCCCATGTCGTGCTCGACGAGGAGGATCCCGGTGCCCCACTCTTCGGCGATCCTCCGCAGCAGGCCGCCCAGTTCGGCGGTCTCGTGCTCGTCGAGGCCGGCGGCCGGCTCGTCGAGCAGCAGGATCGACGGATGCCGCGCCACAGCCCGAGCGATCGCGAGCAGCCTGCGCCGGCCGTAGGACAGTTCGCCCGGCAACCGGTGCAGGTCGTCTGCCAGTTCGAAGTCCCGTGCCACGCGCTGGGCCAAGGGCGGCAACGGGCGCCGTCGGGAGAGGAACAGTCCGCTGACGTATGCGAACGCGTCCCGCTCATCGCACGCGCTGCGCAGGTTGTCGGCGACGGTCATGTCCTCGAACAGCTCCAGGTTCTGGAAGCTGCGGCCGAGCCCGGCCAGCGCCCGCCGACGGGCGGACAGTGAGCCGACGTCCTCGCCGTCGAGGGTGATCCGGCCCTCGCTCGTACGGCAGAAGCCGGTGACCGAGTCGATGAGGGTCGTCTTGCCCGCGCCGTTGGGGCCGATCAGTCCCACGATCTCGCCCGGCCGGACCGTCAGTCCGACACCGTTCAGGGCGACGACGCCGCCGAAGCGCACGGTGAGGTTGTCGACGACCAGCTGACGTGGTGTGCTCCGGGTCGGCGACGCGCCCGTCTCCGCGACGTCGACCGGTTCGGTGACGTCCGTACCGCGCCACCGGTCCGGGAGGAGCTCACGTAGTGCCGAGGCGATCCGGGTCAGCCGGAAGGCCATACCGTTGGGGTCATTGATCACGATCAGGATGAGCGCCACGCTCGTGGCCAGCGTCGCGTACTTGTTGAGGTCGATGAGGTTCATGACGAGTTCGGTGAGCGCTCCCCCGACGGCGAGGCCACCGGCCAGCAGTGCGCCGCCGATGTAGCCAACCCCTCCGAGGAAGGTCAGCACCACGATGTTCATCGAGTCGAAGACCGAGTATCCGGTGAAGCCGACGTTCGGATAGCGGAACGCCAGCAGCACACCCGCGGCTGCGGCAATCGCACCGGCCAGGGCGAACGCGTACAGCTTGGCTCCCACGGTGCCGATGCCGAGCGACGCGGCGGCACGTTCGTTCGCGCGGGTGGCCAGCAGCCTTCGGCCGGCCCGGCCGCGCCGCAGGTTCGCGACGAGGAGCGCCGCCACTGCGAACAGAGTCAGGCACAGGAAGGCGTACCGCTCCGGATGAGCGGTGGAGTCGAGGCTGAAGCCGAACAGGGCGGGAGGCTTGACGACCGTGCCCGCGAATCCCCCTGTGTAGTCCTTGTTGCCGAGGACGAGCCGTTCGACCGCGAGGGCCAGGCCGAGGGTGGCCACGGCCAGGTTGACGCCGCGGGTACGCAGCGCCGGCAGCGCGAAGAGCAGCCCGACCGGCACCGCCGCCACCACGCCGGCCACGAAGGCGGCCCAGAAGGGCAATCCCTGTGTCTGCGCCAGACGCGCCGAGACGAAGGCTCCGATCCCCGCGAAGGCGTACTGCGCCAGTGACACCTGCCCCGCGTACCCGGTGACCACCACCACCGAGAGCGCGATCACCGCGACGACGAACGTGGTCGTGAGCGCGTTCACGCCGTTGACCGGCAGGAGCAGGATCAGTGCGCTCACGACGACCAGTCCCGTCACCACCGGACCGGCCGCGATCCTGCCTGTACCGACTCGGGGAAGCCTGTCGGTGAGGAAGCCCCGCAGCGGCAGGGCCCGGCCGCGCAGCGCGAGCAACGCGATGATCACAAGGAACGGGGCCGAGTCGGCCCAGCCGGTCGTGTGGACGTAGCGGCCCATCAGTGACTGCGCGACACCGATGACCGCCCCACCCAGCAGGGTCAGGGGGAACGAGGCGAAGGAACCGATCATCGCGGACGCCAGTACGGGCACGATCAGCAGCGCAAGAGTGCCGGGGGCGAACCCGGTGATCGGCACGACGAGGACACCGGCGACAGCGGCGAGGGCACCGCCCAGCGCCCAGTTGGCCGCCGCGACGACATCAGAGGAGACACCGAGCGCGGCTGCACTGCGCTCGTTCTCCGCGACCGCGCTCGTGGAACGGCCGAACGCCGTGAAACGGTAGACGGCCCACAACAGGACCGTCACGCCGGCTGCGATGAGAAGAAGGTAGATCCGGTCGGAGCCGACCTTGACACCGCCCCAGGGCTCCCAGGTGTGGCTGGGCAGGATCGGAGCGACGAACTCGATTTCCGTCCCGTACCGCAGTCCGGACGACGCCTGCAGCACTCCGAGAACGCCCAGCGTCGCGACCAGCCGGGCGAGTGGTGACGCCCGTCGCAGCAGGCGCATCACACCGAAGTAGATCAGCAGCCCCAGCAGTGCGCAGACGGCGATGGGAATCGCGAACGACACGAGCAGAGGGGCTCCCTGGTCCTCGTGCAACTCGGTGTAGAGCGCAGCGCCCAGGAGCGCCATCGCGCCGTGCGCCAGGTTGAGGACACCCGAACCGCGATAGGTGAGCACGAGTCCTTGCGCCGCTATCGCGTAGACACCGCCGACCCCCAGCCCCAGGACGGCGAATTGGATGAAGTCGTTCATGTTGTGCTCCAGCCCCTCCTTCACGCGCCTCCTGGCAGTGGACGGCCAGAAGGTTGCGCCGGGCACGGCCGGACAGGCCGCCACCGGCGAAGTTGATGTGCGGAGTCGCCGCCGGATGAGGCAGCCGTGGACCGCCGGGCCAGCGCCCGGCCGGATGTAACCTGGATCACACGCGATGGAAAGTACAACATGGACATGAGTTGTTCAATACGTTTAGCATGAGGCGTTACGAACGGAGGTAATCCCACCTATGTCGACATCCGAGCACCGTGCAGAACGGGACACCGCCGCCCTGCTGCTCCGTGCCACTTTGGGACCGATGCTCTTCGCCCACGGCTGGAACAAGGTCCGTGGCCCCGGTGGACTCAAAGGCACCACCGGTTGGTTCGAGACCCTCGGACTGCGCCCGGCCGCTCTGCACGCCCGACTTGCTGCCGGGACGGAGATGGCAGCGGGCATCACCATGACCCTGGGCATCGCCGGCCCCCTGCCGGCAGCGGCCGCCGTCGGCCTGATGACCACGGCCGCCCGCACCGACCACCGGGGCAAGGGCTTCTTCGTCTTCGAAGGCGGCTGGGAGTACGTCGGTGTCGTCGGCGGCGCCGCCACAGCCCTGGCCGCCCTGGGGAACGGCAGGTACTCGGTGGACGCCCTGGTGCGTCGTCAGTGGTCCGGCACCGGGGCGGCGGCGCTCGCCGCCGGCCTCGGCGTGGGCGGCGGCTTGGCTCTGTTGCGGGCGTGCTACCGGCCGGGCGATGACCCGCAAGACGCCCCGGAGGGCTGACCGGTCCAGGGCCCCGACGCGGCATCAGCGAGGTGGTGGCTACGAATCATCGCGCCCTCCAGGCAGCAGCAGGTCCGCGGCCAGCAGTCCTGAGACCCGTGACCCACCATCTCGTCCGGGCCATGGCCCAATGACTGGTGGGTCCCGAGGACCAGGTGGTAATCACCTGGACAGCCGCGGTGACAGGCACGCCTCCCTCAGTCCTCAGTCCTCAGTCCTCAGTCCTCACCCGCCCGAGCCGACCGGTCGCGAAGGCCACCGCCTCAGTCCAGGCCTGTTCGTACGCCGCCGCGTCGTGGCGGCCAGGGATCGGAGCGCCGAAGGAGTGGTCGCAGCCGGGTGCGATGTGGATCGCGTGCTCGATCCCCCACCGCGCAAAGCGACTCCGGACCAACTCCAGCCGGTCCGGGGGCATCAGCGGGTCCTTCTCCCCGTAGACCAGGAACACCGGGCAGTCGAGATTCCACAGCAGGTCGACGGGGTGCGCGGGACGCGCGTCGGTCAGCTCGTCGAAGACGGGCTGACTCGGGTAGAAGAGTATGGCCGCCGCGACGTCGCGGCGGAGGCAGGCGGTGAGCCAGGCCAACGTGCCGCCGGTGCAGTAGCCCCATACGCCGATCCGGGCCGGGTCGACGGCGGGGTCGGTCTTCAGGTGGTCCAACGCGGCCATGAGGTCGTACGCGGCCCGGCGGAAGTCCAGCCCGCCCACGTACTGCATGATCTCGGCGATGTCGGTGTAGTCCTCGGGGTTGGCCGGGCCTTCGCCGCGGTAGTAGTCGGGGACTGCGACGACGAAGCCGAGCGCGGCGAGTTCGGCGGCCGTGTCATGGATGAAGCGATTCACGCCGGTCGCCTCCGCACCCATGACCAATGCTGGCAGTGGCCCCGCGGGCATCGGCTCGGGCCGATAGATCCAGGCATGCACCTCCCCGTCACCCACCGGCAGCGACACCGTCGCGACCTGCACCCCTTGAACCCCCGGAACCCCCTGGGCCCCTCGCTGTGTCCCGTCGGTGTCCGCCACGCCGTCGGAGCCAGGCAGGCCAGGCACGCCCGCGTGGTGGTCCTCCAGCGGGACGACCAGGCTGGCAGCAACCCGGGCCACGCAGCAGTACCAGGCGATGGTCATGACGATTTCGACCGCCTGGCGGTCGTCGACCAGGTCAGCCACCGGGGCCCAGGTCGTTTCCGCCACGGTGGCTTCCTGGGTCAGTTCGTCGGTCAGGGCGAGCACGGCGCGTTCCAGCGGGGAGTACAGGTCGCTGTCCGGCCACTCCCCGAGCGCACTGATCTTGTCCTCGCCAATGCCCGCCCGCCGCGCCTGACGCCAGTGGCTGCGCCACACGTATTCGCAGCGCGTCAGCTGCGCCACCCGCAGGATCGCGAGTTCGCACAGGCCCCGGTCGGCGGCCGCGTCCGCGCGCAGGCTCCAGCCGAGGCCGATCCAACCGTCCAGGATCGCGGGCGAGTTGGCGAGGGCCTGGTACATGGCCGGGATCATGGCCACGGAGCCCTCGACCTTCGCGTAGAGCGCGGCCAGGCGTTCGTCGCCGTCGGCGGTGGACCGCAGGCGGACGCGTTCACCGCTGGTCATGCACGGCTCCGGGTGCGCTTGTCGCAGCGGCAGGTGCCGGTCTGGTGCAGTTCGATCATATTGCCGCTGCTGTCGTACACGAATAGTTGCTGCCGCTCGGCACGCCCCACTCTCCAGTACGACACGTCCAGGCGCTCCAGTTCCTTCTTCGCCGCCGCGATGTCGGGCACGCCGAAGGCGACATGCGGGGTGAAGGGGTCCTGGTCGGGACGGCGCGCATAGCTGGAGACGCCCTCGACGCCGAAGAGGTGGATCTGCGTGCCGTTGGCGGCGTCCATCCAGAACAGCGGCACGTCCGGGATGTCGCGGGCCTCCGGATCGGGTTCGAGGCCGAGTACGTCACGGTAGAAGCCCAGTGTTTCGTCCGCCGCGTCGGGGCGCATACGGACCGCGTGATGGTGCAGTTCCAGACCAGTCAGCGCCATCGGATCACCTCTCGGGGTCGCACTCATGTCCGTCTTCAGCAGGGCGTGTTCAGCCTATGTAGCCTGAACAGAATAATCAATATTAGGCTCAACTGTTCAATGGCTCGAAGAGGAGCACCCTGCGGAGACGAACATCGTCGTCGCTCCCCGGGCAGCGACGAATACACCCCGCGGGTGCCCCTGCGGGCAAGAGGTTCACCTCGTCACCCGCCGCCGTCCCCGCGTCCGCGGCGCTGCCTGTGCATCGTCCCGCGCTCCGAAAACTGATCCACAAGACGCCCCGGAGGGCTGACCGGTCCAGGTACTACGCGTGGACGATCCGCCCCTCGCAGACAGTCATCCGCACCAAATCCGCCGACGGCTCTTCGAGCGCGACCGCACGCGGCGCATGCAAGAGGCAGAGGTCCGCCGGCTCACCGCGGGCGACCGATCGCGGGGCGTCGCCGGGCCGCAGAGGAGAGGAGAGCATGCCGGCGAGTGCCGTCGAGACGGACACGCTCTCGTTCGGCCCGAGCGGCGCTCCGTCCGGGGCCTGCCGGTCGCGGGCGGAGCGCAGCACGGCCCACGGATCCGGGGAGCCGAACGGTGCGTCACTGGACGAGACGGTCCGCACTCCGGCGTCGAGCAGCGAGGCGTAGGGATAGAGGTAGGGCAGGTCGCCGGGGTCGGCGTCACGCCGGTATGCGTCACCACGTTCCGCGACGAAGCCCGGTTGGGTGACAACCCGCAGGCCGAGCGCGGCCATCTGCGCGGCGAGCGCCGGGGGCGCGACGGCAGCGTGCTCGATCCGGTCACCCGGCACGACTCCCGCCTCCCGCAGCGCCGTCACCGTGACGACGAGACCTTCGAGCGTCACGCAGTGCACCGCGACAGGCCGGGGCACCACCGGGCCGGTGACCCGCGCCGTGCGGATCCGGGTCAGCAGGTCGTCGTACGGCCAGGGCGCGTGGTCGGGGGGCAGAAGCTTGCGTGGTCCCAGTCGTACGCGGTCGGTCGGCAAGCCGGGTGGGAGCGAGTCGACGCCGAGCAGAAGCAGGCGCTGCGCGAGCCGTCCGTCCCTGACGGCCGACAGCAGCAGACGCAGGGTGCCGGGAGTCATGTCCGGCGTGGCATCCGTGACCCCGGTGATGCCGTACGCCGCCAGCCGCCGTCCCACCCGGGCGAGGTCCGGTTCCGGATCAACGGCCCCGACGGCGTCGAGTCGCCCGCGCAGCCAGCCGTCGAGCCGCCAGAGCCGGCCGGTGGAGCGCCCGGCACGGTCCCGTTCAATGCCGGGCGGGGCGTCGATGCTGTCGGAGTCGAGCCCGAGCATGGCTGCGGCCGCGCTGTTGACGGTCCACAGCGCCCCACTCCGGTGCTGGACCCGGACCGGGCGTTCGCCGGTCATCGCGTCCAACCGATGGCGGTCGAGGAGTCCCGCCACCGACTCGTGATAGCCGACACCTCGTACCCATGCGCCGGGTGGAAGTGCCGCGGCCCGGTTCCGCAGCGCCGTCCCGAGCGTGGCCGCGTCAGGTACGCCGGGAGGTCCGCACGCGACGGACGTCTCGGCCGCCGCCAAAGCCGTCAGGTGGAGATGGTGATCGTGCAGACCGGGCAACAGGGCACCGCCGTGGGCATCCACCACCTCCTCGCCCCGACGCGGCATCAGCGCGTTGCCGACGGCCACGACTCGGCCGTCGGCGACTCGGACGTCAGCATGGTGACCGGGGCCAACCTCTGCATTCCGCAACAGCATCGGCACCGCGGACTGCACGGGCGGTTCCTCACGTGACGTGCGCGCGCCCACTACGACGGCTTGTTCGACGAGCCGGCCGACGACGCCGCTGCAGACACCGCCCGCGATCCATCACCTGTTCGGCCCGGTTTCAGCCCCAGACTCTCGATCACCGACTGGCGGTGTTCCCCGTGCGCCGCCGCCCGTCCCGAGGGAACGCGCGCGACCGGGGGCAGTACGGCGAGGCCGACAGGCGCAGGACCGCCGCCGAAGGGAAGGGCCACCGCGGCGGCGGCCGATTCGCGCATGGCGACGTCCACCAGCCGGCCACCGCCCGCGCCGATGCAGGCGAGCGCCGCGACCGCCGCGTGGACACCGGCGAGCGGATCGGCGATCGCGTCCCCGCAGGGCAGTACGCCGAACTCGTCGCGGGCGACGAGCCCCGCGGCGACCGCGACATCGTCACCGAAGCCGACTCGACCGGACCATGGGCCGGTGCGTCCGTACGCGGTGATGCTCACCCAGGTCAGGCCGGGCGTCCGGGCGAGGATCGCATAGGGATCGATGCCGAGTTGGGCCATGGCTCGGGGCCGCGAGCCTTCGATGACGACCTGCGCACGGTGCAACAGGGCCCGCAGC
This sequence comes from Streptomyces sp. WM6386, assembly GCF_000972385.1. Taxonomy (GTDB): domain Bacteria; phylum Actinomycetota; class Actinomycetes; order Streptomycetales; family Streptomycetaceae; genus Streptomyces. The sequence goes on from NZ_JXTE01000025.1 coordinate 28,128, forward strand.
AGGCCGAGGTCGTCGGGGTCCGCGAAGTCGAGGGCGATGGCCTCATGGCCCTCGTGCAGAAGGTCGTAGAACGCCCGGGGCCCGCGACGGGCACCGTCCGGCCTGCTGGTGCTCTCCACCTTCACCACTCGGGCCCCGGTCAGCCCAAGAAGGTGGGCGCAGAGCGGGCCGGCCCACAACGCGGACAGATCGACGACCAGGGGACGTTCACGCCCACTCGGTGCCAGGGCCTCGCCCGCCGGATTCAGCAGGAAGGGACGGACTCGGCCGTGCTGGGCGCGGGCCACGAGCTGAGCATCCATCGTGCCGGGCGTTCCCAGCACGGCGACGGGGAGGCCGAGCAGTTGTCCGCGCTCCGCGCACACGGCGGCAGGCCTGCCCGCCGCCCAGACCGTGAGCGCATCCCAATGGGCCTGCTCCGCCACGTGGCGCTCCGTCAACGCCGGTACGAGGTCGAGGTCGTCCTGCCGCGCCAGGTTCACCCCGATCCAGCCGCCGTCGAGCGCGCGCAGCAGCCGGAAGGTTCCGCCCGGTGCGTACGGTCCGCGCCGGGTGAACCCCGCTGTCGCCGCCCGCTCCCCCAGCAGTCGGGAATCGGGGAGTACGGGGCTGCGGCCCATCCGGGCGGCAAGGGAGTGGATGGCCAGCAGACCGCCGCGCACGGCTGTTGCGGGACCGCCGGGAACAGGCAACGGGGGACCGTCCGTGCGACCCGTCAGGGCCATGGCGCCGCTCGACGCCCAGTCGTCGAGTGGGTGTGCCGCACCGTCGCCCGGATCGATCAGGAGATCCGCCTGCGCTCGCTGCGCGGGGCGTGCGCCGAGGCAGCGGAGCAGCCATGCGGCGTAGCGCGCGCCGGGGTCAGCGCCTCGCGCCGCCACACGCAGCCCCGAGAGCGGACCGCGGTCGGCGACGGAATCGGCAGCTGTATCTCCCACTTTCCGCCTTTCAGGCATCTGCCGTCACCGCGTCCACGAGCCCCCAGCAGTGCGCCCGAGCGGCGTCGATCCGTTCCCCGGTGAGCGCCATCCACGCGGTACGCCAGCGGCCGATACGCCGGGGCAGACTGACCGTGCCACCGGCGCCAGGCACAAGACCGAGGGACAACTCGGGCAGGGCGAAGTATGCGCCGGGCGCCGCCACCATCCGGCCCGCGAACGCCGGCACCTCCACTCCTGCGCCCATGCAGGCGCCTCGCACATGAACCTGCACACGGCCGGCGCAACGATGCACCGCGTACCCGGCACTGCGGGCCAGGCGGACCGCGTGGGCAGTGGCCGGATCGGCAGCCGTGCCGAACTCGTCCAGGTCGCCGCCACTGCAGAAGTCCGAGCCCGTGCCACGCAGGTGCACGACGGCTACGCCGGGATCCGCGGCCACCGCCAACGCGTCGATCAGTTGGTCCCGCATCTCGCGGCCCAGGGCGTTGCGCCGCGCCGGCCGGTTGAGGGTCACGCACAGCCGGTCCCCCGTGCGTTCCAGCAGCACGGCGTCCGCGGTCGCGGGCGGGACAGGCCGGGCCGGATGCGCGCGCCGCCAGGCAGCGAACTCCGGTCCGGCCAACAGCATCGAGAACGCCAGCGATTCGGCGACGAGCGCATCCGGCACCGGGAGCAGCGGTGTCAGCCGAAGAAGTCCAGCCAGCGTCAGTGCTGCCCTGGGGGCGCCGTGCAAGGCTTCGGTCAGCTGGTCCAGCGCCGCATCCACATCGTCCACCCTGATGTGGGAACGTCCGGGTTGAGGAACCGTACTGAGGGTCAACGTGAGAGCGTCGAGCAGTGTCCCGGCGGCGGGCGATACGCGACGCCGAGCGACGCCCACGAGCACGCGGTGGGCCTGACCCAGCCGTACGGCGGCCTCCTGCGGGCTGCCCACGGCGTCCAGATCCACCACGGTCAGCACATCGCCCGCCGTGAGGTGCTCGGTCGCCGTCGGGACCAGCAAGTGCTCGGCTCGGGCCGCTTCGGCCGCCGTCACCACCGGAATGTCGGACACAGGCCGTTCCCTTCTCCCGCTGCCCCGCACGGGGCCCGCCATTGACCTGCCCAGACCATGACTCTAGTGTTCAGGATGAACATATATCGTTCAAGTCGTTCAATCGCGGGAGGTCGCGTGTTCCAGTTCCTGCTCACAGCCGATTTCATGGTTCCGGACGCGGACGCCACGGCGGCTCTCCTCGTGAAGACCCTCGGCATCAAGGAGCACCCCCGCTGGCGCCAGGCGTTCCCCGACCATCCATACGTCGCCCACTTCCTGCGCGTACACAAGTCTCTCGCCGTGGCGCCCACCCGGATCGAACCGCAGGGCCACCTGGACAAGCCGAACCATGGCGATCCCCACTTCCCCGCCTTCCTCAAGAGCCTGGAGACCTTCCAAGGCGAGCACCGACCCATCAAGACGCACTCCCTGGTGCTCATCACCGACCGCCTCGACGACCTGGTGCAGCGATTGACGCGCCGCCGCCTGCCGTTCCGTATCGCGCCCATGACACCCGAGATGCCCTGGGTACGGCTGTGGGTGGGCGTGACACCCGAGAACCCCCACTACGAACCCTCGGTCGACGGTGGACTCTGCGTCGAAGTGCTGCCGGTCGATCCGCTGCAGATGCCGGCGGAGACCTTCACCGCTCCACCGCCGGAGCCGCGCGACCCCGCCCCCGGCGAGTTGGTCCGGGTGACGGCGCGCGGCGTTCTGGTACGGGATCTGGACGACACGCTGCGCAAGCTGTCCACCAACCTGGACTGGGAGCCCGCAGGGCCGGTCGAGCACCTGCGTGAGGAAGGCTACCGGCGGGCGAGGATGGCCTTCACCCTGCCGCACAGCGCTTCGGTCGATGTGCTCGAACCCACCGTCTGGGACGGCGAGGCCGGAGCCTACCTGCACAGTTGGGGGCCAGGCCCGTACTACACCAGGATCTCGGTGCACGACCTGGAGGCCAAGGCCGCGGACCTGGAGTCCAGGGGGACGCCCTTCACCTGGGTGCGGGAGTCCGAATCGGTCGGCGGAGCATCGCTGATCAAGGTCGACCCGAGGGCACTCGACGGCGCGCTCTTCGAATTCCACGAGCATCACGCCGCCCCGCTTCCGGCCACGCCCGAAGGGGACTCTGACGACCGAGCAGTGACTGAAGGGGCATCTCATGTACAATCCGTTCAGTAGAGTCTCATAGGGCTGGCCATACATCGGACGGGGGCACCGACGTGTCCACAACACGCAGTACGGAACCCCGCCGCGTCGCCTCTCCCGGAGAGAGCGGCACGGTTGAGCGGATCCTCGACGGAGCACTCAAAGCAGCCGCCCGTCGTGGACTGCAAAAGCTCTCGATGAGCGACATCGGCGACAGCGCGAACGTCTCCCGGGGCACTCTGTACCGCTACTTCGCCTCCAAGGACGACGTCATCGCCGCGCTGCCCGACCATCTCCTCGTGCGCTGGGAGCAGCATCTGCGCCGGGCAGTCGCCCAACAGCCGCGCCCTGAGGACCGGGTGCGGGTGGTCATGGAGGCGATGACCGGCTACGCGGCGGCGTCCCCCGAGCTCCTGCGGATGATCCAGCTGGAACCGGAGTTCGGCCTGGACTTCCTGGAACGGAAGCTTCCGGACAGTGTGCGCATCGTCGCCGACGTGCTGGAGCCGGTGATCGATGACGCGGCCGTCGTCCACGCCCGCGTCATCACCGGTCCCGAACTCGCCGAGATCCTGCTGCGCATCGCGATGTCCGGCTTCCTCGTACCCGGTACGCGGACCCGGCAACTGCCCAAACGGGTGGCCAATTTCTGGGAGTTCCTGAACCTGGGAGTCGGCGCCGGGGCCGAGGAGGACGACCGCGCCGAGCGTATGGCCGCCGTCGCACACCTCTCTCGCGACCAGCGTCGACGCCGCGCCTGAAGTCCACGGCGACGTCTGACTGTGCACCCCTGAAGCGCCGGGCGGACCGAGAGTCGGTCCGCCCGGCGCTTCAGGCGCAAGTCAGAGGAAGATCGCAAGATTCGGCGTACTCAGCAACGTCTCGTTGAGCAGAACCGTCCTGCGAGCGAGACGCCACCCTTGCTCCGTTCGCCGCATCAGATCCTGACGCTCCGCAGCGATCAAGTCCGGGGCGGAGTCGTTGAATCGATGACGGACCACCAGCAGATTGTGGTCACATTCGAACTCGTCGGCCGAGTCGGTCCGGTTGACCAGAAGATTTGTCACCATCCGCCGGCATCGCGAAGGCGGGTCCTCGGCCCAGGCGCTGCTGGTACCGATCAGCCGGTAGACCCGGCCCGTGAGCGATGCACGGTCCTCGAAGAAGTGGTAGTTGCCGCCGGAGAAGCCTGCCCCGTCGGCACGCTGGAGGGTCTGCCGGACCGGGGCGCGGTAGTCCAGATCCTCGGTGAGCAGCTCCAGCCATTCATGGAAGCGTCCCTGGTCGAGCAGGGCCGCCTCCTCGTAGAGGAATTGCGTGAGCTCGTTGTGGACCGGGTCCCCGACCGGGACCCGGACAGTGGCAGTCGTAGCCGTTGTCGTCATGGAGTACGCCTTCCTACCAGGGGTTGTCCGTCATGAACTGCAGCCAGCGCAGCCACCAGTTCCACTGGCCGTCGTCCTTCGAGAAGCCGTCGTAGACGTAGCCGCTGCCCGGCCAGTCGTCGGGCTCGTTGACTCCCAGCAGGGCCTGGTACTTCATCGTCTGGCGCCGCCCCATGGCCCCGTACGAGGACCGGTGCATGGACGGCCACGCCTCGGCGTCGTCCTGCTCGACGGTGCCGCTGCTGCCCACGGCGCGCACCGAGGCCTTGAGCATCTTCTCCTTGACCTCGTCGGGGGCGTCGCGCTCCACGAGCACCCAGTTGACGAACTCGAACTCGTCGGGCCCCTTGGGCATGAAGGTGTGCCAGGTCATGGTCGAGCCCATGGTCCCGTCGGGCGAGGGCTGCCAGATGGACACCAGACCCGTATTGGGGAACAGGCCGCCGACCTGGGGCGCGGTCTCGGCGAGAACGCGCATCTCGTCCTTGTCGAAACGGCGGGGAAGGTGCTCCACCAGCTCGGGAGTCAGCCCGGGAGGGGGAAGGGCGCGCAGCCGTTCCATCGTACTGAGCCCCGACACGTCCTTGCCCAGCAGCATGCTGAAGGTCGTCTCGGCCGGGATGCAGCGCAGCGAGTGCCCCTGCGGCACGCTCACGTCGACTCCGTACATGGCCGGAGCCATCTCAACGACGGCATCTCCGGTGGTCTCGGAGCCGATCACACCCAGCTCGAACAGCGAACGATGCAGGGTGAGTGTGTGGTAGCCGTCGGCGTTGAACTGCTCTCCCGCACACTTCCAGTTGGCCTTGACGGTGAAGCGCTGGGGAGGACCGAGAGCTTCGAGGCCGCTCTCGGTACGGTCGTACATCAGGTCCAGGTACCACTTGTAGTCGCCGAACCAGTCGTCCAGCGAGGGCGCGGCCGGGTCGAAGGTGGCGAAGACCATGCCACCGAAGCGCTCCACGCGAGCCTCGGGGAGGCCGAGTTCGGAGCGGTCGCGTACATCGCCCCACATCTGCTCCTTCTTCACCGGGGAGCCGAGAAAGCGGCCGTCCTGGCCGTAGACCCAGCCGTGGTAGACGCAGCGGAACTGGTTGCTGTTGCCCGCGTCGACCCGGCAGACCTGCATGCCGCGGTGCTGGCAGATGTTGAGCAGGACCTTGACGTCCCCGGACCGGGTGCGCGTGATGATGACCGGATCAGCGGCAAGGGTCCTGGTGACGAAGTCACCCGGCCGCGGTACCTCGCTCTCGTGCGCCACCGGGATCCACGCTTTCCGGAAGAGGCGTTCGAGTTCCAGCCGGAAGATCTCCGGATCGGAGAGTACGCGCATCGACACCTCGCGTTTCTCCACGTCGACGAGGTCCGCGAGGGACGTCCCGTCCGAGAGAACCGGCACCGTGCCACGGGGCATCCCGACTTCCGCCACCATGCTGAGCTCCCATCCTGACTGTCGTACACGACGACTCGGACAGTACGCTTAACGCTTATTGTGTTCAATATGTTTCACACAAGGAGCCTGAAAGGATGGGCGCCCGGAACGGCCGCTCCGGCAAGGAGGCGGCCCGGTCACGCCCCCTCATGCACGACGAGCGCCCCTTCGGGGCATATCGCCGCACCTTCCCGCGCCCCGCCCTCCAAATCGGACGGGACCTCAGGGTTCGGCACCACCACGAAGCCGTCATCGTCGATCCTGTAGACCTCGGGACACACCTCGTTGCACAGGGTGTAGCCACAGCACTTCCCCTTCAGCACCTCGACCCGCATCTCGCCTCCATATGACACGCCGACAGCGAGGGTAAGGTACTGATTGAGCTAACTATGGTCAATGTGTTCCATCGGCACAGGAGCCTGGATGAACATGCCGTCCCGCCGTAGAACGTCGGCCCTCGAGTCGACGGCGCAGTCCCCCGGCGCTCCCCCGGGGCCCAAGACACCATTGGGCCGACCGCTCGTCCTGCTCATGGCCGTCAGCGCGGGGATGGCCATCGCGGGCAACTACTACGCCCAGCCCCTGCTGCCCATGATCAGCCGCGAGTTCCACGTATCCAACGGCACGGCAGCCCTGGTCATGACCCTCGGCCAACTCGGCTACACGTGCGGTCTGCTGTTCATCCTGCCCCTGGCCGATCTGCTGGAACGTCGCAGACTCGTGGTGATCATGTCACTCACCGTCGCCGTCACTCAGGCCGCCTTCGGCTCGGCGACCTCGGCGGCCGTCCTGCTACCCGTAGCGCTGCTCGTCGGTACAGCGAGCGTGCTTGCCCAGCTGATCGTGCTCACCGCGACCGCGCTGGCGGACGACGCGGAGCGGGGCCGCGTCCTGGGCGCCGTGAGCGCCGGGCTCACCCTTGGCATCCTGCTGGCCCGCACCGTGTCCGGCGGGGTCGGGGACACCGGCGGCTGGCGCCTGACGTACTGGCTGGCCGCCGCGCTCATGCTCGTTCAGGCCGGCGTGCTCGCGCGGGTACTGCCGCGCTCCCAGGAACTGGGCCGACGACTGCGCTACCCGGACCTGCTCCGGTCCCTTCCCGCCCTGTTGCGGGACGAACCCGTGCTGCGGCTGCGCATCGGATACGGGACGGCGATGTTCGCCTCCTTCAACCTCATGTGGACCGCGATCGTCTTCCTTCTCGCCGAGCCGCCCTACGGCTACGGGGCCGGCACCATCGGCCTGTTCGGCCTCGCCGGCGCGATCGGCGCGATGGCGTCGTCCACGACGGGACGGCTCGCCGACCGCGGGCTGTCCGTCCCCGGGACCGGTGTGGCCTCCTTGCTGCTGCTCGCCGCCTGGCTGCCGCTGTCGCTCGGTGGCCACTCACTCGCGGCGTTGATCGCGGGGGTGGTCATCCTCGACCTGGGCCTGCACATGATGAGTGTGCTCAACATGAGTGAGATCCTGAAACTGCGGCCCGAAGCCCGCAGCCGTATGCAGGCCGCCTATCTCATCTGCTACTTCGTGGCCGGGGCGGCGGGATCCGCCCTGTCGGCTCTGTTGTGGACGCATTTCGGCTGGAACGCCATATCTGCGGCCGGGGCGGCGTGCGGCACGCTCGGGCTCCTGCTCTGGCTTGCCACCTTCCGCTCGCCACGGCTGCGCGCTGTCGGTCCCTCCGTCGGCTGAAAGCCCGGACGAAATGGGGGACAGCCCTGACCGTCGCCTGCTCGACTTGATCGACTCGACTCCCACCGTCATCGACCAGGGACTTCACTGGTCGATCTGGAGACGCGCTCATCAGGCGGAAGCACGACGGCGGCGCCTAAACGAGGCGGATGACGCGCTTGCCGCGGGCATGGCCGGTTTCGGTGGCTCGGTGGGCGTCCTGGATTTCGTCCAGGGGATACACGCGCTCGATCACCGGGCTCAGTGGCTTTGTTCACGAGTAGTGCCGCCGGTTGTTCACGGGTTTGGGAGGCACCCAGATCCACGGTCGGGTGATGTTCACGAGTTTTGACCGCACTGGGGCACTTGCCAAGACAGCACAGCGGCCACCGAAACACCCTCTCTAGTGCTGAACAGATTGACAATTATTCGTCTCATATGTTCTGCTCGAAGATGCATCGACCACTCCAGACCGGTGTCGGCGGCGGACGATGCGCCACCACCTGCACGTGGTCGCGAGCCCACGAACCCGGAGGTCTCAGTGACAGAGGACGGCTGCCATGTGTGCGCGCTCGGCGCGAGTGCGACAGACGCCCAGATCATCTACAAGGACAGGGCCTGGACGGCGGCCAGCCCCGTTCCCGTTCCGGGATGGATCATGCTCTTCTCCAACCGCCACAACGAAGGCGTCTGGGAACTCGGCGTGGACGAGGCAGCGCAGTTCGGTCGATTGACCGTTCTCCTCACCGGCGCCCTGAAAGAGGTGTGTGACGCCGACCGGGTCTACGTGATGTACGCCGGTGAGACCTCCCTGCACTTCCACGCCATGCTGATGGCCCGCGGTGCGGACATCCCGGACGAGTGGCGGGGCCCAGCCCTCATCAACCAGCATTCCGAACTTCTCGATCCCGACCGGGCCAACGATGTTCTCGCGTCCCTGCGCAAGAAACTCGATGTGATGTCGTCCTGAGAACCACCGGTCGTTCCGACTTCCCTGAGCCGCCTGAAACGGAGTTGCGACATGCCCGAACCGACCTATCACCACGTGGGTGTCCTGGTGACCGACATGGACAAGGCCATTGCCTGGTTCGAGGAAATGGAGGGCATCTCTTTCCACCCGCCGCACCGCATGACAACGGTGGGACGTGTCGACCCCAACGAGTACGGCGACGACGAACCCCATCAGGGAACGTCCTACCTCGCGTGGTCGAAACAGGGCCCGCCCTATTACGAACTCGCGGAGGCCAAGGGAACCGGCCTGCACTCCATCGAGCGTCACGGCACCGGACTCCACCATGTGGGCCTCTTCGTACCCGATGTCGACGCGGTCATCGCCAAGCTCGCGGCGCAGGGCGTCGGGCTCGAAGGCAAGGTCGTGGGCCCGGGCGGCATCACCATGGTCTGCTGGGCCTCCCCCACCCCCGCCACAGGCGTGATCATCGAGTACATCGACGAGCGCCTCCGCGCCGGTATCCAGGGATGGATAGACACCGGTATTCCACCGGCCGTTCCCGGGACCGCCGCGGGTGAGTGAAAACCAACCTCGCGTTCACGAACGGGTGCCGACTCGGCCGGCACAGCCGGTCCCTTCGGAATCCGTCGTGTCGTAGACCATGCCGTGGAACGGTTCGGACGGCTCGACGTGCTGGTCAACAACGGTGTGGCCACTGACCTCGTGGCGCCGGGCGGCGTCGACACCCGGGTCGGCGACCTGGACACGAGCCGGTGGGACGCGATCATCCGGGGGTGTGCCACGACCGTGATGTGGTCGTGGCGCGCGGCGCTGCCTCACTTTGTCGCCGCCGGGGCTGGAGCCATCGTGAATGTGCCCTCCGCCGCGGCGTCGCGGGGCATACCCGGGGCGGCCGCATACCAATCGGCGAGAGCAGCCGTCGAGGCGCTCACACGGCGCGGGCTGTGGGGGCACGGGCGAACGGCGGCCCAGGCGATGGCTGACGGGGTCCGCCGGCCGCACCTTCTGTCACAACACCGGACGGAGGTCTCCGCCACCGACGGGAGCCGCTTGCCGCGCTGCCGAGTTCGACCTTCTTTCCGGCGAAGTCAGACAACCTGGGCTCGACCGCCACCGGGCACCTCGCCCCCACACCGTGCGGCCCTTGCCCGGCCTGACCGGTGGTGTGGCGGCTTCCGGCGGTCGTGGACGCGCGGTTCGCACCGGGCACGTCGGAGCTGGGCCACCCGGGCCTGCTCAGTGCTGGCCCCAGATGTTCGTCGCCGTCTTCCGGGGAGTCGGCGTGAGGGTGCCTCCGAAGGCATCGGGGTAGTGGGCTTCGATGGCCCGTCGCATGCCTTCCTCCCAGCCGACCCGGCAGTCCCCGATCAGCGACCGCCGCCTGGTGTTGTCGGAGGCGAACGACTGGCGGGACCCGGCGCCCGGGACGAAGTCGACCTTCAGCTCAGCCCACCGGGCGAGCACAGTGCAGTACTCACGCAGCGAGAGGGCATCGTCGCCGGCCAGGTTGACGATGGTCGGTCTCGTCGAGGCCACATCCCAGAGGCGGGGCAGGAACATGGTCACGTCATCGGTACTGATGGGCGAGGACCAGATGTCGGATCCGTCCTCCGGAAGCCAGATGGGTTCGCCCGCGAGGATGCGGCCGAAGAACTCGATGGGCACACCACCCCACCCGCTGGGGCCGTAGCAGACGTTGAGGCGGGCAATGGTGGTACGCAGGCCGAGAACGCGGGCGAACGCGCGGACGGCCGCCTCAGCAGCCAGCTTCCCGATCGGATAGGTCGGCGCGTACGGGGCGTGACCGCCGAGCGGATCACTCTCCACGATCAGGTGGTCCACGGTCGGCGGCTGCTTGTAGACGGCGAACGCCGAGACGAAGACGAATGCCTCGGCCGTACGGCAATGGTGCATCAGCATTCCCGCGGCCACCGCGTTGACCTGGGCCGCGGTGTCCGAGTCGGGCTGTCCCCGGTACGGCGCGGCGTGGACGACGTGGGTGAAGTCCGACGGCAATCCGTCGGTGTCGTCGGCGCCCATGGCCCAGGGGACGGTCCTGATTCCGAGAGACTCCAGATGCCGTCTGACCGCCGGGTCACTGAAGCGCGCCGCGCACCAGACCTCGTTGTCCTGCGCCAGCGCCTCTGCCGCCGGCCGGAACGCCTGGCCGGTCGCTCCGGTGAAGAGAATCTTCCTGTCCGTCAGCGTCACTGTTTCGCCCTCCGGTCCGGTCGATGCCGGCCCTCAGCAGCAGTACCGGTCTGCAAGCCCGCGTGGTTGCGCCTGGCGTTCCTACTCCCGCTGCCATACCGGGGCCCGCTTCTTTGAGAAGGCCACCGCCCCTTCGCGGGCGTCCGCCGAATTCCGGACCGGGTCCACAATGGCCGCCTGCCGGTCGAACGCCTCGCTGGACGGCCAGTCCTGCGACTCGACCACGACGCGTTTGGAAGCGGCGACCGCCAGCGGTCCGTTGGCGGCGATGCGCTCGGCCAGGTGACGTGCCTCCGCCAGCGCGCCGCCGGGCGGCGTCAGTCGGGTGATGAGGCCGAGGCGTTCCGCAGCCTCGGCTCCGAGCCGCTCACCGGTCAGGATGAGCTCCATCGCACGGTGGTAGGGGATGCGGCGAGGCAGCCGAAGCAGGCCACCGCCCGAGGCACACTGGCCCAGCCGTACCTCGGGCAGTCCGAAGACCGCGTCCTGGGCCGCCACCACGAGGTCGCAGGCCAGGACGATCTCGAAGCCGCCGCCCATGGCGGCACCCTCGACCGCAGCGATCACCGGGGTGCGCGGCGGCTGCCGGACGATCCCGGCGAAGCCGCGCTCGCTGCGCGGCAACTTGCCGCCGGCGGCGAAGGCTTTCAGATCCATCCCGGCGCTGAACGTTCCGTTGCTGCCGGTGATGACGGCGACGGAGAGGGACGGGGTGGCGTCGAGTTCGTCGAAGGCTGCCGAGAGGGCCTGCGCTGTGTCGTAGTCGATGGCGTTCCGCACGGCGGGACGGTCGATGGTGATGACCATGACGCCGTTCTCGCGCTCGACGGCGACCTGTTCCTGGGCCACGGTCACCGCACGCCCCACAGCACGGCCTTGGTCTCCAGGTACTCCTCGAGCCCCGCTTCGCCGAACTCGCGCCCGATGCCACTGCGCTTGTAGCCGCCGAACGGACCGTGTGGATTGGTACCGCCGCCACCTCCGTTGAGCACGAGCATGCCGGTACGCACCTGCTGGGCCACGGCAAAGGCCCGCTTCGGGTCGGCTGCCCAGATAGCGCCGGAGAGTCCGAAGTCGGAGTCGTTGGCGACGGCCACGGCCTCGGTGTCGTCGTCGAACGGGATGACCACACCTACCGGGCCGAAGATCTCCTCCTGGGCGATGCGCATGGAGTTGCGTACGTCCGCGAAGAGCGTGGGTTCGTGGAAGAAGCCCGCGTCGAGGCCGACGGGCCGCCCGCCTCCGTGCACCAGCCGTGCTCCCTCCTCCTGTCCGATCCGCACATAGCGCTCGACCCGCTCGCGCTGTGCCTCGCGGATGAGCGGGCCCATGTCGGTGGCAGGGTCGTCGGGGTCGCCGACCTTGAGCCCGGCCAGCGCACCCGAAAGGCGCTCGACGGTCTCGTCGTAGCGGCTGCGGTGCACCAGCACCCTGGTCAGACAGGCGCAGCCCTGGCCGCTGTGGCGGGTGAAACCGAGTGCGGCGTGCGGTATGGCGCGGTCCAGGTCCGCGTCGTCGAGAAGGATGTTGGCCGACTTGCCGCCCAGTTCCAGCACGACCTTCTTGATGCCGGGAGCGGCCTGCGCCATGATCTTGGCGCCCACGGCGTCCGAACCGGTGAAGGTGACGACGTCGACCCCGGCGTGCGTGGTGAGACGCTCCCCGGCCGCGATGTCCCCGCTCACGACATTGAGCACACCCGCCGGTATCTCCGCCTGTTCGGCGACCTCGGCGATCAACAGGGCCGCGAGGGGGGTGTACGGCGAGGGCTTGAGCACGATCGTGCAGCCCGCGGCCAGCACGGGCGCGACCTTGCTCATGTTGGTGAAGAACGGGTAGTTGAACGGCGTGATGGCCGCGACCACCCCGGCGGCCTCGCGAAGCACCACGCCCTGGCCGATGCCGGCGCCGAAAGTGGGCGGCATGGGGCGGCTGAACGGGAAGGTGGCCAGCACCCGATCCGCCATGTCCTTCAAGTGGTCCAGCCCGGACTGCACTTGAAGAGTCTGCGCGAGTTTACGGGGCGCTCCGGCCTCAGCGATGGTGAGATCCACGATCTCGGACCGCCGGGCGGCCAGCAGGTCGGAGAACCTGCGGAGAACTGCTGCCCGCTCCGCGGGGGTGGTCCGCCCCCAGGGCCCTTCGTCGAACGCGCGCCGGGCCGCCAGCACGGCGTCGTCGATGTCCGCGACCGTCGCCTGCGGTACCTTGGCGAGTTCTTCCCCGGTCGCCGGGTTGATCACGGCGAGCGCCGTGTCACCCGAGCCTTCGGACCACTTGCCGTCGATGTACAGGCGACGTTCCACGGCTCGTTCTCTCTCTTTCCGTCAGACAGTGCGAGGGGACAGGATGATGGCGTGCTCAGGGCAGGCCTCGGCGGCCTCGGCCGCCTCCTTGACCGCGGTACCGGAGAGTTCGCCCGTCTCCGCGTGGGCGAAGCCCATCTCGTCGAGTCGGAACACACGCGGGGCGGTCTCGGTACAGATGCCGTAGCCGCAGCACTTGGTCCGGTCGACGCGGATCTCCGCGCTCTCCGCGCTCATCAGATGTTCTTGAGCAACTTCAGGGCGTTACCACTGCGGATCTTCTCCCGGTCGTCCTCACTCAGGCCGAATCCGTCGGTCAGGTCGCCTGCGTGGCTGTCGGAGCCGGAGAAGTTGTCGCCGTACAGCAGGTGGTCGACGCCGACGACCTCGGTGACGGCCCGTCGCATGGCCGGGTGGTGGACGTCCAGGTCGTAGTAGAAGTTCGAGGCGTACTCGATGACGTCCTTCTTGTTCTTCGAGTCGGGCGCCATGGTCTTGTTGGTCTCGTTGAACCGCCACAGCTGGTAGGGGATGAAACCGCCGCCGTGGGTGATGTAGATCTTGAGCTGCGGGAAGTCGTCGAGGACTCCGCCGTTGATCAGGTGCCAGAAGAAGAGCGTCTCGTCATGGTTCATACCCACGATCGACGTGGTGTCGTAGGGGTCCGTGTTCGCCTTCTCGCCCCAGGTGACGGACTGGTTGTAGCCGTGCACGAAGACCATCACGTCCAGCTCGCAGAGCTTCTCCCACAGCGGCCGGAACGACGGGTCGGAGACCTCCTTGTCGCCGAAGTTGGCTCCGCCCATGCTGATGCCGGACGCGCCGAACCGCGTGACCGTACGCTCCAGTTCGGCCGCGGCGGCCTTGGGGTCCTGAGCGGGGACGTGCGCCCAGTACTTGAGGACCTCGGGGTCGTTGGCACAGTACGCCGCCAAGCTGTCGTTGACCTCCTGAGCGAACCGGATGGCGAACTCCGGTTCGGTGTGATAGTTGACCATGTGGAACGGCATCGACAGCACGGCCTTGTCGATGCCGGCCTTACGGAAGGACTCGAGCCGGAGCTCCGGAGCCCAGCGCTCCGCGTAGATCTGCTCGATCGTGGGAGCCTCGGGATTGCTCGTACCGAGCGTCCAGTCCCCGATCCGCAGGGTGCCGTTCTCCCAGAACGGACCCCAGTGGGGGTGCTTGTCGAACATCGCCGTAGTCAGTTGGTGCGCATGCAGATCGAGAAGCATGGTGCGACTCCCTGGTCGGGCCGGAACACGGTATGAGCGCCATGGGCCGTTGCCCGTGCGCGCATGGATCAGTTAGGCATGATGAACAGAATTAGTCAATGGTGTTCTATTTGCTTCGGTGACGACGAAGTCCGGAGTGCCTGGAGACCCCAGCCAGGCACGCACCCACAGACGCAGACCGAGCACGTCCACCGCGCGCCCGGGCCGTGTCACCACCCTCGCCGCAGCCCTACGCCCCCGTCCGGCATCCGGCATCGAGGTGACGGTGACGTCGGCGATGTCGGGATGTCTGCGCAGCAGTGCCTCGATCTCGGCGTCGGACGCGACGTGGGCCCGGCTCGCGGGTGCGTCCGCCCAGTCACCGAGGAACACGTAGCCGGCCTCGTCCTTCCAGGCTCGTTCACGGAGCCCGGACCGGCCGCTGTCAGCGACAGCCCCTGAACGGTTCACCCACAGCTCTCCGGTCACCCGCGGTGGACACGACCGTCCCTGGCCGTCGCGGACATCGAGTTCGACCCCGGGCAGCGGCCGACCGATCGAGCCGAGCCGTTCACCGCCGGACCGATGGGTGTCCGGATCCAGCACCGCCGCTACCGGCTCGACCGGCTCGGGTACATAGGTGCGCACGAAATCCGACTCGGGAAACAGCCGAAGCGCTCGCTCCAGAAGCGACCGGGGCAGGGGCTCACCGTCGTACACGATCACTCTGGGTGCCGGAGCACGTCGACCCGATCCGTGCATCTCCCAGTGCTCGACGATCCTGCCGAGCATGGTGGGGGCCACCAGGGCGTGCGTGACGCCGTTGTGAGCGACCGCCGCCAGCCAGGCCTCGGGACTGAAGCCGGGCAGCTGAACCAGACGGCGTCCCGCGCGGAGGCTGCCGAGCGTCGCGATCACGCTGGTGAACCGGTGCGGCTCCAGGCAGATCAAGGCCGCCTCACCAGGGCCGGCGAGAGCGAAGTCCGGCGCGTCAAGAACGGGTCGGTACAGGTCTTGATGCCTCAGGGACACGGTTTCGCCGTCATCGGCACAGAGCAACAGGGCGGCGGCATGCGGTTCGACGCGGGCGGGACCGACGGAACGAGGCGGTGGAGAGGCCGTAGCGGCAAGCCAGTCCGTCGCGGTGAGCGCACCAGGTGCCGAGACGAGCCGGGCGCCTCGGGCGGCGCTGTCCACAATGACGAGGCCCGGTCCGGTCCTGTGCAGGATGTCACGCAGCCGGGCTGCTCCCCACCTGTGATCCAGGGGCAGCAATGGCCGTCCCCCGAAGGCGCTCGCGAAGAGCGCCAATACGAAGGCGGGACCCCCCGGGCCGATGAACACAACGGGCCCGGCGCCAGCCGCCTCCACCATCGCCGCACCGGTCAGGGCCCCGCGCCGCAGATCGGAGAGCGAGAGTGCCGACCTTTCGAGCCCGAGGACCTCGCGGTCCGGCGTATCCCGCACGGCTTGGTCCAGCAGCATGGCGATGCTCACTCGGCCCACCTCCCCCACCGCTCAGTCGGACGAAGGCAGCGGTTTGGCGGCCTTGACGCCCAGCTGCCGCCCATCGACGGCCAGCGGCCCCGCGCCGCCCTTGGTGCACAGCAGCTCCAGGCCGGACGTCTCATCGTGGTAGCGCTTGCCGAGCAGGACCACCTCGTGATCCGAAGCCGAGCCGGGAACTGCCGACCCGGCACTTTCGAGGGGAGTCAGCGCCGCGCCCGCGCAGGTGAGATTGACCGGCCGCGCCGGGGGACGTACGACCACCACCTCAACGCCGGACGAAAGACCGCGCAACCGCGCGCCTGTCGCGAAGGTCGAGGAGGGGCCAACGGACTCTGTATCAGGGGTGCCCATAGAGGAGACGGTACAACTTTTACGATATCTGTTCAAGCAGTCTAATCGAATGTGGGCCTGGGCAGCACTCGGAGAAGTGTGGCCGCCCCGGAAGCGCCGGCGTGCCGATCGTCGACGTTTCCTGCCCGGCCGCCGACAAGCGCCCAGAAGGCGTCCACTCGCTGATCGACCGAGCCGGCCCGGCCACCAGGGACCAGGAAGTCGGCGAGGGCGATACGAAGAGCGAGCTCCGCCGCGTCCTGACGGGTGACGACCCCAGCCCGTACGGCTACGGCCGAGTCCAGGGCCGGCGTCAGCACGCGAACGACCACTTGGACGATCTCCGGGAAGTGGCGCTGGAGATGTGACAGCACGTACGCCGGCTCATTGTCGAAGAGCATCTGCGAATCGGGCACCACCTCCGCCATGCCCGGCAGACTCTCCATCACCACGTGCACTCGGCGTTCTGCCGCGGGTTCCGCCCTCACCGCCTCGTGCAAGGCTCGCTCCCACCGGTGCCGCACCTGCTCGTTCATGCATTCGAGCAGCACTTCCCGGGTGCCGAAGTAACGGTAGACCGTGCCGCGGGACACACCCGCAGCGGCGGCTGCTGTGGCCATCGAGAGCGCTGCGACACCCTCGCGGGCAGCCACCAGTAGCGCGCCCGAGAGGATGCGCTGCACCATCTGCGTCTCCCGCGCCGCCGCTTTTGCATCCGCCGCCGCGAATCTGTGGTCGGCCTGTCGTGACCCGTCCCCGGTCGCGTTCATGCCGCGGCTCCTCCTCGCTTGCCGAGGCGCGGCACAAAGCCGAGCCCCCCGGCATGTCGAGGTGCATGCAAACGCCGAAGCGGCACGGCGACTCTGCCGGACTGGGGAGACGTTATGTACGTTACGTCCCTGCGAGAGCCTAGGCTCGCGTTTCGGAGGGGTCAATCCACTTGCGTCAGGTATCTTGCGTCGGCAATCTGCCCCAGGTTTTCGCGCACGTCACCGAGGGCGCTCGAGCCTCATCTGTTCGGTGACGTCCCGGCCCGGGTCACCGTCGGCCAGGTAAGAGTAGTCGCCGCGCCGCTGGCGATCGACGAGTTCCTGGTGGACCTTGCGAAACCTCAGGCCGGCGGCGTCGAACCGGGAGTTCATGTCCTTCTCGTCGGTGCTGCGGTCAAGATAGAGCGGGTTCTGGGGACGCACGGCCCAGTTGTCCTGGCCGCCGACGATGTGCGTGCTGAACGGAAAGACGGTTCGGGCCAGCTTCGTCGTGTGCTGAACGTTGTAGGTGACCGGCGTGCGGGTACGCCCCGGTGTCTCCGGGTTGGCCGGATGAAGCATGCGCACCGACATGCCGGGGTTGAAGTCGCCGTGCAGCAGACAGACCCCGCTGCGCACATGCACCATCGTGACCAGGCAGGCGTCCTGGGTGTCGGACTTGGCCAGCCCTCGCTGAATCTTGGGGGTGGGACGGCCGACGGCCGTGCGCGTCATGGTGACGGTCTCGGAGGTGGATTCGACCGTGATCTCGTCGTGCTCCGAGAGCGGGTCGCCGGTCAGCCAGGAGTGCAGGAAGTCGGCGTGGGTGAGGTCGAGCAGGTTTTCACAGATCAGCTCGTAGCTGCAGTCGAAGATGACGTTCTGGTGGAAGTGGCGGGGCAGGCCGCCGGCTTCCGGCAGGTGCGGGACCCGCGGCACCAGATCCGGTGACGCGTTCGCCGGGTCGCCATACCAGACCCAGGCGTAGCCGTACCGCTCGACGACCGGGTAGCGGCCGGTGCCTGCGGTGAACTCGCTGGCGCGCAGCCGACCGCGGTCGCGATCGCGTGGCGAGTCCTCGGTCGCGACCAGGACACCGTTCTCACGGGCCAGATAGATCGGACGTCCGTGGATCACCCGCAGACTGGGGCGGCGCCCGATGAACACGGTTTGCAGGACGGGGAACCACGCGTCGCGCAGGGCGAACGATCCGGGCCGGAAGCCCGCGGTGATCGATGCCGAACGGTTCTTGCGGTTGTCCACGGACTCGGAGTCGGCGGACGCGGTGGTCGAGAGGTCGGTGGTCGTCATCGTCCTTCCTTTCACAGCAGGGGTCCATATACCGTCGAGGGATCAGGCACGCAGCGCGCGCAGTTCGTCGAGACCGGGGTCGAAGGCCGTCTCCACGGCATCCGCCGCGGCTTCCAGCGGTTGCCCGGCACGCCCGGTCAGCCGCTTGCCGACCGCTGACGGCCGACAGGCTGCGAGCAGGGCACGAGCGGCGTTTCCATGTGCCCGGACCTGCCAGCGCACGGTCGTGCGGTGCGGCCCCGTCGGGGTCAGCGCGGCCAGCACCTGTACGGAACCGTCCCGGGGTGCGTGGGCCACGACGGTGGTGAAACCGGTGGTCACAAGGGTGGCGATCTCGGTGACGGTCGTGATCCCACGTAGGGGAGCCTCGAAGGTCTGGATCCGTGGCAGGTCCAGCGTGACCCGGTCGCGCCGTACTGTGACGACCCGTCCCTCCCCGTCGGAGTCGTGGTCCGGGCCCAGCACCTCGTCGCCGGAGCCGAGCAGCGGGCCGAGGCTCAGGGCGACGCCAGGGTTGAGCAGCAGCGCCTCCGAGATGCGCTCGTAGGGTGCGCGCGCCAGGGCGGTACCGCGCACGACCGCGCTTCCGCTGCTCGCCGGCCCCGCGAGCAGCGGAACGTGGGCGAAGCGGGACTCCGGGTCACCGTCGCCGGTCCACAGGAACACCAGCCCCTCGGCCTCGCTGACCGGGTAGGCGGCGACCTTGATCCGCGACGAGGGCGACTCCCCCGGTTTGAAGTTGGGGATCAGCGTGCACTGTCCGTCGGCGCCGTCGAAGGTCCAGCCGTGGTAGCCGCACTGCAGCCCCTCGTCGATCACCCGGCCCATGGACAACGGCAGCCGTCGGTGCGGGCACCGGTCCAGCACGGCGTGGACCGTGCCCGCCCCGTCCCGGTAGACGGCGACCGCCTGGGCGCCGAGCCGCACCGGCCGGGGCTTGCCGGTGAACTCGGACGCGTGCCCGATCGGCCACCAGTCGACGGGCAGGCCGAATCCGCGGTCCGTCTGCCGTTCCCCGGGCGCCCGCGACGGGCCGCCCTCCCGTGGCACACTCACGTGGTCCTGTACTGTCACCGGTCCTCCTCCATGTCCGTTGGGGGCTTGAGACCAAGCTGTCAGTGAGCGAGCAGGAAACAGCCGCCGAGCGGCCCGCCACCGGCTCCCACGAATGCCGTCTCGGCGCCTTCGACCTGGCGCTCGCCCAGGCCACCTCGGAGCTGCACCACGGCCTCGTGGAACAAGCCGTAGCCATGCAGCCGCCCGCCGGACAACTGACCCCCGCCCGTGTTCAGCGGCAGTTCTCCGCCGGGTCCGATCCTCTTGCCGTCCGCGACGAAGGCCGCGCCTTCCCCGCGCCCGCAGAAACCGGCTGCCTCCAACCACACCAGGGTGAGGATGGAGAAACCGTCGTAGAGCTGCGCGACGTCGACGTCCCCGGGGCGCAACTCGGTCCGCGACCAGAGATGGTGCGCGGCATCGCGCTGCGGCAGGTCCAGCGGATCTGCCCACTGGTCCCAGAACGGGCGCGCGCCGAGCGCACTGCCCATCGCCTCGATCCGTACCGGTGACCGGAGGTCAGCCTTCGTTTCCGCGGCGGACACGATCACGGCGACCGAGCCGTCGGCCGGCACATCGCAGTCGTAGAGGCACAGCGGGGTGGTGATCATCCGGGCGGCGAGGTAGTCCTCGATGGTCAGCGGCTCCCGGTAGACGGCGGCCGGGTTGAGCCCGGCCCAGCGGCGGGTGGAGACGGCGAGTCCGCCGATCTGCTCCCTGGTGGCCCCGGTCTCGTGCAGATACCGCTGGGCGACCATCGCCAGCCAGTGCGCGGCGGTGACGGCGCCGAAGGGGCGCAGCCACTCCTGGAGGCCGATGACCCCGGTGACGTCCGCGGGGCTGGTGGTGTCGCGGCCTCCGCCCGCCTGGCCGGTCGCCTCGGACGTGGTGCGGTAGACCAGCACGTGGCGGGCGTACCCACTGGCCACGGCCATGACCGCGGACATCACCGCGGCAAGCTGACTGGGGCCGTCCTGCACCCCGGCGTGCCAGCTGAGCTCCAGGCCCAGCGCGTCCTTGACCCGGCCGAGTGCGGGGCCGCAGAAGCCGGGGGCGGCCGGCCACTCCCCCGGCCACGCCACCAGCCCGTCGATGTCGCCGACCGTCAGCCCGGCATCCGCCAGAGCGCGGTGGCAGGCCTCGCGTGTGAGATCCAGGTCGGAGCGGCCGAGCCGACGCCCGACCTCGGACTGTCCGACACCGGAGATCAGTGCGCGGTCCTCGGCCCGCTCAGCCATCCGCTCCTGCCTCTCCCACGGGCGCTTCGGCAGGCGTGAACAGCGGTAGATACACCTCGCCGTGCCGTTCGAACACCACCGCGACCCGCATTCCGATCCGCACGTCCTCGGCGACGACATCCACCAGCCGTGTCGTCAGATGGACGTCCGGTTGCTCGTCCAGGGCGACGATGGCCAGGACGTAGGGCGGCGGCAGCCAGGGCGAAAAGGCCTGGTGGTTGACGGTGAAGCTGAAGACCGTCGCCCGGCCCGACACCGGAACAGGACCCGGTCCGAGCGCCCCGCAGGTACGGCATTCCGGCGTGGGCGGGTGGGCGTAGCGCCCGCACTCGGCGCAGCACTGGATACGCATGACCCCGTCGGCACCCGACCGCCAGAAGAACGCGGTGTCGGCCGACAGCCGCGGCAGCGGAACACGTACGGCGTCCGCGACACGCACCGGCGCGGGCGTCATGACTCGGTCGCCGACAAGGCCCGTTCGGGGCAGGCCGAGATGATGAGCCGTACGCGCGCCTCGTCCGCCTCGGCGACCTCGGCCGGCTCGAGGGCCGAGTATCCGAGGTCGTCCAGCGGGAACATCTCGGGGTCGGACATGCTGCACAGCGCATGCCCCTGGCACCTGGTGCGATCGACCGTGATGTGCATCGCGGGCCTTTCCGTTCGCATGTCTGGGACAGCCATCAGCCGAGGAAGCAGACGCCGCCGTCGGCGATGAGTGTCTGCCCGGTGATGGCAGCGCTCTGATCACCGGCCAGGAAGAGCAGCACCCCGACCATGTCGCCGGTGTGCAGCTGACGGCCGATGGCCTGGCCGGCGACCGCCCGGGCGAGGACGTCTGCCGGCACGCCCGTCAGCGTGGCCTCGGTGTCGATGGCGCCGGGCGCGATGCAGTTCACCCGCACCCCGTCCTTGCCCAGCTCCTTGGCGAGGGTCTTGGTCATGCCGTGGATGGCTTGCTTCGTGACGTTGTAGTGCAGCCGGTTCGGGCTGTTGTGGTACGCGGCCGTGGAACCCTGGTTGATCACCGAACCGCCGCCGCGCGCCCGCAGATACGGCAGCACGACGCGGGTGGCGAGGAAGGTGCCCTTGACGCCGACCGACCAGACGCGGTCGAACCGCTCGACGGGCATGTCCTCGATGCTTTCGAAGGGCAGGCCCGCGAAGATCATGGCGTTGTTGACCAGGATGTCGATACCGCCGAACTCGTCGGCGGTGCGCCGGGCCATGTCCTCCACGGAGGCCAGGTCGGAGACGTCGGTGCGGACGAAGAGTGCCCGGTGTCCGTCCTTGCGGAGACTCTCCGCCACCTCCTCGCCCGGCCCGGTCTGGACGTCGGCGACCGTGACCGCCGCGCCGGCCTCCGCGAGCCCGCGGGCATACTCCGCCCCGATGCCCTGAGCCGCTCCCGTGACGACGGCGACCTTGCCCTGCAACTGCATGACACTCCTCGGTTCCGCTGCGTTCCCATCCGACAGCAACACGCTACGAGACAGTGAACGACATGTACAGAGTTCGTCGATTCTGTTTATATGAAGCCCATGGAGCCGCTGCAACCACGACATGCTTATGTGGACGGACGCTGGGAGCCGGCCACCGACGGCAGGACCAGGCCCGTCGTTGACCCGGCCACCGAGGAAACGGTCGCCTTGGTCGCCGAGGCTTCCGCGGAAGACGTCGACCGGGCCGTACGTGCCGCCCGACGCGCCTTGGACAAAGGGCCGTGGGGACGCACCTCGCCGCGGGACCGTGTCCTACTGCTACGGCGGTTCCTCGACCAGCTGGTCCAGCGGCAGGACGAGGCGGTCGATCTCGTGATCACCGAGGTCGGCACCCCCGCCCGACTGGCCCGCGGCCTGCAGGTGGGCGTCCCGCTGGAACACCTCGCGGACATGGTGGACCGGGTACTGACGACCTACCCGTTCTCCGCTCCGATGCCGCCGACATCCGGGGCCGGAGTCGGGCAGGGAGTAGTGCTGCGCGAACCGGCCGGAGTCGTCGCCGCCATCACCCCGTTCAACTACCCGTTCTTCACCAGCCTGTCCAAGGTCGGCCCCGCTCTCGCGGCGGGCTGCACCGTCGTGCTCAAGCCCGCGCCCGCGACTCCGCTGTCCGCACTGCTGCTGGCCGAGGCCGCCGAGGAGGCGGGGCTCCCGCCCGGTGTACTCAATGTCGTTCCCACAGGTGACGTCGAGGCCGGACGAAGGCTCACGGGACACCCGGAAGTCGATGTCGTGAGCTTCACCGGATCGGTCCCGGTCGGGGCAGCGATCAGCGCTCAGGCGGCCCCCGGCATCAAACGCGTCGCCCTGGAACTCGGCGGCAAGAACGCCGATGTCATACTGGACGACGCTGATCTGGAGCAGGCCGTGGCGCACTTCGCCTACGGGTTCACCCGCAACAGCGGCCAGGGATGCGGCTGCATGACCCGGCTCGTGGTGCACGAGAGCCGGCACGACGAGGCTGTCCGGCTGCTGCTGGACAAGGTCTCCGCCCTGCGGGTCGGCGACCCGCGTGACCCCGACACGGATCTCGGCCCGCTGATCAGCGCCGCACAGCGGGAGCGGGTCGAGGGGCACATACGTACCGGAATCGCCGAAGGCGCCGTACTCGCTTGCGGAGGTGGCCGACCCCGGTACCCGGAGCGCGGCTTCTACCTGGAACCCGCCGTGTTCACCGGGGTGAAGAGCTCCATGCGGATCGCGCAGGAGGAGGTCTTCGGGCCCGTGGCCGCAGTCATCCCGGTGGCCGACGACGACGAGGCCGTCGCCGTGGCCAACGACTCCCGGTTCGGTCTGAGCGGCGCGGTGTGGAGCGGCGATCCACAGCGTGCCTACGCGGTGGCCCGCCGGATCCGCACCGGACAGGTGACGGTCAACGGCGGTGGCGGCGGCACCAACTCCCATGCCCCATACGGCGGTTACAAGCAGAGCGGCGTCGGCCGTGAATTCGGCGAGGCCGGACTGGAGCAGTACCTGGAGACCAAGACCGTGCTGTGGGGGCTCGCATCGGGATGACAGGCGGAGACAGCGCGTACGGATGGACGACACAACCAGTGAGAGGCCGGTAAGCATGACCACAAGTGACACCACATCGGCGGGGCAGAGCAGGCCGGCGTCGTTGGACCAGGACTCGGGTCCACGCCCTCTGACACCCGACGAGGTGGCCTACTTCGCCGAGAACTTCGACCACCACCACCCCGCCTTCGGCCAGGATCCGCATCCGGTCTACGAGCGAATGCAGGCCAAGTGCCCCGTCACCCACAGCAACAACTACGGCGGCTTCTGGATCGTCACCGGCTTCGACGAGGCCCGCTACGTCTGGCAGCACGCCGACCTCTTCGCCACCCAGCCCTCGGTCAGCGTCCCGCACGGGCTCGGCAACAAGCGGCCCATGCTGCCGCTGGAGGTCGACCCGCCGCTGCACACCAAACACCGCATGCTGCTCGCACCGGTCTTCGCCCCCAATCGCATCACCGCCATGGAGCCGAAGATCCGCCGTATCTGCGACGAACTCATCGACACGTTCATCGATCGCGGGGAGTGCGAACTCGTCACGGAACTTGCGCAGCCGTTCCCGACGAAGATCTTCGTCGACATGCTGGGCATTCCGCAGGAGGAGGCCACCGACTTCCGCAACTGGAACTACGAGATCCTCCACGGCCAGCACAAGGACCCGTCCGGAGCGTCCCGCGCCAAGGCGGGCGCCGCGGCCCGAGGGCGGCTGGCAGAGCTTCTGGCCGAGCGCAAGCGCCACCGCCAGGACGACATCATCAGCATCCTGATCGACTCCGAGATCGACGGGCAGAAACTGGACGACGAGGAGATCCTCGACCATGCCTTCCTGCTCTTCCTGGCCGGCCTCGACACGGTGCAGGGCGCGGTCAGCTACCAGTTCTCCTTCCTCGCCCAGAACCCCGGTCACCGCGACCAGTTGGTGAATGAGCCGGGCATCATCCCTCAGGCCGTGGAGGAGCTGCTTCGCTGGGAAGGCCTCAACGTCTCCGGCCGCAATGCCACGCAGGACGTCGAACTGGCCGGGGTGACGATCCGCAAGGGCGACCCGGTCGTCGTCGTCAACCGGGCAGCCGACCGCGACCCGAAGGTCTTCGAGAATCCGAACACCGTGGACTTCGCCCGCAATCCCAAGGGCACCCTTGCCTTCGGCGCCGGCCCCCACCGCTGTGTCGGGTCCCACCTCGCCCGGCTGGAGCTGCGTGTCATCCACGAGCACATGCACCGTCGCATCCCGCACTACCGGTTGCGGGAGGGCCACACGGTGAGCACCCACGGTGGCAATGTCGCAGGCGTCGACTCACTGCCTCTGGTCTGGGACTGAGCACAGCGCACGACAGAGGGGGAGGCCGTTCTGGCCTCCCCCTCTGATCGTCTTCGCGTCGTTCAGTTGATGGCGCCGCTGTCCTTGTGCGCGATGATCTGCTCCCAGGTCAGCCCGAGTTCCAGCAGAAGTTCCTCGGTGTGTTGTCCATGATCCGGGGCGCCGGAGGTGTGGGGCGGCTCGCCGTCGAACTGCACGGGATTGGCCGCGACCGCGAGAGAGCGGCCGCTGGTCGTGTCGAGTTCACGGATCAGGCCGTTGGCGGTGATCGCCGGATCGTCATGAACCTCCAGCGGCGTCTGCAACGGCGCCCAGACGCCATCGAAGTCCGCGAGTGCCGCGCTCCACTCCTCCAGGTTGCGTGAGGCGAAGATCTTCTTCAGCTCCTGTGTGCATTCATACGAATTACGGCCCCTGGCAGCATGGTCGGCGAACCGCTGATCATCGGCGAGGTCCGGGCGCCCCAGACGTTCGGTGAAGTCGCGCCAGTAGCGATCGGACTGCAGCAGGGTGATATTGAGGTGCCGCCCGTCCTTGGTCCGGTAGATGCCCACCGTCGGATTGACCAGGTTCTCCGGGTCGTAGCGGAAGACATCGTTGTTCGGCCGCAGTTTCGCGGAGGCCACATCCACCGAGAGGTTCCACAGAGCGACACCGAGCAGCGAGACGTCGACGATCGACGGGACTCCGGTCCGTTCCCGGCGGAAGAGGGCCGCGGCGATACCTCCCGCGAGCGACATGCCACCCATCACGTCTCCGAAGGCGGAACGCATGCGCACGGGGTGTTCGTATTCGGGCGGGGAAACGGTGTAGCCGACGCCTCCGCGCGCCCAGTAGGTCGAGGAGTCGAAGCCGCCCTTCTCGGCATCCGGGCCCCGCTGGCCGTGGCCCGATCCGCGTACGTAGATGATGTCGGGGTTGTGCTTGCGAATGTCCTCCACCTCGATACCCAGCGAACGGCGGGCGTCGGGAAGGAAGTTGGTGAGAAAGACATCGCAGTCCGCGGCCAGGCGGTAGAGCAGCTCGCGACCCTCGGGGTTCTTCAGATCAATGCCGATGCTGCGCTTTCCCCGGTTGGGCACCTCCATCATGTAGTTCAGCCCGCCGGCCTCGTCAGGCAGAAAGCCGGAGTTGATGAGGCCGCGCTGCGGGTCGCCGCTCACCGGGTGCTCCACCTTGATCACGTCAGCGCCCCACTCGGCCAGTACGGCCCCCGCGGACGGCACGAAGGTCCACATGGCGACCTCCAGCACCTTCACGCCCGCCAGCACGTCTGTCATTGGTACCTCCATAGATGTTCACGCACGGTCAGGCGTACGCCCGACGGGGTCAGGGGTACGCCCGTACGCTCAGCTCCCCGATGACGGAGCCGCCGGTCTGCTGCAGAACGAAGAGCAGTGCTTCGGCCACCCGCTCCGGAGACTGCGGTGCCGCTCCCGAGACCCGCGCCCGGAAGCCGCCCACCGTCCAGGCGTGCAGAGCCTTCTCCAACTGCTCGGGATCCCAGTCGTCCTTGAAGCCGGTGGCCGTCTGTCCGACGCGCAGCAGCGTGCAGCGGATTCCGTCGGGGCGCAGCTCGTGCGCCAGCCCTCGGGTGAGTGTCTCCAGGGCGGACTTGGTGGCCGCGTACACGAGCAGAAACGGAAACGGGTCCGCAGTGGACTCCGAGGAGAGGTTCACGATGTGCGCCACGTCGGACCGGCGCAGCAGCGGGACGGCCTCGCGGACGGTGTACAGCGGGCCGAGCAGATTCGTTCCGATCTCACGGTCCAGCGACACGTCGTCCGAGTCCTCGACTCGGTGGGGGCGGGCGGTGGCGGCGTTGTTGACCAGGTAGTCCAGCCCGCCGAACTCACGCCGTACGGTGGCGAAGGCGGCGCGGACGTCGTCGGGGTCGCACAGGTCGGCAGGCAGCGGCAGCCCGCGCTCGCCGAGCTCCTTGGCCGCCTCGTCGAGTGCGGGGCTGGGCCGTGCGAGCAGGCCGACGCGCGCGCCCGCGTCGGCCAGCGCCCGGGAGAGGGCGCGCCCGACGCCTTGCGACGCACCGGTGACCAGGGCGGTACGACCGACCAGCGCGCTCATGCGCCATCCTGCGCGACCCAGCGGTTGCCGAGTACACCGAGTCCCTCGACCTCCAGCTCGACGAGGTCGCCGGGTTGCGGATAGCGGCGCAGTTCCAGGCCGCAGCCGCCGCCCACGGTGCCGGTGCCGATCACGTCGCCGACGTGCAGGGTCTCGCGGCGGCTCATGTGGCTGACGATCTGCGCGACGGAGTAGTGAATGGTGTCGGTGGAACCGCGGCTCCACTCCTCCCCGGCCACCCGGGCGATCATGGCGTGCGGTTTGTCTGGGTCCCACTCGTCCGGGGTGACGAGGTACGGGCCGAGGACGTTGGTACCGTCCGTGTCCTTGCCCTTGGTGGGACCGAGCCCGGCACGGATCTCCTTGAACTGGGCCCGGCGTTCTGAGACGTCATTGAAGACGGTGTAGCCGGCGATGTGCCCGGCCGCGTCCTCCTCGGCGATGTCCGATCCCGAGCGGCCGATGACGACCGCGTACTCCAGCTCGTAGTCGAGGCGGTCGACGCCCGGCGGGACGACGATGTCGGTCCCGGTACCGACCACCGACTCGGGATTGCCCTTGTAGTAGACGGGCATCTCGTACCACTCCGGTGGCACGTTGTCACGGGTCGCGGTCTTGACGTGCTGCTCGAACGCCGAGCAGTCGCGCAGCGAAGCGGGACGGGGCAGCGGAGAGAGCAGGCGGACCTCGTCGGCGGAGTAGACGAGCCGTCCGCCCAGGAGGCTCTGTGCCGCGGGATCGGCCGCGACCGGCCCCAACGCCTCCAGTGTCTCCGCGATCGCTGCCTCGCTCACCGGGCCTCCGGCCAGCAGGGCGATCAGATCGGGTGGCACGACCGCGTCCGCCAGGACACGGGCACGGGCACGGTCGACACGGTCGGCGAGTACGTGTGCGTAGCCCTGATTGAGGTCCAGCAGATGTCCGCCCCCCGTCACGACACCGACTCGGCGTAGGGGTCCCACAGGGGTGTCCACCTCGAACGTCGCGTAGCGCACGGAACGCACCTCCAGGAATTGCATGCGACAGCAGAGACAGATTATGTGCAGTACGTATAACCTGTCCATGCCTCTTCGGGACCGGGGAAGCCGTCTGACGAGGTGAAGCCGGCCGCGGGATCGTGTCCGGCAGCGCTGAGAGGAGTGAGACGTATGGCCGAGCTCGAGAACAAGGTCGCGATCGTGACCGGCGGCGCCTCTGGGGTGGGCGCGGCAACCGCGCATGTGCTCTCCCGGGAGGGCGCCGCCGTGGTGGTCGCCGACATCAACGCGGGCGGCGCGGAGGCCGTTGCCAAGCGGATCGAGGCCGCGGGCGGACGGGCCGTGGCCGCCGCCGTCGACGTCACCGAGGACGACCAGGTCGCAGCGATGGTCGCCACCGCGGTGCGCGAGTTCGGCCGCCTGGACGTGCTCCACAACAACGCCTTCCTCGGCTCGCCCGACGTGATGGCCAGGGACGCCGCGATCACCGACATCGACCCGGACCTCTGGGACCGCGTACTACGGGTCAATCTGCGCGGCTATGCACTTGGCGCGAAGCACGCCATCCCCGCGATGCTGGCCGACGGCGGCGGAGTCATCGTCAACACCACCTCCGGAACCGGGCTGCTGGGAGAATCCTCCCGGCCCGCGTACGGCACGTCCAAGGCCGCGATCGTCGGGCTCACCCGCAATATCGCCGCCCAGTACGGCAAGCAGGGCATCCGCAGCGTCGCGGTGGCGCTCGGTCTGGTGGCCACCGAGGCGCTCAAGGCCAACCTTCCGGGCCCCGCACAGGAGATGATGCTCACCCATCACCTCACGACCCGACTCGCCGAGCCCGAGGACATCGCCGAGGTGGTGAGCTTCCTCGCCTCCGACCGGGCCGCCTTCATCACCGGCTGCACCATCCCCGTCGACGGCGGCTTCACATCGCACACCGCTTCGTACGCGGACGAGCGCCGATTCACGGAAGCGGCGGGTTAGCACCGCCATGAGCATCAACTGTTCAACAACTGGAGGTGCGCCTATGCGGGAGACCCACGTCATCGTCGGTGCCGGACTGGCCGGCATCACCGCTGCGGCCACCCTGCGCGCCGAGGGATTCGACGGCCGGGTCGTGGTGATCGGCGACGAGGACCGCGCACCCTATCCGCGGCCGCCCCTGTCCAAGCAGGTGGTCGGCGGGGAACTGCCGGTGGATCGACTGCTTCTGCGGCCCGCGCCCTGGTACGCGGCCAAAGACATCGAACACCTCGGCGGAGTCAGCGTCACCGCGCTTGACACGAACGCGCGCACGGTCAGCCTGGACGGCGGCACCGGCTCGCTGTCGTACGACCGGCTGCTCCTCGCCACCGGCGGGCGGCCCCGGAGGCTGCCCGGCACCCAGGGCCTGCCCGGCGTCCACACGCTGCGTACCGCCGAGGACGCGGCGGCCATCCGGAACCGGCTCGGCCCGGGCCGCCGCCTGCTGGTGGTCGGAGCCGGCTTCCTCGGCGCCGAACTGGCCGCGAGCGCACGCACAGCCGGCACAGACGTCACCGTGCTGGAGGCCGCTCCTCTCCCGCTCGCTCGTTCCCTGCCTCCCCTGCTCGGCCTCCGGTACGCGCGGATCCATCGCGACCGGGGCGTTGATCTGTTGACCGGCACCGGCATCGACCGGTTGGTCGGCGAGGCCGGCAGGCTGCGCGCGATCGGTTCCGACGGTCGCCTCTATCCCGTCGACGGCCCCGCCGACACCGTGGTCGTCGCCATCGGCATCCGCCCCAACACCGAGCTCGCCGCGGCAGCGGGGATCACTGTCGACGACGGCATCGTCGTGGACGAGTACTGCCGCACCTCCGCGCCAGGCGTGTTCGCCGCCGGGGACGTGGCCAATCATCCCAACCCGCTGCTCGGCTGCCGGATCCGACTGGAACACTGGCAGAACGCGCAGCACCAGGGGGCCGCGGCAGCCCGCAACATGCTCGGCCAGGAGCAGCCGTTCGCCGAGGTGCCTTGGGTCTGGTCGGACCAGTACGGCCTCAACCTCCAGGTCGCCGGTCTGCCACAGCCGGAGGACGACGTGGTGCTGCGCGGCGACCCGGACAGCAACAGCTTCGTTGCCCTCCTCCTTCGCAACGGCGTACTGAGTGCGGCCATCGGGATGGATCGAGGAGAAGACATCCGCATCGCACGCCGGCTCATCCAGCAGGGCTGTCGACCGGACCGTGAACCGCTCGCCGACGACGACCGTTCTCTCGACTCGTTCCTGGCGTCCGAGCCGGAACCCGCCCCCGCAACTCACTGAAGGAGTCCTGTCATGAAGATCGGCCGATGCCACGACGGCAAGGCGGCGTTCTGGGCCGTCCTGGACACGGAGGCGGCCACCGCCCGCCCCCTTGCCGGAAGGTTCTCCGAATGGGCCCCCGCCCTGACCGCCGACCTTGCCGGCGAGCCCGTGTGGGCAGGGCCGGCCCGTTCGTTGGAGGGTCTGCGCCTGCTGGCTCCCGTCGAGAGCAGCACGAAGATCGTCGCCGCCGGAGCGACTTACGCCAAGCATGTGGACGGCCTTGGCCTGCAGATGCCGAAACAGCCCGCCGCCTTCCTGAAGCCGTACGAGTCGATCATCGGCCCGGACGATGCGATCGCGTATCCGGCGCTGACCACCCAGCTCGACTACGAAGCCGAGCTGGTGGCGGTCGTCGGCGCCGACCACATCGCCGACCGCTCGGCGGCCATCGGCAGTGTGCTCGGCTACACCGTCGGCAACGACGTCTCCGCGCGCGACCTGCAGTTCGGCGGAAGTGTCACCGGGATGGACATGTTCTCGGCGAAGGCGCTGGACCGTACGACGGGTGTGGGTCCCTGGATCGTCACCCGTGACGAGTTCGGCGCCGGCCACCCCGATCTGGAGATCGGGCTGACCGTGGACGGCGCACCGCGGCAGAAGGACCGGACCTCCAGCATGGTGTGGGGTGTCGGCGAACTCCTGGCATATGTCGACTCCCGGAGCAGCCTGCACTGCGGCGACATTCTGTTCACCGGCACCATGGCTGGTGTGGCCCATGAGAGCGGGCGTTATCTCGAGCCGGGCCAGGTCGTGCGGGTCACGATCGAGGGCATCGGCTCGCTCAGCAACACCGTGGGCCCACGGCCCCCCGTCGCATGACATCCCCACGTCTGCGCCTGCGCGCAGACGCCTCCCGCAACCGTGAGCGGATCCTCGAGGCCGCCCGCGAGGCCATCAGGGACTGCGGGACCGAAGTGTCATTGAACGAGGTGGCTCGCCGGGCCGGCGTCGGCAACGCCACCGTCTACCGCCACTTCGCGACCCGGGGTGAACTCATCCACCAGGCGACGCTCAGCTCGATCTCCGTGCTCGCGGAGGAGGCCGAGCAGGTTCTCGCACAAGAGACCGATGTCTTCGAGACGCTACGGCACTTCATGCACCGGTTGCTGGGTGAAGGCATAGGCACCCTGTGTCCCTTTGTCGCGGACGTCGGCGGCACGACCGCACCCGAGGTGGATCAGGCTTGGAAACGACTCGAGCATGTTCTGGAGGCGCTAATGATCCAGGCGCGCGAGGCGGGCCGCCTGCGCGCGGACGTGGACGTCGATGACCTGGTGATCGCGCTCGCTCAGCTGACACGTCCGCTGCCCGGGACGGTGTACGCCGATTTCCAGCAGTCCGCGCACCGCCATCTGCGGCTGTTCCTCGATGGTCTGCGGGTCCCCGCCCAGTCGGCGCGTCCCGGTCCCCCGGCCTGACGGGTGATTGGCTCAGACGCCGATCACCGGCGGGCGATCGTCGTCCTCGTACGCCCGTAAAACCCTGACCAACCGCCCGGAGCCGAGCATGAGGGCGGCGAACATGCCCAGTTCCACGATCTCCGCGGCGGTGAAGTGGCGGTTCAGTTCACCCAGTACGACATCATCGACGGCCAGGTGATCGATCGCGAAGAGCTCCGCGAAACGTAGTGCCGCCGCTTCTCTCGCCGTGAACCGCGGGTCGTCCGCGGAAAGGCACGCCACCTCCTCCTCGGACACGTCGTCGGACTTACGCGCCACCTGGCAGGCCCGGCAGTCGTTCAGCGCGGCGATCCTGAGTCGCACCAGCTCCATCAGCCGACCGTCCAACAAGCGGCCTTCATGAACCTCGCGCTGCAGTTGCAGCTGCGCCTTGGCGAGTTCCGGCCGGTGAGCCCAGATACGAACGGCGAGATCGCTGCTCAACGCCCGGGATGCCCGGGCCTTTCCAATGAGGACGTTGAGCTCCTGATCCAGATCAGCCCGAGGCACAGGTTCGACAGCAGTCATGTCTCGACCCTAGCAGCGACGAATCACATGTGACAGATTCCGTCTATATAGTTCACCAGAAGAGGAACGGAAGGCAGCGCGATGAACGGACGACTGGAAGGCAGAGTGGCTCTCATCACCGGCACCGGCGGAGGCATGGGCCGCGCCGCCGCACTCCGCTTCGCCGAGGAAGGTGCGGTGATCGTCGGCTGCGACCTCAACCTCGAGGCCAACGAGGAGACCGCCGCCGCGGTCAAGGCCGCCGACGGCCGAATGAGCGCGGCGGCCCCGGTCGATCTGGGCGACAGCGCCGCCGCTCGCACATGGGTCGAGCAGGCGGCGGAAGAGCACGGCGGGATCGACATCGTCTACAACAACGCGTCGGCAGCCCGGTTCGGCCCGGTGGGCACGTTGCCCGAAGAGGACTGGCACTTCACCGTTCGCAACGAGGTCGACCTGGTCTTCTACGTCACCCAGAGCGCGTGGCCGTATCTCACACAGCGCGGCGGAGTGGTCATCAACATCGCGTCCCTGGCCGGCCACACGGCCAGCCGCGCCGTCCCGATGCTCGCCCACGCCGCCACCAAGGGGGCCATTCTCGCCATGACCCGGCAGCTGGCGGCGGAAGGGGCGCCGCACGGAATCCGCGCGGTGAGCATCAGCCCCGGGGTCATCGAAACCCCGGGCACAGCAGGCCAGTTCGCCGACCCGGTAGTCCTGGACGCCCTCAGGGCTCAGCTCCTGGTCCCCCGCCCGGGCCTGCCCAAGGACGTCGTCGGCCTGGCCGCCTTCCTCGCCTCGGACGAGGCCTCGTACATCACCGGTACCGACTTCGTGGTGGACGGCGGCATGTCAGCGATCTGAGGTATTGAACACATTGAACAAAAATTGACTCACCAGCTACGCTATCCCAGCTGATCCGCCGAGTGCCACGGTCGATGCCCTCGACGGGACTCGGCGGATCACGCAGGCGCCGCAGCACCAGTAACCGGAAAGGGGAGTGCCGTGAAGGTCGCCGTGATCGGGGCCGGGACGATGGGCTCCGGTATCGCGCAGCTCTGTGCCTCGACGGGCCACGTCACCTCGCTCGTCGACACCTCCGAGGAGCAGCTCGGTCGCGCGGCCACCGCGGTGACGTCGAGCTTGGATCGATTCGTGGCCAAGGACCGCATGACCCGCGAGGCGGCAGACCGCGCGTTGAGCAGACTGGAGAGTACGACCGACCTGGAGCGTGCCGTCAGTGGCGCTCAGGTCGTCGTCGAGTCGGTCGTCGAGGACCTCGCGGTGAAGCAGGAGGTGCTCCGCCGAACCGTCGCGGCCGCCCCGGCCGAGGCTCTGCTCGGCACCAACACGTCCCAGCTGTCCATCACCGCCATCGGCAGCGCGGTCCCCGACCACGCCCACCGTCTCGTCGGGCTGCACTTCTTCAATCCCCCTGTGCTGATGCGGCTGGTCGAGATCGTTCAGGGACTGGTCAGCAGTGAGGAGTACGTCCAGCGTGCCGAGGACTTCTCTCAGGGGCTCGGCAAGGAGACCGTGATCTGCCGCAAGGACAGTCCCGGCTTTCTCACTTCCCGGATCTCGGCGATCGTTCGTCTGGAGTGCCTGCGGATGCTGGAGGAGGGCGTAGCCAGTGCCGAGGACATCGACCGTGCGCTGCGGCTCGGGCTCAACTTCCCCATGGGGCCCCTGGAGCTGGGGGACTTCAACGGTCTCGACACTTATCTGAGGATTCTGACCTCTCTGGAGGGCACTCTCGGGGAACGGTTCAAGCCGACCGTGACCCTGCGCAACCTGGTTGCCGCCGGACGCCTGGGCCGCAAGACCGGCCACGGCATCTACCGGTACGACGAGGCCGGGAGGCGCCTCGACGACGGTTCCGCCTGACCGCCATGGAGTCGGTGTTCCGCATTTCCGCGGAAGGGGCATGTTCGCGCATTCAGCAGTCCGTGGTCGGCGGGCCGTCGCAGTTGCCGTCGTGGGTGGTGCGGACACGCGCCAGGAGTGAGCGCAGGGTGTCGCGCTCCTGCGGGGTGAGCTCGGCGAAGAGCTCGTCCTCGACCCGGCCGATGGCGGCGTCGAGCTTGGCAGCGGCGGCCGTGCCCGCTTCGGTGATCTCGACGATGTGACGGCGGCGGTCGGCGGGATCACGGCGCCGTCGTACCAGATCGCCGTCCTCCAGCGCGTTGAGGAGAGCGACCAGGACGCTGGGGTCGACGCGCAGCCGGGCACCGAGGTCGCGCTGGCCGAGCTGACCGCCGTCGAGGTGCATCAGCACGATCGCGTGGCGGGGCGTCACCCCGGAGGAGGTGAGTGCCTCACGGATCCAGGCCTCGGTGACGCTGCCGTGCCGCGCCAGGAGCAGTGCGAGGCGGGAGTCGGGACCGGCGGATTCGGGGGTGTCGTCCCAGGTGGGGGAGCTTTCGTGAGCGCTGGTGGCGGGGGTGCCGCTGGATCGTTCGCTGGCCATGGTCCGACCGTAGCAAGTGATGAAACAGTCGGTTGCAATAAACCATTGAAGTACTTACATTATTTGCTGCGGCTCATCGTTTGCCGCGCTGTCTTGGACCGGTCGACGGTCCCTTTCTCTCTCCGGAGCTCTCCGTGTTCATCGCCTATGTCGTTCTCGCTGTCGTGCTGTCCCTCTTGCTGCTCGTCTCTGCCCGCGGCGACATCGTCCGCGACCCGAAGATCACGGAAGGGCTCAAGGCACTCGGGGTCCCCGACAGCTGGTTCGTGCCGCTCGGCCTGGTCAAGATCGCGGGCGCCGTGGGGCTGCTCGTCGGCATCGCCTACCGCCCCCTCGGCATCGCGGCGGCGATCGGGGTCGTCCTGTACTTCCTGGGCGCCGTGATCACGCACATCCGTGCGGGCGACAAGAAGGGACTCGGCAGCCCGACCGTCATCATGCTCGTTTCCGTGGCGCCGGTGGTGCTGGGCTTCGCGACGCTCTGATCGCGCTCCACGATCGCGATCGGACCAACTCACGATCAGGGCCCTCGGGGAGCATCCGAACGGAAATTTGCGGTAGCGGGCTGATCTTGCTTCCGGTTCGGTGACGTGTCGGATGTGGCTGGTCACAGAGTCGTACGGTCCCTCGGCATGCCTGTGGAGTATCCGTCTGAGGAGCAAGAGGCCCGCTACGGCCGGTTCGGCCGCGGAGCCGACGCCTTGGAGCTGGAGGAGTTCTT
Organism: Streptomyces sp. WM6386; assembly: GCF_000972385.1. Taxonomy (GTDB): domain Bacteria; phylum Actinomycetota; class Actinomycetes; order Streptomycetales; family Streptomycetaceae; genus Streptomyces. Next base: position 63,499 of record NZ_JXTE01000025.1, read on the forward strand.
CCGGCTGTCGCCGGCGGCGCCGGAGCTGGCGCGGGCCAAGCGCCGTCCGGCGACTCGTCTGGGGTGGGCGGTGCAGTGGGGCACGGGGCGCATATTGGGCACCTTCCTGACCGAGGAACCGACAGCGGTGCCGGCCGCCGCGGTGCGGTTCGTCGCCGAGCAACTCGGGGTGGATGACGAGCGCTTCGCCGAGTACGGCGGACGTGGGAAGACGGCGTACGAGCATGCGTGGGAGATCCGCGACGTGTACGGCTACCGGGACCTCGCGGCCGGGGAGGCGGAGCTGCGGGCGTTCTGGGCGTCGTGTGGTCGTCGCTGGAGGGACCACACGCGCTGTTTGACCGGGCGGTGGTGTGGCTGGTGAACAGTCGGGTGCTGCTGCCGGGCATCACGACGCCGGTGCGGGCGGAGGAGAACAACCGGCTGCACGCATCGGTGTACAAGGCGGTGCCGGGCAGACTGCGCACCGACATGCTGGAGACGGCCACCGTCGATGACGCGCTCGATCTGCTGCGCGGGCTGACGGCGACAAAGCTTCTGGCCAAGGCCGAGCGCCTGGCCACGGAGGCGAAGCTCAAGGCGCAGCCGCAGCTGCAGAAGGCCGCGCTGCAGGTCGCCGCGGCGGTGGACGTTTTGATGGCGACGCCGCCGGCGACGGAGACCGGCGAGATGGTCTCCGTCCTCGACGCCTGGTCGACAATCGGGCAGGTGGTACCACGCAAACAGCTGGCCGCCGCGCTCGCCACCATCGCCGTGGCAGTCCCGGACGGCGACGGGGATGACGAGGCGGAGTGGTGGACGGAGCTGGTTGTCCGCTACGGCACCGGGCGCAGCTTCACCCGGCTGCTGGTCGAGGTCATCGACTTCGGCGCCGTCCCGGCCGGTGTCCCAGTCGTGGAGGCGCTCAAGCGCCTGCTGGAGCTGATCGGCCGCAAGAAGGCCGGCGCCGGGGAGGTCGCGGGTGAGCTGGTGACCGGCTCCTGGCGGCGGCTGGTGTTCGCCGACCCAGACATCGAGGCCGGCCTGGTGGACCGGGCTGCGTACTCGTTCTGCGTCCTGGAGCACCTGCACCGCGCGCTGCGCCGGCGGGATGGCCTGGGCGGTGGGTCCGCGGCGGCGGCCGGCCGTGCGGGGTGGGTGTTGCCGAAGAAGTAGACGCCGAGTTCGAAGGTCATGCCAGGCGTCCTTGGGCTGTCAGTTGCTGATGGCGGGCATGGCCCGCCGGTAGCGGGTGTCGGTGAGCTGGGAGACGAGGAACGCGGCGATGTCGGTGCGGCTCATGACGGAGCCGACCTTGTCGTGGCCGAGGAACCCGGAGCGGATGCGACCGGTGGAGGGCTTGTCCGTGGGGTTGGTGATGCGGGCGATGGTGTAGTCGAGATCCGAGCCGGTGACGGCCTCGGTCATGCCCGTCACCTCCGTGAGCGCGTTGGGGAACATCAGCTTCGCCATGACGGGGAGCACCTTGTGCTTCCAGTGCGTCTTGTCACGCGGGTCGGCCAGCGATGGGGTGGCCAGCCCGATGAACCGCCGTACGCCTTGCTTCTGCATCGCTTGCACGATGATGCGGGTGCCGTCCGTCAGCGGGGTGCCGGTGGTGGAGCGCTTGAGGGACGGGCCCAGGGCGCTGATGACGGCGTCCGTTCCGGTGATGGCCTGTTCGACGGCGGCCCTGTCGGACAGTTGCCCGCTGACGAGGGTGAGGTGGGGGTGGGTGAAGGTGAGCTTGGCGGGGCTGCGGGTCAGGGCGGTGACGTGGTGGTTGGCGTCGAGGAGTTGCTGGACGAGCAGGCGGCCGATGCCGCCGGTGGCGCCGAAGACGGTGACGCGCATCGGAGGTCTCCTTGTGTGGGGTGCGGGGCGGTGTCCGGGCCGATCTCACCAGGAAGAGGTGTGGGCCGGTCCCGGGACACGCGCGTCGGGCGGGTTAGAAGTTGTAGGGGCCGAAGCGTCCCCAGGCGACCACGGCGGCCAGGATGAGCAGGACCGTGTTGAAGGCGATGGCCTGCGGTTCCTTGCGGCGGGCGTGGGTGAGCGCGGCAAGGGCCATTACCACCGCCAGGCCGGTCGCGGCCAGCGGGGTCAGTACGGGGGCTGTGCCGGTGGCCGCGGGCAGGATCAGCCCGAGCGCGGCGGCGAACTCGACGACGCCGATGAAGCGCACGGTGTCGGCGGAGAAGTCGGCCACCCACGGCAGCTTCTCGGCGAGCTTGTCCTTGGGCTGGGTGGACTTCATCACGCCGGCCATCGCGAACATGGCGGCGAGTACGGCCTGCACGGTCCACAGGAGGGCGTTCACAGCAGGAAATCCCTTGGGGACGGTCGGAGGACGGGGCGGGCCCGGGAGTCAAGAAGGGAACGGCCCCGGGAGAGGAGGCGCGCGGGCCTCCCCTCCCGCTTCAGCGGGGGTGGCCGGTCAGCCGTGGAAGACGGCTTCTGCGCGGTTGCGGGCCTCGTGCAGCTCCCAGTACAGGGGCGCGATCTCCTGCGGTGTGGCGGTCGAGATGCCGTCGGGCCCGCCTTCGCCGATCCACGCGTTGATGGCGACGTGGGCGGCGTGGACACCGCTGTCGGACAGTTCCTTGTTCAGATTGATCACCCAGTTGCGCAGCGCGCCGGCGGCGGCGTTGACGTTGCCGAGCATCGGGAGCGGGTCGACCGATCCGCCGCCGGTGGTGAACAGCAGCGTTCCGGCGCCGGCCGCACGCATCGCCGGCAGCACCGCACGGGCGGCTGCAACGGCGCCGTAGAGGGTGTACTCAATCTGCGGCTGCAGATTCTCCACCGTCACCTCGGACGGGACGGCCATGGTGAAGCCGGGCACCGGGGAGTGCGGGGCGGGCGAGTACTCCAGTACGTCGATGGTGCCGAAGCGTTCCTTGGCGGCGTCCAGTGCCGCCGTCAGGGAGAACCGGTCCAGGACGTCGGCGGCGAAGCCCTCGGCCATGATGCCCTCGCCCGCGAGCTGCTCGGCCAGGGCGTCGAGCTTGTCCTTGGTGCGGGCGATGAGCGCGACGTTGAAACCGCGGCTGCCGAAGGTGCGGGCGATGGCCAGGCCCATGCCGGGGCCGGCGCCGACGATGGCGATGGTGGACATGATGCGGATCTCTTCCACTTCGATCGGAGGCGGCGGCTGGGCTCGGCCGCCGCCGGGGTGGGAGTCAGACGGCGGACCAGCCGTTGTCGACGGGCAGGATCGCGCCGGAGATGTTGCTCGCGGCGTCCGAGGCCAGGAACACGATCGCGTCGGCCTGTTCCTCGGCTGCCGCCGGGCGACCGACGTTGCCGAAGTAGCTGCCCACAACGGCCGGGCCGTGGGCGCCCTCAGCCGCATCGACCTGGATGCCGGTGGCGGTCCCACCGGGCGCGACGGCGTTGGCGCGGATGCCCTTGTCCCGGTACATCACCGCCAGGGACTTGGTCAGGCCCGAGATGCCGTGCTTGGAGACGGTGTAGGCGGCCCCGGCCGCCGAGCCGCGCAGGGACGCCTCGGAGGCGGTGAAGACAATCGAGCCCCGTCCCGCGTCGAGCATGTACGGCAGCACGGCGCGCGTCAGCAGGAACGGCGCGGTCAGGTTGATCCGCAGCACCCGCTCCCACACCGCGTCGCTGACGTCGGCCGCGGCCGACATGTCGTCCATGATCCCGGCGTTGTTCACCAGGACGTCGATGCGCCCGAACTCGGAGATCGCGCGGGCGGTGACCTGCTCGACGACGGCCGGGTCGCTCAGGTCCCCGACGACCGTGCGCGCGATACCGCCTGCCGCCTCGATCTGGGCGGCGACGTCCTTGGCGCCGTCGGCGTTGATGTCGGCTATCAGTACGCTTGCGCCCTGCTCGGCGAACCGCACGGCGGCGGCCCGTCCGATGCCCGAGCCGCCGCCGGTGACTATCACGCTGCGGCCGGAGAATGCGATGGTGCTCATGATGACGCTTCCTTCGTGGGGGGTGGTCCTACTTCGTAGGGGAGGTCTCGCCGGTCAGGAGCAGGCGACGGCGATCTTGCCGAGCGCGCCGGCGCCGAACGCCGCGAACGCCTTCTCGGCCTGCTCCAGCGGGTAGGTGGCGGTCACCGGTACGCGCAGCGCGCCGGAGGCGGCCTGGCCGGCCAGCGTGGCGAGGGTCTGGGCGTTCGCGTCGGCCATGATCGGGTGGACGGTGACGTCCCGGCCCTCGACCGCCTCCTGCGTCAGGCCCAAGGTAGAGGCGATCCGCCCGCCCGGCCTGAGCAGACCCGCGAGCGACACACCGTCACCCGCCAGGTGCACGACCGCGTCCACGCCCTGCGGCGCGAGCCCACGCACCTGTCCGTCCAGATCGCCGGTGAAGTCCACTACGGCGACGTCGGCGCCCGTCAGGCCGGTGACGAAGTCCGCCTCCGCGCCGGGACGGGCGGTGGCGATCACCCGGGCGCCGCGAGCGGCGGACAGCTGCGCGGCCAGCGCGCCGACACCGCCGGTGGCACCCGAGACCAGCACCGTCTCCCCGGCAGCCACCTTCAGCGCCGCCAGGCTGTCGAAGGCCGCGGTCCCGGCCAGACCCAGCGCACCCGCGTCCGCAACGTCCAGGCCCGCGGGAACGTGGGCGACGCCATGGCCGGCGGACACAGTGACGTACTCGGCCAGCGAGCCGGTGCCCAGGAACGGCTTCATCACCACGCCGAAGACAGCGTCCCCGACGGCGAAGCCCTCCGCGCCCTCGCCGAGTGCCTCGACGGTGCCGGCGAAGTCCTTGCCGACCACAAGGGGGAACCGGTGTTCCATCATCCCCTGCAGGTAGCCGGCCGCGGTCGCGGCGTCGAAGCCGTTCACCGACGAGGCGGCCACCCTCACCAGCAGCTCACCGGCCTCCGGGCGCGGAGCGGCGATCTCGACCACGGCCGGGGTCGAGGGAACGGTATCCAGTGCGACAGCACGCATGACAACACCTTCCATAAGTGAAACGGCCTTCCCGTTTCTGTCATCCAGCGTAACAACTCAAGTGGGCCAGTTGTTCCACTTCGGTGGATGGGCGCATGACCGACACCGCAGGCACCAGCAAAACCCCAGGTCGCGAGCCCGACACTGGACTGCGCGCGGACGCCGAACGCAACCGCGACCGCATCCTGGCCGCCGGCCGCCGCCTCTACGCCGCCGAAGGACTCGGTTGGACACCTGACCGAGCTGCCCCGGCCGGTGGGCGCCGGCGCCGAGGCGGTCGGGCACGTCCGCCTCGGATACGCCCGCGCCTCGACCGCCCGGCTGTCCCTCGACGCACGGCTCGACTCCCTCGCCGAGGCCGGGGTGACGCGAGTCTTCTCGGGAGAAGATCTCCACTCGCGCCACCATGCGCCCCGAGCTGGAGGCCGCCGTGAAGCTCGCCGGGGAGATCCGCTCCTCCGGCGTTGCGGTGGCCCTGGTCGTCCATGAGCGCAAGCGGCTCGGCCGTGGCATCGAACTCGCCATGCTCGCCGAGGAGCTGAAAGCCAGCGGCGTCGGCCTGGAATTCCTCACCGGGGAGCTGCAGGGCTCGCACGACCCTTCCTGGATCGTGTTTACCGTGCTCGCCGCGATGTCCGGCATGGAGCGCGAGTACATCCGCGACCGCGCCCTCGAAGGCCGCGAGTCCGCTCGCAAGCGCGGCAAGACCATCGGCGGCGCGGGTGTCACCGCCGACTCCATGCTGTCCATGGCCCTCCACCTGTGTGACCGGGAGATGAGCCTGCGCCACATCGCCAAGCGGCTCGTCATCACGACGGGTGCGAAGAAGGGTCAGCACCCCTCGCCCGCCACCGTCATGCGGATGCTGCGAGACCACGACGAACAGCAGCCCGCCGCCATGGCGCCTTAACCGCTCATTTCCGTTCCGATGCTCCCCGAGGGTCATCGCGCGCCACGCCACCAGCTGTCCGGGACCCTGCCCTGCCTCGGACTGCGCGAACGGCGACGGGGCGCAGTCCGGGTAGGGGATCGGCACGAGCGCCGGCGGTCCGGCGAAGCATCTGGCGCTCCCTGACGCTCTCCGGCCGATCTCCTCCGGTCGTGCTCCTGTTCGGTTCAAGGCCGCCGGGCCGTGCCGCCCTTCGGGATCAGCATCGTCGACAGCCCTCCGATCAGGACCAGGCCGGCACACGTGTACACCGCCGCCTCGAAGGCCCCCTCTGTCGCAGCGCCACCGTGCGCGGTCGCACTCGCGGTCAGGATCGCCGCGAGTACCTGAGTGAGGACCGATCCGCCGATGAGCCGCAGAGTGTAGTTGGCCGACATGGCGATCGCGGTCAGGGACGGCTCGACGCCTCGTATCACGAGGTTGGCGACGGACGCGCTGCACATCCCGAACCCGATCCCGCCGAGGAAGAGCGCCACCGGGATGACCGCGTGCGTGCCGTGGAACAGGGCGATCGCCAGATACTCGACCAGGAAGAGGCCGAAGCTGGCCGCGAGCAGGGTCCGAGGGTCGGCGACGCTCTTGAGGAAGGTGGTCAGCGGCCCGCCGATCAGGATGCCTATGCTGCACGCGAGCAGCAGCCGTCCGGCGTCGGTGGCCGTCTCTCCCCAGTTCCACGAGGTCTTCACGGCGCCGAGGACCACGAGCTGGGGAATCAGGAAGTTGGCCCCGAGGCTGCCCACGCTGTCGGCGAGCGCGGGAATGTTCAGGGACCACACAGACCGCCGGGACAGCGCGCGCAGGTCCACCATCGGATCCCGTACGGTCAGCTCCGCCTTGGCGAAGCCGGCCGCTGCGACCAGGCTCAGCGCCACGCACAGAAGACCCTTCGCCGAAAGCCAGCCCCACTGGGAACCCTTGCTGATGTACAGCAGCAGTGGGACCAGGGCTGTCGCGAGCAGGAGCGCGCCCAGCAGGTCGATTCTCCTGCGCCCCTCCGTGATGGTCGGCCGCAGTCCGAGGACGGTCACGGACAACAACAGGACGCCGGCCCCGGCGACGATGGCCACGGACCACGCCAGCCAGTCCAGTCCGAGGTGGTCGACGATCGGCCCCGAGAACAGGAAGCCGAACCCCGCGCCCACCCCGAAGACCGCACTCAGCAGGCTGACGCCGAGACCGACCCGCTCCGGCCTCAGCGCGTCCCGGGCCACGCTGAGGGACAACGGAACGGCGGCGACCGTGGCGCCCTGCAGGACACGACCGAGGACCAGCACGGGAAGACTGGAGGCCAGGCCCGCGATGGCAGCCCCCACACCGGTGATCACGAGGACAACGACGAGCAGTCGGCCCCGACCGTACAGGTCTCCCAGCCGGCCGGCGATCGGCGTGACGACCGCCGCGAACAGAAGGTGGCCGGTGAGTAGCCAGCTGACGTCGGCGAGCGGCTTTCCGTACTCCGCCGCGACCGCCGGCAGGGCGGGCGAGTAGAGGGTCTCGGCCAGCAGGAAGGGCAGCGCGGCGAACATCAGTGCCGCGATGACGGCGAACTCACGGAAACCGGAGGCCCCTTCGGCCTCCGGGGAACGCTCGCTGACATCAACAGGAGGTGGTTGCAGGTCCATGCGTGCGGCTCCTCATGTGTGGCTGATCGTCCGTCGGTGGTGTGTTACTCCGCTTCGGTGATGAGCGGCCAGATTCCGGATGCGCCCGCGGCCAGGGCCCGCCCGCCGATCTCGGTGGCCCAGTAGGCCTCGTCACCGGCCTCGTCGCGCCAGGCCCACAGGCGGGTGGTGGCCAGCCGCAGCGGGTGCTCGTCGGTGAAGCCGATGGCGCCGTGAACCTGGTGGGCGATACGCGCGACCACTCCGGCTCCCCGCCCCGCCTGGACCTTGGCGGCGGCGACGGCCACAGCTGCCCGCTCGTCCGCGACGTCTTCGGCATCACACAGGGCGACGGCGGCGTCGGCCGCCGCACGGATCGCCGCGGCCTCGGCGGCCAGCTCGGCGACCTGCTGCTGGACGGCCTGAAAGCGTCCCAGCGCCCTGCCGAACTGCTCGCGTTCGGTGGTGTAACTCAGGGTGAGAGCCAGGGCGCGCTCGGCAGCCCCGGCGATCAGTACCGTACGCAGGAGAGCTTGGCGCAGGCGCAGCCGATCGGCGGTGCCGGGAGGTACGGATGCCACGAGATCCGGTTCCGGCCGGGTGTCGACGCTCAGGTCGTCGCGTGGCTCTCCAGCCGAGTTGAGGCCCGGCAGGGGTGTGACGTCCTGAGGCCTGAGCAATACGACGGCCTGCTCGCCGTCCTCCGACACCACCACGACGGCCACCCCGGCCGCGTGCCGGCCCCACGGCACCCGGGGCAGCCGGCCCCGCAGTTGCCATCGGCCTGCCGTGTGCCGGGCGGTGAGCGCGCCGGTCCCGTCCGCCGCGGTCAAAGGGCCTGCGGGCACCGGCAGTCCGCCCTCGGCCAGCAGCCAGGCACCGAGCAGCGCCGTCTCCCCCAGAGGCACCGAGGCGGCGTGTTCGCCGGCCGCGCCGATGATCGCGGCCGCCTCGTGGAGTGTTCCGCCGCTGCCGCCGGACTTCTCCGGCACGGACACCAGGGTGAGCCCGGATTCCTTCAGCGCCTTCCACAGTTCCGGGTCCCATGCGCCCGCAGGGGGCCGCCCGTCGTCGTGCGCGGCGAAGATCTCGGCGCAGGTCGCGCTCAGCAGCCGCAGTTCGTCCTCGGACACCGTGCTCGTCATCGCATCCCCATCGCCCGCGCGACCACGCCGCGCAGAATCTCGTTGGTGCCGCCACGCAGCGTGAAGCCGGGGGCGTGCAGCACGGCATCGGCGAGCAGCCGGGGCAGGCCGGCAGCGGACGGATCGGGTTCGGTACGCGTCAGCAGCCGCGCGGTGTCGGTGATCTCGTTCTCCAGCCGGGTCCCCAGATCCTTCACGAGCGCGGCGGCAACGTCCGGCACCTCCCCCCTGTCGAGCGCCGCCGCGACCGACAGCGACAGGCGACGCAGCGTCCACATCCTGGAGACGAGGCGGCCGAGTTCACGCTGCCCCGCGCCGCCTTGCCCGACGAGCTCGTCCACGAGGGCGGTCAGCAGCGGGAAGGTGGACAGGAAGCGCTCGGAACCGCTTCGTTCGAAGGCGAGTTCCGACGTGGCCTGCCGCCAGCCCTCTCCGATGGTGCCGAGCACCATGTCGTCCGGGACGAAGACGCCGTCCATCACGACTTCGTTGAAGTGGTGCTCACCGGTGATCAGCCGGATCGGTCTGATCGTGACGCCGGGTGCGGACAGTTCGACGACGAACTGGGACAGCCCCGCATGCCGGTTCCGTCCTTCCGGAGGTGAACTGCGGGCCAGGACGAAGAAGGCGTGCGCGTGGTGGGCGCCGCTCGTCCACACCTTGGTGCCGGTGATCTCCCAGCCGCCGTCGACCCGTTCGGCCCGGCTGCGTACGGCCGCGAGGTCCGAACCGGCGTCCGGCTCGCTCAGCCCGATGGCGAAGTAGCACTCGCCACGGGCGATGCCGGGCAGATAGCGCTCTCGCAGCTCGGGCGTTCCATAGCGGAGCAGGGCGGGTGCGGTCTGCCGGTCGGCGACCCAGTGGGCCGCTACGGGGGCACCGGCGGCGAGCAGTTCCTCGGTGACGACGTAACGTTCCAGAGCGGTGCGGCCCTGGCCGCCGTACTCCTGGGGGATCGTCATGCCGAGCCAGCCACGCGTGCCGAGGCGCCGGCTGAAGTCTTCGTCCCAGCCGGAGAGCCAGCTGTCACAGCGCGGCTCGAAGGTCCCGTCGGCCAGCTCGGCGGCGAGGAACTCCCGTATATCACCGCGTAGTTCTGCAGCGCGTCCGCCGAGCCGGGCCGGTGCCGGGACGAGGGCCGGGACGGTGAGCGCGGCCATCAGGCGTCTCCCAGCCGTTCGATCACCGTGGCGTTCGCCATGCCCCCGGCCTCGCACATCGTCTGCAGACCGTAGCGGCCGCCGGTGGCCTCCAGCGCGTGCACCATGGTGGTCATCAGCCGGGCCCCCGACGCGCCGAGCGGGTGGCCCAGGGCGATCGCGCCGCCTCGCGGGTTGAGCCGCTCGGGATCGGCTTCGGTCTCCGCCAGCCAGGCGAGCGGCACGGGGGCGAATGCCTCGTTGACCTCGAAGTGGTCGATGTCCTGGATGGTCAGACCGGCTCGCGCGAGAACCTTCTCGGTGGCCGGTATCGGCCCGGTGAGCATGGTGATCGGGTCGTCGGAGACGACAGCGAAGGCGTGAAAACGCGCAAGCGGACGCAGACCCAGCTGCTCGGCGCGCCACTCGCTCATCACAAGGAGGGCGCTGGCCCCGTCCGCGAGCGAAGAGGAATTCCCCGCCGTCACAGACCAGTCGATCTCGGGGAAACGTGCCCGCATCTCGTCGCTGCGGAACGACGGTGCCAGCCGGGCGAGGGCATCGGCGGACGTACCGGGCCGGATCGTCTCATCGGCGGTGACCACGGTCCCGTCAGGGGTGGAGATCGGGACGATCTCGGCGTCGTACGCCCCGGATTCCGCGGCCTGTGCCGCTCGCTGCTGGGACCTCAGGGCGTACGCGTCGATCTGGTCACGCGTCAACTTCCACTTCGCGGCGACAAGTTCGGCCGATATGCCCTGCGGGACCAGACCGGGCGCGTACCGGGCGCTCGCCGTCGGGCCGAAAGGGTCACCCCCCATCCGGGCGGATCCCATGGGGACGCGGCTCATCGACTCGATACCGCCGACCACGGCGATGTCGTACGCCCCGGCCATGATGCCCTGCGCGGCGAAATGCGCGGCCTGCTGACTCGACCCGCACCGGCGGTCGATGGTGACGGCGGGGACGTGTTCGGGCAGGCCGGCGGCCAGCCAGGCCCAGCGGCCCGGCGTTCCCGACTGATCCGCCGCCTGACTGACGCAGCCGACGAGCACGTCGTCGACCTCGCCCGGATCAATGTCGTTGCGGGCCATCAGGGCCTTGAAGACCTGGGCCAGCAGATCGACGGCGTGCAGCGACGAGAGCGCGCCGCCGGGTTTGCCGCGCCCGGTCGGGGAGCGCACGGCGTCCACGATCACAGCGGTTTGCATGGTGTGCCTTCCGTCAGGCGTGAGAGGTCCGCAGTGCCGCCCGTACCGTGTCGGCGACCTGACGACGGGCGAGTTTGCCGAGGTCGCTGTAAGGGAGGCCGGGGACCAGGACGACGATGTCGGGGGTCTTGGAGCTGCGCAGTACGGCTCGTACGTGCTCCCGCAGCTCATCGGAAGTGGGCGGGGCGATCTCCGCAGTGGGAACGACGGCGGCCGCGATGCGCTCGCCCCACTCCTCGTCGGGCAGACCGGTCACGGCGGCATCGGCAACGGCCGGATGCGTGCGCAGCACCTCTTCGATCTCGGCGGGGGCGATGTTCTCCCCACCGCGGATGATCGTGTCGTCCGCGCGCCCCAGGACGAACAGGTATCCGTCGGTGTCCACGTACGCGCGGTCCCGGGTGTGGAACCATCCTCCGGGTTCCCGGGCTCCGGAGACACCGAGGTACTCGCCGGAGACCTGGTCGCCCCGCACCCACAGGGCGCCGGGCTCACCGGGCGGCAGTGGCGCGCCGTTCTCGTCGCGGACCTGGGCCTCGACGCCGGGGACGATCCGCCCCGCCGATCCGAGCCGGGCCGGCTCCCGGTGGTCCTCCGGGCCGAGCAGGGCGATGGTCGAGCTGGTCTCGGTGAGGCCGTACGCGTTGACGAAACCGGTGTCCGGGAACAGCCGGAGCGCGCGCTCGATCACCGGGGCGGGCATGGGCGCACCCCCGTACGCGAGCGACGTGAGCGTCGGCACGTCCGCGGGATCGTCGCCGAGGTACTCGGTGATGCGGGCGAGCATGGTCGGTACGACGAGTGCGTGGGTGATGCCCTCGTCCCGGGCGGCGGCCAGCCAGCTGCCGGGGTCGAAGGAGGGGAGGTGGACCACCCGGCGGCCCGCGTAGAGGTTGCTCACCGTGTTGGAGACTCCGGCCACATGGTACGGCGGCACGCTGACCAGCGCGGCCTCCGTCTGGCCCGCCCCCGCGAAGTCGACGGTGGAGAGTACGTACGAGGTCAGGTGGCTGTGCCGGAGGACGGCCGCCTTGGGTGCTGCGGTGGTGCCGCTGGTGTAGAGCAGCAGTGCGATGGGGTCGGCCTCGGTCGCGGGGGCCGGCTCGGGTGCCTCCCCGGCCGTACTGTCCAGCCATTCCTGGGGCGTCAGTCGAACCGGCAGGTCGCCCAGCCTAGCGGCGCTCGCGTCGTCGGCGATGACCAGCGCCGGCTCGTGTGCGGCGACCAGTTCCCGCAACCGTTCCGAGCCGAGCCGGTAGTTGAGCGGGACCACCGGTACACCGGCTGCGGCCCCGGAGAAGAGCGCCACGGCGAAGGCCGCCCCGTTCCCGGCGAGGTACACCACGGACCGGGCCCCGGATCGCCTGATCAATGCGGCACCGGACAGCGCGCGCGTGTGCAGTTCCGCGGCGGTGACGCCGCCCTGCGGGCTTCCCAGCACGACACGATCACCGAAGCCCGAGGCCGCCATCTCCAACAGCAGGGACAGATTCATGTGAACAGAATAATCAGTTTCTGTTCCTTTCGTCTACCATGCCTCGAAGGCTCACCCTTCGCGGCTCAGCGACCCTCGAAGACCGGCTTGCGCTTCTCCCGGAACGCCGTGTAAGCCTCCTGCGAATCGCGCGTGGACTGGACAACGGCCTGGTGGGAGGAGATCAGGTCCAGAGCGGAACGCAGATCCGACGTCTGCCCCTGGCGAAGGGCCCGCTTGATGAGCCGGATGGCCACCGGCGGGCCGTCCGCCAGCCTGCGGGCGAAGGCGTACACCTCGCGGAGGAGTTCGGCATCGGGATGCACGTGAGTGACCAGACCGACGCGCAGCGCCTCCTCGGCATCCACGAAGTCGCCGGTCCACAGCAGTTCCAGCGCCTTGGCCGCGCCCACAAGCCGTGGCAGGTAGTAGCACCCGCCGTCTCCGGGAACGAGTCCGACGCGTACGTAACCCTCGGAGAACCTCGCCGACCGCGCGGCGAAGCGGATGTCACACATCAGCGCCATGTCCATCCCGGCTCCGACCGCTACCCCGTTCACAGCCGCCAGCACCGGCTTGTCCAGGTCTTCCAGGGCCAGCGCGACCCGGTGCACCCGATCGGTGAGCAGCTCCTTGTCGGCCAGCACGGACGTCCGCCCGCCGGTGAAGTCGTCCAGATCCACGCCGGAGCAGAAGGCGTCGCCTGCCCCGGTCAACACCACGACGCGCACTTCGGCGTCCGTACGGGCCTCGGCGAGCGCCGCCGCCCAGGCATCCACCATGGCCAGGGTGAACGCGTTCTTCCGCTGGGGTCGGTTCAGCCGGATCGTCGCGATCCCGTCAGCAACCTGGTATTCCAAATCGGCCATCGCACAACTCCTGATGAGATCTTCGAAAGGCGGTAAGCGGCCTGATATCCGCCGTCAGGTGCCGGGCGGACGGCTCTGGTAGCGCGGCAGATGCTGACCCCCGTCGACGTGGATCGTCTCGCCTGTCACCCAGCACGAGTCCTCCGTGGCCAGGAACACCGCGACGGGCGCGACATCCTTCTCCGGGTCGCCGACCCGGCCGAGCGGATTGATCGAGGCGGCCATCTCGGCGAAGCCCGGGTTCGCCGCGGCGAGATCCTCGAAGACGCTGCCGGCGGCGCTGGGCGCGATCAGGTTGACCAGGATTCCGTGGCGGCCCCATTCGGCCGCGGCGGTCCTGGTCAGACCGCGCACGGCATCCTTGGTCGCGTTGTAGTCGGCATGCAGCCAGGCGGCCGCCTCGGCATCGATCGAGTAGAGATTGATGACGCGGCCGCCGCCCTGGTCCCGCATCACGGGGAAAGCCGCCTGCATGGCCCACCAGGTGCCCCACAGACCTGTGCGCAGGACACCGTCGAGCATGTCGTCCGTCTTCTGCTCCAGCAGGACATTCGGGGACAGGGCTATCGCGTTGTTGACGAGCACGTCCAGTCGGCCGAATCGATCAGTAGTCGCACGGACCGCGGAGAGGACGTCCGCCTTGCGTCCGACGTCGGCGAGCGCGAGGACCGCGGTGCCGACGTCCTGGATCTCCGCGACGGTCCGGGCACCCGCTTCCTCGTCGACCTCGGCGATCACCACCGCCGCGCCCTCGCGCGCGTATGCCCGGGCGATCCCCCGCCCGATCCCCTTACCGCCGCCCGTGACCAGGGCCACCTTGCCGTCGAGTCTGCCCACCGGACGCTCCTCAGTACCGCACGGCCGCGCTGAGGCGGGTCAGCATGCCCTCGGGATCGACGTTGCCGGGCAGCGGGGCGAGCAGACAAGAGACTCCCAGCTTCTCCAGCTCGTCGGCGTAGGCCCGCACCTCCTGCGGGCTCCCCGTCACTCCCCTCAGTCCGACGAGGAAGTCGGTCAGTCCCAGCTCCTCCACCAGGCGCGCCTGAGGGCTCCCGACCACCACGTGCACGGTGGGGTCGTACCGTCGTTCCAACTCCTCGACCGCGCCCAGGAGCTCGGGTGGAACGATCGCCCGCATGTGCGCGGACTTCAGACCCATGCCACCGGTCGCCGCGAGGAAGGCACTGATGTCGTGATCGGCCTCGGCGCGGCTGTCCCGTACGGACACGAAGCCCATTCCCCAGAAGTCGATCGCGTCCGGATCCCGCCCCGCGTCCCGCGCGGCAGCGCGGACCGTGTCGATCTTCTGGGCCACGAGGTCGAGCGAGAGTCCGACACCGATGACGACTCCGTCGGCGAGCTCGCCGGCCAGCCGCAGCGCGCGGGGGCCGTCGGCCGCAAGGTAGAGGGGCAGGGGGCGGGCACGCGTCAGTGGAGGCGGCACTCGCGGTAGCGGCGGGATGCCGCAGAAAGGGCGCGGTGACCATGGTGGCCAGCGTGGCGGTCCTCGTCTCCTGTGCCGCCACCGTCAGCGACACATAGATGTCATGCCAGGCCGCAGGCGAGTCCCCGACGCCGATCACCTCATAACCCAGTTCCTCCGCCAGGCGCACCTGTCGACGGAAATGAGCGACGTCGTCACCCCACAGCACAACCGTCCCGAGCCGCATGCCGATTCCTCCCAGGTGTCTCGCCGCATGAGCCGACTTGACGTAGTCGCCAGACGGAACGCACTATACTGAAACAGTAATATCTGTTCAACAGCAGATCTGCCTGCGAGAGGAAGAGGCGCGATGGACATCTTGGGTATCGGCTACGTCGGAGTTGAGTCGCCCAACTACCGGGACTGGACCACTTTCGGTCCCGAGATCCTCGGATTCGAACTCGCGGCCGCCCGGGAGGGTGACGAGACCGTGTACCTGCGGATGGACGACCGCCGGTACCGCATCGCGGTCCACCCGGGAGAATCGGAACAACTGGCCTACATCGGCTGGGAGATCCCCAACCGCCCCGCGTACGACGCGGCGGTCGCCAAGCTCCAGGACGCCGGTGTCGAGGTCACCGTCGGTGACGCGGAACTGGCCGAGAAGCGCGGGGTGACGGAGCTCGTCCGGTTCAAGGACCCGGTCGGCTACCAGCACGAGCTGTTCTACGGCCAGAAGTTCACCCAGCGCTCCTTCGTCCCCGGTCGCCGGCACGCCGGTTTCGTCGCCGACGAGCTGGGCGTCGGGCACCTGGTCCTGATCGTCCCCGAGTACCCGCCGGAGCTCGACGACTTCCTGGCGAACGTCATGGGCTTCCGCTGGTTCGGCCACGGCATGAACGGCCATCGAGGACAGATCGGCTTCTGGGCCACCAACCTCACCACGCTCAGCCACAACATCGCCTACGGCACGATCCCCGGCCACCGGGGCCTGCACCACATCGGCATCGGCGTCAACGACCTGGACGACGTCGGCATCGCCCACGACCTGGTCCAGGAGCGCGGGACCGGCATGGTGTACTCGCTGGGCAAGCACACCCAGGACCCGGTGATCTCCTTCTACCCGATCACCCCGAGCGGCTTCGCCGTCGAGTACATCAACGGCGGGATCACCGCCCCCGACTGGGGGCTGATCAGCGAGCGCAACCCGGAGAACCTGAGCGTCTGGGGACACAGGCCGGTCTCCCCCGGCCTGCCCAAGAGCGTGGCACCGGTGGCCAGGACCGACTGACGAAGACCGGCTGATCGAGACATGACTGTCCCGGGGCGGTAGGCACCGCCCCGGGACAGTCATGTCTCACAGCCCCAGCGACCGCGAGATGATCACCTTCATCACCTCGCTGGACCCGGCCAGGATCCGGGAGACCCTGGCATCGGCGTACGCCCGGGCGATCGGGTACTCCCACATGTAGCCGTAACCACCGTGCAGTTGCAGGCACCGGTCGACCACACGCCCCTGCATCTCGGTACAGAAGAGCTTCACCACAGCCGCGTCCTCCGGGCTCAGCTCCTCCCGCTCATGGGCGAGCAGCGCGGTGTCCACCAGCGTCTGGCCGGCCGCGATGTCGGTCGCACAGGCCGCCAGCTCGAAGCGGGTGTTCTGGAACGAGCCGACGGTGACCCCGGAGACCTTGCGGCCCCCGACGTAGTCCACGGTGCGCGCGAGTGCGGCGCCGGCCGCTGCCTGCGAGGCGACCGCGATGGACAGGCGCTCCTGAGCGAGGTTGGCGATGAGGTACTCGAACCCGCGGTTCTCCTCGCCCAGCAGATGGCCCACCGGCACCCGCACATCTGTGAAGGACAGTTCCGCCAGTTCCTGTGCCTTCAGGCCCACCTTCCTTAAGTTCCGGCCCCGCTCGAATCCTGGCATTCCGCGCTCCACCACCAGCAGGCTGATACCGCGGCGCCCGGCCTCCGGGGCGGTCTTCACGGCGACGATCACCAGGTCGGCGCTGACCGCGTTGGAGATGAAGGTCTTGGTGCCGTTGACGACATAGTGATCGCCGTCCCGGACCGCCGTGGTGGCGATCGCCTTCAGATCCGACCCGGCCCCCGGCTCGGACATGGCGATCGCGGCGACCGCCTCTCCCGACGCCAGCCGCGGCAGCCATCGCTCACGCTGCTCGGGCGTGCAGTACCGCAGGTAGTAGGGCATGCAGATGTCCGTATGCACCCGGAGCCCGCCGAGCCCCACCCCCGCCGCCTGCGCCTCCTCCGTGATCACGGCGTTGAACAGGTAGGTGGCCGCCCCTCCGCCGCCGTACTCCTCGGGGACCTGCACGCCCAGCAGCCCCAGCTCGCCGGCCCGGGTCCAAAAGCTGCGGGGCGGCCCGCCCGCCTCCTCCCAGGCCTCGTACTCCGGAGCCACCTCGGACTCGAAGAACGCCCTGACGACCTTGCGAAACGCCTCGTGGTCGTCGCCGTACACCGTGCGCCGCACCAGTTCCTCCTCACGCCCGGCCGACGCCGAGCCGTTCCGCCGCCTTGACCAGGTGATCGAGGCGGCCGCGTACGGCCTCCAGTTCGACGGGATGGGCTCCGCCGTCCCGGAGGGTCTGGAGTTCCTGCCGCAAGTCGCGGATGCGCTCGGTGACCCGGGCCTGCGCCTCACGGATCGTCAGCAGGTCCGCCTCCTCCGAGAGCGGATCATGCTCGACCGGCTGCTGATCGGTGGTCATCAGCCGTCCAGCTTGAAGAGCTTGCGGGCGTTGAGCTCCACCATGGCGTGAACCTCCTCGTCCGGGACGTCCACCACCGCGTCGTGCAGGACCTTGCGGCTGTTGGGCCACATGGAGTCGGAGTGCGGGAAGTCGCACTCCCACATGATGCGGTCGACGCCGATGTCGTGGCGCAGACTGATGCCGGTGCGATCGGTGATGAAGCAGCCCCAGATGTGCTTGCGGAACAGATCCGAGGGGCGGACGTCCTGGTTGATGTCCTGCCAGAACCGCTGCCGCTCCCATGTGGTGTCCGCCCGCTCCAGCAGATACGGAATCCAGCCGATGCCGCCCTCTGCCAGGGAGATCTTCAGGCTGGGGTGGCGGTGGAAGACCGGTGAGAAGCACAGGTCGACCAGCGCCTTCATGGAGTTGAGGCCCATGAGGGAGATGAAGGTCGCCTCCGGTGCGTCCGGTGAGGTGAACGGCCGGGTCCCGGAGGTGCCGAAGTGCAGGCTCAGCGGGATGTCCACCTCTTCGAAGGTGCTGAACAGCGGGTCCCAGTGGTCGGTGTGGAACGACGGCAGCCCGAGCGGGCTGGGGCTTTCGACGAAGCTGACCGTCTTCGCGCCCTTGGCCGCCGTGCGCCGCAGTTCGGCGATGCTCGCCTCGACGTCCCACATCGGCAGGATCACCACGGGCACCAGCCGGTTCGGGTCGGTCGCCGACCACTCGTCGAGGACGAAGTCGTTGTACGCCTGGACACAGCGCAGCGCCAAACCCTTGTCCTGGCCCTCGAGGAAGACCGTGCCGGCGAACCGCGGGAAGGACGGGAAAGCCATGCCGGCGTACACACCGTCGACGTCCATGTCCTTCAGCCGCTCGGCCGGGTCGTAGCAGCCCGGCAGCATGTCGTCGTAGCGGACCGGGTCCCAGCCCCACTCCGTGGGGTCCTTGCCGACCACGGCGTTGAGCCCGATGTTCGGGTACACCCGCCCTTCGTAGGTCCACACCTGGCTGCCCTCGTCGTTCTCGATGATGCGGGGCCCCGCATCCCGGTCCTTGGCCGCAAGGCGATCTGCCCAGACCCTCGGATGCTCGATGAGGTGGTCGTCGACGGAGATCAGTTTCATGTCGTCACGGAGCGGCATCGCTTCTCCCAGGTCAGATAGGTTGTGGTTGCTTCAGACGGTCCATGTGTCGGCGCCCCGCAACAGGTCCCGCAGCGGTGTGCGCGGTCCGGCTCGCCTGAGCTGGTCGCGAACGAGGTCGTCGTAGGCGGGCCGGGACACGGAGCGGAACACACCGGTGACGGTGTGCCCCACCCCGAGGTCGCCCGACCGGTCCAGCCGGGACAGTGCGAACGCCTGCGCGGGGTCAGCGGCCGTCATGTCGTGGACGATGATGTCCGGCTCCTTGTCCGGGCCGATCTCGGCGACGCGCAGCCCGCCGTCCGGACCGCGTACGACCCCGTAGGCGCCGTCGGCTCCGAAGCGGATCGGTTCGCTGTGCCGGAGGGGGACGATGCGGCGCTCACGCTCGCCCGGCTCCTTGAGGGCGTCGAAAGCCCCGTCGTTGAAGATGGGGCAGTTCTGGTAGATCTCGACGAGTGCGGTGCCCTGGTGTTCGGCGGCCGCTCGCAGCACCTCGGTGAGCTGCTTGCGGTCGGAGTCGAGTGCCCGGGCGACGAACGTCGCCTCGGCTCCCAGAGCGAGCGAGACCGGGTTGAAGGGATGGTCGAGCGAGCCCATCGGTGTCGACTTGGTGACCTTGCCGACTTCGGAGGTGGGACTGTACTGGCCCTTCGTCAGACCGTAGATCTGGTTGTTGAACAGCAGGATCTTCAGGTTCACGTTTCGCCGCAGCGCGTGGATCAGGTGATTTCCGCCGATCGACAGCGCGTCACCGTCGCCGGTGACGACCCATACCGAGAGGTCCGAGCGACTCACCGCCAGCCCCGTGGCGATCGCCGGAGCCCGGCCGTGGATGGAGTGCATCCCGTACGTGTTCATGTAGTAGGGGAAGCGGGACGAGCACCCGATGCCGGACACGAAGACGATGTCCTCCCGGGCCAGCCCGAGTTCGGGCATGAATCCCTGTACGGCGGCGAGGATCGCGTAGTCGCCGCAGCCGGGGCACCAGCGCACTTCCTGGTCGGTCTTGAAGTCCTTGGCGGTCAGACCGGGCAGGCCCAGATCGACACTGGTCATTCGACCACCTCGTCGAGGTCATCGAGGGCTGCGAGAAAAAGGTCCTGCAGTTCCTCGGCCTTGAAGGGAAGCCCGGCCACCCTGTTGATGCCGACCACATCGACCAGATACCGGGCGCGCAGCAGCAGGGCCAGCTGCCCGAGGTTCAGCTCGGGCACCAGCACCTTGCTGTAGCGGGCGAGGACCTCGCCCAGGTTGGCGGGCAGGGGGTTGAGATGACGCAGATGCACGTGAGCGATGTCCTCTCCCCTGTGCCGCACACGGCGGCACGCGGCACCGATCGGTCCGTAGGAGGAGCCCCAGCCGACGACCAGCACCCGGGCCGCGCCGGACGGGTCGTCGACTTCGACGTCGGGAACGGCGATGCCGTCGATCTTCGCCGCCCGCAGCCGGACCATACGGTCGTGGTTGTCCGGGTCGTACGAGATCTCGCCGGTGCCGTCGGCCTTCTCCAGACCGCCGATGCGGTGCTGCAGCCCGGGAGTACCGGGGACGGCCCATGGCCGGGCCAGCGTCTCGGGGTCACGCAGGTACGGCCAGAAGGCGTCGCTGCCGTCGGGGGCGTTGGATTCGGTCGCGAAGTCGACCCGGAGGTCGGGCAGGTCCTCCGGTTCGGGGATCAACCAGGGTTCGGAGCCGTTGGCAAGTGAGCCGTCGGACAGCAGCAGGACGGGGGTGCGGTAGGTGAGCGCGATCCGGGCCGCCTCCAGAGCGCTGCCGAAGCAGTCGGCGGGCGAACGAGGGGCCACCACCGCAACCGGGGACTCGCCGTTGCGGCCGAACAACGCCATCAGCAGATCCGCCTGCTCGGTCTTGGTCGGCAGCCCCGTCGACGGGCCGCCGCGCTGGACATCGAGGACCACCAACGGCAGTTCGAGGGAGACCGCGAGACCGACCGTCTCCGCCTTCAGGGCCACACCCGGACCAGAAGTCGACGTGACGGCGAGCGCACCGCCGAACGCCGCTCCCAGAGCCGCGCCCACCCCGGCGATCTCGTCCTCGGCCTGGAAGGTCGTCACACCGAGGTTCTTGTGCCGCGCCAGTTCGTGCAGCATGTCGGAGGCCGGGGTGATCGGATAGGAACCGAGGAAGACCGGCAGGCCGGAACGCTCGCCGGCGGCGACGATCCCGTACGCGAGTGCGGTGTTGCCGGTTATCTGGCGGTACGTGCCGCGAGGCAGGCTCGCGGCCGCGATCTCATAGCTGACGGCGAACGACTCGGTGGTCTCGCCGTAGTTCCAGCCGGCCCGGAAGGCCAGCACGTTCGCCTCGGCCAGGTCCGGGCGGCGGGCGAACTTCGAACGCAGGAACTGCTCGGTCCCGGACGTCGGACGGTGATACATCCAGGACAACAACCCCAGCGAGAACATGTTCTTGGCCCGCTCCGCGTCCTTCTTCGTCAGGCCGGTGCCGGTCAGCGCCTGGCGGGTCAGCGCGGTCATGGGGACTGGGTGCACCTGGTACGCGTCCAGCGACCCGTCGGCCAGCGGATCGGTCGGGTATCCCGCCTTGGCCAGTGCCCGTTTCCCGAACTCGTCGGTGTTGACGATGACGGTGCCACCACGCGCCAGATCCTTGAGGTTGGCTCTGAGAGCCGCCGGGTTCATGGCCACCAGGACGTCCGGCCGGTCACCGGGGGTCAGGATGTCGTAGTCGGCGAAGTGCAGCTGGAAGCTGGAGACTCCCGGCAGCGTGCCGGCGGGCGCCCGGATCTCCGCCGGGAAGTCCGGCAGCGTCGCCAGATCATTACCGAAGGCCGCCGCCTGCGCAGTGAACTGGTCACCGGTCAACTGCATGCCATCGCCGGAGTCCCCCGCGAACCGGACTACCACCCGGTCCAGCCGACGCACCTGGGCCGCCGGATCACTCACGCTCGACTCCATCCATCGGTCAATCAATCACAGCCTTCTGAACGAAGTATACAGATATTGTTCCTACTGTCACTCACGAGGGGCCGCGCCACTCCCCGACTGGGCCGATCGAACAGGTGGTGACTTATCTGGTGGTATCGTCAACAGGTGACCGCGATCACCAAGACCACCGAAAAGATCGTCGACGGCGCCATCCGTGCCGTTGGCCGCTACGGTGTGCGCAAGTTCTCGATGAGCGACGTCTACACGGAGGCGGGAGTCTCCCGCGGGACGCTGTACCGGTACTTCAAAAGCAAGGAACAAGTCCTGGAGGCGGTCGGCGAACACGTCGAACGCACCCTGCACACCGCTCTCGACGACGCAGTCTCAGCTCAGCCCGAGCCCGAGAACCGACTGGAAATCGTCCTCCAGGCCCTGCTGGACTACCGCACGACCCATCCGGAGATCATGCGGATCGTGGAGTCAGAGCCTTCGGTCGTACTCGACCTGCTGTCCCGTGAGTTCAACAGGTTGCTCGCAGTCGTCTCCGACGCCCTGGACCCGGTACTCCGGGACGCCCCTCCGGTCCGCGACGGCACACTGACCAAGAGGCAACTGGCGGAGATGTTCATCCGGCTGACCCTGTCCGTCTACCTCGTCCCCTCCGCAGGCTCCGACGCGACGGCCGAACGGGTGGCCTCTCTGTGGAAGTCCATGACGGCCGCGGCCGGGAGCAGCTCGGGCCGTTCCCGGACCCGGGCGGCCGGCTGAATCCGACAGCCGCCGAGGTCTCGCCTGTCCGGCCCCGGACGGCTGTGTCGACGGGTGACATCGCGGCTGCCTTACAGAGCGCAGGCGCCGCCTTGGTGCGGGGTGTACGCGAATTGACGATCGACACGACTCAGCCTCAGAGGCCGAGGGCAGGCAGCACCATCTCGTCCACGAACCGCGTCAGATAGGCCGCGTCGGCAGGCCGGTCCTCCAGCAGCGGACGGGCGACGACGGCGCCGAGCATCGCCTGTGGCAGGAACGCCGTCGCCGGCTGGTTCTCGTCGAGCTCTCCGCGGGCCACCGCCCGGGCAAGTATCCGGCGCAGAGCCTGGACCTCGGGCTCGATCAGCGATTCGCGCAGCGCGCGGCCGAGTTCGGGATTGCGCTCGACCGCCTGGCCGATCCCGCGCATGACCGAGACGTTCTGCGCACTGTGGTCGCCGATCCTTCGGACGATCTCGCGCAGATCGCCCGGGAGGGAGCCTGTGTCGACCTCACCGACAAGCACCGCCTTGGTCTCCCGCAGGGCGGTCGCCACCAGTTCCGGCTTACCGTTCCATTGGCGGTAGAGAGTGGCCTTGCTGGCTTGCGCACGTGTCGCCACGGCGTCCATCGTCAGAGCGTCGTAGCCCACCTCGCACACCAGAGCCATGACCGCCTCATACAGCTCCCGCTCCCGCTCAGGGGCGAGACGTGTACGGCGTACCGGGTGGGAAAGGGCGGGCATGCGCGACTCCACTCCTGTGACGAATGTCCTGTGGATGATCAGTGGCCTGCCATGGAGGGGCCACGGCTGCTCGCGAAGAGGATCGAGGCGTTCGCCCTCAGGATGGCGTGGTGATCCTCTGCTGCCAGATCTGCGCGTGTGATGTCGTCGACGCAACGCGCAACCGGCCCGCGGAATGGGTAGTCGGATCCGAGGAGGAGCCGGGCAGACCCAACCGTGTCCAGGGCGCACCGTAATGCGGGCTCGTGGTACGAGCAGGTGTCCAGGTACACCCGATGCCGCAAGTAATGCAGGACATCATGCTCGCCGTCGCCGGACCCGCTCAGGTCCACCAGGCGCTGGGCGAGATAGGGCAGGACGCCTCCCAGGTGCGGAATGATCAAGGTCAGCTGCGGCACGCGGTCAAGCGTCCCCGACAGCATCATCCTTGCCGCCTGGAGACTTGTGGAGACGGGCGGGGCAAGGCTGTCGCTCAGACGCCAGCCGTCGATCTGCGGGAGAGGGTCGGCTTCGGGGTGAAGGAAGAGCGGGAGCCCGAGATCGGCGGCGGCGGCCCAGACCGGTTCGTAACTGGGGTCGTCCAGCGGCCGGCGTGTGGGAGTCGCGTAGACCATGACTCCGCTGACGGCCGGACGGGAGCCGATGCGACCCAGTTCGGCCAGCGACTGTTCGACGTCGGGCAGCGGCAGCACCATCATCGCTGAGACGAACGAGTCGCCGCTGCCGACCGCGTCGATCAACTCGTCGTTGCAGGACCGAAGGACGGCTGCCGCGTCCGGCCGACCGTCAACGGCCGGACCGATCGGCGGCAGGGAAAGCACCGCCGTGCCCCCTGCCTCGGCGAGTTCCTCCTGCTGGGCCGGAAGGTCGGCGAGGGAAGGGAAGGCCTGGGATGCGGCCCGCACGGCGGCGCCCCCTCCCTTGTCCGCATCGGACCTCGCGGTGAGAGCCTGCTGCAGACTGGGCGAGATCCAATGGTGATGGACATCCGTCCAGGCCGGCGTCATCCGCGCGGCCCCACGACGTTCGTGATCGAGCCGATTCCCTCGACACTGGCGACCACCTTCTGGCCCGGTTGCAGATAGCGGCCGTCTTCGTGACCCACTCCCGCGGGGGTGCCGGTGAAGAGGATGTCGCCGGGGCCCAGGCTGGTGCGTGCGTCGGCGTAGTCCAGCAGTTCCGCCACGTTGCGCGCCATGGAGCTGGTGCGATCGTGCTGACGCACCTCACCGTCGACGCTCAGGGTCAGTTCGAGATCAGGCTGTCCGTCGCCGAACTCGTCGCGGGTGACGATCCAGGGACCGAGGCCCGTGGCATGGTCGAGCACCTTGGCAGAGAACATGTCCACTTTGAGGACCCCGCCGAGGGCCAGGTCGCGGGCGGTGACGTCATTGCCGACCGTGTAACCCAGGATGCGATCCCAGGCGGACACGGCAGACTCTGACGGACCCGGCCGGGCTGCACCGATCACGGCCACCAGCTCGACTTCGTAGTCCAGTTGCTCGGTAAGAGGGGAGAAGGCGATCTCCTGACCGGTACCGATGATGGCATTGTGCGGTTTGAGCAGCATGGCCGGCCGATCGGAGAGCGCGGAGCCCAATGCGACAAGGTGCGAGCTGTAGTTGGCGCCGGCGACGACAACGGTGCTGCCGCGTTCGAGCGGCGGAAGCAGGGTCAGGTCGGACAACCCTCGGGTGCGCCCCGCAGCGGCCGTCGGAACTGCTCCGTCCATCACCATCGGCGCCCACGCGGCGATGGGGCCCGGCAGCGGCGTCGCCGAGTCCGCCTCCGGATCGATGACGGCCCAGAACACCGCATCTCCGTCCGTACAGCGTCCGATTTTCACTGGCTCTGCCTCTCTTCCGCTCTTCCGCGCCGCTGCCCCAGCACCAGGCCCGAAGACCGTGGTGGCCTTCCAGGACCATCACCCCCGCGCATTGGTCCTGGCGGCAACAGGATCGAATACAGATTAGACATCATCGGAACTATTCGTCTACCTCGATGAGGTGCGATGCACAGAGAAGGCAGCCTCCAGTGGAGGCGCGAACAGCTCGCCAAGACTCTGCGGCACGCTCCGCGAGAAGCTACCAATACAGAATTAACAGACCATGCCCATTTCGGCTATCGCCGAGTAGGCTCCCCCCGACATGGCGCGGCCCGTTCGGATCGGAGCAGTGCGCCACCGCCAACATGCCCGGGGATTCAAGTGGCAGTGCACGCACGAGCGGCAAAACGGCAGGACGGCCGGGAAGCAAGTCGGAGTCGGCGACTGTCCCTTCGGGCGATCCTGCTCGTCCTGGCGGTTGTACCCAGCATCGCCCTGGTCACCGTGTGGGCGGTGAACTCGGCCCAGCTTTACGACAACTGGCACAGCGTCAGCAACCGCAAGGCCGCTGGGTCACGCGTCGCGCTCCCGGCAGTCGTCATCTTCTACAACTTGCAGGCGGAGCGGCAGCTGAGCGCGGCCGCGCTCGCCGACCCCGCCGCCGATCGGACGAAGCTGGCGAAGCAGCGGCAGATCACCGATGCGTCCATCAAGGGCCTGCAAGGTCTCTCAGACTCTGCCCCGGCCGATATCGTCGCGCACTACGAAGAGGTCAAACGAGAGCTCGCGCAGCTGCCCGGGCACCGGAAGGCCGTCGACCGGCAGGCCATCAGCCAGCAGCAGATGATCAACGCATACAGCGCCGCCATCGCCGCGGACCTGCGGATCTTCACGGACTTCACCAATGTCGGCATCGCCAGACTGAACGTTCTCGGACAGCCGGCACTCGACGCGCTGTGGGGGCAGGAGGCACTCGCACGCGAAGACACGATCTTCACGGCGGGGGCGGCGACCGGCCACTTCTCTAGCTCCCAGCGTTCGAAGATCGCCGAGCTGATCGGCTACCAGCAGCACATCTACAACGACGAGGTCATACCGCTTCTGCCCCGCCAACATGCCCAGGCCTACCGGACCATCATGTCCAGTGCCGCCTGGAAGCAGAAGAGCAAGGCCGAGCAGACCGTCCTGGGCGCGCCGGTCTCCGGGACGGACGGCCGGACCGAGGTGTCTGCGCAGGTCGTCGCAGAGTGGCGGCAGAGCGTCGGTGAGGTCACGCTCCAGCTCCAGCAGGCGACCAACGCGTACGAGAGTCAGATCCTCAAGACCACCGAGCGCGAACTCCACGGTCTGATGGTCACTTTGATCGTCAACAGCTCCGTCGGTGCTCTCGCCGTGCTGCTGGTCCTGCTGGTCTCGCTGTGGTTCACCGGAGTCCTGCGTCGCCGGATCTTCGCGCTCCGGTCCTCGGCCCTGGAGTTGCAGACCCGGCTGCCCGACGTGGTCGAGCGGCTGCGGCGCGGCGAGCTGGTGGACCCGGACACCGAGCTGCCCGCGATCCGATACGGCACGGACGAACTCGGCATGCTCGGCCAGGCTCTCAACCAGGCCCGGAGCAGTTCCCTGGAGACCGCGGTACGACAGGTCGAGCAGTACCGCGGCTTCGAACGGCTGTTGCAACGCATTGCCAGGCGCACCCAGTTGCTGATCGGCATGCAGATGAAGCGACTCGGTGAAATGGAGCGCCGGAACGAGGACCCCGAAGTCCTGGAAGGCCTCTTCGACCTCGACCATCTGGCAGCCCGGCTGCGTCGCTACGAGGAGAACCTGGTGATCCTCGGCGGTGGACAGCCCCAGCGGCGTTGGCGCAAGCCCGTGCTCGTGCTGGACGTCATCCGTTCCGCGCAGGGCGAGGTGCAGGACTACCGGCGCATCAGGATCGAGACCTCGGGTCGGACCTGGCTGTCCGAGCGCGCTGTCGGTCCCATGGTTCACGTGCTCGCCGAACTGATGGAGAACGCGGTGATGTTCTCCAAACCACCGACTCCTGTTGAGGTGTCCGCCACACGCGTGGGGCGCGGTCTCGCGGTCGAGATCGAGGACCGTGGCCTGGGCATGGAGGTCGAGCAGTACGCCGAGGCCAACGAGATGATGGCCGACCCGCCCAAGATGGACGTGATGTCCCGTTCCGATGATGCGCGGCTGGGCCTGTACGTCGTCGCCAGGTTGGCTGCCGACCTGGGGCTGAAGGTGGAACTCCGGCCCTCGTCCTTCGGCGGCACCCGGGTGGTCGTCCTGGTGCCGGGAGAGCTGATATCCGACGAGGAACCGTTCTCGAAGACGCCTTCCAGTCCCGCCCCGTCCCAGCTCTCCGTCGTCGACGCACCCTGGCCCGGGGAAGCGGACCACTACGCCGATCACCAGTCGTACGGCCCCGACGGCCCGCACCCCGACGGCCAGGATGCGTTCACACGACCGCTCATCGGCCCGTGGAGCCGGCCACCGGCTTCCGCCCCTGCCCCTGCCCCTGCCCCACCATCTCAGGTGAACCCACTGCCGAGACGCGTACGGCAGGCCAGCCTCGTACCCGAACTTCGCGTGCCTCCCCCCACCCCCACACACGACGACGGGACGCCGACCGCGCCATCCGAGCCGCAGCCACCGCGCGGGCAGCGAACCGAGGCGCGCCGCGCCGGCACCACGGTCGGCGCCTTCCAACGCCAGTCCCGGGTGGCCCGCAACACCCCCGACTCCGACCACCAAACCACCAGCACTTCACCGGGCCCTGACTGGGATCGGAAGGACGATCGACGATGACACTGCGCACCACCAGCACCAATGATGATCTGGACTGGCTGCTCGACGGGCTGGTCGATCAGATCCCGGGTACCAGGAACGCCGTCGTGCTGTCCGACGACGGTCTGGTCGTCAGCCGGTCGAGCAGTATCACCCGGACCGACGCCGAGCGGCTGGCCGCCATCGCCACCGGCCAGCAGAGCCTGGCTCGCGGGGTCGGTGAGATCTTCGGCGGCGGAGTGGTTCACCAGGTGATCGTCGAGCTCACCGATCTCTGGCTCTTCATCAGTTCCGCCGGCCGTGGCACCCACTTGGCGGTCGTGGCCGAGCAGGAGGTCGACGCGGAGCTGATGGCGGTGGCGATGCACACCCTGGTGCAGCAGGTCGGGCAGCAACTGGGTACCGAGGTGCGCGTCGTGCGAGAGCACGCGGAAGGCGGTGGACCTGGGTGAACCACTGGACGGACGCGTCGGAGGACGAGGACGCGGAGCAGGGCTTCGTCAGGCCGTACACGATCACCCAGGGCCGGACGGTCAATGCTCGGGCCGACCTCACCCTCATCACCATGATCACCACTGTCGCCCAACCCGTTGAACAGTTGGCCGCCCGTGCTCTACAACCCGAACACAGGGTGATCCTTCAGCAGTGCCGCACACCGGTGGCGCTCGCCGAGGTGGCCGCCGAGCTCAATCTCCCGGTGGTGGTCACAAAGATCCTCATCGCCGACCTGCTCGCGCTCGGCGGGGTGACGGCCCGACCGCCTCTGGCGGTCGCGGTCGGCCAAAGTCCGGATATGACACTTCTTCAGGCGGTGAGAGATGGCCTTCTCAGACTCTGACAACCCTGACGGGTCTCGGGCAGGTGCGGCCCTCGCCGCTGTGAAGATCCTCGTCGCGGGCGGGTTCGGCGTGGGCAAGACCACCATGGTCGGATCAGTGAGCGAGGTCGCGCCACTGCACACCGAGGAGCATCTGACCATGGCCGGCATGGACGTGGACGACGTCGGCGGGGTGGAACGGAAGACCACCACCACGGTGGCCCTGGACTTCGGGCGCATCACGGTGAGTTCCCGACTCGTGGTGTACCTGTTCGGCACGCCGGGGCAGGAGCGCTTCTGGTTCATGTGGAACGACCTGGTGCACGGGGCCCTCGGGGGCGTCGTGATCGTGGACACCCGGCGGCTGCAGAGCAGTTTCGCGTCCATCGACTTCTTCGAGAACCGTGGCATCCCCTTCGTCGTCGGCGTCAACTCCTTCGACGGGCGTCAGGAGCGCACCCTGCCCGAGATCCGGGACGCGCTCGATCTCGACCCACGCACACCCATCGTGATGGGCGACCTACGGCAACGCTCCGCGAGCCGCGACCTGCTGCTGACCTTGGTGGATCATCTGATGTCCGACCGCGAGGTCGTTCCGGACCGCCAACCGGTTCAGACCAGGCCAGTCAGGAGCGGACCCTGACGGACACATGTTCACGGGGCACAGCCGGCACAGATGCGCCCGGGTGCCCCCGGGGGACCGACCTGACGTGGAGCAGGGCGGGCCAGGCCTGCTGGGCGGTCGATCAATACATGTGTGTTGTTGCGCGTGTCGGGATACTGCGTCGGTGACCGGACGGGGTTCCGCGTGCATCGGGCACCGCTCCTCGAAGCAGGGCGACGGCGTTGGTGGAGCGCGGCCCGACCGGCAGAGATCGCCGAGGAATTGAACGGCCTCCGTGATCCCGAGGTGCGCGCGGTCATCGAGTACGACGGCGGCCAGACGGCCCTCGGTTGCCTCGACCTGATCGACGTCGAGGCGATCACTGCCGACCCCAAGCCCATCCTCGGCTACAGCGACGTCTTTCTGCTGCATCTGGTGCTCTTTGCGCGCACGTGCCTGGTCGGCTTCCATACCGACTTGGCCACCCCGGGACTCGGCGGCCACTGGCAGGCGGCGCCCGCAGCCCGCCAAGCGGTGCTCCAGGAGCTCTCCTCGAGGCTGCTTACCGGCGACGCGGCGATCGGTGCACTGCGGTTCGACGGCGCGGTGCTGTTGTGGGAGGAGACGGGCGGCCAGGCATCGTACGTGTGGAGCTATCCAGCGCTCCGGCCCGACCGAAAGATCAGACGCCGGCAGTACGTGCAGCTCGACCTCCAGAAGACGACCGGCCGAGCAGCGTCGGCAAGATCCAGGCGCGCGTCGACGCCCTCTGAGAACCCGGCCTCGACGCGGCACACCACCGGCTGATCGGCCTCGTGGAGTGCGATGCCGGCTCGGCTTCGTCGTCCTCAGCGTGCGGGATCGACGGCGTGTGCTCGCAGGGTGAGGAAGATGGTGTCGAGTGCGTCGAGGAGCGGCTCTTCGGTACGGGTCGTCTTGGTCATCAGCAGCCCGCCTTGCAGGATGGCGAGAATCGAGCGGGCGAGCCGCTGCGGTTCGGTGTCGGCCCGGAGCAGGCCCGCGGCGATCATGTGCTCGGTCCCGGTCTGGAGCAGGCGCTGCCAGTCGGCCATCGCGTTCTGGGCTGCCGCGGCGACCTGGTCATGGCTCCCGGCGAGCTCATTGACCATCGAGCCGATGGGGCAGCCCCAGAAGGGCTGCGCCCTGTAGTAGGCCGTGATCGCCTCGCGCCACTTCTGCCACGACTCCCAGGAGTCGAGTTCGTCCAGGTAAGGCCGTTGGGCACCCAGCAGCCGTGCGGCCTGCCATTGCGTGAGCGCGCTGACGAGGTCGGGCTTGCCTTCGGGGAAGTAGTGGAAGAGCTGGCTCCTGCTCGTCCTCGTCGCGGTTCGGATGTCCTCGAGCGACGTCGCGTTCACGCCTCGCTCCAGGACGAGCTCTGCGGCGGCTTCCACGATCCGGGCGCGGGTGGCCAGCCCCTTGCGAGTGAGGCCCTC
>NZ_JXTE01000250.1 GCF_000972385.1 Streptomyces sp. WM6386
GGGCACGTGGTCGACGAGCTGGATGACGTCGAGGGTGCACAGGCCGATGAACAGGCCCTCAGGACGTCGGGGCATTGCCGGTTCCCTCACGCGCGACTCCTGCCGACGGTGCGTGGGGTCAGTGTACGAAGCGAGAGGAACCGTCGAGCGTTGCGTGGCCGTAACCGTGGCCGTGGCCGGTGACCTTGAACTCCTGAGGCTGCGCTCGGTGGATCAGTCCTCGGACAGGAGCCAGCCGATGCGCAGTTCCTCGGCACCCGGGCGGAACGTCCGCATGAGCTCGGCGCGTTCGGGGTCGTTCTCGGGGAGGCTGTCGGCGAGGAGGGCCTGCGCGGCGACGGTCCGGGGCCGGGCGCCGAGCGCGGCGCGCAGATGGAGCGAGCGGCGCAGCATCGCGATCCGCTCGGCGGGCTCCTTGTGCGGTGCGAGGTGGCGGATGATGCAGGACTCGAAGTAGCCGTCGCCGTACTTGGTCGCGATCTCGAGAGCTGTCTCGTAGAGCGGGAGGGCGCCGGCCGTGTCCTCGTCGAGGTTGTCCAGCAGGACCGCCCAGTGGTACTCGGCCCAGGCGCGCTGCTTCTCGTCGCCGCTCTCGACCGCCGCGCGGTAGCCGGCCACGGCGCGGTCGTCGGGACGGGGGTCACGCCGGAACAGCAGGCGGCTGTAGGCCAGTCGCGCCGTGAGCAAGTGCGCGGTCGATGATGTGGGATCGAGCGCCGCGACCGCCTTCTCGGCCTCCTCATGGCCCTCGATCCGGAAGAACCAGCGGTCGACGGCGATCTCCGCGCGCAGCTCGGGATCGGCGTCCGGACCCAGGGCGGCGAACTGGTCGCCGCCTTCTTCGCGGAGCACGAGATCACTCCGCCGCCGGGCGGTGACTATGGCGAGCTGCCGGATCTCGTGCGCACGGCCCTGGCGC
>NZ_JXTE01000251.1 GCF_000972385.1 Streptomyces sp. WM6386
GCCACGCCGCGCCCGAAAAGCCTGGAACCCACAGGCACACACAGAGTTCTGCAGACGCTAGGTGAGCAACTCGCGTTGCTCTTCGACGGCGCGGGCGCACGCGGCACCCACTCAACGACACCCGCACCGGCGCGTGCGCGTGATCCATCGCAGAGTTGGTGGTCGATGCCGCCCTCGCCGAGGTGGACCGGTCTACTGAAGCTCTGCGCTTGGTTGGCGACGCCAGTCCCATGCGGGGTGACGGTCCACCAGTGTGAGGAACGCACTCGCCGGCAGGGTGTCGTAGTGGTTGGTGTCGACAAGGCCGTCGACACCAGGCAGGACGTCGCGGAGGAAGGCCCGGGCTGCGTCCATGGACTGACACGACACGTAGACCGCGTACGGTTCGCCGATCCGGGTCCTCATCTGCTCGACCTCCTCCGGCTCGTAGTCCGCCAGGATCCCACCCGAGAGGTCGATGTAGTACGAGTACCCGTGATGGTGCAGCTTTTCGTCGCCCGTCACGGGATCCGGCACGAGCTCAAGGGAACGGATTCGTCCTTCAAGCGACGGGCGTCGCTCCACGGGGACAAGAATGATCACAGATGGCCAGGACACGCGGTCACCTCCCCGGCGACCGTAGTCGAGCGGCCCCTCCGGTCGTCAGGTTTTCCGTTCGACGGAGTGCAGCAGTTCTCAACGCCGCGCGGCAGCGCCGCTCACGTCCCCGACGGCCGCGGCTGCTCCGGCGGGACCGAGCTCTCGGCAGCCGCCATCCACTGGTCCAGGTCGGTCTGGGTGAACTCTTCCCATGGTGGGATTCCGGGGAGCTGGCGGAGGAGGTCGTAGGCCTCGGGGATCTGGGCTCCGCGGAGGACCGGGCAGTGGCAGCCGGCGATGACCTCGGCGTTCAGGGGCTGGAAGCCGGTGACGACCG
>NZ_JXTE01000252.1 GCF_000972385.1 Streptomyces sp. WM6386
CGCATGTCCCGACCTGCCGGGGCATGCGCTGGCCGATCCTCGCCGGAATCGCCAAGGTCGAGTCCAACCACGCCACCGGACATGGCATCGCCGCCAACGGAGACATCCGCCCCCGGATTTACGGGGTGCTCCTCAACGGCTCCGGGGCGGGCGGCAACACCACGGCCTTCCCCGACACAGACGGCGGCCGATGGGACGGCACCGCGAGTGGGGAGCGTGCTGTTGGCCCGTTCCAGTTCCTGCCCTCCACCTGGCAAGGCGTCGGCAAGGACGCCAACGGTGACCAGGCCGCTGATCCGCACAACGCCGACGACGCGGCGCTCGGCGCCGCGATCTACCTGTGCGGGAACGGGCGCGACCTGTCCCAGCGGACCCAGCTCAAGGCGGCGATCTTCCAGTACAACCACTCCGGCGCGTACGTGGCGAACGTACTCGGGTGGATCGACCAGTACACGGCAGCCGCCAAGGATCCGGGTCTGGGGAACGTCTCGGGGACAGTCCGCACCGTCCTTGCGACGGCACTCGCCCAGCGGGGCGTGCCGTACTCGTGGGGCGGCGGCAACGCCCAGGGCCCGTCGTACGGGATCTGCTGCTCGCCCAGCGGCAAGAGCGGCGCAAGCATCAAGGGCTTCGACTGCTCAGGGCTGACGACCTACGCCTACGCGCAAGTGGGCATCCAGCTGCCACGTACCGCGGCCGCGCAGGCGGGCGTCGGCCGGCGCATCCCCGCGAGCCTCGGCGCTAGCGCGCTCAAGCCCGGCGATCTCGTCTTCTACGCGTACGCCCCCGGCCGTGATTCCACGATCTATCACGTCGGGATCTATCTGGGCGGCGGGCAGATGGTCAACGCCGCCCGCCCCGGCACCGTCATCCGGCAGGACGCGGTTACCGCCATGTCCGGCTACGCGGGAGG
>NZ_JXTE01000253.1 GCF_000972385.1 Streptomyces sp. WM6386
CTTCTTCGACCTGTCCGGAACCGCCGAACATCGTGACGCGCAGATCCGGCGCGCTGCGGCGTGAAGACCATCGGCATCGAGAACCTGGACTTCACAGCGGAGAAGACCCGCGAGAAGCACGGCTGTCGCGAACGGTTCCGGCTGGTGTCGATGGCTGCGGACCAGGACCTGTCGATCGTGGCCGTTGTCCCGGCCTACACGTCGGCGCGGGGCGATCAGCACGAGTTCTGCGTTTGACGACAGCCCGGCACGGGGCTGCACTGGATTCATAGACGCTGCGCCGACTCCGTCCTAAGGAGAGCAGCGATGACAACCATGGCGAGTTTCAACCTTCTGCAGCCATACAAGATCGCCGAGGAGACGTTCGTCATCCCGTGGGCCCTTGAGGCCCCACCGGTCGGCCACTTCCCGATGAACTCGATGGTGATCCGGGGAACCGAACCGGTCCTCGTGGACACCGGGGCGCCCGCAGTGCGCTCCCAGTGGCTGGAGGCGGCCTGGTCCGTCGTGGATCCCCTGGACGTACGGTGGATCTTCCTCACCCACGACGACCGCGACCACGCCGGCAACCTCCTGGCGGTCCTCGCGGAATGCCCGAACGCAACCCTGCTGACGACATGGTTCTCCATCGGCCGCATGGCGGAGGAGTGGGAGATTCCGATCAACCGGTGCCGCTTCATGACCGACGGCGACACGATCGACGCGGGCGACCGCACCCTGGTCGCCAAGCGACCGCCCCTGTACGACAACCCCACAACCCGAGCCCTCTTCGATTCCAAGGCCAACGTCCTGTGGGCCGTCGACACCTTCGCCACGAATGTGCCGACCCCTGTCCCCGACATGGCGGCGCTGTCGCCAGACGAATTCCGCGACGGCCAGTTCTTCGGCGGAAGCCTGGTCTCCCCCTGGGT
>NZ_JXTE01000254.1 GCF_000972385.1 Streptomyces sp. WM6386
CACGGCAAGCGCAAGCCAATCACGGCCGCGCAGTGGAAGGAGTCGTCCATCGCGACCACGGTCGGCGGTGGCGGCTCCTCCTCCCGCTCTGCCCCCTCGCAAAACTCATCGTCAACGGGTACAACGGCGGGTTGACCGAACAGACGGAGCTCCTGATCCCCCCTGGCCGGCCCGACAAGGACTGAACCACCCTCACCGGGCCCCCGCGCGCTCAGCGTGGGGGCCCTTTGCGTGTGTCAGGCAGCAGTTGAAGCACGCTGTTCCCTACGGCTTCGCAACCGGCAAAGCTTCCCAGGCCCAGCGCCTGGCTCGTGATCGACAGCATGTCTCATGAGACATGCTGAGCGCGAAGAACGCACCTTCGGCGAACACCTCGGCCGCGGCATGACCGTCGTCGAAGCGACCACCGCCACCGGGCAGGCCGCCGAGGGCGTCAAGTCCAGCCAGGCAATCCTCGACCTGGCCCAACGCCACGGCGTCGAGATGCCCATCACCGACGTCGTTGTCGACGTCATCAACGGCCAGCTCACCGTCCAAGACGCCGCCGCCCGCCTCATGACACGGGCCCCCAAGCCCGAGCGCTAGGACACCGGACCAGCGACAGGACTCCGCACGGCCGCGCACCGGCGAGGCCGCCTCGCTATAGCGAGGCCGTCGCGTGCCCGAACGGCGATGTCGGCGACGCTGAAGGGGTCCAGGGGGCAGGTCTGGCTTGCTACGCCAGCCGGCACGCTGGCTGAGCGTGGTGCGCACAACTGCTGTGGCCGTTTGGTGCCTTACGAAGGGATAGCGTGGCGCGGTGACGCCACCTTTCAGTCGCCGCATGCCGACTGCGCATCCGCGAATGCCCTGAGTCCGGAGCCGGCGGAGGCCCTCGAGGCCCTTCCGCGGCATCGGCCGGGCGGGAGAC
>NZ_JXTE01000255.1 GCF_000972385.1 Streptomyces sp. WM6386
CCCCGACCTCGCCTACCTCGTGCGCTTCCCCACCGCCGACGGCATCCGGGACATGGAGCTGACCTGGGCGGAACTCGCCCGCGACACGGAGTGGGCCACCGACCGGCTGCGGGAGCACGGCCTTGCCGCCGGGCAGCGATCCCTGCTGACCGCCTCCGGCTTCGAGGGCTTCTGGGGCCACGCGCTGATCGGAGCCCTGCGCACGCTGAAGGTGACGTACGGCATCGCCGAGGCGATGGGCTGGGACCACCGCCGCACCGCCGTCTTCCATCGCGAACTCTCCCCGCAGTCGGTCATCGGTCTGTCCGCCGAGACCGTGGAGGGGCTGGCAGGCGCCGCCGACATCGGCGAGATGTTCCGGTCCACGTCCGTGGTCCTGGCCCGGCCCGCCGCCGTACCGCTCCTGCGGGGCGTGGGCGTGTCCGCCGCCCTGATCTCGGCCGTGGGACCGGCCCTCGCGCTGGAGTGCCCCGAGCGGTGCGGCGCGCACGTCAACGCCGCCCAATGGCGATTCGGCGAGCGGGACGGGCAGTTGTCCGTGACGGCGGGGGAGGAGCGTCAGTCGGCGCTCCCCGAGACGCCGCTCGGCATCGCGGGCCGCGTCGAAACCGGCCGGTGCGCCTGCGGCAGCGAGAACCCGCGGATCCTGCTCGCCGAGGCCGACCGGCCTTCCCGACAAAGGAGTTGAGGATGTCTGAAGGAGTGGTCGACGGCCGGGTCGTGGTCGTCACCGGTGCCGGCAACGGGATCGGCCGGGCACATGCCCTGGCGTTCGCCGCGCACGGGGCGAAGGTCGTGGTCAACGACCTGGGCGGCGGGCGGGACGGGGCGGGTGCCTCGGCCGGACCCGCCCAGACCGTGGTGGACGAGATCGTCGCGGCCGGCGGCGAGGCCGCGGCCAACACGGACG
>NZ_JXTE01000256.1 GCF_000972385.1 Streptomyces sp. WM6386
GTGTGTACCCGCCGGCCATGTGTCGTCCCTGGACGTTCGAAGCGAGGAACAGCCTCATCGTGAGCCGACTTCACCAGCCGCCCGATCCGGCAGGCGCCGACGACCCGGCGACCGGCGCTGATCCGTCCCCTGGGCAGGGCCCCACCTCGCTGCCCGGAGCCCGCAGCGGCACGGATCCGACGGGGGCCGGGGCGGACGGCGAGGACGTGGCCGCCCGGCAGACGCCCGTCGGCCGGCTCGCGGCGGCCGTGGAGCGGCTGCGCCGGGAGGTCCGCGCGGCGCAGGCGGAGGCGGACGGACGCGCCCTGATCGAACTGGCCAAGGGCATCCTCGTCGAGCGGCTGGGGTGCGGGCCGGCGCAGGCCGCTCGGCAGCTGGCCGAGCTGACCGGACAGGCGGGTGTGACACCGCTCGAGTTCGCCGTCGAGGTGATCAACCAGGCGTCGCGGGATCGGCTCTCCGAAGTGACGACCGCCTTTCTCGCGGCCACGGCGAGCCGGACCGTCGCGCCCGGCGCGGCGGAACAGGGCTCGTCCGCGGTGGGACTGCGGTCCGCGGAGAGTGCCGCACTGGCCGCCCAGGACGCGCAGAGCGTCGCCGACTCCCTGCTGGCCCACGCGCTGACCCCGCTGGGCGCGGTGGCCGTGGCCATCTGGGCCCTGGGCTCCCACGGTTCGCTCACCCTTGCGGGCAGCGCCGGATTCTCCCCCGCGGAAGCAGGGCGCTGGCGCTACGTGCCGC
Organism: Streptomyces sp. WM6386; assembly: GCF_000972385.1. Lineage (GTDB taxonomy): Bacteria > Actinomycetota > Actinomycetes > Streptomycetales > Streptomycetaceae > Streptomyces. The sequence continues at coordinate 742 of NZ_JXTE01000256.1, forward strand.
CGGGCGTGGCGACCGTGGCGCGCCGGGGTCTTTCGGAACGGACGGGTCAGTGGATCGGTCGTCTGTCCGACACGGGTCTGCCCTCCGTCGGCCGGCATCAGTACCCCGACGGCGGCCGGGTCGCGGTGCCGGCCGGCGCAGCGGGCCGCATCCACGGTGTCCTGGAGAT
>NZ_JXTE01000257.1 GCF_000972385.1 Streptomyces sp. WM6386
GGTGTCCGGTGCGAGCTCGACCTCCATCTCGGTCCAGGAGGCGGCCCGCGTGCCGGTGTCGAGCAGCGCCTCGGCTCGGACCGCGTCGATGCTCAGCTCGGCGAGGACGGCGCCCTGCGAACCGACGAGCCGACGCACACCACGAGTGGAGCGAATACGGACGACCGGCCGCAGATCCGCCCCGCGAGTACGGGAAAGAGCCAGGTCACGCAGCGTGTCCGGGAGGGTGTCGGAGAGCGGGGCCCTGACCTCTTCCCGGCTGTCTCCCGACAGCGGCAGCTTGAGATGCCAGCCCGCGTCCGTTCCGCCCGTCCTTCTGCGGAGCGTGACCGAGGCGCCGGCCAGACGCAGGTCGCCGGTGTCGTAGTACACGGCGTCCAAATCCTCGGCGCCCCGGTCCACGACGGACACGATCCCGCCCACGCCGGCGAGGTCGGGCAGCCAGGTCGTGTCGTCAGCCGACGGGGCCTCGTACTTTCGCTCTGTTTCCTGCTGCGACTCGGTCATGTCCTACGCGTACACGTCTGGGCGCCGGACAAACACCACAGGTCCACCCCGGTGCCTGAAGTCGAGCTCTTGAACCAAGACCTCGCGCCGCCATTCGGCGCAGCAGCCCGCGCCGGACATGAACTGCGTTCCTAGGGTCACGGTGACGACCACCCTTGAGGAGAAGTTCATGGACATACGCACCCCCTGCGTCCTCGCAGCGACGGTCCTTCTCGCCGCCGGCCCGCTCGACGGCCTCGCGCACGCCCAAACCGACCTGGACTGCAGTGACTTCGTCTACCAGGAGGACGCGCAAGCGGAGTTCGACCGCGACCTCAACGACCCGTATCGGCTGGACGAGGACCAGGGACCGGACGACGGCATCGCCTGCGAGGTCCTCCCCCGCAGAAGCACCACGACAGCG
>NZ_JXTE01000258.1 GCF_000972385.1 Streptomyces sp. WM6386
GGCTGGTCTCGCCGGGGAGCAGATGCACCGAGCGTGCGGTCACGGTGGCCAGGCAGTCGCAGATCAGCAGATCGGTGAAGGCGTCGGCGAGGATCGCGCCGATGTGGGGCATGCCGGCCAGCGAACGCCCGTACAGGACGCGCTCGTCGGTGAACCGGGCGGCGACGTCGAGGCCGGTCTCCAGGATGCCCACGGTCATCGCCGGCAGCGCGGTGCGGGTGATCTGGAAGGAGCGCAGCGCCGTCTCCATGCCGAGCCCGGGCGCGCCCAGCGCCGCGTCCGCCGGGATCGGGCAGTCCCGGAACTCCAGCCCGCCGAGCTGAACCCCGCGCATCCCCGCGCTGGGGAAGCGCGGCAGGTGGACCGGCACGCCTTCGGGCAGGTCTGCCTTCTCCACGAACAGCTGCGAGTGGCTCCGGCTGCCGGGCGCGGCCGACGTGCGCGCGAAGAGCACCATGGCCTCGGCGCGCCCGGCATTGGCGATCACTTCCTTGCGCCCGTTGAGCCGTAGCCCCCCGTGGTCCCCCGGCAGCGCCGAAAACTCGGCCCGTGGGACCCCGTTGCCGTGGGCCACCTCGGGGTACCGGGAGACGGCTCGGCCCCCCGCCAGCAGCACCTCGGCCATCCTGCGGCGCTGCCGTGCGTCGCCCGCGGCCCAGACGTTGACCGCGGGGATGAGGCTGGCGGCTCCGTATCCGAGGCCCAGGCAGGGGTCGTGGCGGAAGACCACCCGCATCACCTCGATGAGGTGGTCGAGCCGGGTCAGCCGTCCGCCCAGCTCGGGCGGGACGAATTCGGCGTTCAACCGGTAGTCGTCCAGCAGCCGTTCGCCCGCGGCGAGCATCTCGCCCGCCTCGTCGGCCGCCAGCACCGCGGCGTGGCCGGTCGCATTGCCCGGATCCCAGGGG
>NZ_JXTE01000259.1 GCF_000972385.1 Streptomyces sp. WM6386
GTCGCCGAGGATCTGGATCATCGTGTCGAGCAGGACGCTCTTGCCGTTCTTGCCCTCTCCGTGAAGGAACGGCAGCACCTGGGCGCCGACATCGCCGGTGATGGAGTAGCCGAGCAGCAGGTGGAAGAAGTTGATCATCTCCTGGCCCTCCGCGTCGTCGCCGAAGGTGTCGGCGAGGAAGCGGTGCCAGCGAGGGGTCTCCATCGGCTGGGGAGCGACGCTGGTGGCGCGGGAGTGGAAGTCCAGGGTGGGGTCCGCTTTGCGGACGTGGCCGGTGTGCAGATCGACGACGCCGCCGGGGGTGCACAGGGCGTAGGGGTCGCCATCGAGAGTGTCGGGGTCTACGGAGAGGTCCGGGGACGCCTTGGCCTGTGTGAGGAGGGCCTTCATGCCGGTGGTGGAGAGTGTCTTCTTCTTGTGCGAGGACAGTTCCCGGTTGCTGAAGACCCCGCGGGGATCGGTCTCGGGCATGTCTTCTGCCATCTCCCCCGCTGCCCACAGGGCCGCCTTCTCCCCGCCGGTGCGCTTCCAGCGGGAGCCGTCCCAGGAGAACCAGCCGAGGCCTTCCACGTGGCGGAACTGGTCGCGGTAGAGCTGCACGAAGAGGCGGGCGTTGCCGCGGTCGCTGAGGTGTGGTGGCAGCGGGCCGGACTGCAGGGCCGCGAAGGGCAGGCTGCCGGAGGCTCCGGAGGCCTGCGCGGGGAGCAGTGTGGGTGGCTGCTCGGCCGCCTGGAGGTCGAGCATCTGCTGAGCCGCGGCCTGTGCGTCGAACCGCGGCATGCTCTCGGCGCTGCTCATGGACGTCCTTCGAGACGGAACGGGTGGGCGGCCCCAGCGGCAAGGCCGTCGTCGATGATCTTTTCGTTGCGGGCGGTCTGCCAGGGCCTGGCCTCGTCGGCCGTGGCGC
>NZ_JXTE01000026.1 GCF_000972385.1 Streptomyces sp. WM6386
GGGAAGCCGTAACCGCCACCGGGCGGCGGCGGGGGAGGGGGCGGAGGAACGGCACCAGCCATGCGGTGACCGCAGACCTCGCACCAGTCGTCGGAACCCGACTGGTGTCCGTTCGGGCAGGTCGGCATGTCGGCGCGTCCCCCTCTCCTTCTCTGTCCTACCAGGGTCCTGCTAGGTCACTTCTGGTCACTTCTTTACACGAACAGTCTTTGTGGACCGGGTCTCGAGAGTCATCTCGTCCGCTTCCGCGACCTTCGCCTTCAACCGCACAGTACCTGTCGCGGCATCGACCACGTCCACCACCTTCGCAAGCAGTTTCGCAGTATCGGCGTTCCCGGAGGCGCTCGCGAGCTGAACGGCCCGGCCCAGTTTGGCCGTTGCTCCATCCATATCGCCCGCTTTGCGACGATCTAGCCCTTCTTGGATGGCTTGCGCCAGTTCGGCCTGGCCGGTGTAGTGGGCGACCTGAGGGTTGATCGACGTCGAGGCGACCATGTCGTCGGTCCACACGGCCCGCACGAGACCTTGCGCGCCCAAGTTCTGTGCGCTGCCGTCGGGTTGGGGGACGACCAGGGAGACCCGGGCCGCCAGCATCTCCTGGCCGAGGTCGGCGGCCGGGACCTCCACGCAGAGGTGGTAGTCACGGGACTCGTCTCCCCAGGAACCGGTGGGATAGTCCCCGGCGCGAGGCCCGGCCTCGGTACGGCGGCCGGTCAGCTCCTCGACGGTGGGAGCGACCTGCTTGACGAACTTGATGGTGGTGCCGACCGGTGTCCACACCCGCAGGGAGACGTCCGCGACCTCCTTGCCCATGGCCGTCTCCATCATCTGTGTGAAGTCGGCGGCGAGAGCGGCCGGGTCGGCAACGATGTCCGCGGTGCCGAGCAGGGCCGAGGCGATCCCTGTGACTTCACTCACTTCCCAGTCGGTGCCCACGCCCCGGGCGTCGCATGTGAAGCGTCCGGCGCAGGCGTCGAGGGAGGCCTTGAGGTCCTGCGCCGACTCGTGTTCGTTGCGGCCGTCGGTGAGCAGGATGCCGTGGCGGATGGTGACGTCCGCCGAGGACAGCAGCCGGTCGGCGAGCCGCAGCCAGGTGCCGATGGCGGTACCGCCGCCCGCGCTGAGCTTGCGCAGGGCCTGCTTGGCCTGGTCGCGGGTGGTGGCGTCGGCGACCGCGAGCCGGCCCCCGCCCGGATACACCTCCTTGGCCACGTGCGTACCGCCGATCACCGCGAAGTGCACCCCGTCGCGCAGGGTGTCGATGGCGGCGGCGGTGGCGTCCCGGGCGTTGCGCATCTTGGTCGGCGGATAGTCCATCGACCCCGAACAGTCGACCATGACCGCCACCGCCGCGTCCGGTCCCTGCCCCGGTGTGAACAGGTGCGGTGCCGCGACGGCGCTTCCGATCGTGCCGCCACCGGTCGCCGTCACCGTGACGATGCCGTTGACCTCGCGGGCGCCTTCCGGCAGGTACTCGTTCTGGTACACGTCCATCGAGAACTGCGGCACGTTGGACTTCGAGAAATTGGCCATGCCTGCTGAATCCCCCTCGCAGACCCCACGGTTGTCGTGAGGTGATGACTGTGTGCGGACCGGTCCCCTCCGGTCCGCTGAGACGTCCCCGTAATCGGCCTCAGGCCGATCCTGCCCCCTGCGGCGGGGCGGGGAACGGGACGAGGGCCACTGTTACGTTGTCGTGGCCCCCGCCGTCCAGAGCGTGACCGACGAGCACCTGTGCGCTGTGCAGCGGGCGCACCGCCGCGTCGAGCGGTACGGCCTCGGCCATCTCCTGCGCCGCCTCGGCGTAGTTCCACAGTCCGTCGGTGCACACCACCACTACACCCGCACGGTCCGGCTTGAAGGAAGCGGTGTGCGGCTCCAGTTCGTACGCGTCCGCGCCGAGCCAGCCGGTGATCGCGTGGGCGCGCTCGTCGGCGTAGGCCTCCGCCTCGTTCATCAGACCCGCGGCGACCATCTGCGCGGCCCACGAGTCGTCCTCGGTGAGCCGGGCCGGCAGTGAGCTGCGGTCGACCGGGACCCAGTAGGCGCGGCTGTCGCCGACCCAGCCGACCACCAGCAGTCCGGACGTCACGATCGCGCCGACGATCGTGCAGGCCGGGGCGTTCTGGTGCGGGGCGTGCTCACGGGCCGTGGCCGGTTCCGCGGCCAGCGAGTTGACCGCGCGCGAGGCGGCGACGATCGCGTCGTGCATGGCCTGCTGCGGGTGGGTGCCGCGCGGCAGGGCGGCGAGCAGCGCCTCGCTCGCCGCGCGGGACGCGGCCAGCGAGGCGTCGTCGGGGCGGGTCGCCGAGGAGACGCCGTCGCAGACGATCGCCATGGCGGCGGGCCGGCCGTCGGGCAGGGTCACGTTGCCGATGGCGAACGCGTCCTCGTTGCGGTGGTGGCGCAGGCCCCGGTCGCTGACTGCGGCGATCGGGCCGGACTCCTGCTCCATGTGGTCGCGTTCGCGCGGCTGGGCGTGGCCGCAGTTCTCGCAGTAGCCGTCGTGGTCGACCCGTCCTGCACGGCAGGCGACGCACACCTTGGCGCCCTCCGCAGGGGTCGGCGTCTCCTGGGCGACGCGCGGGTCGGGCGCCTGGAGCGGGTACTCGTCCGGCTCCGGCGGGCGGTCGAAGCGCACGCCGGTGACGGGGGAGACCGGGGAACCGGTGGGCGGGAGCTCATGGGCACCCGCCGCGGGCGCGGCCGGCAGCTCACGGCCGCCGGAGTCGGTGCCCGCCAGGTCCGTCGGCACATGCGTGGCCGGCGGGGTGTCGGAACCGGCCGGCTCGGAGGCGACCGGCCAGGGGACCCCCTCGGCCGGACCCGAGCCGTTGACGACGAGCGTCGGATCGTCGTCGGGCGGGGCGGGCACCGCGGACAGGTCGTATCCGCACGCACCGCAGAAGCGGTCACCCGACTCGAGGGGTTCCTCACAGATCGGGCACCTCGACAGGGCGATCGGCTGGGGCATCTGCGACATCAACTACACCCACGTCCGGGGGCGGTAACGATTGGCACGTTCCACCAGGTCGATCCTCTCCTCGCCGCCTCGGGCCAGCCGGGCCAGCGTGCGGTACGAACGCTCCAGGCCGAAGCGGAGTCCCCGCTCGTCCAGTTCGCTGCCGAGCAGTACCCGGCGTGCGGACGGTGCGGCGCCCTGGCCACCGGAGAGTATCCAGTCCAGCGCGGAGCCGAGGACTTCAGCGGACAACTGCTCCCGGCGCGCCGGATCCAGTCCGTACGCGTCCAGCGCCTCGACCTGCCCCGCGGCCGCGGTCAGGTCGTCCAGGAACGGTACGTCACCGGCGGCCGCCGTGCGTCCGCGCAGTCGCGCCCGTACGGCGGCCACGCGGGCGCCCGTGTAGTGGATGGACGACTCCGGCACCGACTCCAGTGTCCGTACGGCGCTGGGGCGGTCCCCGCTCGCGAGCTGGACGCGGGCCAGACCGAAGGCGGCGCTGACGTAGCTGGGGTCGGTCGACCACACGAGACGGTAGTACTCGGCCGCGTTGTCGAGCTGTCCCAGCACCTCCGCGCACAGGCCGAGCGCCAGCTTCGGCGCGGGCTCGCCCGGGAAGGCGTCGTAGATCGCGTCGAAGGCGAGCGCGGCGGCCTCGTGATCGCCGGTGACGAGCGAGGCGACACCGCGGTACCAGACCACCCGCCAGTCGTCGGGCCGCTCCTCCTCCAGCCGGCGCAGGGCCTCCAGCGCGGTGTGGGCGTCCCCGTTCTCCAGCCACGCCCGGATCTGCCGCAGCCGCGTCTCGACGGAGGGCGCGGGGGCGGCGGCCAGTGCCCCCAGCAGCTCGGCGGCCGCGGTGGCCATGAGCCCGGCGAGGAACCCGGCGTTGGGATCGGAGGGGTCGACCCGGGGAACGGGCAGGGCCAGGGCCGCGGCCGGTGTCCCCACCGTCTTGACGAGGGACCCGGTGCTGCCGAGCATCGGGACGACCGCGCCGGCGGCCGAGAGCTGCGGAAGGGGAGCAGGGGAGCGGCGGCGGGTGACGACCACCCGCGCCCCCAGCCGGGACACCTCGCCGTCCAGCTTCGGGAACAACTCCGTGTCGGTCACCCGCAGTTCGGGACCGAACAGCGTCGACAGCGCGGGCCGGGCGCGCCCTGTCTGGAGGGACACGACCTCCCGCAGCACGCCGGTCAGCTGCTCGGCCATCTCCTGCGCGGAGGCGAACCGGCGGGCCGGGTCCGGATCGGTCGCGCGGACCAGCAGCCGGTAGAACGACTCGTACTGACGGAAGACCTCGATGTTGTCGGGGTCCGGCAGCGAGTCCACGAAGACGTTCGTGTAGCCCTGGAAGTCGAAGGCCAGGACCGCCAGCGTCCGCGCCACCGTGTACAGGTCGGAGGCCAGCGACGGGCCGACCTCCGCCACCTCCGGCGCCTGGTAGCCCACCGTGCCGTAGATGGCCGACTCGTCGTCGTCCATCCTGCGCACCGCGCCCATGTCGATGAGCTTGAGCTGGTCCTCGGTCTGGATGGCGTTGTCGACCTTGAAGTCGCAGTACAGCAGATTGCGGCTGTGCAGATGGCCGAGCGCCTCCAGGGCCTCGATGCCGTACGCGCAGGCCTGCTCCACCGGCAGCGGGTCGCGCTTGCCGGTGGGCGTGCGGCGGTCGTTGGCGATCTCCTTGAGCGACTTGCCGCCGACGTACTCCATGACGATGTAGCCGTCGAGCGAACCGGTGCGCTGGTCGAGGTGCTCGACGAAGTTGTAGATCCGCACGATGTTGGAGTGCTCGATCTCCGCGAGGAAGCGCCGCTCCGAGATGGCCGCGGCCATCGCGTCCTGGTCACCGGTGTCCAGCAGGCCCTTCAGCACCACCCAGCGGTCGGACACCGCGCGGTCCACCGCGAGATAGACCCAGCCCAGACCGCCGTGCGCCAGACAGCCCACGACCTCGTACTGGCCGTGCACGATGTCACCGGCGTTGAGCTTCGGGATGAAGGAGTACGGGTTCCCGCACTTCGTGCAGAAGCCCTCGGTGCGGCCCTGGCGCTCCCCGCGGGAGCGGCCCACCTGCGCCCCGCAGTCCGAGCGGGAGCAGAACCGCTTGCGCTCGGGGACCTCCGGGTTCTCCAGGACCATCGCGCGCGGGTCTGGCCGCGGCACGTCCGGGACCTGGACCAGGCCCACGCCGAGCCGGCCCCGGGCGCTGGTGTTGGTGCTGGAACCGGAGCTGCGCACCGACACCGAGCGGCCCGTCGTACGGCCCGACAGGGCGCGCGAGAGGCGCCCCGACACCGAGCGCCGGGACTTCGACGACTGCGACGACGTACGGGAACTGGTGCGGCTGCTGGAGCGCGAACTGCTGCTGCCCGAACCGCGGGAGCCCTTGCCGCCGCCGGTGATGCCGGTCGGTGGGGAACCCACCATGCCCTTCGAGGACACCACCGGTGCGAGACCGCAGGTGTCGCAGTACAGTTCACCGCCGCCCACGTCCTCGTACGAACCGCCGCAGCCGGGCCGCTGACAGGTCTGCTGTGCCTCACTCATGACTGGGCCTCCCCCCTACGGTCCTCGGGCCCGCTCTGCTCCGGCACCCGCGGGGTGCGGAACAGGTCGGCGGCCGCCTGCTGGTAGCGCAGGACGGCCTGTTCGGCGACGCGCAGATCGCAGGGCGCGCTCCACAGCATGCGGCGCGCCGCGTCGTAGCGCTCGATGAGGAACGGATCCTCGGCGAGGCCGTGCCGGGCGACCTTCGCCTTGTACGCGTCGAGGCGGCCGCGCAGCTCCGCGCGGACCGCCAGTGGCTGGGTGACCGCGGTCAACGACTCGCGGGCCCGCAGCAGTTCGTCCTCCGCCTTCTGCTCCAGGGACTCCAGGAGCGGCGAGAGGCGGTGCCACTGGGCCTGTCTGCGGTACTCGGCGGCCGTCGCCAGCTGCTCCTGCAGCGCGGTCGGCGGTCCGCTGACGACAGGCACCTCCGTGGCGGCGATCTTCGCCAGCACCTCGCCGCGCGCGATGCGGGCCTCGGCGAGCGTACGGTCCGCGCGGGACAGCACGTCACGCAGCTTGAGCAGGCGCTGCTCGGCGTCCTGGCGGACCGTCAGCACCGCGTCGATCTCCCGGCGCACGTCCTCCAGGGCGCGTGCCTCGCGGTCGTACACCGTGGTGTCGGGCCGGCCGCCGCCCGGTGCCGAACTCCCCTGTGTCGGCAGCCAGTACGCCAGCGGGTCCGACACCACCTGTTCCCGCAGATGCGTCAGCGTGCGCGTGATGCGCTCCAGGTCGTCGCCGGCCGGGTGCTCGCCCGGGCGGACGCCGACGGAGTGCGCGAGCTTGCGGGTGCGCTGGAGCTCCGCGGCCAGTAAATCTATGCGCGCGGGCAGCGCCGACCACACCGCGTCGGAGGCGACGACCATGTCGAGGCTCGTCGCGTACAGCTCGTTCATCCGGTCGACGAGTGTGACCAGGCTGAACTGCTCGCTCAGCTTCCCTGAATTGCCGTGCAGGGTAGGTGCGTTCGCTGTCGCCGTGGCACCGCCGGCCACCGTGACCGACTCGCCGCGCAGCAGCTCCGTCAGTTCCGCCAGGTCGCCCTGGCTGGACCAGCGGCGGCGGGACCTGATCTCCCGGGCGCTGCGCAACGCGTCCGTGTACGCGTCGAAGTACGCCCACAGCAGCGTGATCGACGCCTCCGCGGACGTCCAGCGGTCCTTGGTGACACCCGTGAGCGCGGCGCCCTCGAGCAGTCTGCGGCCCGAGTGGTCCTGCAGGGCGAGGAGCGAGGTCTCGATGGCCTCGTACTCCGCGCCGAGCCGCGCCAGCGCACGGTCCACCTCGTCCCGGTCCATCACCGGCCCGGGGGGTCCCGTGACGCCCATCGATCACCTCTCGCTGCTGGGTTGTCGGGGTTGGGTTCGTGTTGTGGGTGGTGCGCTCCGCGTCAGCTCTTGCGCAGGTACTCCGGAGCGGGCGGCTCGGACTTCGCCGAGTCCGTGCCCAGTGTCGCCGACAGCCACTTGTCGTACGACGCCTGCCAGCCGTTCGCGGTGTCCTTGCGGTAGTCCACCAGGATCTGGTTGACCCGGCGTACCAGATCGTCGGCGTCGAGCTTCATCGCCACGCCGTAGTACTCGGTGGTGAAGGGGGCGTCGCCCTTGAGCTCGACCGTCGGATCCTGCGCGGCCTGGCTCGCGGCGAGTGCGCCGTCGGTGACCACGGCGTCGACCTCACCGAGCTGGATCCGCACCAGGCAGTCGAGTTGGTTGGGGACGACGGTGGAGGTGATGTCGGTGGTCTTGGGGAGCTCGCCGGCCTTCTGGCGCGCCTTCAGCTCGGAGTTGGCCGTCGAACTCGCGGCCGTGCAGACCTTCTTGTCGGCGAGTGAGCCGTCGGGGCCGGTGATCGGCGAGGACTTGGGGGCGAGGACCTGCTGTCCTGTCTTGAAGTACGGGGCGGAGAAGGCCACGTCGGCCGTCCGGTCGCAGTTGATGGTCATCGTGCGGACCACCATGTCGACCCGGCCCGACTGGATCGCCGGGATACGCTGGTTGGTGGGGATCGCCTTGAACTGCACCGCGTTCGGGTCGCCGAGGATCTCCTGGGCGATCCGGTGCACCAGGTCGATGTCGAAGCCCTCCAGCGTGTTGCCGCCCTCGTCGTTGTTGGGGTCGCGGTAGCCCCAGCGGTAGCTGTTCTGGTCGACGCCGACGATCAGCTTGCGCTTCTCGCCCTCGCGGGCCTTGATCTTCTTGATGGTGTCGCCGTCCGCGCTCGACGGGGACAGCGTCTGCTTCTCCGGGGCCTTCTTGATCTGCGGGTCCAGACAGGGATCGTCCTCGGCCTTCGCCTGGACGCCGTGGGCCACGCCCGGGCCGCCGGTGCTCCCGCCCTCGCCGGACGACTGGGTCAGCGGCAGCAGCAGGACGAAGGCGACCGCGAGGGCGCAGACGACCGCCATCGCGGCGACCCCGCCCCAGCCCTTCAGACCGGACCGCAGTGCCCGCACAGGTCGCGTACGTCGAGGATGTGGTGCTCGCATCGGATTGCCCCCTCTCACCGGTACTCCGACAGCCTGCGGCCGATGCCGAGGACCGCGCCGGCCGCGCCCAGGACGGCGAGCACCGCGGCGCCCACCGGGAGCCCCGTCATCGCGCCCAGGCCGTCGCCGGCCGACTGCTCGAACTCGGCCTCCTCGTGCTTGAGCGCCTTGGCGAGGTTGTCGTCGATGCTGTCGAAGCACTCGCCCGTCGCGCCCTTGGCGCCGATGACCCGGTTCAGGGCCTCTTCGTAGTTGCCGAACTCGTCCTGTTCACGGGCCGCGGCGTGCCGCTCCTTCCACACCGTCATGTTGCCCTCGGCGGCCGTGACGGGCTTCTTGCCGGTGCCGTCGTCGGCGAGCTCGGCCGCCTTCGCCAGGCCCTTGCCGAGGTTGTCCATGTCGGTCTGGAAGTCGTCGTCGTAGGCGTCCACGGTGATTTCTTCGCCCTTGGCGTCCTTGACCGTCTTCGTCTCGGCGCCGCGGGCCACCAGGGTCAGGTTCTCGTTGCCCCGCGCCTTGAGGGAGGCGATGCGGGCGTCGTGCAGCACGTTGAGCGAGCGGACGCCGTGGTCGTAGGAGTCGTTCAGGCCCGCGCGCGCGACGCTGTGACCCACGACGAGCCACAGCAGGACGACCGTCGCGGTGGCCGTCGCGGCCACCAGACCGTGGTTCATCAGGCGGTTGGTGCGCTGGTAGTTGCGGTGCTGGGCCCAGGCGAGCGCGGCCAGCGCGAGGACGCCGAGGCCTATCGCGGCCCAGGGGTAGGGCGTCGCGTCGTCGTAGTCGGCCCGCAGCCGCTGGTTCTCGTTCTTGTACAGCTCCTCGGCCGCCGGGAGCATGTCGTTCTGCATGGTCTCGTTGGCGAAGCGCAGCCAGGCGCCGCCGACGGGGAAGCCCTGGCGGTTGTTGGTCCGCGCGCGCTCCACATAGCCCTTGTACTGCGGCAGCAGACGGTTGAGCTCGGAGACGGTCGCGGCGGCGGCGGAGCCGGGGTCGGAGTTCGCGGCGGCCTTGACGAGGCCGGCCGCGGCCCGGTCGATGTCCTTCTCGTAGCGGTCGCGGGACTCGGCCGTCTCCTGGCCGCCCGCCAGGAAGCCGCTGGAGGCGGCGGTGTTGGCGTCGGCGAGGCTGCGGTAGATGTCGGCGGCGGCGCTGCTGAGCGGCTGGCTCTTGTTCAGGACGTCGTCGGCGGCCGCCGCGCGGTCCGTCATCTGCCAGGCGGTGACCGCGCCGAAGGCCACCACGAGGGCGGCGAGGAAGGCCCCGATGATGCGCAGCCGGCCGGGCTCGGTGGTGGCCGCGGCGCGCAGCCGGTCGACGCCCTCGGCGAACGCGGTACGACGGGGCTCCGGCGGTGGGGCGGGTGTGGGGGTGCCGCCGGGTGAGCCGTTGGGTGTGCCGTGGGAATGCGTCTGCTGTGGTGGTACCGCCGGCATGGTGGGCATGCCTGGTACCGGTGGTGGCGCCGCGCTGCTTTTGGGCGGGTGTGTCACTGTTGACCTCCCCCGTGGTCATCCGTCGCCGCAAGTATCGCTGCCGGGACCGACATCCGCACCGGCCTTCACTGGATCTTGATCGGATTGCAGCGCGGTGCGCGGGTTTCCGGCATTGCTCGGCGCCCCGCACCACCCCCTGCCCATTCACACGCGGGGGGAATCTGTTCGGTTCCAGGTTCGGGTTTCGGGGGCCGCGTCAGGCGTCGTAATACCTCCGTACCCGGGTCTGCGCCGCCATGGTCGCCCCCAGCCCGTCCAGCCCGAGCAGGGCCGCTCCCAGCACCGGGCTCGCCGTCACCACCTGCGGTACGGCCTTGGGGGCGCGGGATGCCAGGAGCTCCCGTATGCCGTCGTCCAGTTGGGGATGGCGTGCCGCCAGGATGCCTCCGCCCAGCAGTACCGGGGTCTCCTCCGCGAGCAGGTCCAGGCGGCTCAGGGCCACCGTGGCCATCGTCGCCACCTCCTCCGCCAGGCGGTCCACCAGGGCGCGGGCCACCGGGTCGCCGTTGGCCGCCGTGGTGAACAGGACCGGGGTCAGTTCGTGGCGGCGGCTCGGTTCGATGTGCTCCAGGTGGAGGGCCTCGATGAGGGCGAGCATGGTGTCGTGGCCGAAGTGGGACGGCAGCGCGCGGGAGAGGGCCGTCGGCTCCCCTCGGCCGTCCTCCGCCCTCGCCGCGTGCCACAGGGCCTCCTCGGCCAGACCCCAGCCGCCGCCCCAGTCGCCGGAGATACGGCCCAGCGCCGGGAAACGGGCGGTGCGGCCGTCGGGGCGCATGCCCACGCAGTTGATGCCGGCGCCGCAGACGACCGCCACACCGCGGGGCTCGGTGACACCTGCCCGCAGGATGGCGAAGGTGTCGTTGCGGACCTCCACCGTCGTTCCCCACACGCGCGCGTGCAGGGCCGTGGCCAACTGCTCCTCCTCGACCGGGAAGTCGGCGTTGGCCAGACAGGCCGAGACATGGTCCACCGAGGTGATCCCCGCCGCCGTGAAGGCCTCGGCCACGGGTTCGGCGAGTGCGTCCACCGCGGCCCGCACCCCCACCGCCGGTGGCCGGAAGCCCCCGCCGCGCGCGGTGGCCAGGACGGTTCCGTCGGCTGTCACGACCGCGACGTCGGTCTTGCTGTTGCCCGCGTCTATGGCGAGGACACGTGCGGTCATGCCCACGCGAGATGCTCCCGGTTGTGTGCGACCAGTCGGTCGGTGAGTTCTTCCGCGTACTCGTACTGGCCGATCAGGGGGTGGGAGAGCAGGGCGCGGAAGACACGGTCGCGGCCGCCGTGCAGGGCCGCCTCCAGGGCCAGGTCCTCGTAGGCCGTCACCGCCGCCGTCAGTCCCGCGAAGAGGGGGTCCACGGTCTGTACCGGCAGCGGGGTCGGGCCCGTCCGGCCCACCGCAGCCTGCACCTCGATCACCGCGTCGTCGGGGAGGAAGGGCAGCGTGCCGCGGTTGTGGGTGTTCACCACCTGGTACGGGCTTCCGGTGCCGGTGAGCAGGCCCGCCGCCAGGTCCACCGCCGCCTCCGAGTAGAAGGCGCCGCCCCGCCGGGACAGCAGCTCCGGCTTCTCGTCCAGCGCCGGGTCGGCGTACAGGCGGAGCAACTCCTGTTCCATCAAGGCCACTTCGGTCGCCCGGGAGGGCTTGGTCCGCAGTTCTCGTACGACCTCGTCGTGTGCGTAGAAGTAGCGCAGGTAGTACGACGGGACCACGCCGAGGCGGTCCAGGATTGCGCGGGGCAGATGCAGATCGGCCGCGATCGCCTCGCCGTGCCCGGTCAGCAGGTCGGGCAGTACGTCCTTGCCCTCCGGGCCGCCCAGGCGTACGCCGGTCTCCCAGGTGAGGTGGTTGAGGCCCACGTGGTCGAGGAAGATCTCCGGCGGCGCCACGTCGAGCAGGGCCGCGAACTTGCGCTGGAAGCCGATCGCCACGTTGCACAGCCCCACCGCCTTGTGGCCGGCCTGGAGAAGGGCCCGGGTGACGATGCCCACCGGGTTGGTGAAGTCGATGATCCAGGCGTTCGGGTTCGTACGGCGGACCCGTTCCGCGATGTCCAGGACCACCGGGACCGTGCGCAGCGCCTTGGCAAGGCCGCCCGCGCCGGTGGTCTCCTGGCCCACGCAGCCGCACTCCAGCGGCCAGGTCTCGTCCTGTGCGCGGGCGGCCTGGCCGCCGACGCGGAGCTGGAGGAGCACCGCGTCGGCGCCGTCCACGCCCGCGTCGAGGTCGGAGGTCGTCACGATCCGGCCCGGATGGCCCTGCCGCGCGAAGATACGGCGGGCCAGGGCGCCCACCAGCTCCAGACGGTCCGCCGACGGGTCGACCAGGACCAGTTCCTCGATGGGGAGGGTGTCCCTCAACCGGGCGAAGCCGTCGATGAGTTCGGGTGTATAGGTCGAGCCTCCGCCGACCACGGTGAGTTTCACTGGAGGGACACTCGCTTTCGGGCGCCGGGGATGGTCTTGATCGGCCGGGGGTCCGGGGGTTGTCCCCCGGGGAGACGCAGCATGCGTTCAGCCCTTTACTCCGGTGAGCGTGACACCCTCCACGAACGCCTTCTGAGCGAAGAAGAACACGAGGATCACGGGGGCCATGACCAGCACGGTCGCGGCCATGGTCAGGTTCCAGTCGGTGTGGTGGGCGCCCTTGAAGGACTCCAGGCCGTAACTCAGCGTCCAGGCGCCCGGGTTCTCCGAGGCGTAGATCTGGGGGCCGAAGTAGTCGTTCCAGGCGTTGAAGAACTGGAAGAGGGCCACCGCGGCGATCCCCGGCTTCGCCATGGGGAGGACGACCTTCAGCAGGGTGCGCAGGTCTCCGCAGCCGTCCACCTTCGCCGCGTCCAGATACTCGTTGGGGATCGTCATCAGGAACTGGCGCAGCAGGAAGATCGAGAAGGCGTCCCCGAAGGCCAGCGGGATGATCATCGGCCACAGGGTGCCGGAGAGGTCCAGCTGCTTCGCCCAGAACAGGTACATCGGGATGACGACCACCTGCGGCGGCAGCATCATCATCGAGATCACCAGCATCAGGGAGAGGCTGCGGCCCCGGAAGCGGAACTTGGCGAGCGCGTACGCCACCGGGACCGACGACACGACCACGAGGACGGTGCCGAGTCCGGCGTAGAGAAGTGTGTTCTTCCACCAGGTCAGAAAGCCCGGGGTGTCGAAGACCTTGCGGTAGTTGGCCCACTCCCAGGTGTGCGGGATCAGGTCCCGGCTCAGGGCCTGGTCGTCGCTCATGAGCGAGGTCAGGAAGACGAACACGAAGGGGAGCGTGAAGAACAGGGCCGCGGCGATACCGAGGGAGTGGATCGCGATCCATTCCAGGAGCGCCTTGCGGCGGGCCGTGCGTTCGGCGGGGGAGGCCGGGGTCTTCAACTCCACCGGCCGGTCCAGTACTTGGGTCATTTGTCAGTCACCTGCCTGGATGAGACCGCCGCGGCGCCGCATCAGGATCGCGGTGAAGGCCATGGAAAGGGCGAAGAGGACGAGGGCCACGACACAGGCCGAGCCGTAGTCGAAGCGCTGGAAGCCCAGGTTGTAGACGAGTTGGGGGAGTGTCAGGGTCGACTTGTCCGGGTAGCCGGGCTCGAACATGGTGCCCGCGCCCTGGATCACACCCGAGGCGACCTTCCCGGCGACCAGCGGCTGGGTGTAGCACTGCATCGCCGCGATCACCCCGGTGACCACCGCGAACATGATGATCGGCGAGATGTTGGGGATCGTGACGAACCGGAAGCGCTGCCACGCCGAGGCCCCGTCCAGCTCAGCCGCCTCGTACTGCTCCTTCGGTACGTCGAGCAGCGCGGCCATGAAGATGACCATCAGGTCGCCCACGCCCCACAGGAACAGCAGGGTGAGGGCCGGCTTGGACCAGCTCGGGTCGTTGAACCAGCCCGGGGCCGGGATGCCGGCCTTCTCCAGGACCGAGTTGACCGGGCCCGTACCGGGGTTGAGAAGGAAGGCGAAGGCCATCGTGGCCGCGACCGGCGGGGCCAGGTAGGGCAGGTAGAAGAGGGTGCGGAAGACACCCGTGCCGGTCTTGATCTTCGTGATGAGGAGACCGATGCCGAGTCCGAAGAGGACCCGCAGGGTCACCGTGATCACCACCAGCCAGAGGGTGTTGCGCAGGGCGGGCCAGAAGTAGGGGTAGCTCTCGAAGACGTAGGTCCAGTTCTTCGTCCCGCTCCATGTCGGCGGCTTGAAGCCGTCGTAGTGCATGAAGGAGAAGTAGAGCGTCGAGATCATCGGGTACGCGAAGAAGACCGTGAAGCCGATCAGCCAGGGCGACATGAAGGCGGCGGTGCGAAGTACCGAGCGGCGGCGCTTCGACCTCAGTGTGTTGGTGCTCATCGCTACTTCGCCTGCGCGATGTCCGTGTCGATCTGCTTGGCCGCGGCGGCGAGGCCGGACTTGAGGTCCTTGGTCCTGCCGCTCTCGTACTCGTAGCCGAAGTTCTGGATCGTGGTGAGGTAGACGCCGCCGTTGAGGGAGGCGGGGCTGGTCGTGGAGTTCGGGTTCGCCGCGATCTCCAGGAACGTCTTGAAGCGCGGGTCGTACTTCAGCTTCGGGGACTTCAGGGCTGCCAGCGTGGAGGGCACGTTGTGGATGGCGTTGGAGAAGTCGACCACCGCGTCCGTGTCCGTGGTGATGTACTTGACCAGCTCCCAGGCCGCGTTCTGCTTCTTGCTGGTGGCGGCGATGCCGGTGATCGTGCCGGTGATGTAGCCCTTGCCGTACTGGTCGGCCTTCTCGTCGGGGACGGGCAGCGGGGCGACGCCGATCTCGAAGTCGGGCTTGGCCTCCAGGGCCATGCCCAGGCGCCATTCGCCGTCCAGCTGCATGGCCACCTGGCCGGTGTGGAAGGGGTGCTTGGGGCCCCATTCGTCACCGAGCTTGGCGCGGTACTTCTCCAGCTTCTGGTAGCCGCCGAGCTCGTCGACCAGCTTCTTCTGAAGGGTGAAGGACGAGGACACGGCCGGGTCCGTGGCGACCGTCGACTTGCCGCTCTTGTCGAAGTACGTCGGGGAGAACTGGCCCATGTAGTGCTCGGTCGTGGTCTCCCAGCCGTGGTAGTTCGGCATGAAGCCGAGCTGCTTGTAGCTGTCGCCCTGAGTGATCGTCAGCTTCTTGGCGTCGGCCTCGAACTCGGACCACGTCTTGGGCGGACCGCTGATGCCCGCCTTCTCGAACGCGGTCTTGTTGTAGTAGAGGCCGTACGCGTCACCGAGCAGGGGTGCCGTGCAGCGGTTGCCCTCGAACTGGGTGTACTCGTTCATCGCCGTCGGGAACGTCTTGGCCGGGTCGATGCCGGACTTCTCGAAGTACGGGTTGAGGTCGATCAGGGCGCCGGAGGAGCAGAACTTGCCGACGGCGTTGGTGGTGAAGGACGAGATCACGTCGGGTGCCTTGGAACCGCCCGCGCGCAGCGCCTGGTTGATCTTGTCGTCGGTCATGTTGCCGACGACGTTGACGTGGATGTTGGGGTGCGCCTTCTCGAAGCCGGCGATCAGGGACTTGACCGCCTTCACCTCGGCGGGCGCGCTCCAGGCGTGCCAGAAGTTGAGGGTCGTCTCCTTCGAGGCGTCGTCGTCGGCGCCGGAGCTCGACTGGCCGGTACAGGCGGAGGTGGTGAGAAGGGCCGCGGAGGCGATCAGGGCAAAGGCCGTTATTCGGGCGCGCTTGGGCATGGCGAGGTCTCCCTGGAGCGGGGAATGGGTGAGAGGGGCCTGACGAGAGGGGGGCTTACCGGGGGCGGGGGCTCAGCGCGAGGTGTCGAAGACCTCGTCGCGGGTGGCCGCCAGCGCGCTCTCCAGCGCGCCGCGCAGCACGGGGTGTTCGGGTACGTCGCCGAGGACGAGCTTGGGCCTGGCCGCGGCCAGCTCCTCCATCTCGGACTGGACGAGGGAACGCAGCACTTCGCCGCCGGAGGCGAGCGAGGCGCCGCTCAGGACCACGAGTTCGGGGTCGAGAACGGAGACGAGGGAGGCGAGACCGGTGGCGAGACGGGTTGCGTAGGTCTCCAACAGGTGGCGGTGACTTCGCTCTTCGGACTGGGCCGCCCGCTCTACGAGGGCGGCGGCGACCTCGGCGTAGGGGCCGCTGGGGATGCCGTCGATGCCGAGTTCGCGGGCGAGCTTCGGGATGGCCTGGGAGCCGGCGAGTTCCTGGTAGCCGCCGCTGTTGGCCTTGGTGACCTGCCGGACCAGGGGGGTGCCGGGCACGGGCAGGAAGCCGACCTCGCCGGCGCCGCCGGTCCAGCCGCGGTGCAGCCGGCCGCCGAGGACGAGGGCCGCGCCGAGACCGCCCTCGTTCCACAGCAGCACGAAGTCCTCGTGACCGCGGGCGGCACCGAGCCGCTGTTCGGCGACCGCGACGAGGTTGACGTCGTTCTCGTACTCCACCGGCATCGGCAGCGCGGCGGCGAGTTCGTCGAGCAGGGTCGGCGTGTGCCAGCCAGGGAGGTGGGAGGCGTAGCGCAGCCGGCCGGTGCCCGGGTCGAAGGCGCCGGGGGTGCCGATGACGAGGCGGTGGACGTCGGCGCGGGCCAGCCCCGCCGCCTTCACGGCGCCGTCGAGGGCGTCGGTGACCTGCTGGACGACGGGCTGCGCGGGGCGTCTGCCGGGGGTGGGCAGTTCGTACGACCCCACCGTGCGGCCGGTGATGTCGGCGACGGCGGCGAGGATGCGTTCGGGGGTGACGTCGAGTCCGGCGGCGTGTCCGGCGGCCGGATTGACCTCGTACAGCTGGGCGTTGGGACCGGGTCGCCCCTCGGTGGTGCCGGTGGCGAGGACCAGTCCCGCGGCTTCGAGGCGGGCCAGGAGCTGGGAGGCGGTCGGCTTGGAGAGGCCGGTGAGCTTGCCGATCCGGGTGCGGGACAGCGGGCCGTGCTCCAGGAGGAGGTCCAGTGCGGCGCGATCGTTCATGGCGCGCAGCGTGCTCGGGGTGCCGGCCATGTGTACCCCTCTCCCGGGACTGTTCCGCAGCAGACTTTACGGAAGGCAACTGTTAGGAAGGTTTCCTATCGGATGCAGGGAACATAAGTCCCGGTCGTGGGGGAGTCAAGGGGGGTCGAACAAACCGCCCCCGCAGGAAACGGAGTCGTTACCTGCGGGGGCGGTCAGGGGCGGTGCGGGGGTGACTACTGGACGTCGATGTAGTCGCCGGTGGCCTTCGCGGCGGCGGTCGTGGTGGTGCCCGCGAAGACGTAGCGGTAGTAGCCGTCCTTCGACGCCGTCACGGTCGACTTGAGAAGGCCGCCGGTCGAGGAGGTCGCCGTCTTGACGGTGCTGTAGGTGTCCGAGCCCTTGGCGCGGAACTGCAGGGTGGCCTTCTGGGAGACGTAGCCGGTGTAGCTGCCGGTCTCCCAGTTGGCGCGGGTCAGCTTGCCGCTGACCGTGATGGTCCTGCCCTTCTTCACCGGCTCCGGCGAGGCGTTGGCGGTGAGCTTGGCGGCGCGCTGGACCTTGGCGGTGCCCTTGTTGCCCCAGGCCGCGAAGCCGTACTCGAAGCTGATCTTGTCGTCCGAGTCGTCCAGGTCGGAGTCGGTCTGGCCGTAGAAGCCGCCGACCTTCCAGGTGGTGGCGTCCGCGGCCTCGAAGAGGTCGTACGACGGGTCGACGTGGAGGGTGTCGGAGCAGGACTCCGTCACCGTGGTGTCCGTCGTCGCCGTGGTGGTGCAGGCCGGCGAGGCGTCGCTCTCGATCTCGTTGTCGAAGGACGCGAGCGAGCCGCGGTAGAGCAGGACGCCCGCCGCGTTGTTCTTGTAGTCGATCGTCAGGTCGGCGGGACGGGTCAGGGTGTACGTCACCGGGACCGTGACCGCGCTGGTGGTGCCCACGACGATCGTCTTGCCGTTGTTCACGACGACGTCCGCGAAGGCGAGGTCCGGCGTGGCGGCCTGGGCGGCGGGCACGGCCAGCGCGGACAGAGCCAGGGCACCGCAGACGACGGTGCCTATGGCGAGCTTTCTCATGTGTTTCCCCACATTCAGGGCGGACCCCTGGGCGTTGCGCTCCAGAGCAAGGGCCCGCTGATGGCTTGAACCTAAGCGAGGGAGGGTGGTGTTGGGAATGCGGAGAACGTGTGAGCAAGATTAATTCCGGAGGCGTCACACCTTCATCACGATCCAGCTTTCCGCAGGTGAACGGGTGTCGCCTGGACGGCTTCCTGTACTTTCATCCGCCTGCGAACGTGAAAGTGGAGGGGGCGCGGTGTGAAGACCTCGGCGGTCCTGCTGTGTGCGGCCGTGTTCCTCGTGGCCGGGTGCCGGGTGGGCGGGAACGACTCGGCGGCGGTCACGCGTACCCCGGCCGGTACGGCGTGCTCGGACGGGGAGATCCGGTGGGCCGGGGTGAGCGAGGAGCGCAGACTCATCGCGGTGTCCCGGCCGGTCGAGGTCGGCGAGAAGGACGGGAAGGTCCGGTTTTCTCCCGTTCGGGTGCGGGAGTTGGAGCCGAGGGTGGAGATGAGCGGCGAAGGGCCGTCGGCGGGGCGGCTGTTCGCGTCGCTCGGCAAGCGCCTGGGGTGGGAGGCGGACACCCTGGCCAGGCCGGGCAGGTCGTCCGCCGTCAGGGAGCGGGACGACGTCGCCGACTTCGAGGGCGGGGGCACGTTCGTCTTCGCCCGGGCCGTCCGGTCCGTCGAGGCGAGCTTCACCGCGGACTGCTCCGGTACGCCGGTCTACGGCAGTGTCTCGTCGTGGCACGGCAGCTCCGGGGCGTCGCTCGCGTGCGGCGTGGAGCCGTCCGTGGAGGGTGCGGACGAGCCGTGGATCGCGGAGGCCTACGAGTTGGGGTGCGGCTCATGAGTGCGGCGGCGGTGTGCTGGCGGGCCAGTGCGACCTTCTTCGGCCCGCTGATGATCCTCCCGGTGCTCCTGTCGCTCTGGGACGACCACTCCTCCTGGTCCGCCGTGGGGCAGGGGGTGCTGGCCTCGCTCGCGGCCTGGGGCGCCGTCAGCTTCGCCTGGGCGGTGGTGGCCTGGCTGCTGCTGAAGCGGCGGGCGCGGGCGGCGGGGATCCGGCTCGACTCGGGGGCGTTCGAGGAGCGGCAGACGCATCTGCTCCGGTCGGACGAGGGGGGGAAGGACCAGGTCCGCGTGCGGCTGCCGGCCTGCGAGCGGGCGTTCCTCGTCCTCGAACCGGCCGCGGACGAGGTCACCTTCCGCTGGCGGCCGGGCCGTCGCTCGGATCACTCCGTGCGGGCTTCGCTGACCCTCGACGCGGTCGCGGGGACGGTCCTGGTCGACGTGAAGGGCGGCGACGGGCACACGGGGGTGGCGGGGCTGCGCAAGGGCACGGCCTTCCTCGCGGTGTGCCAGATCGCGCGGACGCTGGGGCTGGTGGGGGCGAAAGACAGCCGTATTGGACTGGTGTGACGCGAGCTTGGTGGCGCTGGAGTGCGGGCTGCTGCTGACGGGGGCGTGGCGGCATCTGCCTCAGCTGGGTCCGGGCGGTACGGCGAACTCGACGCTCATGATCCTGGGCGCGCCGGCGCCGAGTGCTCCGTCGGCGAGGTGGTGACAAGCCCGCGGGCCGGTGGGGGCTGGTCGCGCAGTTCCCCGCGCCCCTTACCGGGCGCGGTTTCGCGGTCGCCTTCGCCAGGTTCGCTCGGCCCTACGCGAAGAGGCGGCGCCCGGGATCCCGGGCGCCGCCTCTTCGTACCGGGGGCGTCTTACTTCGTCACGCTCGGCGGCGTTATCGGTGTCGCTGCCTGGGCCTGCGGGGAGGAGGTGTTCGCGTAGGCCGACGGGGCCGACATGCCCGCCGTCGGGTCGGTGTCCGGGGTGGCGTCCGTGAGGACGACAGGGCCGCCCACGATGGGGATCTGGGCCGCGTCGAAGGCTCGCTTGATGCGCCAGCGGAGTTCGCGCTCGACCGTCAGGGCCTTGCCCGGCATGGTCTTCGCCGAGACGCGGACGACCATCGAGTCCAGCAGGACGTTGTCGAGGCCCAGGACCTCGATCGGGCCCCAGAGGAGCTCGTTCCAGGGCTCGTCCTTGCTCATCCGCTCGGCGACGTCGTCGATGGTCCCCTTCACCTTGTCCAGGTCCTCGTCCGCACGGACCGTGACGTCCACGCCGGCCGTCGCCCAGCCCTGGGAGAGGTTGCCGATGCGCTTGACCTCGCCGTTGCGGACGTACCAGATCTCGCCGTTGTCACCGCGGAGCTTCGTCACGCGCAGGCCGACCTCGATGACCTCGCCTGAGGCCACGCCCGCGTCGACGGTGTCCCCGACGCCGTACTGGTCCTCCAGGATCATGAAGACACCGGAGAGGAAGTCGGTGACCAGGTTGCGGGCGCCGAAACCGATCGCCACGCCCGCCACACCCGCGGAGGCGAGGAGCGGGGCCAGGTTGATCTCGAAGGTGCCGAGGATCATCAGGGCCGCGGTGCCCATGATGATGAAGCTCGCCACCGAGCGGAGCACCGAGCCGATCGCCTGGGAGCGCTGACGGCGGCGCTCGACGTTGACCAGGAGGCCGCCGAGGGCCGTGCCGTCGACCGCCTGGACCGTGCGGTTCATGCGATCTATGAGCTTGGTGATCGCCCGCCGCACCACCACTCTCAGCACCGCCGCGATCACCAGGATCAGCAGGACGCGCAGACCGATCGCCAGCCAGGTCGACCAGTTCTGCTCGACCCAGCTGGCGGCGTTCGTCGCGCTCTCCTGGGCGTCCTGGAGCGAGGGGACGGCGGGCGTCGACGTGCCCGAGGGGGACGGGGACGGCGACGCCGCGGCGGCCAGTAGGACGGCGGACAACGACACGGCAGGTACCTCCAGGTGCAGCCCCTGCCTCCCGGTACGGCGGTCAAAGATCGTGAAGGTCACGGAAAGGTCACCGGGCGGCAGACCCACCACACTAACGGTGCATCGTGTGTGGATCGTTGCAATGTTCGGGGGAGAGACCCTCCTCACCTGGGGATGAAGAAAGGTGTGGTCGAAAACACTCTCAGCCCGTTACCGGGAGATGGTGGCGTTACCACCAGGCATGAGGGGAGACTGACTACAGATCGTCCCGGCGCGAGCCACGCGCCGCCGACGCCCGAGGAGGCATCCGTGCCGCATGTCCTGGTCCTGAACGCGTCGTACGAGCCACTGGGCGTCGTACCGCTCCGCCGCGCGCTCATCCTCGTCCTGGAGAACAAAGCGGTCTCCCTCGAGGAATCCGGCGCCTTCATGCACAGCGCAACCGTCACAGTCCCCGCACCAAGCGTGGTCCGGCTCAAGCGATTCGTCCGGGTTCCCTATCGGGGGCCCGTTCCTCTGACCCGCAGGGCGCTCTTCGCGCGCGACGGGGGCCGGTGCATGTACTGCGGTGGCGTCGCAACCAGCGTCGACCACGTCATCCCGCGCAGCCGCGGGGGCAAGCACGTCTGGGACAACGTGGTGGCGTCCTGCCGCCGCTGCAACCACGTGAAGGCCGACCGACACCTGTTCGAGATCGGATGGCGGCTGCGCCACAAACCCGCCCCGCCCACCGGTCTGGCCTGGCGCATCATCGGGACCGGACACAGGGACCCGCGCTGGCTGCCGTACTTGCAGCCGTACGGCGCGGAAGACGCGATGGCCCGGATCGACGGCATCTCTGCCTGACACGATCCGGGCCTTTGTGCAGCCGCGGACGGTTGCGCACCGGCCCCGGGGGTCCCCCGTGCCCCCGGCGCCGGTCGTCCATGCGCTCACGCGTAGCGCAGCTCCGCGGGGTTCAGAGAGCGGCGCAGCAGCGGGAGCGAGGTGGCGGCGGCGAGCAGACAGCAGGCGTACACCGCGGGCGGGACCAGGAGCGCGGAGTACGGCACGTCGTGTGTCCCGTACTCCGTGTCGACCGAGGCGTACCAGGCACTGATCGCCATGCCGCCGATGCCCGCCACCGCGAGCGCGGGGGCCAGCGGTAGCGCGGTCTCCAGCAGCGTGGCCCGGATCAGCACCGCACGCGGCACCCCGGCGGCGGTCTGGGCGGCCAGCCCCCGGCGCCGGGTGGCCAGGGACTCCGCGGTGCCGACGGCGAGACCCACCAGGACGAGGCCGAGGGCGACGAGGATCGCGGCGCCCGTCAGGTCGATGCCGGTGGTGTAGTACGACACGCCCATGCCGAGGCGCCCCGCGCGGTCCTGGGCGTACAGAGCCGTCAGAAACACCGCCCGCACCCCCATGAAGCCCGAGCCGACGACAGTCACCAGCAGCACCGCCGCATGCGTGCGGGCCGACGCCCACGGGTCGTCCCGTAGCCGGGCTGCCGCGATCAGCACCGCCGGGCTTGTGGCACGGCCGGTGAGACCCTCGCCCAGCTGCCGGGCCGAGGCGCCGGACAGCCACACCGCCGCGGCGCCGACCAGCAGACACGCGGCGAAGACCGTGAGCGGGACGAGCGTGGGCTCGAACGGCGCGCGGTGGAAGGGCGTCGTCAGGGCCTCCAGCACCACGAGCGCGAGCAGCGCGGTCGCCAGCCGGAAGATCCGCCCCGGCCTCCGGGCCGGCCGCACCCGCCGGATCCAGCCCAACGGCGAGGCGACCACCCGGCGCAGCGCGAGCGCGCTGACCGCCGCGCCGAGCACCGGCACCCCCACGGCCACCAGCGCGACGAGCGCCCAGGCGAGCGGGGTGGGCCGGCTCCACAGGCGCAGCAGGGACAGCGCCGAGAACACGGTCGCCACGGCCGAGCCCGCCAGACAGGCCAGCCCGGACTCCAGCGCCGCGATCCGCCGCACCTGCCCGGGCGTGGCCCCGGCGAGCCGCAGCCCGGCCAGCCGCCGGTCGCGGTGCACCGCACCGATCCGGGCACACTGGCCGAGGAACCCCAGCACCGGAATGAACAGGAGCAGCAGCGCGACGATGACCCCGGCGCGGGTCCCGGGCTGGTCGAGCAGCCCGGCGCCGACCGACACGCTGTACTGACCGTCCATGGTCAGCAGCACGGCGATCACCAGCCCGAACTCCGTCGCCAGCGCCGCCCCGACCCCGGTCAGCAGCACCCGCCACCACTCCCGCCGGTCCGAACCCCGGGTGAGCAGCCAGGCCAGCCGCAGATCGGCTCGCAGCCGGTCGCCCGCGGCCCCGATCCGCTTGGTGAGGTGCTTGGTGTACGCCGTCCTCACGCCGCCACCCCCTGCGGCAGCAGCGCGCCGTCGCTCAGGCGTACCTCGCGGTCCGCGTAGGCCGCCACCTGGGCGTCGTGGGTGATGAGGAGGACCGCGGTGCCCTGCTCGCGGGCCGTGTGCACCAGGGCCGTCATCACCTGCTCGCCGGCGAGTGAGTCCAGCGCGCCGGTGGGCTCGTCGGCGAAGACCACCTTCGGCTGGGTGACCAGGGCCCGGGCCAGCGAGGTCCGCTGGGCCTGGCCGCCGCTCATCTCGCCGGGCCGCAGCCCTTCCTGCCCGCGCACCCCGAAACGCTCCAGCCACTCCCCGGCCTTCTCGTGGGCCTCGACCCGGGCGGCGCCCGCCAGCATCAGCGGCAGGGCGACGTTGTCGAGCGCGGTCAGCTCGGGGATCAGCTGGCCGAACTGGAAGACCACCCCGAACTCGGTCCGGCGCAGCTCGCTCAGCCGCTTCTCGGGCAGGGTGTCGAGCCGCTCACCCGCGTAGGAGACCGAGCCGCCGTCCGGGCGGACGATGCCCGCCAGGCAGTGCAGCAGCGTCGACTTCCCACTGCCGCTGGCGCCGGTGACGGCCAGGATCTCGCCGGCCCGCAGCTCGACCGAGGCGCCGCGCAGGGCCTCGGTCCTGCCGTGCGCCTTGACGAGGTCACGGGCCGCCAGAAGCGGCACTTCGTTGCTCATACTGTGTCGACCTCCGCGGTCAGGGTGGTCAGCCGGCCCGCCGTGGTGGTCATCCAACGGAGGTCGGCGTCGAGGTGGTTGAGGGCGTAGTCCGCCGAGAGCACGGTCGCGAGGTCCGCGCCCTTGCCCGTCTTGACCTGGGTGAGTTCACGCATCCGCGCCATGTGGGCGGTGCGTTGCGCGCTGAGATAGGCCTCCGGGTCGCCGTCGGCGAGGATCGCGACGACGACCTTGGCGAAGATCTCGTTGGTCACGAAGGGCGCGGGCGGGGTGATCTCCCCGGCCCACGTGGCGAGTTCTCGCTGTCCGTCGGTGGTGGAGCGGTACATCGTGCGCTCCGGTCCGCCGTCGGAGTCGGTGCCCTCGACCTCGGCCAGTCCGTCGCGGACCAGTCGTTGAAGGGTTGTGTAGACCTGCCCGTAGGCCAGCGGACGGGCCTGCGGGAAACGTTCGTCGTGGCGTCGCTTGAGGTCGTAGCCATGGCTCGGCCCCGTGGCGAGCAGCCCCAGCAGGATGTGGCGGGTGCTCATGGCGATCATTATGCACTCGCTACATGTACTGAGTGAATAGTGGTCGGTTATCGGTCACCGACGACCGGTCAGCGGTGGCTGGAACCGGCCACTGCCCCCGGTGGGGGAGCGCCCGAACTGTTCCCGAAGTGCCCCCATATGACGTCCGCTCAGGCACCGGGATTCAGCCAAGAGTCCTGCCCTGTGACGAAATCAGGGTTTTACAACGAGGGTCGACTCGATTTAAAGTAAGCACCGATCGCATGATGATCACGGTCGGCGCCAACCAGCCGACCCAGCAATCGGGGGGTATTGAAAGGTATGTTCGCGAAACCCAGTGGTATAGCACTGAGCTTCTGTTCGCGATGTGCTGAGACGGTCTGAGCGCCTAAGTGGCGCCCCGTGGTCGCAGAGAGTTTCCTCGACCGTCGGCGACCGTTCATCCCAGTTCAAGCGCTTTCTGTCTGACGTAAAGCCAGAGAACCGTCTTCTGCCGCGCCCTTCTCGTTCTGAGACAGGGGCTTTTCCCGCGCGCTGATCGACGGTCGGCTCCGGCTGCCGGCACTGACATGGTTTTGCCTCACCCTTGGCATGACCATGCCATTTCTTTGCCTTTTTCCAACGCACTCACAAAGTGACCAATTCCAGGTTCGAGGATGATGGCGAAAACCATGGGGTCCGAGGAATTGTCCCTGCCAGACATGCTGCGCGCGGCCGCGCTCACCCGGCCCGACCGGACCGCCGTCTCGTGCGGCACGCAGCGCCTGACCTTCCAGCAGCTCGGTGAACGCGCCGAGGTCCTGGCCGACCATCTGTGTCGGCTCGGTGCGACGACGGACGAACCCGTCGGGATCTTCATGGATCCGTCCGTCGACCTCATGGCGAGCGTCTGGGGCGTCCTGTACTCGGGCGCTCCCTACCTGCCGCTGTCGCCGGAGTACCCGGACGAGCGCGTCCGCTACATGATCGCGGACTCCCGGACCAGGCTCATCCTCACCGACGAGTCCCTGGTCTCCCGGCTGGCCGCGCTCACTCCCGCGCACACGCGGATCGTCACCGTCGCCGGGGCACAGGCCTCCCGCGACGCCGTCGACGCCGACCACGGGGTCGTTCCCGCTGGCCCGGCTTCCGCGCGCGGCGGTGCCCTCGCGGGCCCACTGGACGCCGCGCACGGCGACACCCTCGCGTATGTCATCTACACCTCCGGGAGCACGGGCAACCCGAAGGGCATCGGCGTCGAACACCGCAGCATCGTCAGCCAGATGCGCTGGCTGGCCGGTGAACAGGGCCTGGACGAACGCCGGACGGTGCTGCAGAAGACCCCGCTGAGCTTCGACGCCGCCCAGTGGGAGATCCTCGCCCCGGCCTGCGGCAGCAGCGTGGTGATGAGTGAACGGGGCGTCTACGCCGACCCCGGCGGGCTCCTCGACCTGATCCAGACGCACCGGGTGACCACGCTCCAGGGCGTGCCGACCCTGCTCCAGGCGCTCGTCGACTCCGGACGGCTGACGCAGTGCACCTCGCTCACCCAGCTCTTCAGTGGCGGCGAGGCGCTCACCAAGAGCCTGGCGATCGAGCTGCTCGACGCGCTGCCGGACGTCGAACTGGTCAACCTCTACGGCCCGAGCGAGACCACGATCAACGCCTCGTCCCTCACCGTGGACCGCGAGACCGTCCAGCACGGACCCGACCACCTCTCCATCGGCCGGCCCGTGCACGGCATGAGCTTCCACATCCTCGACTCCGCCCGGCGGCCCGTGGCGCCCGGCGAGTCGGGTGAACTCCACATAGCCGGGCGGCAGCTCGCCCGCGGCTACCTCAACAACCCCGACATGACGGCCGAACGGTTCATCCCCAACCCGTTCGCCACCGACCCGGACTCCACGCGCCTCTACCGCACCGGCGACCTGACCCGCTGGAACGACGACGGCACCGTGCAGTTCCTCGGCCGCACCGACAGCCAGGTCAAACTGCGCGGCTTCCGCGTGGAACTGGACGAGATCAAGGTGTCCATCGAGAAGCACGACTGGGTCAAGCGGGCCGCGGTCGTGGTCCGCGACGACACGAGAGTCGGCGCCAACCTCATCGCCTTCGTCGAACTCGATCCGCACCGGGCCGCGGTCATGGACCAGGGCAACCACGGCGCCCACCACCAGTCCAAGCAGAGCAAACTCCAGCTCAAGGCCCAGCTCGCCGATCTGGGCGTCCGTCAGGAGTACGGCCTCCCGTTCATCGAGCTGCC
Source organism: Streptomyces sp. WM6386 (assembly GCF_000972385.1). Taxonomy (GTDB): domain Bacteria; phylum Actinomycetota; class Actinomycetes; order Streptomycetales; family Streptomycetaceae; genus Streptomyces. The sequence goes on from NZ_JXTE01000026.1 coordinate 26,033, forward strand.
CGGGCGGACCGCGACGGCCGAGCAGCGGCGCACGGTGTTCGCCCGCAAGACGTACCGCTTCTACGAGGGCGGCGACGTCACCCGGCAGGACCTCCTGCGCCTGCTCGCCCCCGCGACGCAGCAGGTGGCCGCGCCCCGGGACCCGGACACCCTCACCCTGACCGAACTCGGCACGCTGCTGCGCTGGTTCGGCCGGTTCACCAGCGGCGAGCGGCTGCTGTCCAAGTACGGCTACGCCTCACCCGGATCCCTGTACGCCACCCAGCTCTACCTGGAGCTGTCCGGCATCGCGGGCCTTGAGGCGGGCCACTACTACTACCACCCGGTCGAACACCGGCTCACGCTGATCGGCCCGGCCCCGGCCGGGGAGCCGAGGCTGCGGGCCCACTTCATCGGGCGCCGCTCGGCCATCGAGCCCGTCTACCGCAACAACATCCAGGAAGTCCTCCAGTTCGAAGCCGGTCACATGGTCGGCCTCTTCGACCACGTCCTGCCCGCCTACGGACTGCGGATCTCCGCGCGCCCGGCGGAGCCGGCGGTCAAGGACGTCCTGCGCTGCCCGGACGAGGACTACTACCTGGCCTCGTACGAGATCCGCACGGCCGCGTCAGCGGCCGAGCCCACCGCGGTCGACCTGTATGTGCAGGCCAACCCGGGCCGTATCGCCGATCTCGCCGACGGCCAGTACCGCTACGACGCCGGCGAACTGGTTCGGGTGTCCGACGAGTTGGTCCGCAAACAGGACGTCATCGCCATCAACCAGGAGGTCTACGCGCGTTCGAGCTTCGGGGTCAGCATGATCGGCGGCGCCGCCGAGGCGTGGCAGCGCTACGTCGACCTCGGCCGGGAGCTCCAGCGCCTTCAGATGAACGGTCTCGACCTGGGGCTGATGTCCTCCGGGTACAGCTCCGAGACCGGTAACCCGCTGCCCTCGGCCCGGCGTATCGCGGACCTCGTCGGCCTCGGCCCGGACACCGCGTCCTACTTCGCCGTCGGCGGCCGCATCAGCGCCCAGCAGCGGCTCAGCGAGGGCATGAAGGAGGACTCCGTGCACATGCGGGGTCCCGCAGAGATCATCAAGGACAACCTCGCCGCGGCCCTGCCGCCGTACATGGTGCCCAACCGGGTCACCGTCCTCGACGCCTTCCCGCTCACCCCCAACGGCAAGGTCGACCACCAGGCCCTGCGCGAGCTGGACAAGGCCGCCGTCGACGACACCGAGGCACCGGTCGTCCCGCCGCGCACCCCCACCGAGGAGGCCGTCGCCGCACTGTGGGCGAAGGTGCTGAAGCAGGAGCGGGTCTCCATCCGCGACAACTTCTTCGCCCTGGGCGGCCATTCGCTGACCGCGGTCTCCCTGGTCAACCGGATCAACCGGGAGCTGGGTGCCGCCCTGCCGCTCCAGGTGCTGTTCGACGCGCCGACCATCGCCGAACTGGCCCGGCGCGTCGACCGCGCACCCGCCACCGGGGCCTCCCGGCTGGTGCGGCTGCGCGCCGCGGACGGCGGCCGGCCGGTCTTCTGCTGGCCCGGTCTCGGCGGCTACCCGATGAGCCTGCGGCTGCTGGCCGGGCGCCTCGACCTGGACCGGCCGTTCCTCGGCGTCCAGTCCTACGGCATCAACCAGGACGAGACCCCGTACGAGACGTTCGCCGAGATGGTCGCCAAGGACCTCGAACTGGTCCGGCAGGTCCAGCCGACCGGCCCGTACACCCTGTGGGGCTACTCCTTCGGGGCCCGGCTCGCCTTCGAGGCCGCCCACCAGCTGGAGCTGGCCGGCGAGCAGGTCGACGAGGTGATCCTCATCGCGCCCGGCAAACCACCCGTGGAATTCCTCGGCGACGCGGCCGGCCGGACCTCGACCGGCTTCGACGACTCCACGTTCGTCTCCATCCTGTATTCGGTGTTCGCCGGAAACCTGGAGAAGTCGGCGGTCGAGGAATGCCTTGCCGCGACACACGACGAGGAATCCTTCATCGCCTTCGTCAGCGACCGGTTCGAGCACCTGGACCGTGAATGGGTCTGCAGGATCGTCGGCGTGGTGCGGCGGACATTCCTCTTCGAGTACGACCCCCGCGAACTCGCCGAGCGCACCATCGCCGCACCGGTCACCGTGTTCCGGGCCACCGGCGACCAGGAATCGTTCATCGACTCCGGTGAAGCGCTTACCACCACACCCCCCGCGCTCCACCGACTCGAGGCCGACCACTACGAGTTGCTGCGCGCGAACGGAATAGACGAACTCGTCACCGCCATAAAGACCGCACGACTCACCAGAAAGGTCACCGGAGTGCCGCACGTCAGCATCAAGCATTTCCCCAACAACCTCGAGGCCGAGCGGGTCACCGCCCTGGTCGACGCGATCACCAGCGCCGTCCAGGCCGCCTTCGCGGTCGACGAGGGCGCGGTCTCGATCGCACTCGAACCGGTGGCCCAGGACGTCTGGAACGAGCGGGTGTACGTCCCGGAGATCGAGAACGGCGCCGGAAACCTGGTCAAGGCCCCCAACTACTGAGCCCGGCGCCCGAATCCGACGGTGCCCACCCCACCAGGACATGAACCACGGAGGACCGCGATGCGCACAGTGATCACCAGGATGAGGGAGGACCTCTCCGTGATCGTCGCGCGAGACCCGTCGATCCGCACGCGCGCGGAGGCCCTGCTGCACCCCGCGCTGCCGGCGCTGTGGACCCACCGGGTGGCGCACGTCCTGTTCACCCGTGGGCACCGTCACAGCGCCCGGCTCCTCGCCTACCTGGCGCGCGCCTGCACCGGTGGCATCGAGATCCACCCGGGCGCGCGGCTCGGCCGGCGTGTCTTCATCGACCACGGGGCCGCCGTGGTCATCGGGGAGACCGCCGAGGTCGGCGACGACGTCACGATCTTCCACCAGGTCACGCTCGGCGCCGTCGGCTGGTGGAAGGACGGACGGCGCGAACCCGGCGCCCGCCGCCACCCCGTCGTCGGCGACCGCGTGGTCCTCGGCACCAACGCGATCGTGCTCGGCCCGGTCACCGTCGGCCACGACGCGCTGATCGGCGCCGGGGCGCTCGTCCTGGGCGATGTGCCCCCGAAGGCCCGCGTGATGGCCCCCGCCGCCGAGATCGTGTCCCGGCCCTCGGCCGCGGACCGCGAGGACGCGGACCAGCTGCTGCGCGCCCTGGCCACCTCCGGGTGCTGGTGACGCCCAGGCCACCGGCCCCACCCCATTCGTCGCAGTACCCCGCAACGTTCACCGCATATCGACCCGACCACGTGTCGGCACGCCATCGGAGGCACAGATGATTCACGTCGGTGTACTGGAGAGCAACCTCTCCGGTTCCGGCTTCGAGGGCCTGCAGATCATCAAGGAACTCGACTGCCGGGTCACCTTCTTCACCCGCGACCTGGACCGGTACCTCGAAGTGCCGGGCGGTCCGGCCTACTTCGAGAAGTACGTCGACGAGATCGTCCACTGCGAGACGAACGTCCTCGGGGAACTCCTGCCGCATGTGCACCGGGCCGGCGCCGAGCACCCCTTCGACGCCTTCCTGACCCTGGCCGAGTACGACGTGGTCGTGGCCGCCGAGGTCGCCGTCCTCCTCGGGCTCCCCACCGTCAGCGTCGACGGCGTCGCCACCGCCCGCAACAAGGCGCTGATGCGCCGGCGCTGCGCCGAACTCGGCGTCGCGATACCGGCGTTCCGCACCGTGCAGACGCCCGCCGAGGCGGCGGCCGCCGCGGCCGAGATCGGCCTGCCCTGCGTGGTCAAGCCGGCCGACGAGACCTCCAGCGCCGATGTCCGGCTGGTGGAGACCGCGGAACAGGCCGCCGAGCACGTCGAGCTGATCCGCTCCCGGGTGGAGAACACCCGCGGCCAGAGCCGCTACCACGAGCTGATGGTCGAGGAGTACCTGAGCGGCCCCGAGGTCAGCGTGGAGGTCCTCGCCGACGGCGACCGCTACGAGGTCCTCGGGGTCACCGACAAGTCGGTCATCGGCCAGGGCTACTTCGTCGAACTGGCCCACAGCTTCCCCTCCGGCCTGCCCGACAAGACGGTCCGCGCCATCGGCGACCTGGCCGTGGAGGCGCTGCGCGCCTGCGGGTTCGACCTGGGCATGGCCCACGTCGAGATCAAGGTCACCGACTCCGGCCCCAAGCTCATCGAGATCAACCCCCGGCCCGCCGGCGGCAAGATCACCTACCTGGTCGACCGCGCCCTCGGCATCAAGTCACTGGAGCTGGTGGCCCAGCAGTACCTCGGCCGGCCGCTGCCGGCCCGGGTCGTGCCCGAGCACCCCGTCGCCGGCGCCGCCATCCGCTACCTGGTCGCCCGGCCGGGCCGGGTGGTGTCGGTCTCCGGCCAGGAACGCGCCGCCGCGCTGCCCGGCGTGGAGGAGGTCGTCGTCAAGCCGAAGCCCGGCGCCGTGCTGCGCGAGCCGCGCCGCAACGGCGACCGCGCCGGCCATGTCCTCGTGATCGCCGAGACCGCCCAGCTCGCGGCGCGGACCGCCGAGGCCGCCGTCGAGGAGATCGACATCCGGACCGAGCCGGTCACCGCCCGCCCGGTCGCCGACTCCCTCGTCGATCTGATCGGCCGCACCCCGCTGCTGCGGCTCCCCGTGGACCGCGTCCTGGACGGGGTCCCGGCCGAGACCGAGGTCCTGGCGAAGCTGGAGCTGTTCAACCCCTGGTCCAGCAGCAAGGACCGGGCCGCACTGTCGATGCTGCGCGGCGCCGAGGAGCGCGGACTGCTCACCCCCGGCAACGGCACCGTGATCGAGGCGACCTCCGGAAACACCGGCATCTCGCTGGCCGCCCTCGCCGCCGCCCGCGGCTACCGCTGCGTCATCGTGCTGCCCGACAACGCGACCCAGGAGCGCGTCGCCATGCTCCAGTCGCTCGGCGCCGAGGTGGTGCGCACCCCGCACACCGGCGGCTACCAGGCGGCCGTCGACAAGGCCGAGGAACTCCACCACCGGACCCCCGGCTCCTGGTTCTGCCGCCAGCACGACAATCCCGACAACACCCGGGCGCACTACGAGTCGACCGGCCCGGAGATCTGGGCCGACGCCGAGGGTCGTATCGACGTCTTCGTCTGCGGAGTGGGCACCGGCGGCACCCTCAGCGGCGCGGGCCGCTACCTGCTGGAGCGCAACCCCGACGTACGGATCGTGGCCGTCGAGCCGGCCGGCTCGCCGCTGCTGTCCGGCGGCGAGCCCGGCACGCACACCATCCCCGGCTTCAACGGCGGCTTCATCGCACCGACCACGGAACGCGAACTCATCGACGAGGTGATCGCGGTCGCCGACGCCGACGCCCTCGACACCACCCGGCGGCTCGCCGTGCACGCCGGCCTCACCGTCGGCGTCTCCTCCGGCGCGGTCGTCCACGCCTCGGGTGTCGTGGCCGCCCGTCCCGAGAACCGGGGCAAGCGCATCGTGACCCTGCTCCCCGACACCGGCGAGCGCTACCTGAGCCTGCTCAGCCGCGTCGCCGAGGAGCAGGCGGCCGGGGGCACCCGGTGACGGCGCCCGTGGACGACAGGCCCCGCCTGCTGATGGTGATGCCGTACCGCCAGTTCGTCCGCAAGGCACAGGCCGAGGGGTTCTGGGTCGGCGCGATCTGGGACCCGCGGCTGGAGTCGCCGGAGTACCTGGACGACGTACGCGCACTGGCGGACGTGTTCGTCACGGCCGACTTCGGGGACGAGGAGCTGCTGCGCCGCACCATCCGTGAGGTGGCCGAGGAGCACCGCGCCTCGGTGATCTACCACATCGGCCGCGAGGAGACGATGGCCGCCGCCTACGAGGTGGCCGAGGAACTGCACATCGAGGTCAACCCGGCCGAGGCGGTGCGGCTCCTCACCGACAAGCACGCCATGCGGGACCTGCTCGCCGCACGCGGACTGTCCCCGGTGTCCTTCGAGGCGGTGGCGACCCGGCGCGAGGTACCGGACGCGGTCCGGCGCATCGGCCGCCCGGCCGTGGTCAAGCCGACCGCACTGGCCGGCAGCCGGGGCGTGTTCCTGTGGCAGGAGGAGGCGGATCTCGCGGTCTGGACAGCGCTCGTCGAGCAGTACGGCTACGACGGTCCGTTCCTGGTCGAGGAGTATCTGCGCGGTCCCGAGTACAGCGTGGAGACACTGAGCCGGGACGGTGAGCACCGGATCGTCGGGATCACCGAGAAGCTGCTCGGCGCGCCGCCGCTGTTCGTGGAGGTGGGGCACGTCCATCCGGCGCCGCTGCCCCCGGAGCGCCGGCGGGCCGTCGAGGACCTGACGACCGAACTGCTCACCGCGTGCGGCTACCGGTTCGGTCCCGCGCACACCGAGGTGATCTGGACCGAGGCCGGTCCCCGCGTCGTCGAGTCGCAGGCCCGGCTCGGCGGGGACCGGATCCCACGCCTCATCGAGCTGGCCACCGGCCTCGACATCGAGCAGGCGATCTTCGCCGGCCTGGCGGGCACCCCGGCCGGGCCCGCCGCGGCGACCGCGACGGCGGTCGTGCGGTTCTTCGCCTTCCCGCCCGGCCACGTAGACGAGATCCGCGGCCTCGACACGGTCGCCGGGCTCGGGTACGTCGACGAGCTGAACCTCCGGCCGAGCCCCGGCGACACGGTGGCGGAGGTCCGCGACTCCAAGAGCCGGCACGGACACGTCATCGTCGCCGGCGCCACCGCCGAGCAGGCCCGGGACCGGGTCGCGGAGGTGCTCGCCGCCATCGAGCTCGTCATCGACGGAACGCCCGTACGCGCGGACGGCCGGGCCGGAGTGCTCGGGACGCCCGTATGACTCTCCCCCCACCCCGCAGGAAGGCAGTGCCCATGCAGTCCGTACCCGCACTCAGGAGCTCGTCATGACCGCCCCCGCCAGCGACGCCCAGGTGGTGTTCATCGGCTTCAACATGGCCTACCTGCACGCGATCGAGGGCAACGTCCCGAGCGGGTCCGTCGTGGTGATCGAGGAACCCGACATCCTTCGCAAGCGGGACCTGGCAGGCGCCGCGGGACGCTTCGACTGCGTGGACCGCATCGTGCCGGCCAACTACCACCAGTCGACCGAGGCCCTCGACCTGGCGGCCGAACTGACGGCCGTGCGCCCCGTGGCCGCGGTGGTCCCGGGCCTGGAGTACGCGGTGCCCGCGGCGGCCGCGCTGGCCGAGAAGCTCGGGCTGCCCGGCGCGACCGAACAGGCCGCGCAGGCGCTGCGGGACAAGGTCCGGCTGCGCGAGGTCTCCGGCGCCGCCGGTGTCCGCAACCCGCGCTGGCGCGAGGTGTTCGGGCCCGAGGACATCCTCGAGTTCGCGGGCGACGGCCCGGTCGTGGTCAAGCCGGCGAACCGGCAGGCCAGCGTCGGCGTACAGCTGCTGGACTCGGTCGACGCCGAGAGCGCGGCGCAGGCCTGGGAGCGGACCTCCTCCGCGACCGAGCGGGTGTCGGTGCCCGACCGGGAGCTGGCGTGGCGGTACCTGGCCGAAGAACGCCTTCAGGGGCCCGAGTTCAGCGTCGAGGCGCTGGTGCAGCGGGGCGAGATCGTCTTCCAGAACGTCACGGCCAAGACCGTGATCCCAGGGCCCTACCCGGTCGAGCTCGGCCATCTGCTGCCCGCTCCGCTCGACGAGGACACGCAGGCCGCGTTCACCACGGCCATGCGGGCGCTGGTCGCCGCCACCGGCTATCAGACCGGCATCCTGCACGCCGAGTGGATCCTCACCGAGTCCGGTCCGACGCTGGTCGAATGCGCCGGCCGCTGCCCCGGCGACCATCTGATCGACCTCATCGACCTGGCCTACGGCACGACGATCAGGCTGACCCTGATCGACCTGCTGGCCGGACGTCCGGTCACGCTGCCCCAGGTGTCGGAGCAGACCTCGGCGATCCGGTTCCTGGCCGCCGAGCCGGGCACCGTCACAGAGGTCTCCGGCGTGGACGTGGCCCGGGACCTGCCCGGCGTCGAGGTCGTGGAAGTGGGCGTCGGGACCGGCGACGAGGTCCGGCCGTGGGCGTCCTCCTGGGACCGCGCAGGCCATGTCATCGCCACCGGGCCGGACGCGGACACCACACGCCGACGCGTGCTGGACGCGGACGCGGCGGTCCGTATCGCCACCACCGGCTGAGTCCGCGGCACCGCCGACCGAGTCCGTATCACCACTGATTGAGGAAGCACATGTCCGACCTCTGGCAGCGCGTCCGCGGCTGGCGCGGGTCCGTCCCGGGAGGGACGGCCGGCATCCGGCTGGCCGTGCTGACGTCGATCGACGCCGTCGGCACCGGCGCCTTTCTGGCCGTCTCCGTGCCCTTCATCACCCGGTCCGTCGGCCTGTCGGAGGGGCAGCTCGGACTCGGTCTGACCGTGTCCGCCGCCATCGCCCTGGCCACGGCGATCCCGATCGGCGTCCTCGCCGACCGGATCGGCCCCAAGAAGGTCCTGGTCTGGCTGAGCGTGTGGCGCTGCGCCTGGTTCGTGGCGTACCCGTTCGTCCAGAACCTGTGGCAGTTCCTCACCGTGGTGTGCCTGCTCGGCCTGGTCGACAAGGCGTCCGCGCCGATGTCACAGGCCCTGGTCGGCCAGGTGACGAAGGCCGAGGACCGGGTCAGGGCCGTCGCGATCCTGCGGTCGCTGCGCAACGTCGGCTTCACCGTCGGCGCCCTGCTGGGCGGCATCGGGCTGCTCATCGACAACCGGGCGGGCTACGCGGCGATCCTGCTGCTCAACGCCGCCTCGTTCGCCGTGCTCGCGATGCTGGCCGCCCGGCTGCCGATCCTCAGCGCGCCGGCGAAGAGCCTGCGCCGACGGTTCTCGGTGAGCGTGCTGCGCGATGTGTCGTTCCTGTCGTTCACGGGGATCAACGCCGTGCTCACCATGCACATGACCCTGCTGAGCATCGGCATCCCGCTGTGGATCGTCGGGCACACCGACGTGCCGTCCGCGGTGATCGCCCCGCTGGTCGCCGTCAACACCGTGCTCGCGGTCGCCCTCCAGGTGCGGGCCAGCCGCGACACGGACACCATGGCCGGCGTGGCACGCGCCCTGACGCGGGCGGGGCTCTCCCTCGCGCTGTGCTGTGTGCTGCTCGTCGCGGCACCGAAGCTGCCGGTCGTCCTGGCCGTCGGCGTGCTGCTGCTGGCCATGATCGCGCTGACCGGCGGTGAGCTGTTCCAGTCCGCCGGCGGTTGGGGCGGCTCCTATCTGCTGGCGGCGCCCCAGCAGGAGGGCGTCTATCTGTCGGTCTTCTGGCTCGGCGTGGCCGTCCAGCAGATCGCGGCGCCGATCCTGGTCAGCCTGGTCGTCACGACCGGCACCACGGGCTGGGTCGTCCTGGCCGCCCTGTTCGCCGTCTGCGGTCTGGCGGCACCGCCCCTGTGCCGGTGGGCGCAGAAACGGGCGGACAGCAGGCCGCAGCCGGAGCCCGAGCCGACGCCGGCCGAGGCGGTATAGCCATAGCGCTCCGCGGATCGAGGCCCGGCGGTCGCCCCCGCCGGGCCCGGTCGTGTCGTGGCCGCAGCGGGATCGGGACGTACGCAACAGAATGTGAGGAGATGCACGTTGTAGCCATTCGTACGTCTGCCACGGCGCCCACTGGGTAGGGCTGCGATAACCCGCAAGGTCGCCGTACTCGACAAGGAGGCCCCTCGTGGTCGCTCCCGCACAACCCCGCTCCAAACCCGTGGCGCAGCCGTCGTCCCTCGAACCCGAGCCGCACTTCTGCGTGTTCAGCGCGGAGGGCGCCTGCGCCGAGATCCCGCTGACCAGTGAGGCGCCGCTGCCCGACGCGGAGCCCCTCACCAGCGAGCCGCCACTCGCCGAAGCCGCACACCTGACCAGCGAGTCGGCGGTCTTCGAGCCGGACCTCGCGAGGCTGTAGATGGCGGCGCAGGGGTCGGCCGAACCGCCTTCCGAGGACCTGTCACGCCTCGCCGAGCTGCATGGCGTCGCCACCTCGTACAGCCCCTCCCCGGACCGTACGGTCGCCGCTTCGGCCACCGCCGTCACCCTCGCCCTGGCAGCCCTCGGCGTCGACACCGGCCGCCCCGCGGCCGCGCTGGCCGCCCGCGAGCGTGAGCTGCGCGACCGGCTGCTGCCACCGACGGTGGTCTGCTGGGGAGGCAGCCCGCCCGCGTCCCTGGGGAAACTGCCCAGGGGCACTCGGCTGCGGATCGAGACCGAACAGGGCGAGACTCGGGCCGCCGCCGACCAACTCCCGCCCGGCATCCACCGGTTGACCGCCACGGCGCCGGACGGCCGGGTGGCCGAGTCCCACCTGGTGGTCGCCCCCGCCCGGCTCCCCGCGGCCACCGGACGCTCCTACGGACTCCTCGTCCAGCTCTACTCCCTGCTCTCCCAGCACTCCTGGGGCATGGGCGACCTCGGCGACCTCACCGAACTGACCGCCTGGGCCGGGCGGGCGCTCGGCGCCGGGTTCGTGCAGGTCAACCCGTTGCACGCGGCGGTGCCCGGCGCCCCCACGGACCCCTCGCCGTACCGGCCCTCCTCGCGGCGCTTCCCGGACCCGGTGCATCTGCGGGTCGAGGACGTGCCCGAGTACGCCCATGTCACCGACCGCGAGGCGGTGCGCTCGCTCGCCGAACGGGCCGGGAGGCTGCGCGAAGCGGTGCTGGACAAGGGCGCGTTGATCGACCGGGACGCCGTGTGGGAGCTCAAGCGGGAGGCGCTGGAGCTGGTGCGCGAGGTGCCGCTCGGCCCCGGCCGGCGGGCCGCTTACGTCGACTTCCTCGCCGAGGAGGGCGAGGCCCTGGAGGACCACGCCACGTGGTGTGCGCTGGCGGAGGTGCACGGCTCGGACTGGAGCCGGTGGCCGGCCGGGCTGCGGGACCCCCGCTCGCCGGAAACGGCCCGCGCCCGCGCCGAGTTGATGGACCGCGTCGACTTCCACTGCCGGCTCGCCTGGCTCACCGACGCCCAGCTCATCGCCTCGCAGCGGGCGGCGCGGGAGGCCGGGATGCCGGTCGGGATCGTCCACGACCTGGCGGTGGGCGTGCACCCCGGGGGCGCCGACGCCTGGGCACAGCAGGACTACTTCGCGGCCGGGATGTCGGTCGGCGCACCGCCGGACGCCTTCAACGCGCGCGGGCAGGACTGGGGACTGCCGCCGTGGCGCCCGGACCGCCTGGCCGCATCGGGCTACGCCCCCTACCGACGCCTGCTGAAAGCCCTCTTCCGCTATGCCGGCGCCCTGCGCATCGACCATGTGATGGGCCTGTTCCGCCTCTGGTGGGTCCCGCAGGGACACCCGCCGACCGAGGGCACCTATATCCGCTACGACGCCGAGGCGATGCTCGCGATCCTGGTCCTGGAGGCCACGCGCGCCGGGGCGGTGGTGATCGGCGAGGACCTGGGCACGGTGGAGCCCGGGGTGCGCGAGACGCTGCGCGAACGCGGGGTGCTCGGTACGTCGGTGCTCTGGTTCGAGCGGGACTGGGAGGGCGACGGCCGGCCCCTGCCGCCGGAACGCTGGCGTGCCGACTGCCTCGCCACCGCGACCACCCACGACCTGCCCTCCACCGCGGCCCGACTGACGGGCGAACACGTCGAACTCCGCTACCGGCTGGGCCTGCTGACCCGGGAACTGGCGGAGGAACGGACGGAGGCGGCGGCGGACACCGGGGAGTGGCTGGAGGTACTGGCACGACTGGGATTGCTGCACGGCACCGGCGGCGGCCACAGCACATCGACGGAGGAGGCCGAGATCCAGGCGGTGCACCGGTTCCTGCTGCGTACGCCGGCGAGGCTGGTGGGGGTGTGGCTACCGGACGCGGTGGGTGACCGACGGCCCCAGAACCTGCCGGGCACATGGGACCAGTACCCGAACTGGCGCCTGCCGATCGCGGACGCGGAGGGAAGGCCCGTGACGCTGGAGGGGCTGGCGGGTTCGCCGCGCCTGCACGGTCTGGTGGAGGTACTGCGCGGGCCTCGCACGGTCGGGCCGGGTTGACGCGGGGGATCGGCGGATCCATGCCGTCCCCCTCGCGTCGCTCACGTATGGCACCCCGGGCGCGCGGGGCCATAAGGCATTCGATACTTTTGGGATCGTGGACAAGAAGAACGCCCTGCGCGCCGGTGCCCTGGCTGCCGGTACGACGCTGATGATGCTGCTCATGACGTCTCCCGCGCTCGCAGTCACCCGCGACGACGGCGACGACCCCGGTCCGGGCCTGAGCGTCATGGAGACGCTGGGTCTCTACGTCGTGGCCCCGCTCGCGATCTTCGCGGTCATCGCCGGTCTGGTGATGGTCCTGGACAAGTCCCACCCGGAGCACCGGGTGAGCGCCAAGCCCAAGGCCGCCTCGAAGGCCTGACCGCACGCTTCCAGGGGCGCCGGCCCCGCCCCGCACGGGGCGAGGCCGGCGCCCTCGGTGTGTTCTCCCGCGCGCCCGCTCAGGGGCTCGGCGCGGTCAGATACCGCTGCACCGTCGGCGCCAGCCACGCCACGATCTCCTCGGGCGCCAGCGCCACCGCGGACGGGATCCGCAGCACATAACGGGTCAGCGCGAGGCCCAGCAGCTGCGACGACACGAGCGCGGCCCGCGCCGGGACCTGCTGGGGGTCCGGGCACGCCCGCTCGGCGATCGGCAGCAACTGGTCCCGGAAGATGCCCTGCATCCGCTCGGCCCCGGCCGCGTTCGTCGCGCCCACCCGCAGCAGCGCCCTGAGTACCTCGTTCTCCTCCCAGGTGGCCAGGAAGTGCGTGACGAGCGCCCTGCCGACGTCCTTGCGGGGCAGCGCGCCCACGTCCGGCAGCCGCAGATCGATGGCGACCGCCGCCGCGAAGAGGCCCTCCTTGTTGCCGTAGTAGCGCATCACCATGGACGGATCGATGCCCGCGTCCTTGGCGATCGCGCGGATGGTGGCCCGCTCGTAGCCGTCGGCGGCGAAGCGTTCGCGGGCCGCGGTGAGGATCGCGCCACGGGTGGCGTCGGAGCGGCGGGGGGCGCCGGGGCCGGGGCCGGGACCGAGGCCGGGAGGCGTGGTCTTGGTGTCGCTGTTGCTGCCGTTCATGTCTACGAGCGTAGGCCAACATATGTTTGCCAACAAGTGTTTGCCAACAACTGTTGACTCTCTTCGGAGTCCTCGCTAGCTTCGTCAACAAGCGTCGGCAAACAAGCGTTGGCAACAGGAGGCCACCATGAACGGCACCGCCACCCACCGCACCGTGATCGTCGTCGGCTCCGGGCCCACCGGCCTGTTCCTCGCCGGCGACCTCGCCACCGCGGGTGTCCCGGTCACCCTCCTCGAAAAGCGCCCCCACGAGATCAGCAACCTCTCCCGTGCCTTCGGTGTGCACGCCCGCACCCTGGAGCAGCTCGACGCCCGGGGGCTCGCCGACCAGCTGCTCGCCACCGGCGACACCATCACCGGCCTGCGCGCCTTCGACCGCCTCACCCTCGACCTGACCACGCTTCAGTCCCGCTTCCCGTTCATGCTCATCACCCCGCAGTACGAGGTCGAGCGGCTGCTGGAGCGGCGGGCGAGGGAGGCCGGGGTCGAGTTCGCGTACGAGAGCGAGGTCGTGGGGCTGCGACAGGACGCCGACGGGGTGGAACTGGAGGTGCGGGGCGCGGACGGGACGGTCGCCGTCCGCCGCGCGGCCTATGTCGTCGGCGCCGACGGACACCACAGCGCCGTACGCCGGGCGATCGGCCTGGACTTCCCCGGGGTCTCCGTCATCAAGTCGCTGTTCCTCGCGGACGTACGGCTCGCCGAGCGGCCCGAGGACGTGCTCACCGTCAACGGCGTGGGCGACTGCTTCGCGATGATCGCCTCCTTCGGTGACGGCTGGTACCGGGTCATGGGCTGGGACCGCCGCCACGAGGTCCCCGACGACGTCCCGATCGACCTCGACGAGGTCAGGGACGTCACGCGCCGCGCCCTGGGCGCCGACTACGGCATGCACGACGCCCGCTGGCTCTCCCGCTTCCACAGCGACGAACGCCAGGCGCCGCGGTACCGGGTCGGGCGGGTCTTCCTCGCCGGCGACGCCGCGCACATCCACTCCCCGGCCGGCGGCCAGGGTATGAACACCGGCCTCCAGGACGCGGCCAACCTGAGCTGGAAGCTCGCCGCGGCCGTGCAGGGGTGGGCGCCCGGCGGGCTCCTCGACACCTACGAGAGCGAGCGGCACCCGGTCGGCAGGGCGGTGCTGCGCAGCAGCGGCGGACTCGTCCGGCTGGCCCGCGCGCAGAGCCCGGCACTGCGCGCCGTCCGCGCCCTCGTCTCCGCCGTCGGCAACGCGGTCGGTCCCGCCCGGCGCAAGGCCCTGGGCCAGATCTCCGGCATCGGCTACAAGTACCCCGCCCCTCGCGGCGCCCACCGTCTCACCGGCACCCGTGTCCCCGACGTCGCCCTGGCGGGCGGCCGCCTGTACGAGGCCCTGCGCGGCGGCGGGTTCGTCCTGATCACCCCGGACTCGCAAGCGTACGAGGACCCGGGCACCCGCAAGGACCGGCTGACCGTGAAGCGCTGGGCGAGCGACCGTCGTACGACCGTCCTGGTGCGCCCCGACGGATACGTGGCCTGGGCGGCGGACGCACCGGACGCCACGGCGATCGAGAACGCGGTCGCCGCCGCCGTCGGGTGAACGGGGGGTGGGGCGGCCCGAGAAGGCCTTGTGCCGCCTCGCCTGATGAGGGGGCGGTCTGAGTGGTGTCTTGCGCCGCCCCGCCAGGTGAAGGGCCGGCCCAGCGGTGTCTGAAGCGGGTCGGGTGAAGTCCTCTACGGTTCGGCAGTGCCCTGAAGGGGCGCGGGGCGTATCTATGTGCGGCTCCGCCGCGGGGCGCCGCCAGCCACGACGGCGCCGCGGACGGCCGACGGCACATCGCGGCACTTCCCGCGGAGCGCTCAGTGCGGAGGCGTCTGGGTTCCTGCCAGCAAGTGGCGGAGCAGGTCGGCCAGTTGGTCGGCCTGTTCGTCGGTGAGGACGGACATCGCCTGCGTCTCGGTGGCGAGGCCCGCGCCGACCGCCTCGTCGAGGACGTTCAACCCCTTGTCGGTGAGGGTGACTTGGAGGCCCCGGCGGTCGTGCGGGTCGGGGGAGCGGCGGAGCAGGCCCGCGCGTTCCAGCTTGTCGAGCCGGCCGGTCATGCCGCCCGTCGTGAGCATCAGCGTCGCGGAGAGCTCGCGAGGCGAGAGGGCGTAGGGCTCGCCGGCGCGGCGCAGGGTGGCCAGGACGTCGAACTCGCCGCGGGAGATCCCGTAGGGGGCGTACGCCTTCTCCATCCGGTCGCCCATCGCCCGTGACAGCCGGAAGATCCGCCCGAAGACCTCCATCGCCCGGGTGTCGAGGTCGGGCCGCACGGTGCCCCACTGCTCGACGATCGCGTCGACGGGATCCCTGGGGGGCTGCTGCGACGTGGCGTTCATGGGGTGAGTATCCGCCCGCGAGCCGGTCGGCCGCAAGAAAGTAGCTTGCGAAAAAGTGGCTTGCAGGAAAGTTGCTTAGCGCTAAGCTGCTTCCGAGTAAGTTAATTTCTGGCGTGCCACCGCATGAAGGGAACCGTCATGACGCGGTCCGCGACCATCCTCCTCACCGCCCTCGCTCCCATCTCCTGGGGCACCACCTACGCCGTCACCACCGAGTTCCTCCCGGCCGACCGCCCCCTGTTCACCGGGCTGGCGCGCGCCCTGCCCGCCGGGCTGCTGCTGCTCGGGGTTGCGCGGGTGCTGCCGAAGGGGGCCTGGTGGTGGAAGGCGACGGTGCTCGGGGCGCTGAACATCGGTGCGTTCTTCCCGCTGCTGTTCCTGTCGGCGTACCGGCTGCCCGGCGGTATGGCCGCGGTCGTCGGGTCGGTGGGGCCGCTGCTCGTCGTCGGGCTGTCGGCGCTGCTGCTGGGGCAGCGGCCGACCGTGCGGAGTGTGGTCACCGGGGTCGTCGCGGCGTTTGGGGTCAGTCTCGTCGTACTGAAGGCGGCCGGAGCTCTCGACCCCGTAGGTGTACTGGCGGCCTTCGCCTCGGCCGCCTCCATGTCCGCCGGGACCGTGCTGACCAAGCGGTGGGGGCGGCCCGACGGAGTGGGTCCGCTCGCGCTCACCGGGTGGCAGCTGACCGCGGGCGGACTGCTCATCGCGCCGCTCGCGCTCCTGGTCGAAGGCGCCCCGCCCGCGCTCGACGGACGGGCGGTGGGCGGCTACCTCTATCTGGCGCTGGCGAACACGGCGGTCTCGTACTGGCTCTGGTTCCGTGGGATCGGCCGGCTCAGCGCCACGCAGGTCACCCTCCTCGGCCCGCTCTCCCCGCTGACCGCCGCGATCGTCGGCTGGGCGGCGCTCGGCCAGGCGCTGACGCCGGTCCAACTGGCGGGGATGGCGGTGGCGTTCGGGGCGACGGTGGCGGGGCAGCTGGGGCAGCGGAAGACGCGCACGGCCGGTCGATCGTTCAGTTTTACTGAAAGGAACAGTCGTAAAGATTCGATGGACGTGACAGATGCGGCGCTGCGACGGTAGATCCACCGAGATCACCGCCCAGTGGAAGGACCCCAGTGACCGCCGTCCTCGAAAGGACCGCCCGTACCACCTCCGCCCCGAGGGCCGCCGCCCTCGGGGTTCTGCTCGCCGCCGTCGCGACCGTCGTCTGGTCCGGCAGCTTCATCACCTCCCGTGCGCTGCACGACAGCGTGCCGCCCGTCCAGCAGGCCTTCTGGCGCTGGATCGTCGCGCTCGTCGCGGTCGCCCCCTTCGGGGCCCGACAGGCTTGGCGGCAGCGGAAGGTGATCAGGCGGCATCCCGGTTTCGTGGTGCTCGCCTCGCTGCTCGGGGTGGCCGTCTACAACACCCTGGTCAACCAGGCCGGTTCGACCACCCCGGCCGCCAACATGGGCATGATCATGGCCGCCTCGCCGGTGCTGATGGCGGTGTTCGAGCGGATGAGCGGCGTACGGATCGGGGCGCGCCGGGTCGGTGGGCTGCTGGTCGCGTGCGGGGGCGTGGTGCTGCTCGTCGGGGGCGGAGCGGGGCTCGCCGCGGGTGACCTGTGGATGATCGCCGCGGCCTGCTGCTTCGGGTCGTACAGCGCGCTGCTGCGCCGAAAGCCCGCGGAACTCGGCGGTACGGCCTTCCTGTTCACGACCTTTCTGTTCGGCACCGTCCTGCTGCTGCCCGCGCAGGGGGTGAGCCTCGCCGTCCAGGGCGGGTTCGAGCCGACGGCCGGCACGGTGTTGCCCCTGCTGTACGTCGGGGTCTTCTCCTCGGCCGTCGCCTTCTTCGCCTGGAACCGGGCCATCGCCCTGGTCGGTCCGTCCCGGGCCGGAGTCGTGTACTACCTCCAGCCCCTCTGCGTGGCCCTGCTGTCCTGGGCCCTGCTCGGCGAGACGGTCTCCGCGGCGCAGGCGCTGTGCATGGCGCTGATCCTCGGCGGGGTGATGCTGGGTGCCGCCGGATAGGTTGGCCGCCATGCTCGAGTGGGACATCCGGAAACTGCAGATCCTGCGGACGCTGCGGGAGCAGGGCACCGTGACCGCGACGGCCGAGGCGCTGCGGATGACGCCGTCCGCGGTGTCGCAGCAGCTGACCAACCTCGCCAAGCAGTTGGGCGTGCCGTTGCTGGAGGCGCGGGGCCGGCGGGTACGGCTCACGGACGCGGCACGGCTGGTGCTGCGGCACGCCGAGGCGGTGTTCGAGCAACTGGAGCGGGCGGATGCCGAACTGTCGGCGTATGTGCACGGCGAGGTCGGTGAGGTGCGGGTCGCCGCCTTCTCCACGGCCGTGCCCGCGCTGGCGGTGCCTGCGGTACGGGCCCTGCGGGCGACGCACCCGGGGGTGAGCGTGCGGGTGCGCGAGGCGGAGGCCGGGGAGGCGTACGAGCTGCTGGCCGGCGGTGAGGTCGACCTCGCGCTGTCGCTGGCCGCGCAGGCGCCGGAGGTGGGGGACGGGCGGTTCACACGGGTCGAGCTGCTCGCGGACCCGCTGGACGTCGCCCTGCCGCCCGGTCACGCGCTCGCGACCGTCGAGGGGCTGCGGCTGGCCGATCTCGCCGGGGAGTCCTGGATCTTCGGGGGCAGCGGGCCCTGGTCCGACATCACGCGCGGGGCGTGCGAGGCGGCCGGGTTCAGCCCGCGGCAGGGGCATTCCGCGGCGGGGTGGACGGCGATCCTCGCCATGGTCGAGGCGGGCATGGGGGTGGCGCTGGTGCCGCGGATGGCGGCGGTGCGGCGGGACGGGGTGGTCATGCGGGAGCTGGGGGCGGACCGGCCGGTGCGGCACGTCGTGGCCGCGGTGCGGAGGGGGAGCGAGGCGGGGGTTGCGGTGGGGAGGGTGCTGTCGGCCTTGGAAAGCGTTGCCGGGAGGCTTGCTCGGTGGTGAGCCGGGGTGGCATGTGAGCCGGCGGCAACTGCACGCACCCAAGGGGCGCGGGGAACTGCGCGACCAGCCCCCGCTCGGCCGCACTCGCGACACGGCCTCGCACCCCACCCCCCTTTGCGGCCCTGCCCCGGTACGGCAAGGGGCGCCCGATGGCTCACCGGGCGCCCCTCATCGTCGTACCGGCGACTATGACGCCGCCGCGTCCGCCGCCTGTGCCTTCAACGCGCGCTCCACGCCCGCGCGGGACTCCGAGACCAGGCGGCGCAGGGCCGCGTTGGGCTCGGCGGAGGCCAGCCAGGCGTCCGTCTTGTCCAGGGTCTCCTGGGAGACCTGGATCGTCGGGTAGAGGCCGACCGCGATCTGCTGGGCGATCTCGTGCGAGCGGGCGTCCCAGATGCCCTTGACCACCTCGAAGTACTTGTCCGTGTACGACGCCAGCAGCTCCCGCTGCCCGGTCTGGACGAAGCCTCCGATGACGGCCTCCTGAACCGCGTTCGGGAGCTTGTCGGACTCGATGACCTGGGCCCAGGCCTCGGCCTTGGCCTCCTCGGTCGGACGGGCGGCACGGGCGGTGGCCGCGTGGCGCTCGCCGGCCGCCGTCCTGTCACGCTCGTACTCGCCCGCGATCTCCGTCTCGTCGAAACGGCCGACCGACGCCAGACGCTCCACGAACGCCCAGCGCAGCTCGGTGTCGACGGCCAGGCCCTCGATCGTCTGCGAGCCCTCCAGCAGGGCGTCCAGGAGGTCCAGCTGCTCCGGCGTACGGGCCGTGGCCGCGAACGCGCGCGCCCACGCCAGCTGGTGGTCGCTGCCCGCGGCCGCCGAGCGCAGATGCGCCAGCGTGGCGTCCGTCCAGCGGGTCAGCAGGGCTTCGCGGGCGGCCGGGTCGGCGTACAGCTCGATCGCCAGCTTCACCTGGCGGTGCAGGGACTGCACGACACCGATGTCCGACTCCTTGCCGATGCCGGACAGGACGAGGGAGAGGTAGTCGCGGGTGGCCAGTTCCGCGTCGCGGGTCATGTCCCACGCCGAGGCCCAGCACAGCGCGCGCGGCAGCGAGGACTCGAAGTCGCCCAGGTGCTCCGTCACGAAGGCCAGGGACTGCTCGTCCAGGCGGACCTTCGCGTACGACAGGTCGTCGTCGTTGAGCAGGACCACCGCCGGACGGCGCTTGCCCACCAGCTGCGGTACGGCGGTCAGTTCGCCGTCCACGTCCAGCTCGACACGCTCGTCGCGGACCAGCTTGCCGCTGGTGTCGTCCAGTTCGTACAGGCCCACCGCGATGCGGTGCGGACGCAGCGTCGGCTCACCCTGCGCGCCCGCCGGCAGCGCAGGGGCCTCCTGGCGGATCGCGAAGGAGGTGATGACACCGTGCTCGTCCGTCTCGATCTCGGGACGCAGGATGTTGATGCCGGCCGTCTGGAGCCACTTCTCCGACCAGTGCTTCAGGTCACGGCCGGAGGTCTCCTCCAGCGCGCCCAGCAGGTCGGACAGCCGGGTGTTGCCGAACGCGTGGCGCTTGAAGTACGCCTGCACGCCGCCGAAGAACTCGTCCATGCCGACGTAGGCGACGAGCTGCTTCAGGACGGAGGCGCCCTTGGCGTAGGTGATGCCGTCGAAGTTGACCAGCACGTCGTCGAGGTCGCGGATCTCGGCCATGATCGGGTGCGTCGACGGGAGCTGG
This sequence comes from Streptomyces sp. WM6386, assembly GCF_000972385.1. Taxonomy (GTDB): domain Bacteria; phylum Actinomycetota; class Actinomycetes; order Streptomycetales; family Streptomycetaceae; genus Streptomyces. The sequence continues at coordinate 46,009 of NZ_JXTE01000026.1, forward strand.
TCCTGGCGGTACGCCCATGTCTTCATGGAGTTGGCGAACGTCGTCCACGAGTGCGGCCAGCGGCTGTCCGGGGCGTACGCCTGGCAGGCGATCGACGTGTACGTGGCGAACGACTCGTTCAGCCACAGGTCGTTCCACCACTCCATGGTGACCAGGTCGCCGAACCACATGTGCGCCAGCTCGTGCAGGATCGTCTCGGCGCGCATCTCGTACGCGGCGTCGGTGACCTTCGAGCGGAAGACGTACTGGTCGCGGATGGTGACCGCGCCCGCGTTCTCCATCGCGCCCGCGTTGAACTCCGGCACGAACAGCTGGTCGTACTTCTTGAACGGGTACGCGTAGTCGAACTTCTCCTGGAACCAGTCGAAGCCCTGCCGTGTCACCTCGAAGATCGCGTCCGAGTCGAGGAACTCGGCGAGGGAGGGGCGGCAGTAGATGCCGAGCGGCACGGACTGGCCGTCCTTCTCGTACACGCTGTGGACCGAGTGGTACGGGCCGACGATGAGCGCCGTGATGTACGACGAGATCCGCGGGGTCGGCTCGAAGACCCAGATGTCGTCCTTCGGCTCCGGCGTCGGGGAGTTGGAGATGACCGTCCAGCCGGAGGGAGCCTTCACGGTGAACTGGAAGGTGGCCTTCAGGTCGGGCTGCTCGAAGGAGGCGAAGACGCGGCGGGCGTCCGGCACCTCGAACTGGGTGTACAGGTAAGCCTGCTGGTCGACGGGGTCGACGAAGCGGTGCAGACCCTCGCCGGTGTTGGTGTACGCGGCATCCGCGACCACGCGGAGCACATTGCGGCCCTCCAGCAGGCCGGGGAGCGCGATGCGGGAGTCCTTGAAGACCTCGGCCGGGTCGAGCGGGTCCCCGTTGAGCGTCACCTCGTGGACGGCCGGGGCCACCAGGTCGATGAAGGTCTCGGCGCCTCCCCCACTCTCGGCTCCGCTCGAGCGGGAGGTGCCCCCACCGGCGACGTCGAAGCGCACCGTGGTCACGGACCGGTAGGTACCGCCCTCTTGCGCGCCGGAGAGGTCGAGATCGATCTCGTACGAGTCGACGCTGAGCAGCTTCGCCCGCTGTTGCGCCTCTTCGCGAGTCAGGTTTGTGCCAGGCACGCGGTCATCTCCTCGTTATGTGTGGGTTCGGCGGTTCGGCCATCCTTCCACGGGTCCCGTACCGAACGCGATGTTCACAACCCGCCGGTGACCGGGGCGGACACGCGAGAGCGCGGGAGACATGACCACCTGCACCGCACGCCCCATCACCCCCGAGATCCCGCGATCCGTCCCGGCGGGCGTCCCTGGGGACCGCCGCTCCAAGGGTCACGTCCGTATCCCGCCAGTCATCCGGCCGGTTCCGCGCCAGCCTGGGATCCATGACTACGTACACCGCACTGCCCATCCCCCCGTCCGTCCTGAAGGAGCTGCGTTCTGCTGACGACGCGGGACGCGAGATGGTTCCCGCGACCGACGAGGAGGGCGGGTCGCCGCTGCGCTGCTGTCTGCGGCACAGCCGCCCGGGAGAGCTTCTCGCCCTGGTCTCCTACGCCCCGCTGCGGCGCTGGGCCGCGGAAACGGGGGCCGAGCCGAGGGCGTACGACGAGCAGGGACCCGTCTTCATCCACGCCGAGGAGTGCGCGGGGCCGCAGGAGAAGGAGGGGTACGCCTTCGGCAACGCGCACCGGACCGTCCGGCGGTACTCCACCGACGGGCACATCCTCGGCGGGCAGCTGGTCGACGTCCTCGACGACGCCGCCTTCCACAACGCGTTCGACGACCCGGCCGTGGCGCTCGTCCACGTCCGGGCCGTCGAGTACGGCTGCTTCTACTACGAGGTCAGGCGGCCTTAGCCCGTCAGCTCCGCCGCCACCAGCTCCGCGATCTGGACCGCGTTCAGGGCCGCGCCCTTGCGGAGGTTGTCGTTGGAGATGAACAGGGCGAGGCCGTTGTCGACGGTCTCGTCGTTGCGGATACGGCCGACGTACGAGGCGTCCTTGCCGGCCGCCTGGAGCGGGGTCGGGATCTCGGAAAGGGCCACACCCGGCGCCCCGGCCAGCAGCTCCGTCGCGCGCTCCGGGGAGATCGGGCGCTCGAAGCGGGCGTTGATCTGAAGGGAGTGGCCGGAGAAGACCGGGACCCGGACGCAGGTGCCGGAGACCTTGAGCTCGGGGAGCTCCAGGATCTTGCGGGACTCGTTGCGGAGCTTCTGCTCCTCGTCCGTCTCGTTCAGGCCGTCCTCGACGAGGTTGCCGGCGAAGGGCAGCACGTTGAAGGCGATGGGCCGCTTGTAGACCTGCGGCTCCGGGAAGTCGACCGCCTCGCCGTCGTGGGTCAGCTTGTCCGCGTCGGCGACGACCTTCTGGACCTGGCCGTGCAGCTCGGCCACGCCCGCGAGGCCCGAGCCGGAGACCGCCTGGTAGGTGGTGGCGACGAGGGCCTGAAGGCCCGCCTCGGCGTCCAGGACCTTCAGGACCGGCATCGCGGCCATCGTGGTGCAGTTCGGGTTGGCGATGATGCCCTTGGGGCGGTCCGCGATGGCGTGCGGGTTCACCTCGGAGACGACCAGGGGGACCTCGGGGTCCTTGCGCCACGCCGAGGAGTTGTCGATCACCACGGCGCCCTGCGAGGCGACCTTCTCGGCCAGCGCCTTCGAGGTCGCGCCGCCCGCGGAGAACAGCACGATGTCCAGGCCCGTGTAGTCCGCCGTCGAAGCGTCCTCGATCGTCACGCCGTCCAGGACCGACCCCGCGGAGCGGGCCGAGGCGAACAGGCGCAGCTCGGTGACCGGGAAGGACCGCTCCTTGAGGATCCTGCGCATGACCGTGCCGACCTGACCGGTGGCTCCGACGATTCCGACCCTCACAGCGACTCCCTTTGCGTGGCGTTTACGTGGCCTGGACGTTTCCATCATGCGTCTCATCCGGGCCGTCGTGTCCAATCCTTTGCCCGAGGAATGGGACGGCACTCCTGTCAGGGGCGCAGTTCGAGGATCCATTCGCACAACGCCCTTACCTACAGGATCGCGCCCGATACACGGTATGGACCGAAAGAATCGGTGAGCCTGCCTCTCTGGAACAGGCTTTCGTCCAGTTCGTAGACGTTGAGGGCCGCATCGTCTGGGCAGCTACCGGTTCAGTTTTCGACCAGGTGTGATGTACGACTCCAGATCCGAAGTTCTGAGGCCGGACACCGCGGCTGTGTTTGCGCGGTGTGGCTGGATGCGCGGGCTGGTTTTGACATCCTCCCCCTCTCAGAAGAGGGGGATTCCAACCCGGGCGGGTTGAGGTTCACGGGCGCTCGAACGGCCGGTAGCCGTTGTCACCCCTCCGGCACCGGCTGTTCGCCGGGGGCGAGCAATCCCGCCCTGTCCTGCCGCGACATTGATACTCGCGTTCTCATCCGCGTTGCAGGTGAACCCGCAGGACACACAGACGAAGTCGGCTTGGCTCTTGCGCGACTTCTTCTCGATCCATCCGCAGGCCGAGCAACGCAGCGACGTAAAGGGTGCGGGAACGTCCTCGACCCGGCCCGGAGCCTTGTGCTCGGTACGCTGCCGGAGCAGACCCCACCCCTGCGCGAGGACAGCCCGGTTCAGCCCGGCCTTCTGCGCCACGTTCCTGCCCGGCTCCGCGAGGGTGCCCCTGGCCGAGCGGGTCATGTTCTTGATGTTCAGTCTCTCGAACCGCACCAGACCGTACGTCCTGGCGAGCATGGTGCTGGTCTTCTCACACCAGTCCTTGCGCCGGTTCGCCTCGCGGATCTTCAACCCGGCGATCTTGGCGTGCTCGGAGGCCTTGGCCTTGCTGCCCTTCGGGGCCCGCGCTGCCCGCCGCTGGTGCTTGCGGATCCGTGCGCGCTCTTTCACTGTGAGCTGCGGGCACTTCAGTTTCCGGCCGTCGGAGAGGGCGGCGGTGATCGTCACCCCCCGGTCGACACCGATGACGTCGCTTGTCGCAGGCGCGTCGAGCGGCTCGGGGATGACAGCGAAGGCGATGTGCCACCGGCCGTTCCGGAAGGTGACACGGAACGTTTTCGCGGCAGGCGGAGCGGCGCCCTTGCCCTTGCGGGACAGCCTGAAGCGAACCCAGCCACAGCCCGGTACCTTGACCTGTGCCCACCGCCGGTTCAGCTTCTGTACGACGACGGAGCGGCCCATGACCTGCTTGCCGGTCTTCGGGTTAAGCCTTGGGCGGCCGTCCGGCTCGAATTCAGGTACCCGGTCGGTACCGATGACACGGAAACCCTCATGTTCGTGTTTCCGGCGCCAGGTCGGCTGGCCGAATCCAGAGGTGAAGCGGGCGGCCCTGGCTTTGGCGAAGTCCTTCAGAGCCTGCTGCTGCACGTCCGCGTTCCCTGCCCGGAGCCACTCGTTCTCATACCAGGCCTCGGTGAGTTGACGGCACTGCTCGGCGAACCCGGGCGCGGATTTTCGCTCCGGCTGCCAGTGCGAATGCTGCTCGACAGCGAGGTTCCACACGTATCGGGCGTGCGCGCAGTGCAGCAGCATCTGCTGCTCCTGCTCGACCGTCGGGTACGCGTGAAACCTTGCCATGGGACCAATCTAGCTCAAATATGGTCCCATGAAGCATGTAAACCTCAGACTCCCCGACGATCTGCACGAACAGGCCGTGGCTGCCGCTGCCGATGACGATCGTTCCTTGAACTCGTGGCTGGTCGCCGTCGTGCGGCGCGCTGTCACCCCAGGTTCGGCGCAGGACCGACCAGGAGACGGTCAGGCTGCCGCTGTCCCGCCGCACGGGAACGGACATTCACGCCGACCCTGAGTGGCAGGTGCATGGACCGGAAGTGAGGCGGAGGACGAGGTCGGCGGTGCCCGCGCATCTTGCCCACCGGTCCAGCGGCCTTGCGGGGACACGCCCACGGCGGGCGTCCCCGGCGCCCCTCAGCGGCAGACGGAGACGGAGTGAAGAGATATCCGGGAATCGGACCGAACGTTTCCGCGCCCACCGGCGTCATAGAGGAAACGCGGCTAGGCCCTGTCGTCAAATTCCCGTCGTCCGCCCGAAGGGCGGGCCCCGCGGCGTCAGGTGCGTGCTCTCGGCGTGCCGGGCACAGGCCCTCGTACTGGTTGTACGTGGGTCTGTGACCGGTGCGGCGAGAGTGCGTGCATGGCGTCGCGGGGCAGGCGGGAATTTGACGACAGGGCCTAGGGGAGGGGGTGGCTGTGCTGCGCAGAAAGGCCCGCCGCGGCGAGGGGGACGGCGTCCATGACGGGCCGGACGACCCCCTCGACGCGGCCCAGGAACGTCGGGTGCGAGCCGTGCTCGCGCTCGGCGGCGTACCGCAGGCGGACCTGCCGGACGGGGTGCAGCAGGTCCGCCTACGGTTGCTGGAGCGGGCGGCGAAGGGGTACGAGGCGCCGCGCGACGTCTCGGCGTGGGCAGCCGTCGTCGCCTCCAACCTCGCCATGGACTGGCACCGCGCCAAGCGCCGTCAGGAGCGGATCGGCGAACGCCTCGCCTCCCTGCGCCAGTTGGAGCACCCCTCGGGCGAGGACACCAGCGTGCTCTCCCTCGCCGTCGCCCAGGGACTCGATGAACTGCCCGACTCCCAGCGCCAGGTCCTCGTCCTGCGTTTCTTCGCGGACCTGCCGGTACGCGACATCGCGCACGAGCTCGGCGTCCCCGAGGGCACGGTCAAGAGCAGGCTGCACACGGCGGTCCGCGCACTGCGCACCCGCCTGCACGAGGGTGAGGTGGTGTGACGTGACCGCCGAACACGACGGCATCGACGCGCTGATGGCCGCGATCACCGACGAACCACTGTCCGAGGAAGCCCGCGGGGACTCCGCCTTCATGGCCGAACACCGGTCGGCGAGCGCCGACCTGGCGCTGCTGCGCGAGCAACTGGGCGTCATCGGCCACGCCCTCGCCGAGCCGGTCCAGGCCCCGGCCCCGGCTCCGGCTCCGTCCCTGGTTCCGGCCCCGAAGCCGGCTCGGGTGGGTCCCTCACGCACCCGCCGATGGGTCCCCAAACTCGCCCTCGGTGGCCTGGCGGTGGCCGCGGCGGCCTCCGTGGTCGCCGGTCTGGGCTGGCTGATCGCCACGGGCGGGCCCGACGCCATGTCCGGGTCGGAGGACAGCGGCTCCAGCGCCCAGAAGTCCGGGGCCGACGCGGACGCAGGCACCCGCTTCGGCAGCCCGTACTACCTCGCCTGCACCCGTCTCGTGGTCGAAGGCACGGTCACCTCGGTCGAACGGCTCGTGGACGGGGTGCAGTTGCGGATCACCGTGGAGGTGAGCCGTTACTACAAGCAGGACGGGCAGCAGCCGGACACGCTCACCTACGTCATCGAGGACACGTTCAGTCGCGGTCTCGTCAAGGGCGACCAGGTGCTGTTCGGGGTCCCCAAGGGCGACGCGGTGCCCGACCACTGGGTGGTCGGAGAGAAGGCGGTCGCCCGGGAACGGGCGTGGATCACGGCCTCGTTGCCGGAGTCGCGCAAGCTGACCTGCTGACGGAGGCGGGCACGACGAAGGGGCGGGCGCCCGATGGACGCCCGCCCCTCCTTTGTCGTACCGGCAACCTACGGGGTGACCTTCTCGATCTTCACGCTGCCGATGCCCGCGACCGTGCCGCGCGCGTTCACCAGCTGGACCTGACCGAAGAACTCACGGCCCTCAGGAGCGGCCGCCAGGGCGGTGACGTTCGCGGAGACGTCCGCGGTGCCACCCGTTCCCAGCTTCACCGCGGCCGAGTCGTCGACCGAGACGGCGCCCAGGGCGGCGGAGAAGAACACGTCCCGGTAGTCGTAGGCCGTCGAACCGGCCGGGATCGCGTAGCCGATGACCTGGACGGTGTAGGTACCGGCGGCGGGGTTCGCCACCGAGACGGACTCCTCCGAGTCACCGTCGGCGGAGGTACCGGCCTCCTCGCCGTTGCCGTCCAGGACGACCAGGTCGAGGTCGGCGGCCGCGTCGGAGACGTTGCCGATGGCGACGTCCAGCGACTTGGCGCCCTCGGGGACCTCGACGGTGGTGACCTGGGTCTCGCCGTCGGCGATGGTCGGGCGGGCCGACTTGGCCGAGCCGAGCGGGCCGCCGACGAGCTTGCCGTCGAGCGCGGCGAAGTTGTTCGTCACCTTCCAGGAGGCGGCGGTCGGGGTGCCGACCTTGGCCTCGGGCACGGTCACGACCTCCGGGTCGAAGGCGGCGCCGAGGACGGTGACGTCCAGCTTGTACGGGTTGTCGAGCAGCGGCGACGTACGGCGCGACTCGAGCTCGATCTCCCACACGCCCGGCGTCGGGTTCGGGTACGACCGCACGTCGGGGCGGCAGCCGTTGCCGTCGAGGTAGTTGCTGTAGCAGAACGGAGTACCGGCGAACGCGGAGTTCTCCGCGGACACACCGTACGGGTGGATCGACATGAACCGGGTCTGGCTCTGGCCCTTCAGCCCGCCGATGGCGACCTCGAGGGACGTGGCGCCCTCGGGGACGGTCACGAAGTAGTGCTGCGTGCCGTTGCGCTGGACCGTGTCGGACGCCGAGTAGGTGTACTTCAGCGGCGTCGAGACCACGACCGTGTTAAGGATCTGCTTGTCGACGCCCTCGGTCCTCGGATCGTCGACCTCGAGGATCGCGCTCTTGAGACCGGCGGTCGGCGACTTCGCGGCGATCTTGACGGTGACCGGCTTGTTCAGCTCCAGCTTGACCTCGTCCGAGCCGACGATCGAGAAGGTGCCGGAGGCGTTGTTCTCGAGGTGCAGCTCGTGACGTATCGCCTTGTCGGCGCCGGACGTACGGGTGATGGTGACCTCGTACGACTTCTTGACGCCGGCCTTCAGGCCGCCCTCACGGTCGTAGATGCCGGTGCCGAAGCCCGGCGTCTTCAGGAACTGGTCGATCGCGGTGTCGACCGGCGCCTTGACGGTGTAGTCGTGGGCGGTCGCGCCGTCCTTGATGGAGTCCCAGGCGTCCTCGATGTTGATGAGGCCCGCGCCCTCCTCGTACGCCTGCACACCCTTGATGTGGTCGGCGGTCGAGGTCAGCGCGGTGCGCAGGCTCTGCGGGGTGAGCGCGAGGCCCTTCGCCTTGGCGGCGGACAGCAGCAGCGCCGAGGCGCCCGCGGCCTGCGGGGACGCCATCGAGGTGCCCTGGAGCATGCCGTAGCCGGCCGGCAGCGAGTAGCCCGCCTCGGCGACCGGGGCGCCCGGCATCCAGGTCTGGATCGTGTTGATCGCGGCACCCGGGGCGACCAGGGTCGGCGTGAAGCCGCCGTCCTCACGCGGGCCGCGCGAGGAGAACGGCATCATCGCGTACGACTTCGTCACGGCCGAGCCGTAGTTGGAGTACCACGTCGCCTTGGAGATCGAGGCGCCGACGGAGATCACCTTGTCGGCCAGACCGGGGTCGCCGATGGTGTTGGCACCCGGGCCGGAGTTGCCGGCCGAGATGACCAGCTGGACGCCGTAGGTGTCGATGAGGCGCGTGTAGAGCTCGGCGCGGGCGTTGTTGCCGTCGTTGAGCGCGGGCAGACCGCCGATGGACATGTTGACGATGTCGACACCACGGTTGGCGACGAGGTCGATCATGCCCTCGGTGAGCGCGATGTTGGTGCAGCCCGGGCCGAACACACAGGCGCGGGACGACACGAGCTTCGCGCCCGGGGCGGCACCGTTCATCTTGCCGCCGAACAGGCTGTTCGCGGCGGTGATGCCGGCGACGTGCGTGCCGTGCTCGCTGGAGATCATGCCGATGTTGACGTAGTCGGCCCTGGCGCCGGAGGCGTTGTAGACGACGTCCTTGCGGATCTCGGCGACGAAGGGGATGCGCTCGGAGACCTCGGTCGCCGGGTTGTCCGTGCCGAAGTAGGCGATCTGGTGACCGTCCTTGTACGGCTTCAGGGCCTCTTCGTCGGTGAAGTCGTGGTCGTCGTCGAGGTCGACGCGCATGGTGCCGGCCGCGGCGTCGTAGAGCACGCCCCAGGCGTCGGTGGTGTCGCCGTCACGGTTGACGTCGCCCAGCTGGTCGCCGCCGGCGGTCACGGACTCGTAGAAGTAGTTGAACTTGTACGAGCCGTCGGGCGCCTTGAAGGTCTCGGCGGCGCCGCCCGCGGGGGTCGCCGAGAACGTCGGGCCCGCCACGGAGGTGAGCATCCGCCGCCAGGAGAGGTCGCCGTCGGAGACCGGGTCGGTGGAGGTGACCCAGTCGACGACCTTGCGCTCACCGGTGGTGGTCTTCTGCAGCGACGGGTGGCCGAGGTCGATGCCCGAGTCGAGGATGCCGATGGTGATGCCGCGGCCGTCCGCCTTCGGGTGGTCCTCGACGAAGTCGACGGCGCCCGTCTCGAAGGACGGGTTGTACGGGTTCTCGGCAGGGGTCTTCTTGCCGGGCGCCGCGGGCGTGGCCGCCTTGCTCACGGCTGCGCCCTTGGAGGTGTCCGCGCTCGGCGTCGGGTCGTCCAGCGGGATCTCCTGGCGCAGGTCGATGCCGTGCACGGAGGAGAGCTTGACGGCGGCGGCGATGGCCGAGTCCGCCTTCGCGGTGGGGACGGTGGCGCGGACGTAGCCGACCTTGTCGAAGGTGCGGCCCACGAGGCCGCCGGCCACGGCGTCCAGCTGCTTGGCGACCTGCTCGGTCTGCCCCGGAGCGGTCGCGATCATCATCGAGATGTTCTTGTCGCCGTCGGCCTTCGCCTCGGCGAGCAGGTCCGCGTCGTCCGAACCGAGCTTCTCGTGAGCGGACTTGACGCCCGGGTCGGCCGCGGCGGGCGCGTCGGCAGCGGCGACGGCCATGGGAATCGGCCCGGCCGCGGAGAGCGCGGCCACGAGACCGGCGGCCACGGCTATACGCACCACGCGTCTCGCGCCGCCCGATATCGGTTCGCGCTGGGGGGTGAGGGTCATCGGCATCCCTTGTAGGTAAAGGAACGTGCGGTAGCGGCCGGGGCCGATCGGTCCTGACCGCGAAGGTCCGGAAATGCGACCCCGGACGATCGCACAGCTTTACGCATGGGAAGGATGTTTAGGGAGAGTTGACCGAATCGATATGGGCAGATGGGGAAAACCCGCGATCCCCTTTAGGGATATGAGTGACTAAAGGGACAACTCGCCCTGCCGTCTCCCAGGTTCCTCTGGTAGAGCCCTCAACTTTCCTTGGTGCGCGCGTAGTGCCGCGACGCCTTCGCCCGGTTTCCGCAGGCCGCCATCGAGCACCAGCGGCGCGTGCCGTTCCGTGAGGTGTCGAAGAAGTGCAGGATGCACGCCTCGTGGGCGCAGCCGCGGATCCGGTCGGGCGCGGTGCTGAGAAGCTCCAGGTAGTTGCGTGCGGCGAGCCAGGCGGGCCCCCAGGCGGGGTCGCGGAACTCCGGAACCTCGCCGGGTCCTTCCGTGGTGAGGGTGGCCCGGATCCGGCCGTGCTCGAGGACGGCGTCGAGGGGTGCCGCGGCGGCTTCGTGGACGGCCTTGTGCAGCGCGTCCCGCGCCTGGAGCGCATGCCGCAGAGTGGGTGCGTCCGCCTCGAACCGCCCGTCGAGCGCGTTGGCTCCGAGCCACACCGCCAGCCCGTCGATGCCGGTCAGCAGGTCCTGCACGGCCCCCTCCCGCATCCACCGCGTGTTGAGCAGGTCGAGCGCGAGGGGCTCGCCGATGAGGGGGCGGGGGTCGGCGGACATGTGAGGGCTCCCTTCCGTGCTAACCGCTCAAGACTACGTGACTGGTTGCACCGACTGCATATAACCCTTAATGTTGTTTTGACAGGTTAGATCTGCTGAAGGGGACAGCCATGACCTTGCGCACCGGCCACATCGGTCTGAACGTCACCGACCTCGACCGCTCGCTCGCCTTCTACCGAGACGTCCTGGGCTTCGCGGCGATCGGCGAGGGCAAGGACGAGGACCGGCGCTACGCCTTCCTGGGCGACGGCGAGAGCCTCGTCCTCACGCTCTGGCAACAGGCCGCAAAGGGCTTCGAGGGCGACCGCGCCGGACTGCACCACCTCGCCTTCGAAGCGGACTCGATCGACCGGGTCAGGGAGTACGAGCAGGCGCTGCGGACGTACGGAGTGGACTTCGCCTACGAGGGGCTCGTCGCCCATCGAGAGGGCGCTGCCTCGGGCGGCATCTTCTTCCACGACCCGGACGGCACGCGCCTGGAGATCTCCGTGCCGAGTGGCGCCCAGGGCGCGCCGGCGCCGGTCGAGTCGGCGCCGACCTGCGGCTTCTTCTAGTCATGGGCGTCTATCACGCGGGTTCGCGGGCCGTGCAGGACCGGGTCGGCGTGCGGGGGACCGCGGACCATGTGGGGCGGGCGATCGGCGAGGGCATCAAGCCGGTCGCCGCGGCCTTCCTGGAGATGCAGCCGTTCCTGGTGGCGGGGGCCGGCGACCCGGCGACGGGCAGGGTGTGGGCGTCGGTGCTGACCGGCCCGCCGGGCTTCGTGCGCGCCACCGGCCCCCACCAGATGTCGGTGACGGGCGGCGTCCCGGGAACCGACCCGCTCGCCACCGCCCTCGCCACCCCCGGCACACCCGTCGGCACGATCGCCCTGGACCCCCGCACCCGCCGCCGTATGCGCCTGAACGGCCGACTCCGGCCGACCGAACGGGGGTTCGCGGTGGCGGCGGAGAAGGTGTTCGCCAACTGCCCCAAATACCTGCAGAGGAGAGAGTCGTACGAGGTGGTGGACGCGCGGAGCGGCGGCGCGCCGCAGCGTGGGGTCGAACTGACGCCGGACCAGGCCGAGTTCATCACCTCGTCCGACACCTTCTTCCTGGCCACCGTCCACCCGGCAGGCGCCGACGCCAGTCACCGGGGTGGCAACCCCGGCTTCGTGACGGTGACTTCACCGCGCGAGCTGAGCTGGCGGGACTACCCGGGCAACGCCATGTTCCTCACCCTGGGCAACCTCGCGACGGACCCCCGGGCGGGCCTGCTCTTCCTGGACTGGACGACGGGCACGCTGCTCCAGCTGACCGGCGAGGCGAGGACGGAGTTCGACGGGGCGGAACGCAGGGTGTGCTTCCGGCTGGCGGAGGCCCTGGAAACCCCCTCGGCGGTGCCGCTGCGCTGGTCGGCGCCCGAATACTCACCGGCCAATCCGGGTCCGGCGGGCTAACTTCCCCCTATGCGCAAGAAGTTGAGGGTGGCGGCCTACGCCATATGCGTCCGTGACGGCCAACTCCTCCTCGCCCGCTGGATCGGCGACGACGGCCGGCCGGAGTGGACCCTGCCGGGCGGCGGCATGGAGCACGGCGAGGACCCTTACGACACCGTCCATCGGGAGGTGGCGGAGGAGACGGGCTACACCATCGAGATCACCGGCCTGCTGGGTGTGCGCTCCCGCCGCCACTCCTCCCGCCGCCGCTTCGGCCGCACCGTCGACCACCACGGCGTAGGCCTCGTCTACGAGGCCCGCGTCACCGGCGGTGACCTCCGCCCCGAGATCGGCGGCTCCACGGACATGGCCGCCTGGCACGACCTGGACACGGTGCCCGACCTGAACAGGGTGGGCCTGGTCGACATCGGCCTGAGCCTGTGGCGCGAGCGGCCCGCGGCGGGACGGGTGACGCAGGTCCAGGAGTAGTCGGCCCGACCGTCGCCCCGGATGGCGACCCGCCCTCCCCCTACCCCGCAAGATGAACACGGAGTGACCGCCTCCCGGCCGTTCGACGAGCGGCCGTGGACGCGGAAGGCAGCCCAAGATCCACGTACGGTGATCGGTGTTGCGCGTTGCGGTCTCGTTCACGCGCAGGTCATTCCCGGTGCCAACGATCCAGAGTGAGCGGGTTGTTCGCGACAGCGAGCGCCCCGCGACCACTGCCGACGCGTTCGCACTCGGGGAGACCGCGCCATGTCGCGCACACGCTCTGTCGCCACCTCCGCCCTGGCGGTCAACCGCCGTACCGTCCTCGCGGCCACCGGCGCCGCGGCCGTCTCCGCGGGTGTCGGTTACGCCCTGCGGCCCACCGACAGCCAGGCCGCCACCACCACCGGCACCGCTGCCCAGGGGGCGCCCGTGGCCCAGTCCCGGCAGGCCCCGGCCGTCCCGCTCGCCCCGTACACCCGGGGCACGACCGTCGCCACCGTCGCCGCCGCCCGTACCGCCTCCGGCTTCCGCCGCCTCGGTGACGGTCCCGGCTGGGAGCGGGTGGTGCGCAGTGAGCTCGCCGCACCGAAGGCGGGCCGCGCGGGCCGCCGTACCGCGCTCGCCGCGTTCGTCCAGCTCACCGATCTGCACCTGATCGACGCCCAGCACCCGCTGCGCCTGGAGTACCTCCGCTCGACCGACGTGCACGCCTGGCGGCCGCAGGAGGCGCTGACCGTGCACGGGGCGATCGCGCTCGTGGAGCGGATCAACGCGCTGCGCGGCGCTCCCGTCACCGGCGCGCCGCTGCACTTCGCCATGACCACCGGCGACAACACGGACAACAACGCCAAGTCCGAGCTGGAGTGGTTCCTGAAGGTCATGAGCGGTGGCCGCGTCACCGCCAACACGGGTGATCCGCGACAGTACGAGGGCGTCCAGAACAGCGGGATCAAGCAGTACTGGCAGCCCGACACCACCGTCCGTGACGCCGACAAGCAGCGCGGCTTCCCGCACCTCGACGGCTTTCTCGCCGCCGCGATCCGCGAGCTGAACAGCCCCGGCCTGAACCTCCCCTGGTACTCCACGGTCGGCAACCACGACTCCATGCCGCTCGGCTGCTACGCCTCCCACGGCGACTCCTGGCTCACCGAGTACGCCGTCGGCGGCAAGAAGCTGATGAGCCTGCCCGCGGCCGAGGCCAAGAAGCTCCAGGACGCCATCAAGAAGGCCAAGGACCCGAGGGGCGTCGGCTTCCGCGACCTCCTCAAGGCCCACGCCCGTGACATGCGCTCGGTGACACCGGACGAGCTGCGGGCACCGTTCACCCCGCGCGAGTACGTGCAGGCCCACCTGGACCCGGCGTACCGCGGTCTCGGCCCGGTCGGCCACGGCTACTCCACCGCCAACCTCGACGCGGGCACCCAGTACTACTCCTTCCGCATCGCCGAGGACGTCATCGGCATCAGCCTCGACACCACCGACGCGGGCGGCCACTACGAGGGGTCCGTCGGGACGGCCCAGATGAAGTGGCTGGACAAGACGCTGAAGGACAACAAGGACTCGTACGCCGTCGTCTTCAGCCACCACACCAGCAAGTCGATGGACAACACCCGCCCCGACCCGGCCCGCCCCGGCGAGCGCCGCCACACCGGTGCCGAGGTCATCACCCTGCTCGGCCGTCACCGGGGCGTCCTCGCCTGGGTGAACGGTCACATCCACCGCAACGAGATCACCCCGCACGCCGTCGGCAACGGCCGTTCCTTCTGGGAGATCTCCACCGCCTCCCACGTCGACTACCCCCAACTCGCCCGCGTCGTCGAGCTGGTGGACAACAAGGACGGCACGATCTCCCTCTTCACCACCTGCGTCGAGTCCTCGGCCCCGCACCGCACGGACTTCGCCGACCTCTCCCAGACGGGCCTGGCGGCCCTGTACCGCGAGCTCTCCTACAACGCCCCCGGCGGCCGCACGGACCTGGCGGGCACGAAGGGCGACCGCAACACGGAGCTGGTCCTGAAGAAGGGCTGAAACCCACTCAACCGGCCCACCCGGCTCAACCTCGGTGATATCGGCCGTGTCTCACCCCCCGACCACGCTCGACGAAGAGCACAAAGGGGAGAGACATGACCGTACGGACGACTCTCGTGGCGGCGACGGCCGTGGCGCTGTCACTGGCCCTGACGGGCCCCGCGTTCGCGGCGGCACCCGCCAGAGGTGACCACGAGGCGACCCTCCCCCAGTCTCGGCTTCGCTCGACCGGGGGGACCCCCATGGCGATCGAGGCCGCGGTGAAGGACGGTGTGCCCGGGGTGACGGCGACGGCGAGGACCGGACACGGCGTCTGGTCCACGACCGCCGGTGTGGGCAACCTCCGGACGGAGCAGCCGCGTTCGGTCCACGACCGCTTCCGCGTCGGAAGCATCACCAAGACCTTCGTGTCGACGGTGCTGCTGCAACTGGAGGCGGAGGGCCGGCTGTCGCTGGACGACAAGGTGGCGAAGTGGCTGCCGGGCACGGTTCGGGGCAACGGCCACGACGGCCGCCGGATCACCCTGCGCCGGCTCCTCAGCCACACCAGCGGCATCTTCAACTACACCGCCGACGACGACTTCGGCAGGACGTACTTCCTCAAGGACGGCTTCTTCGAGCATCGCTACGACACGAAGGCGCCGGCGGACCTGGTGGCCATCGCGATGACCCACAAGCCGGACTTCGCGCCGGGCACGTCCTGGAACTACTCCAACACCAACTACGTCCTGGCGGGCATGGTGATCGAGAAGGTCACGGGCAGGCCGTACGGGGACGAGGTCCGCCGACGGATCGTGGAGCCCCTGTCCCTGGACGCCACCTCCGTCCCCGGCACCCGGGTCACCGTCCCGCGGCCCAGCAGCCGCGCCTACTCCAAGCTCGCCGAGACGGCGACCGGACCGACGTACGACGTCACCGAGCTGAACCCCTCGCTGGCCGCGGCGGCGGGCGAGATGATCTCGGACTCCTCGGACCTGAACCGCTTCTACTCGGCCCTGCTGGAGGGCCGGCTGCTCCCGCCCGAGCAGCTCAAGGAGATGAAGACCACGGTGACGGCCGGGGAATTCCCGGACGCCGGCTACGGCCTCGGCCTCATCGACCGCAAGCTGTCGTGCGGCGTCCATGTCTGGGGCCACGACGGCGGCATCCACGGCTCGAACTCGGTGGCGGTGACCACGAAGGACGGCCGCCACTCGCTCGCCCTCAACTTCAACGGGGACTGGTCGGGGGACACCGATGCCGTGATCGAGGCGGAGTTCTGCGGCAAGGAGAGCTGAGGCTCCGGGCCCTGGCTTTGCCGGGTCTTTCATTGACAAGGGTTCAATGGAAAGTCGAAGATCCGCTCGACATTCATGGGATTTTCGAGGCGGCATATTGTGGCGTCGGGTCTGACCGGTCGGGTTGCCCGGCGGTCGCAGCGGTTCTTGGAGCCCGGTGAGCAGGTCGGGCGCGTCGTGCTGGCGCAGGGTGGGCTCAATCCCTGGTTGCAGAACGCCTTCTTCCTGAGTGGGCTCATCGGGGCGCGCTTCGCCGCCGCCTCGTGGGGCGGGCCGGGTGTTTTCGATCTGCTCTGGACCCTTCTGGGGGCGCTGGCCGGAGCCGTTCTCGCCACCGCGTTCATCAGCCGCCGTGTGGTGCTGATGACCGACCGGGGTGTCGTCGTGCTGGAGTACGGGCGGTTCGGGAGCGTGCAGCCGACACGCGTGCTCGCGCGGTTGCCGGCGGGGACGGGACTGGGCCCGCTGTCCGGGCTGTGGGCGCGGACCGAGCTGGCCGGTGAACGGCTGTGGATCCACCGGAGATGGCACCGGAACGCCGTTGTGCCGAGGGCGCCGCACGCCGGTGGGCGGTAGGCGGTCGCATGCGTGAGGAGGGGCCGCCGATCCCCCTCCGATCGGCGGCCCCTCCTCCCCCCTCCTGATCCCGCCCCGGTCCGTCACTACCGGGGCAGCACCACGACATACGCCGCCGGATCGCGGTCGCCCGACGCCATGAGCGCCGTGCGGACCACCGCCGCCTGCTGTTCCGCCGCCTCACGGAGCTTCTTCGGGGTGATGTGGACGACCGTGATGCCGAGCCGCTCCAGGTGCTCGCGCTTGCGGGCGTACTCGGACCACAGGGCGTCCTCGTCCTGACGGGGGGCCCGGGTGTCCAGTTCCACGGCCACCGCCTGTTCCGGCCAGTACGCGTCCAGGCCGCCCAGGTGGGGGCCGCCGGGAAGGCGGAGGTCGACGTTCCACACCGGGTCCGGCAGGCCGTGCTCGCGGACCATGCGGTACAGGCGGTCCTCCGCGATCGCCCTGCCCTCCGCGAGCAGGGAGTCCACCGCGTCCACCACATGCGGGCGGCTCAGCAGCTTCGCGTCGTTCAACTCACGGACCACCGCCGCCGGTTCGCAGTGACCGCCCCGGACCGCTTCCGTGAGCAGACGGCGTACCACTCCCGCGTCCGACAGTTCCGCCACCGCGTCGGCCAGGGCGCGCGGCACCGGCGCCACCGGGAGGCCCGTGACCTGGTGCGGGGCCGGCATGGACGTCGTACGGACGATGCGGGCGCAGCCCGTCGAGCGCAGCCGGCGCAGGCGCGGGACCAGGACGTCCAGCTTGTCCAGCGACATCAGCGGGGGCGCCGACGTGAAGCCGTGCAGCGTCAGGGCCGCCAGGCCGGTCAGCATCGCTTCCGCGTACGTCGGGGCGTGCGGCTGCTCGGCTCCGGGCTGGGCCGGGACCCCCGCCGGGCGCTCCTTCGCCGTGTACATCAGGACCGCGTGCAGGCGCTCCTCGCTGGTCGGCGGGCCCGGGTGGAGCAGGATCACGCCCGGGAGGAGCTGCTGCCAGGGGCCGCCGGGGCGGCACTGCTCGTTCGTCTCGGTCGATGAGACGCCGTGCGACCTCAGCTGCGCGGTCGTCATCACCCGGCGGTGCACCTCCGAGAGGTGGCGGACCGGGCGGGGGGAGAGCGGGGGGACCGGGGTGTTGTGGTTCATGCAGCGGGGATTCCCGCCGTTGATCTGATTCCTAACCCCTGTTACGTGCCTGTCGACGAATACGGACAAGGCGGTACTAAAGGACGGGTGTTCGGATGCCGAGTAGGCAACGAAAACCCCTGGTCCGAATGGGTTGGACCAGGGGTTACGGCCGTTATTGCCTGAATTTCGTAACGGCTACCAAGAGCCCAAGCTCAGGGCAGAGATCGGTAGAGATCGGCAGAGATCGGCAGAGATCGGTGGAGACCGGCGGAGATCGGCGGGTCAGCCCGCCGTCGCGTCGCACTCCTGTCCGCGCAACGCCCTTGCCAGGTCGTCCCTCGCCTCCAGCACCAGACGGCGAAGGGCCGGGGCGGCTTCCTCGTGCTCCGCCAGCCACGCGTCCGTCGCCTCCACCGTCGCCTGCGACTGCTGCAGCGACGGGAACAGGCCGCCGACCACGTCCATGGCGATCTGGATCGAGCGGTCCGTCCACACCCGCTCGATCACCTCGAAGTACTTCGACGCGTACGGCGCCAGCAACTCCCGCTGCGAGGACTGGTTCCAGCCCGAGATCGTCGCCCCGACCAGTGCGTTCGAGAGGGCGTCGGACTCCACCACCTGCGCCCACGCCTGCGCCTTCACCGCAGCCGACGGGCGGGCCGCCAGACAGCGGACCTGGTGGCGCTTGCCCGACGCCGTGTCGTCGCGGGCCAGTTCGGCCGCGAGCGCCGACTCGTCCGCCACCCCGTGCGCGGCCAGCGGCTCCAGGAACGCCCAGCGCAGCTCCTGGTCCACCTCCAGGCCGTCGATCTTCGCCGTTCCCTCCAGCAGACCCTGGAGCAGCTGGAGATCCGCCGCGCCCGACGCCACCGTCGCGAAGAACCGCGCCCACGCCAACTGGTGCTCGCTGCCCGGCTCCGCCAGCCGCAGCTCCTTCAGCGCGCCCTCGGCCAGCAGCCGCCCGCCCGTCGGAGCCCACTGCGGGGCCACGTAGTTGACCAGCGAGGAGTTCGCCCACGCGTGCAGCATCTGCAGCACACCGATGTCCGACTCCCGGCCCGCGAACCGCAGCACCAGGTCCACGAAGTCCCGGGCGGGCAGCAGCGCGTCCCTCGTCATGTTCCACAGCGCCGACCAGCACAGGGCGCGGGCGAGCGGGTCGGTGATGTCCCCCAGATGTGCCTTGAGGGTCTCCAGGGATCCCACGTCGAACCGCGTCTTGCAGTACGTCAGGTCGTCGTCGTTGACCAGCACGAGCTCCGGCGCCTGCGCGCCCGCCAGTTCCGGTACGACCGTCCTCGGACCCTCCACGTCCACCTCGACGCGTGCGTACCGCTCGACCACCCCGTCGGCGCCCTTGCGGTACAGGCCCACCGCCACCCGGTGCGGGCGCAGTTCGGGGTGCGACTCGGCGGCCTCCTGGACCACCGCCAGCTCGTCCACCAGGCCCTCGGGGTTCAGCAGCACCTGCGGGGTCAGTGAGTTGACCCCGGCCGTCTGGAGCCACGACCGCGACCAGGCCGCCATGTCCCGGCCGCTGGTCTCCTCCAGGACCGACAGCAGGTCACCGAGGCGCGTGTTGCCGTACGCGTTCCGCTTGAAGTAGCGCCGCGCGCCCTCCAGGAACGCGTCCTGGCCGACGTACGCCACGAGCTGCTTCAGTACGGAGGCGCCCTTGGCGTAGGTGATGCCGTCGAAGTTGAGCTTGGCGTCCTGGAGATCGCGGATGTCCGCCGTGATCGGATGCGTCGACGGGAGCTGGTCGGCGCGGTACGCCCAGGCCTTGCGGCGGTTGGCGAAGGTGATCCAGGCGTCCTCGAACCGGGTCGCGCCGACGTTCGCGAACGTGCCCATGAAGTCCGCGAAGGACTCCTTCAGCCACAGGTCGTCCCACCAGACCATGGTGACGAGGTCGCCGAACCACATGTGGGCCATCTCGTGGAGGATGACGTTGGCCCGCGCCTCGTAGGACGCCCGCGTCACCTTCCCGCGGAAGATGTACTCCTCGCGGAAGGTCACCAGGCCCGGGTTCTCCATCGCGCCCAGGTTGTACTCGGGCACGAACGCCTGGTCGTACTTCCCGAAGGGGTACGGGTAGTCGAAGTGCTCGTGAAAGAAGTCCAGGCCCTGCTTGGTGATCAGGAAGACGTCGTCGGCGTCGAAGTGCTTCGCCAGTCCCTTGCGGCACAGGGCGCCGAGGGGGATCTCCAGCGTCGTACCGTCGCCCAGATCGCGGGAGTAGGAGTCCGTCACATAGTGGTACGGACCCGCCACCACACAGGTGATGTACGTCGAGATCGGCTTCGTCTCCGCGAAGCGCCAGACACCCTCGGACAGCTCCCCGACCCCGTTGCTCCACACCGTCCAGGCCTCCGGCGCCCGTACCTCGAAGCGGAACGGGGCCTTGAGGTCCGGCTGCTCGAAGCCCGCGAAGACGCGGCGGGAGTCGGCCGGCTCGTACTGGGTGTAGAGGTAGACCTCGCCGTCCTCGGGGTCGACGAAGCGGTGCAGGCCCTCGCCGGTGCGGGAGTAGGCGCACTGGGCGTCGACGATCAGCTCGTTGTCGGCGGCCAGGTCCTCCAGGGCGATCCGGGAGCCGTCGAAGACCTCGCTCGGGTCCAGATCCTTGCCGTTGAGTGAGACGGCCGTCACACTCGGGGCGATCAGGTCCGCGAAGCTGGAAGCGCCGGGCTCGCTGCACCGGAAGCGGATCGTGGTCACGGACCGGAAGGTGCGCGGCGCCTCGTCCCCGCCGACCACGGCGGAGCGGATGTCGAGGGACACGTCGTACCCGTCGACGGACAGCAGGGCGGCCCGCTCCCGGGCCTCGTCGCGGGACAGATTCTCACCGGGCACGGGCGGCACTCCCTCGGGCGGTGTTCAGTATGCGGACAGCACCGATCCTGCCATGTGCCCCTGACGCGCGGCAGCAGGGAATGACGGGCGGCTTCGGCGAACGACGGGCGGCTGCGGGGAATGGCGCGGGGTGCGGTCGGTGTTCCCTCTTTCAATCGAACACTTTCCTTAGGAGACGCATGTCCGAGACCGGCTCCACCAAGACGCCCGTCGACTTCTGGTTCGACCCGCTGTGCCCCTGGGCCTGGATGACCTCCCGCTGGGTCCTCGAAGTGGAGAAGGTCCGGGACATCGAGGTGCGCTGGCACATCATGAGCCTGGCCGTCCTCAACGAGCCGAAGATCGACGAGCTGCCCGAGGAGTACCGCGAGCTGTTGGAGACCAAGGCCTGGCAGCCGATCCGGGTGGTCACCGCGGCCTGGCAGAAGCACGGCTCCGACATCCTCGGCCCGCTGTACACCGCGCTCGGCACCCGTATCCACAACGAGGACCAGGGCCCGACGCGCGAGGCCGTCGAAGGCGCCCTGGCGGACGTCGGCCTGCCCGCCGACCTGATCGAGTACTTCGACCAGAAGGACTTCGAGTTCGACGCCGAGCTGCGCGCCTCCCACAAGGAGGGCATCGACAAGGTCGGCCAGGAGGTCGGCACCCCGGTCATCGCCGTCCCGGGCCCCGACGGCGAGCAGATCGCCTTCTTCGGCCCGGTCGTCACCCCGGCCCCCAAGGGCGACGACGCGGCGAGGCTCTGGGACGGCACGCTCGCGGTCGCGTCGGTGCCGGGCTTCTACGAGATCAAGCGCACGCGGACCAAGGGCCCGGACTTCAGCAACCTGTAGGGATCACTCCTTGGGGTCGGCGGCCGAGATCTGGAGTTCCTCCGGGAGCAGGTCGCCGTCTCCCTGGTTGTGCACGGGCTGGTACCACCGACAGCCCTGCGCGGTGCAACGCCACAGGTCGGTCCTGCCGCGGTGCTTCTCCCTGGCCTTCGCCCTCTCCCCGGAGTCGAGCATCCGGTACACCTGGTTGTACTTCTTGCAGCCGGGACAGTACTTGTTCTTGAAGAACATCAACCCCTCCTCGCGATCACCGCCAGATCCGGGAAGTCCGTCACCACCGCGTCGACTCCCAGCCCGTAGTACAGCGCGTACTCGGCGAACGCGTCCCCGAAATCGTTCGCTCCGCTTCCGCGCCGGAAGGCCGCGGGCAGGAACTGGTTCTCCGCGCGGAAGGTGTACGGCCCCACCCTCAGCCCCGCCGCGTGCGCGTCCGCCAGCAGCGTCGAGGCGGCGACCGACGACTTGTCCGGTCCGATCCATGCCGCGTACCGCGCGATCCGCGCCAGCCCCGCCGGGGTCATCATGTCCGCGTACGTCGTCGGATCACCGGCCGAGACCAGGTCGTAGGGCCCTCCCGTCGTCCCCAGCGCCTGCCACAGCGGCACGCCGAGCCCCGTCATCCGCTGCAGGCTCGTCGGCTCGAAGGACTGGACGACGCACTCGCGCGGCCCGAGGCGGTTGCGGCGGATCAGATCCGTCAGCCGCGGCTCCAACTCCAGGCCGATCGAGCGGAAGTACGTCGGATGCTTGGTCTCGGGGAAGACGGCGATCGTGCGGCCGGACGACCGCGACAGCCTCCGCGCCAGATCCACCACCTCCTGGAAGGTGAGGATCCGCTCCCGGCCGTCGAAGACCGTGTTGCGATTGCGGACCAGGGGCAGACGTTCCACCGCCCGCAGCGTCCTCAGCTCCGCCAGCGTGAAGTCCTCGGTGAACCAGCCGGTCACCGACCGCCCGTCCACCGTCTTCGTCGTACGACGGTCCCCGAACTCCGGGTGTGCCGCCACGTCCGTCGTCTGCGAGATCTCGTTCTCGTGCCGGACCACCAGCACATGGTCCTTCGTCGGCACCAGGTCCGGTTCGATCCAGTCGGCGCCGGCCTGGACGGCGTACGTGTAGGAGGCGGCGGTGTGTTCGGGGCGCCAGCCGGCGGCTCCCCGGTGTCCGATCACCAGGGGCCGCCCCCTTTCGGGAACCGCCGCGTGTGCGGGCACGGCCGCGGCCACCGGGGTGGCGGCGGCCGCGAGCAGGAGGGAACGGCGTCTCGGGTTCACTCAAGTACCTTTTCTGTTGAGGGAGTTGTCCTTGCCGCGGAAGCGCACCTCGGCGAGCCGGTTCAGATGCTCGGCGTAGCCCTTCGCGTAGTACGACGCCCGCCTCCCGTCCGGCTCGACAACCGCCGTCGGCCGTGTCCACGTCTCCGCGTCCAGCGGGATCCCGTACCGCTCGGCCGCCGCGAGCACCGCGCCCCGCGCGCCGACCTCGCCCTCGACCACGCGCAGGGGCCGCCCGAGGACATCGGCGAGCAACTGCATCCAGGCGGGGCTGCGGGTGCCGCCGCCGCACACCGCGAGCGAACCCTCCAGACCCGCGGCCTCCAGACAGTGCCGGGCGGCGAAACCGATGCCCTCGCAGGTCGCGCGGATCAGATCGGCCCGCGTCGACTCCAGGGACACACCCCTGAGCTCGGCGCGCAACCCGGGTTCGACGAAGGGGGCGCGCTCGCCGGAGGGGGCGAAGTACGGCAGGACGCTGACACCGTTCGCGCCGGGCGGGGTCTCGGCCAGCAGGCCGTCCACCTCGTCGTGGCGCACGCCCGTCGTCGACAGCACCCAGTCCAGGGCCGCCGTTCCGACCATCGCCGGCATGGCGCGCAGCCAGTGGTCGGCGCGGTCGGTGGAGATGTACAGGCCTGCCGGTTCGCCGGACAGGTCCAGGTCGTCGGTGGCGACGAGGCCGGCGAGGCAGGTGCCGACGATCAGGAGACCGTCACCAGGCGCGGTCACACCGGCGCCGAGCGCGCAGGCGGGGAGGTCGTAGGGCCCGTTGGCGATACGGGTGCCGGGGGGCAGGCCCGCGCCTTCGGTCCCGGCCGTCGCCACCGGGTCGCTGACCGGGGCCAGCAGTCTGCGCCGATGGGTGAGCCCCAGCAACTCCACCACGACGTTGTCGTACGACCGTGTCCTCGGGTCCAGGAACGGCATCGACGCGTCCGACACGTCCGTCATCGCCCGTGCCGAGCCCGTCAGGCGCTGGAACACCATGTCCTTGCAGTAGACGGCCGCCGTCGCCGCGTCCAACGACTTCGGCTCATGGCTGTCCAGCCACGCGAGCAGCGGCCCCGGACACCCCGGGAACATGGCACTCCCGGTCCGCCGGAACACCGCCTCGACGGTGCCGTTCGCCAGCCACTCGTCGACCAGCGCGTGGGCCCGCCCGTCCATCCAGGAGGCCGCCCGGCGTACCGGGCGCCCCTCCGCGTCCACCAGCCACACCCCGTCGCCCTGCCCGGTGAGCCCGGCCAGCTCCACGGGCCCGGGCACGCGCGAGGTCACCTCCTCCAGGACGGCGACGACCGCCCCGTACACCTCGTCCATGTCCTGCTCGACGAAACCGCCGTGCAGCGCGAGGCCCACCGGGCGTGCGGCGACGGCCAGTTCACGTCCCGAGCCGTCGAAGGCGGCGGCCTTCACCATGGACGTGCCCACATCGATTCCCACGTACATGAGCGCCTCCTCGTGCCTCAGGTCAGACAGTGCGCCGGCGGTTCCCCGCGCAGCCAGCGGCCCACTTCCTCCGCGGCGATCCGTGCCGCCTTCTCCGCCACCGCGCGCGAGGCCCCGCCCAGATGCGGGGTCATCACCACCTGTTCCGCCAGCCCCAGCAGCCGTGAGTCCGCCGGCACCGGTTCCCTCGCGTACGTGTCCAGCGCCGCCGCCGACAACCGTCCGCTCTGCAGCGCGTCGCACAGTGCCTCCTCGTCCAGGAGGGGGCCGCGGGCCGCGTTGACCACGACCGCGCCCGGCGGGAGCAGGGCCAGTTCACGGGCGCCGATCAGGCCCCGGGTCTCCTCGGTCAGACGGGCGTGCAGGGTGATCACGCGGGACCTGCGCAGGAGTTCGTCGAGGGACGCCACCCGCAGGCCGTGGATCTCGCCGCGGACGTAGGGGTCGTGGACCATGACCTGCGCACCGAAGGCACAGAGCACCCGGGCGACCCGGCTGCCCACCGCGCCGTAGCCGACGAGCCCGACGGGGAGGTCCTCCAGTTCCAGTCCGCTGTTCTCGTAGGTGTAGTACGTAGATCCCTCCCAACTCCCTTGTCCCGCAAGGAGGTTGTGGGCCTGGGGGATACGGCGCAGAGCGGCCAGCAGCAGGCCCACGGTGAACTCCGCGGTGGCGGCGGCGTTGCGCCCGGGGGTGAAGCAGACGCGGACGTCGTGCGCCTTGGCCGCCTCCAGGTTGACGTTCACCGGACCGCCCCGGCAGACGACCACCAGGCGCAGCGAGGGCGAGGCGGCCAGGACCCGTTCGGTGACCGGGCCCATCTGCGTGACCAGCACCTCCGCACCGGACAGTGCCTCGATCAGCTCCACCTCGGCGTCGCTCGCCTCCATGACCTCCGCGACCGGCCCGAACGGCTCCCGAGGCCAGCCGAGCGTCAACTCACGTACCTCCACGGACTGTTCGACGACCTCGTCGGCCACCGCGCGGGCGATCAGGCCCGGCAGGACGAAGTGGTCGCCGGCTGCCGTGATCCGCAGGATCTCGCTCATCGCAGGGAGTCTCCCGTCTCGGCGTCGAAGACATGGGTGAGGTCCGGGTCGGCGGTGACGCGGACGTCGTCGCCGTGGGCCAGCCGCACCTCCGGGTCGGTGAGGACGACCAGCTCCACGTCCTCCAGGGCCAGCGTCGCGATGCCCGACTCCAGAAGGGGCTCGTGGGCCACGACCCGCGCGGACAGGCCCTCGCCCCCGGACAGCCGCAGATCCTCCGGACGGATCCCGACCACCACCTCCCGGCCCGCCGCCACCGGTACCGGGAGCGCGATCCGCACCGACTCCGACAGACGGGCCCGGCCGTCGTCGGTCGCGATGCCCTTGAGCAGGTTGATCGCGGGTTCGCCGACGAAGTCGGCCACGAAGACGTTGGCGGGGCTGTCGTAGATCTCGTACGGCGTGCCCAGCTGCTGGATCACACCGTCCCTCATCACGGCGATCCGGTCGGCGAGGGAGAGCGCCTCCTCCTGGTCGTGGGTGACGAGGATGGTCGTATGGCCCAGGTCCCGTTGGATGCGCTTGAGTTCGCGGCGCGTGGTGTCGCGCTGGGCAGCGTCCAGATGGGAGAGCGGTTCGTCCAGGAGCAGGACGTCCGGTTCGCGGATCAGGGCGCGGGCGAGGGACACGCGCTGCTTCTGGCCGCTGGACAGGCCCGCCGGGCGGGCGTCGAGAAGGCCGGTCAGACCGACCCGTTCGGCGATGTCCGCCACCTTCCGGGAGACGTCCCCGCGGGCGGCGCGGCGCCGCGCCTTCAGCCCGAACGCCAGGTTCTCCGCCACCGTCAGCGGCGGATACAGCGCGTAGTTCTCGAAGGCGACGCCCATGTTGCGGGCCTGCGCGGGGCTCTGGATCACCGACCGCCCGTCCACCAGGATGTCCCCGCCGGTGACCGTCTCCAGACCGGCGATCATCCGCAGCGTGGTGGACTTGCCGCACCCGGACGGGCCCAGCAGCCCGAGCAACTCCCCCGACCGCAGGGCGAGATCGATGCCCCGTACGGCGTCCACGGCCGGGCGTCCCCGTGAACGGTACGTCTTGCGCAGCTCACGTAGCTCCAGCTGGGTCATCGCCGCCCCTCGTCGCGTTCGTCGCACAGACCTCGTACCGGACCTTGTGCTCGTCCAGGTCCCGCAGCGCGTCCGCAGGCGCCCCGTCGTCGACCAGTACCAGGTCGAAGCGGGAGAGGGGGGCGACGCGGTGCAGGGCGGTCCGGGAGAGCTTGGTGTGGTCGATCAGCAGGACGTTGCGGGCGGCCGAGTCGAGCATCGCCCGCTTCACCGACACGATGTGCTGCTCCTGGTGGTAGGCGTACCCCCCGTGCACGGCCGACGTGGACGCGAAGCAGACGTCCACGCGCAGGGACTGGACCGCCTCGACGCAGGAGACGCCGAGGAAGGAGGAGTGCAGGGGGTCGTAGTCGCCGCCGAGGGCCATCAGATGGATGCCGCGCTGGTCGGACAGGAGGTTGAGCGCCTCCAGGAAGTTGGTGACGACGGTGAGCGGGGTGATCTCGCCCAGGCGGAGTCTGCGGGCTATCTCCAGGGTGGAGGTGGAGTCGTCCAGCATGATCGCCATGCCGGGCTCGATGAGCCCCAGCGCGTGGTCGGCGACGGCGGCCTTCTCCGCCCGCATGGCCTTCAGGCGGTACTGCACGTTGGACTCGAAGACCCCGGACGGCTGAGCGGTAACGCCACCCCTGAACTTCCGTACGATTCCCTGCCGTTCGAGCTCGTCGAGGTCCCGGTGGATCGTCATCAGGCTCACCCCGAACCGCTCGGCGAGCTCCGCCGCGGTCGCCGAGCCGTCGGCGAGGACCTGCTCGGCCATGGCGGACTGGCGGGCCGCGGGGCCCTGCTGTGTGTTGCCGGCACTCATCGTTTCCCGATCCGTCGTCCTGGGCGCTCCGGCCGGTCGGCCTCGAACAGCAGCAGGTTCTCAGGCCGGACCGTCAGCCGCACCGGATCGTCGGGACGCAGCCCGGTGGTGTCGGCCCGGGGCGCCACCAGGGACACGTGCTGCTCGCCGAGGCGCACGGTGACCTCGACGGCCCGGCCGAGAACCTCGGTGACGTAGACGGTGCCGGTGAGTTCGAGGCCCTGGCCGTTCAGGGCGATGTCCCTGGGGCGGACACCGACGAGGACAGCCGTCCCCGCCGGGGCCTTCACCGACAGCGGCAGCTCGACCTTCCCGTCCGCCGACCGGAAACCCCCGTCCTCGGTCACGGTCCCCGGCAGCAGATTGATCCGTGGCCGCCCGAACGCCCGCGCCACCTCCGTGTCGTGGGGTCGGTACCAGATCTCCTCCCGCGTCCCCGTCTGCACGATCCGCCCCTCCCGGATCACCCCGATCCGGTCCCCGAGCGCCAGGGCTTCGACGGAGTCATGGGTGACGTACAGGGTCGTCGTGCGCTGTACCGCCCCGATCGCCTTCAGTTCGGCCCGCATCTGCTGGCGGAGTTTGGCGTCGAGGTGGCTGAGTGGCTCATCCAACAGGAAGGCGCGTGCGGGCCGGACCAGCACGCGACCGAGGGCCACGCGTTGCCGCTGACCATTGGACAACTGGCCGACTGGCCGATCCAGTAGCCCACTGATGCCGAGGAGTTCAGCGATCGCGCCGATCCGCTCGCGGGCCTCGGCGGCCGGAAGGCGGTGCCGGGGCGAGCGGAGCGGGGAGGCGAGGTTGTCGTACGCCGACCTGTGCGGATAGAGGGCGTAGCTCTCGAAGCACATCGCGACGCCACGGTCGTACGGCTCGACGTCGCGCATGTCCTTGCCGTCGATCTCGACCGTCCCGGCGTCGGGGAGCTCCAACCCCGCCACGGTCTTCAACGTCGTCGTCTTACCCGCCCCCGACGGACCGAGCAGACAGAAGAACTCGCCCTCCTGGACCTCCAGTTCGAGCCCGTCGAGGGCCGTGACCCTGCCGTACGTCTTTCTGATCCCGCGCAGCCCGATCACGATTTCACCGCCCCGAACGACAGCCCCCGCACCAGATACCGCTGGATGGTCAGGGCGAGCAGCAGCGGCGGTACGACGGAGACCAGGGCTGCCGCTGCCGTGAGGTTGTACTTGGGACGGTCGCCGCCGAGGAAGGACAGCGCGCCGACGGTCACGGTCTGGGCCTCGTTGGAGGTGAGGATGAGAGGGAAGACGAAGTTGTTCCAGGCGAAGATGAAGGCGAGCAGCGACACGGCCGCCACCCCCGGCTTGACCAGGGGGAGGGCCACCTTGAAGAAGGCCTGTTTGCGGGTGTAGCCGTCCAGCAGGGCCGCCTGCTCCAGCTCCGGGGTCAGATCGGCGAAGTAGGACCGCATGATCCACACGATCAGCGGCAGGGTGACCAGCTGGAGCACCCAGATCATGCCGACGTACGTGTCGAAGAGCCCGAGCTTCTGGTACAGCACGAACAGCGGGATGATCACGGTCAGTTCGGGGGCGAACCGGAACGACAGCAGGGTGAACATCAGGTTCTCCGAGCCCTTGAACCGCCATCGCGCCGACGCGTACGCCGCCGGCAGTCCGACCAGCAGCGACAGCAGCACCGCCCCCAGCGACACCACCAGACTGTTGACGAAGAACCGCACGAACGGGATGCCCTCGCTGTCACCGAGGACCGTGCGGTAGCCGTCGAGGGTGGGGGAGAAGGAGAAGTAGGTGCTGAAGAGCTCGTTCGTGGGCTTCAGCGACAGGATCAGCATCCAGGCGATCGGGAAGAGCGCGAAGACGAAGTAGAGGATGAGGGCGGCATCCGCCAGCCAGCCCGACAGTCGCTTGCGCACGGTCATTTGTGAGCCTCCGCCGCCTTGTGCTGGATCTTCCCGAGATGGCGTACGAGCACCATCGCGGCCAGGTACACCACGGCCCACAGCACGATCGTGTAGCTGATCCCGAAGGAGTACCGCTGGAAGCGGATCGCCTCCAGATACGCCCTGATCTGCAGGACGACCGTCGAGTCGCCCGGGCCGCCCTCGGTGAGGGCGTAGATGATGTCGAACACCTTCAGCGAGTCCATGAACCGGAAGATCACCGCGACGAGGACGTACGGCCACAGCATCGGCAGGGTCAGCCGCCGGAAGGTGTACCACCAGCTCGCGCCGTCGACGGCCGCCGCCTCGAAGGGGGACGTCGGCAGCGACCGCAGTCCGGCGAGGGCGAGGATCGCGACGAACGGTGTGTAGACCCAGACGTCGACGGCGATCGACGACAGCAGTGCGCCGGTCGGGGTGTCCGTCCACTGAACTCCCCCCAGGCCGAAGGGTTTCAGCAGGTAGTTGATCACCCCCACCGACGGTTGCAGCATCAGCTTCCAGATGATCGCCGCGATCACGGGGGCGATCATCAGGGGCAGGATCAGGATCTTCTCCAGCACCCGGCCGACGATCGACGAGCGGTGCAGCAGCAGGGCGACGGCGACCCCGAGGAACGTCTCGGCGGCGGCCGCGCCGACCGCGTACAGCACCGTCACCCAGGCCGAGTTCCAGAAGGCGTCCTGGGTGAAGACGGTCTGGTAGTTCTCGAACCGCACCATGTCGGGCTGGGGTTTGCTCGCCGAGAAGTCGAAGAGCGTGTAGTACAGCCCGAGTCCGAAGGGATAGAGGATCCCGCAGGTCAGGAGCAGGGCGGGGACGATCAGAACGTACGGGCGCAGGGCGAGCCGCATGGCTAGTCCACCTTGTCGGCGAGGTCGCCCGCCAGACCGTTCAGCACCGACTCGGCGCTCTTGCCGCCGTAGATCTCCTGGAGGGCCGCGGCCCAGCTGGTGGTGGCGTCGAAGAACTGCGCCTGCGGAGTGAACTGGATCTTCGTCTGGTCGACCACGGTCTCGAAGGTCTCGATGAAGCCGGGCAGGCCCTTCATCTTGTCCTTGTACGCGGCGGCGTCGGCGACCGACTTCCGTACCGGATCGATGTGGTTGTGCGTGATCGCGCTCCTGCGCAGGTGTTCCTTGCCGGTGGCCCACTGGAGGAAGAGCCAACTGGCGCTCTTCTTCTTGCTCTTGGCGTTCATGCCGAGCGACCAGATCCACATGTTGGTGGCGAGGGAGCCGTCCGGCCCCTTCGGCCCCGGATGGAAGGCGATCTTCCCGGAGGCCGGGCCGGCGCCCTTCACGGCCTGGAAGTACGCGGCCGTGTCCGCGTCGAAGAGCATCCCGGCCTTCTTCGCGCCGAGGTCGCTGGAGCACTGGTACCAGGTGTAGGACGTCCAGGACGGCGGACCACCCTGCTTGACCATGCCGGCCCAGTCCTCGGTGAACGCGATCGCCTCCGGGGTGTTCATGGCGGGTGTGAGCTTCTCACCGCTGACCGTGAAGTCGCGCAGGCCGTTGCGGGCGTACATGGTCATGAAGCCCGGGTGGATGGTGGCCCAGCTGCGGGAGCCGCGGACGGCGATCCCGTACATGCCGTCGAACCCGGCGCCGGGCGCCTTGTCCTTGATGACCCCCGCGATCTCGCGCAACTCCTCGAAGGTCTCGGCCGGTCGGAGGCCGAGCTTCCTGAACACCTCGGTGTTGTAGGCGACGACGTTCGTCTCCCACCCCCACGGCAGCGCGTACTGCCCGCCCTGCCCGAGCGGAGCACCGGCCTTCAGCGACCACTGGTCGGCCTGGAGCAGGTTGGGGAAGAAGTCCGCCTGGTCCCATTCGGCGCCGGTGGCCGCGGAGTTGCGCATCCAGGGCCCGAGATCCTCCAGCCAGCCCGGTGGCCCGTACTGCCACACCATGTACGCGCCGAGCATGAAGACGTCGTAGGAGGCGCGGCCGCTGGAGAGATCCACGGTGAGCTTGTCGAAGTAGTTGTCCTCGGGGAAGACGTCGTACTCGACCTTGATGCCGGTCTTCTCGGTGAAGGCCTTGAGGTCGGCGATGAGCGCGTCCGTGTAAGGGTGCTTGTTGAGCAGCGCCTTGACGGTCGTGCCCTTCTCGCGCTTCCAGTCGAAGGAGCCGGTGACGTCGTCCGCGGCCGAGCCGTCCCCCTTGTCCTCGTCCCCGCCGAAACCGGCACCGCAGGCGGACAGGACGGGGGCGGCGGCCAGGGCGGCGCCGAGCGCGAGGAAACGTCGGCGGTCGTGCGCGTGCGTGTCCATCCGTGACCTCCAGGTGGGGCTGGGTCCGGTGCATGGGGCGCTGCGTCTACCCGGGGGACAACCCCCGGACCCCCGGCAGAAAGGCCGGTCGGTCGGCAGGCCCCGCGTCGGCAGCGTGCGGCAAGCCGTGGCTAACACGTCGAGTTGACTCGATAACAGAGGGTGTAACGGCGGAAGATGGCCGTCAATCCCTCGCGCACGGGTAAATCTCAGGGCAGAGTGAGAAGTTCACGGTGTGCGATGTGCGGGAGGCCGGGATGTCGCAGGAGGCATGGCTCGGGATCGACCTCGGTACGCAGAGCGTGCGGGTCCTGGTCGTCGGCGCCGGCGGTGCGGTCCTGGGCAGCGGTACGGCCCCGCTGGAAGGGCGGCGCGACGGGCCGCGGCACGAGCAGGATCCGGGGGAGTGGTGGGCGGCGGTGCGCTCGGCGTCCGGTGCGGCGCTCGGGAACGGCTCTTGGCGCATCGCGGGCCTCGCGGTGTGCGGCACCTCCGGGACCGTACTGCTGACGGACCCCGCCGGACGGCCCGTGACGCCCGCGCTGATGTACGACGACGGCCGGGCCTGGGCCGAGGCGGAGCGGCTGCGGTCGGCGGGCCTCGCGGTGCAGAACACCTGGGGGCTGCCGAAGGCGCTGTGGCTGGCCCGCATCCATGGGCGGGGAACCGTCGCCCACCAGCCCGACCTCATCACCGCCCGCCTGATCGGCCACCCCGTTCCCACCGACTCCAGTCACGCCCTCAAGACGGCCTACGACGTGACGGCCGACGCCTGGCCCGACGTCCCCGGCGCCCCCGGACTGCCGGACGTGGTCCGCCCCGGCTCCCTGCTCGGCGAGGTCTGTCCGGCCGCCGCGGAGGCCACCGGCATCCCCGCCGGCACCCCCGTGATCGCCGGTATGACCGACGGTTGCGCGGCCCAGATCGCGTCCGGCGCTCTGCGCGAGGGCTCCTGGAACTCCGTGCTGGGCACCACCCTCGTCCTCAAGGGCGCCTCCGCCGTCCCCGTCCACGATCCCACCGGAATCGTCTACAACCACCGTGCGCCGGACGGGAGTTGGCTGCCAGGGGGCGCCTCCAGCGTGGGCGCAGGTGTGCTCACGGCGGCGTTCGTGGGGGCGGATCCGGCGGCGATGGACGAGCGGGCCGCGGCGCACGAGCCGGCCGGTGCGATCGCCTACCCCCTCGTCTCCCCGGGCGAGCGCTTCCCCTTCCTGGCCCCGCAGGCCACCGCCCTGGTCCTCGGCGAACCCGCGGGCGACGCAGACCTGTGGGCCGCCCTCCTCCAGGGCGTCGCCTTCGCGGAACGCCTCTGCCTGGACTACCTCCACCACCTCGGCGCCCCCCTCGACGGCCCCCTCGCCTTCACCGGCGGCGGCGCCCGCAGCCCGTACTGGAACCAGCTCCGCGCCGACGTCCTGGGCCGACCGGCCCGGATCCCGGAACAGACCGAACCGGCCCTGGGAATGGCGGTGCTGGCGGCCCACGGCGTCACCGGCGAGGCGCTGCCGGACATCGCCGAGGGCATGGTCCGCATCCGTACGGTCGTGGAACCACGCCCCGACCGCACGGCCCTGTTCGCGGAGCCGTACGCCCGGCTCGTGAGCGAACTGACCGCCCGCGGCTGGCTCCCGGAACCCGTCGCGGCACACGCGCACAGCCGCCTCACCCTGGATACTGCGGACTCATGAGCACGACCCTGCTGCTGGCCCGCCACGGCCAGACCGTCTGGCACGCCGAGAACCGCTACGCGGGTGTGAGCGACGTGGCCCTCACCGACGAGGGCCGGGCGCAGGCCGCGGCGCTGGGCCGGTGGGCCGCCGCGCACCCGGTCGACGCGATCTGGACGTCCCCGGTCTCCCGGGCCGTCATCACGGCACAGCCCGCCTGCGACGCCCTCGGCCTCACCCCGTACCGCGAACCCGGCCTGCGCGAATGCGACTTCGGGGTGGTGGAAGGCCGTACCCTCGCCGAGTTCGCGGCACAGGACCCGAAGGCGGCGGAGGCGTTCCGCGCCGACCCGGTGGCGCACCCGTTCCCCGGCGCCGAGAACCCTGTGGAGGCCGGCGCCCGGGGAGCGGTCGCCCTGCGCCGCATCGCGGCCGCTCACTCGGGCGGACGTGTCCTGGTCGTCGCCCACAACACCCTGTTCCGTCTGGTGCTGTGCGAACTGCTGCACATCCCCTTGAGCGACTACCGGAGGGTGTTCCCTCGGCTACGCAACGCGGCGGTCACCGAACTCCGTGTGACCAGCGACGATTCCACCGCACTTCTCTCCCTCAATGTGCCGTGCGAGCAGGGCGAGCCGTAGCACCATGGGCCCATGACGGAGATCGACACCTCGGTGCCCCACTCGGCCCGCATCTGGAACTACTGGCTGGGCGGCAAGGACAACTACCCCGTGGACGAGGCGGCCGGCGATGCCTACACCGCCGTCTTCCCCGGCATCGTCACCATCGCCCGCAGCAGCCGCGCCTTCCTCGGCCGCAGCATCCGGTACCTGGTGGAGGAGGCGGGCGTACGCCAGTTCC
This sequence comes from Streptomyces sp. WM6386, assembly GCF_000972385.1. Lineage (GTDB taxonomy): Bacteria > Actinomycetota > Actinomycetes > Streptomycetales > Streptomycetaceae > Streptomyces. The sequence goes on from NZ_JXTE01000026.1 coordinate 79,629, forward strand.
TGGACGTCGGCACCGGGCTCCCCACCGTCGACAACACCCACGAGGTCGCCCAGCGCAGCGCCCCCGAGTCGAAGATCGTCTACGTCGACAACGACCCGCTCGTCCTCGCCCACGCCCGCGCCCTGCTCACCTCGACTCCGCAGGGCGTGACGGCGTACGAGGACCTGAGCCTGTACGACCCCCAGCGCATCCTGGAGGCGGCGGCCAGGACCCTCGACCTCACCCGGCCGACGGCCCTGATCATGAGCGGCATCCTCGGCCACGTCACCGACTACGACCAGGCCCGCGACCTCGTCACCCGCCTCCTGGCCGGCCTCCCCTCGGGCAGTTACCTCTCGCTCAACGAAGGTTCCAGAGGCACCGACCCGGACTACGAACACGCCCAGGACGCCTACAACGAGACCGGCGCCGTCCCGTACTTCCTGCGCCCGGTCGAGCAGATCACCGGGTACTTCGAGGGTCTGCAGCTGGTGGACCCGGGCATCGTGTCCGTGCCCCTGTGGCGCCCGGACACGGACGCGACTCCCACGCCGATCGGCCAGCACGGCGGTGTGGGCCGCAAGCCCTGACCCGAGGTGCGCCAGGAAGCCCCCGCGAGTCACGTCCTCGCGGGGGCTTCCGTCATTCCGCCTGCCGGTGAAGGTTGAGAAGACGATCACGAGGCAGGACGACTGTCACGCGTCATACGCGCTTCACGGAGCCGGCAGCAGCACATCCGCGCGGGACTTCGCGGCCTCGTAACGCCGGGCCACGTCCTGCCAGTTGACGACGGCCCACATCGCCTCGATGAAGTCGACCTTCTGGTTCTTGTACTGGAGGTAGAAGGCGTGCTCCCAGGCGTCGAAGACGAGGATCGGCACCGAGCCCTGCCCGAGGTTGCCCTGGTGGTCGTAGACCTGCTCGACGATCAGGCGGCCGCTGAGCGGCTCGTAGGCGAGCACGCCCCACCCCGAACCCTGCGTCGTCGCGGACGCCTTGGTCAGCTGGGCCTTGAATCCGGCGAAGGATCCGAACGACTCGGTGATGGCGTCCGCGAGGTCACCCACACCGTCCGCGGCCAGCGGCTCACCGCCGCCGTCACCGGTCATGTTGTGCCAGTAGATCGAGTGCAGGATGTGCCCGGACAGATGGAACGCCAGGTTCTTCTCCAGCCCGTTGATCGCCCCCCACGACTCCTTGTCCCGCGCCTCCGCCAGCTGCTCCAGCGTGTCGTTCGCACCCTTCACATACGCCGCGTGGTGCTTGTCGTGGTGGAGCTCGATGATCTCGGGGCTGATCACGGGGGCGAGTGCGGCGTAGTCGTAGGGCAGTTCAGGAAGCGTGTAGACGGGCATGAAGGGGTCCCCTCAAAAACTTGTTGCAACTAGCTTGCAATAACAAGCTAGCAGCAAAAAGCCCCCGTGTGATCGACACGGGGGCATGTGGCCGGTCGGGGCGTCAGCTCGCCGTGGCGCGCCTGCGCTGCCAGGTGTAGCCGACCGCCGCCAGGAACAGCGTCATCCCACCCGTGAAGTACAGCTGCACCCGCGTGTCCGCCTCCCGGGCCATCAGCACGAAGATCGCCACCATCCCCGCCATGGCGACCCACGTCAGCACCGGGAACGCCCACATCCGCACGGTCAGCCGCTCCGGCGCCTCGCGCTCCAGCCGCCCCCGCAGACGCAGCTGGGAGACCGCGATGAAGCCCCACACGACCAGGATCACCGCACCGATCATGTTGAGGAGCCAGGAGAAGACGTCGTCCGGGCGCCAGTAGCTGAGCAGCACACAGACGAAACCGAAGACGCAGGAGACCAGCACCGCGATACGGGGGACCCCGGACGACACCCTGCCCAGCGCCTTCGGGCCCTGGCCGCGCGCGACCAGGGAGTAGGCGATGCGCGAGGAGCCGTAGATGTTGGCGTTCATCGCGGAGAGCAGCGCCACGAGGACGACCACGTTCATCAGCCGGCCGGCCCCGGGGATGCCGAGCGAGTCGAGGGCGGCGACGTAGGGACCCTTCTCGACGACCGCGGCCGAGTCCCACGGGACCAGCGCGACGATGACCGCCATCGAGCCGATGTAGAAGAGCGCGATGCGCCACATGGCGGTACGGACCGCGCTCGCCACACCCTTGACCGGGTTCTCGGACTCCGCCGCCGCGATGGTGACCGTCTCCAGACCGCCGTACGCGAAGACCGAGGCGAGGATGCCGATGACCAGCCCCTCGCTGCCGTTCGGCAGGAAGTCGGAGAGGTTCGACGCATCCGGCGAGTCCGTACCCGGAAGCACGCCCGTGATCGCCAGGACGCCCAGCACAAGGAACAGGCTGATCGCGCCCACCTTCAGCGCCGCGAACCAGAACTCGAACTCACCGAAGTTCTTCACGGAGGCGAGGTTCGTCGCGCAGAACACGACCATGAACAGCGCCACCCAGGCCCACTCCGGCGTCCCCGGCAGCCAGCCCGTCACGATCTTCGCCGCGCCGATGCCCTCCAGGCCCACGGCCGTGCAGAGCAGGATCCAGAAGGACCATCCGGCGGTGAAGCCGGCCCAGGGTCCGATCGCGCGCTCGGCGTGCGCGGAGAAGGAACCCGAGGAGGGATACGCGGCCGACATCTCGCCGAGCATCCGCATCACCAGCATCACGAGGAGACCGGAGAGGACATAGGCGACGACGATCGAGGGCCCGGCGGCGGCGATACCCGCGCCGGAGCCCACGAACAGACCCGCGCCGATGACACCACCGAGGGCGATCATCGACAGATGGCGCTGCTTGAGGCCGTGGGAGAGGGAGACGTCCGGCTCTTGTGAAGCCTCGACGGAGGTGGTGCTGGGCATGGGCGCGATTCGTCCAGTGCGTGAGACGGGCAAAAACGCCCACAGTCTGGGCGGCCGCTCCGGTCACAAGGAGAGGCCGCCCAGTATCCGGACGCGTCAGGTACGGACCGTGATCACACCGCCACGCTGGTGTAGTGCGACGCGTCCCCCTCCACCGAGTAGCTCTCCTTGCCCTCGACTCCGACCGGGATGTCACCGGCGACGGTCACCCGGTGCAGACGGCGTGCCTGCCGGTCGTAGTTGTCGACGGCGTAGTGCTGGGTGATGCGGTTGTCGAAGAGCACGAGCTGGTTCTCGGACCAGCGGTGGCGCAGGATGTGCTCCGGCTTGGTCACATACGACTGGAGCAGGTCGAGCAGCGTGCGGGACTCGCCCACCGACAGGCCCACGATCCGCTGGGCGAACCCGCCGATGAACAGCCCGCGTTCGCCGGTCAGCGGGTGGACGCGGACCACGGGGTGGGCGGTGCGGTACTTGATCGAGGTGAACCGGGCGCGCTGGGCGGCCTTCACCTCGTCGATGTCCTCTGCCGGGACCGCGTAGTCGTAGTCGTTGGTGTGCTCGGCCCACAGGGTGTCGGCCAGCTGCCGCAGCGGCTCCGGCAGGCTGCGGTAGGCGGCCGCCGAACTGGCGATCAGGGTCTCGCCGCCGTACGGCGGGAGCGTGATGCTGCGCAGTGTGCTGGCCTGCGGCGGGTTGAGGACGAAGGTGACATCCGTGTGCCAGTGGTTGGCGCTGCCCTGCTCGCTGTCGACGGGCAGCACGTTCGCCGCGCCGTCGACGGCGGGCACGGTCGGGTGGGCGGTGGTGAGGTCGCCGAAGTGACCGGCGAAGGCCTGCTGGCCCTCGTCGTCCAGGTTCACCTCGTCGAAGACGAGCGCCTTGTGGGCGTTCAGCGCCTCGCGCAGGGCGGTGACCGTCTCCTCGTCGAGCGGCTTGGCGATGTCTACGCCGGAGATGCGGGCGCCGATGTGGGCGGTGACCTTGGTGATCTCGATGCTCATGGGATGTCCTCTCAGACCAGGGTGGCGGTGTACTGGTTGGCGGGGCGGGGAAGGCCGTAGCGCTCCCGCAGGGTCCGGCGCGGTCCGTACTCCTCGCGGAGCAGGCCGCGGGCGCGCAGGATCGGGACGACGTGGTCGACGAAGAGGTCGAGGCCGGACGGCAGTACGGCCGGCATGATGTTGAAGCCGTCGGCGCCACCGAGCGTGAACCACTGCTCGATCGCGTCCGCGACCTGCTCGGGCGTCCCCGCGAAGGTGAGATGTCCGCGCCCGCCGCCGAGCCGCCCGACGAGCTGCCGCACGGTGAGGGACTCCCGCCGGGCGAGCTCGACGATGAGGGTGTACCGGCTCTTGGCCCCTTCGACGGCATCCTCGGAGGGCAGATCGGCAGGCAGCCGCGAGTCCAACTCCAGTCGGCCGGGCTCCAGTTGCAGCAGTCGCTCCAGCCGGTCCACTCCGTGCGTGTACACGATGTGGTCCTCAAGCACCTGCTCGGCCGCCCGCGCCTCGGCCTCCGTGGACCCGATGACGGGCACGATCCCGGGCAGTACCTTGATGTGCTCGGGATCCCGACCGGCCGCCGCGGTACGGGCCTTGAGGTCGGAGTAGAAGTCCTGAGCGTCCTTGAGGGTCTGCTGCGCGGTGAACACCGCCTCCGCGTACCGCGCCGCGAACCGCTTCCCGTCCTCGCTCGACCCCGCCTGCACGAGCAGCGGGTAACCCTGGGGCGAGCGCGGCACGTTGAGGGCGCCCTCGACACTGAAGTACGTCCCCTGGTGCCGGGGCGGATGGATCTTGCCGTCATCACCCCACACACCGGCCGACTTGTCGCCGACGATCGCGTCGTCCTCCCAGCTGTCCCAGAGCTTGAGGGCGACATCCAGGAACTCCGCGGCACGGGCGTACCGCTCGGCGTGTGCGGGCTCGGCATCGAGCCCGAAGTTCCGGGCGGCTTCCGCCCCGGCGGTGGTGACGATGTTCCAGCCCGCCCGGCCACCGCTGATGATGTCCAGCGAGGCGAACTTACGGGCCAGGTTGTAGGGCGAGTTGTACGACGTCGACGCCGTCGCGATCAGCCCGATGTGCTCGGTGGCCGTAGCCAGCGCGGTGAGCAGGGTGAGCGGCTCCAGAGCACCGGCGGGGCGTTGGGCGATGTTCCCCCACAGTTGGGGCCCGTCGGCCAGAAAGAGCGAGTCGAAGGTCCCACGCTCGGCACTCTTCGCGAGCCTGACGTAGTGGTCCAGCTCGACATGGGCATACGGATCACTCTCGGGCAGCCTCCACGAGGCTTCGTGGTGCCCGGTGCTCATGAGGAAGGCGTTGAGATGGAGTTGGCGGGTCATAGGGGGTCCTTTGCATTTCAGCCTGTCCGGCGTTTGAGGACGAGGCCCTTCGGGCCGATCGGGGTCTGGGGCGGAGCCCCAGCGGGGTCGAAGGGGCAGCGCCCCTGGGGATGGGACGGGTAGGGGCGGCGGGGGCGAGAAAAACCCGCCGCTCACCCCACGTCCTCGGTCACCCCCAGCGCCGCGAGCAACCGCTCCCGGTACTCCCCGAGCAACGGATCCCGATACGACCGCGGATGAGGCCGCTCGATCGCCAGATCGACCCGGACCCGCCCCTCCTCCAGCACCAGCACCCGATCCGCCAGCACGATCGCCTCATCCACGTCATGCGTGACCAGCAACACCGACGGCCGATGCCGCTCCCACAACTCCCGCAGCAGCGCATGCATCCTGATCCGCGTCAGCGCGTCCAACGCCCCGAACGGCTCATCGGCCAGCAACAACTCCGGCTCCCGCACCAACGACCGCGCAAGCGCCGCCCGCTGAGCCTCACCCCCGGACAACTCGTTGGGCCAGGCCCGCTCCCGCCCCTTCAGCCCGACTTCCTCGAGAGCCGCCCGCCCCTTGTCCTCGCCGTCCGTCCCCAGCAGTACGTTGTCCAGGACCCGGCGCCACGGCAGCAGCCGCGAGTCCTGGAAGACGACCGACACCCGCTCGGGCGCGGCGAGCTGACCGCTGCCGACGACCTCGTGGTCGAGCCCCGCGATCGCCCGCAGCAGCGTGCTCTTGCCGGACCCGCTGTGCCCGAGCAAGGCGACGAACTGCCCGGCGGGAATGTCGAGGTCGATCCCGTCGAGGACGACCCGCCCGTCGAACGACCGGGTCAGCCCCCGGAGTCGGACGGCCGGCCGGGTCAGTTGCTCAGTGTGCGTCGCCATGACAGCACCCTCCGTTCGATGAAGCGGACCGTGCTGTCGGAGGCGAGTCCGAAGATGCCGTAGACGACGAGTCCGACGAGGATGACGTCCGACTGGCCGTAGTTCTGGGCCTGGAACATCATGTAGCCGAGTCCGCTGGTGGCGTTGATCTGCTCGAGGACGACCAGGCCGAGCCAGGAGCCGGTGACACCGAGCCGGAGTCCCACGAAGAATCCGGGCAGTGCGCCGGGGATGACGATCTGCCGTATGAACTGGTACCGGTTGAGCCCCTGCACCTCGGCGAGTTCGACGAACCGGCTGTCGATACCGGACAGCGCGGCGTGGGTGTTCAGATAGATCGGGATGTAGACGACGATCGCGATGATGGCGATCTTGAAGGTCTCGCCGATGCCCAGCCAGAGGATGAACAGCGGGATCAGACCGAGGGTCGGGATCGCCCGGTTGAGGTTCACCGACCCGTCGATGAGCGCCTCCCCGACCCGGCTCAGCCCGGCCGCCAGCGCGAGGGCGACCCCGGCGACGAGACCGATCGCGAACCCGGAGGCCGCGCGCTGGAGCGAGGTGAGGATGTCGCCCCGCAGGGTGCCGTCCGTCCACAGGTGGGCACCGGTCTCCAGCACCGTCCAGGGCGCCGGGATCGCGGCCGGGTCCAGCCGCCCCGCGGCGGAGGCGGCGGCCCACAGTGCGAGCAGGAGGGCGGGGCCGATCAGCCGGCTGGCCGGCAGGCGGCGGCCTGGGGAGAGACCCCGCCGCTTCCGCCGTACCGCTTTCGAGGGTTCCGCGACGACCGGTGCCGTCGTCGCCGTCGCCGTCGTGGTCACAGCACTCATTTCCGGTACTCCTCTGATACGGACTTCGCGGCGATGCCCTCGAAGCGGTGGTCGAAGAGCGAGGACACGTCGAACTTCTTCACGAACCCGCCTTCCGCCAGCAGATCCGCGGTCTCCTGCTCCCAGCGGATCGCCTCGTCCCAACTCGGCGAGAACAGCGGCTTGTTGGCGAGAGCGGTGATGCCCTGCGCCTGTGCGAGGGTCAGGTTCTGCGTCTTGACGTAGAACTCCTCGTTCCAGATGTCGGGGTTCTCGTACGCCCAGACCTGGCCCTTGGCCCAGAAGGGGATGTAGGCGGCGACCGCGGCCGCCTTCGCCTCGTCGTTCAGCACGGCGGCCGGTGCCCACAGCAGGTTGAGCAGGTCGACGACGTCCGTCGTGACGAGCCGGGCGCCCTTGGACCCGTACTGCGAGATATAGGCGGGCGACTGGGTGTTGCCGAGCGGGGCGATGTCCACCTGGCCCGACTGGAGGGCGGTGAGGAACTGGTTGCTGGTCAGCGGGACCAGCTTCACCTCGTCGTACTTCAGGCCGGCCTTCTTCAACGCCCGCAGCAGCACGACACCTTGGGCCTGGCCCTGCGAGAAGGCGAGCTTCTTCCCCCGGAAGTCCTCGACGGAACGGATGTCGCTGCCGGGCTTGGTGGCGAAGACGTAATTCGGCTTCCGGGTGATGTTGATCGCGACGATCTTCGCGTCGAAGCCCTGGTAGTGCGCCTGGATCGGCGGAATTCCCGCATTGTTGGCGAGGTCCAGGGACTCGGCGCGAAAGGCGTTGATGACATCGGGGCCGGCGGCGACATTCACCCAGCTCGACACCTTGAAAGGTAGCTCGCCCAACTTGGCGAGCTTGAACTGGAGTTGCTGGGTGTTCGAGAAGGAGGACACCTTCAGGCCGGTGCCGGCCGGGACCTTGGCGGCGAGCGGGGCGGTCGAGGCACCCTTGTCACCGGTGGCGGCGCTGGACTCGGCGCAGCCGCTGAGCCCCGCGACACCGGCCGCGGCGCCCACGAGTGAGGTCAGGAACAGTCGCCGGTCTATGCCGGACGTACGGGAAAAAGGCATGGGAGGACTCCCTGAACTGGTGCATGAGAAAAGCGTGGAGAAATAAATTCACGCGGCAGAAATGAGCGCGTCACACGGGGCAACGTGTCAGCAACAGAAGGCGCGACAGTGCAGGTGAGGGCTCATGAACAAGATGCTCCCGGTTGTGCGGAACCCGTGTCAATATTCGGAGTTTCTGAATTAATTCCGCTCAGGTGACACGGCCAGTGGATCCCGGTAGAGCATGTCGAGGGCCACCGAACCGCCGGCCACCGCCAGCACGGAATCCGGGAAACTCGTCGGGATCACGGCCGCCGCCCGCTCGGGTCCCACCTCCTCGCGCAGCGCGGAGAGGCAGTCCGCCCGATGGATCGCGCCGACCTCGGTGACGACGACGGTCTCCGGGTTGAGGATGTCGAGCAGCAGCCCGGCCGCCCGCCCCGTCATCCGCGAGCGCTCCACCAGCAGCCGTGCGGCCACCGGATCTCCGCCCGCCGCCTCCTTCACGAGACGCATCGGGTTCACCCCGGCCATGACGCCCGCCGCCCGCGCCCGCTCGCACAGTGTCCGCTCGCTGAGCTCGACCTGAAGGCAGCCGACCCGCCCGCACCCGCACCTCCGCGTGCCGCCGAGCGGCAGATGGGCGATCGCGCCGGCCTGCGAACGCGGCCCGTGATGCACCTCGTCGTTGGTGGCGAACGCGGCGTCGACGACGTTGCCGACGAACAGGTGCAGCACGCTCCGGCTGCCGCGCGCCCGCCCGAACAGCCGCTCCGCGTTGAGCAACGCCCGCGCGTGCCCGTCCACATGGACCGGCAGCCCCGTGCGCGCCCCGATCAGCTCCCGCACCGGCACATCCCGCCAGCCCAGCAGCTGGTGCTCGACGACGGTGCCGGCCTCCTGGTCCACCCAGCCGCCGGCCGCGAAACCGACGCCGAGCGGCCGGCATCCGGGCACCCCGGCGAGCAGCGCGCCCAGCCCGTCGGCGGCCCGCGCCAGCACCCGCCCCGGCTCGGTGACGCCCTCGTGCCTGAGCTCCCGCGAGGCCACCACGCGTCCCCGCAGATCGAGCAGCGCGACGGTGGTGTGGGGCACCGCCACATGGACGCCGCACATGACGAAACGCGAGGAGTCCAGGTCGACCGGCACATGAGGCCGCCCCACACCGTTCGACCGCCGGGGCACGGCGGCGTCCCGGATCAGTCCGAGCCCGGCGAACCGGGCGCAGTAGTCGGTCACCGAGGCGGGGGAGAGCCCGGTGAGCCGGGCGATGGTGGAGCGCGCCACCGGCCCGTGCTCCAGCACGGAGCGCAGCACGACACTGGCGCTGGTGCGCCGCCGGTTGGCATCGGAGGCGCGCGAGATGGGGTTGGCAAGGGTGGTGGGCATGGCGATCATCCTCGGGAGCGGTTCCGACACTGCGCCGTCACGGAAGGGGAGGCGCGCCGGAGCCGCCTCACCCGGGGCGGCGACAGGCGGCCGCGCTCACTCGTCGCAGGTCGACGTGGCGACGCGACGTGAGGGTGAGGGCTTGGGCAACCATGGCTCGAAGGGTAGGGGTGTCGGCCGGATCAGGCCAGAGTGCGATGCCCTGTTTGGTGGGACCCTACAGATGCCGTTCACACTCGACACGTGAGTGAAACGTCCCGGCCTCAGTGACCGGTGTCACGTCCTACCCGGTGTAACCACCACCCTTTGTCTGGAGCCCACCAAGTCGCGGCTCCAGCCTTTGTCGAGCGCTGACGGTGATCAGCGTGCGAGTGCCGGGATAGCGTCGCGATGTCCCCCGCCGTTCATACCCTCGCGGAGTCCCCATGAGCACCGCCGTCGCCCCCGTCCGTCCTGGCCAGGTCCTCGCCGACCTGCTGCCGGCCTCCCGTGTCCGGGACGTCGCGCTCGTGCTCGGCGGCGCCGCGCTCACCGGCCTCGCCGCCCAGCTCTCGGTGCCCGTGCCGGGCTCCCCGGTTCCGGTGACCGGCCAGACCTTCGCCGCGCTGCTCGTCGGCACGACGCTGGGCGCGGGCCGCGGCTTCCTCTCCCTCGCGCTGTACGCGCTCGCGGGCATCGCGGGCGTGCCGTGGTTCGCGGGCGCCACCTCCGGCGGCTCGGCCCCCTCCTTCGGCTACATCCTCGGCATGATCCTCGCCTCCACCGTCGTCGGCGCCCTGGCCCGCCGCGGCGCCGACCGCTCCGTGTGGCGCACGGCGGGCGCGATGCTGCTCGGCGAGGCGATCATCTACGCCGTCGGCGTCCCGTACCTGGCCCTCGCCACCGGCATGTCCGCCTCCGCCGCCATCGCGGCCGGCCTCACTCCGTTCCTGATCGGTGACGCCCTCAAGGCCGCCCTGGCGATGGGCCTGCTGCCCACGACCTGGAAGTTCGTCAACCGCTGAAACCGCTGACGTGGTCAGGGAAGAGGCTCGCCGGGTCGTACTGCGACTTCAGCCCGGCGAGCCTCTTGCGTGTCACCTCGTCGTACAACCCCTCGCTCCGATCCCCGGCCCCGAACGCGAAGTTGACCGCCCGCCCGAGGGTCACGGGCGCGAGCAGCGCGAAGGCCGGATCGAGGACCTCCTGGGCCTTCGCCCGTTCCCCCACGGTCAACAGCCTTACCAGGAACCGCCCTTCGCGCCACGGCACGGAGTTCGGCGCGGCCGCGGCGAGCGCCCCACCGAGATGATTGATCTGTACGACGGTCATGGCGCCGGCGCCCGGCCCGGTACGCCGGAGCACCTCACCGGCCGTCGCGAGGTCGAACTCGCCCAGCACCGCACTGTCCCCGTAGTACGCGTGCGGGAAGTCCGGGTCGCTGTGGATGGTGTGGCTCTCGGCGTACGGCATCTCCCGCAGTGAGTCGGCGAGCACCGGCCCGACCTCCCGCAGCGGGGCGACGAGTCGCTCACCGTCGGCGCCCGTGTGGGCGACCCGTACGGACAGGACGTACCGCCCGCGCAGGTGCGGCGGCAGCGCCGGCAGGTCCGGATACGGTACGGCCGCGAAGGACGAGGTCAGCCCGTCCGGTACGGTCCGCGTCCACGCCTCGTACGCTCGCAGCACGGCCGCCGGATCGACCTGACGCCCGTCGAAGGCGAGCGAGCCGCCGTACAGCGTCCGCACGGGGACGAGGCCGATCTCCAGCTCGGTGACGACACCGAAGCCGTGCCCGGCGCCGAGCAGCGCCCAGTACAGGTCGGGCGCGGACTCCCGGGTCACCTGCCGCAGCCGCCCGTCCGCCGTGACGACGTCGAGGGAGCGGACGTGGTCGGCCGCGTACCCGAACTCCCGTGCCAGGATGCCGAGTCCGCCGCCCAGCGTGTACGACACGGCGCCGACGCCCGGCGCGGAGCCGTTGAGCGGGGCGAGCCCGTGAGGTGCGGCGGCTTCGACGACCTGGCCCCAGCGGACCCCGGCCTGGACGCGGGCGGTGCGTTCGACAGGGTCGACGCTCACCCGGTCCATGCGCCGCGTCGAGACGAGCACGCCGCCCTCCACCGGGCCCGGCAGCCCGTGCCCCGTGGCCTGGACGGTCACCGGCAGCCGCTCGGCGGCGGCGTGGCGCACGGCGGCGATGACGTCGTCGGCCGAGGCGGCGGCGAAGACATGTGCGGGACGCACGGTGAACCCGGTCTGGAACCCGCTGAGTTCCTCTGCTGCGTGGCTGTTCATGCACCTCAGGCTGGAGGCATAACCTGACAGCTTCCGTCAGGTTATGCCTCCGTCGTCGGTCAGCTCTCCCGGCGCCGCGTCGACCACCACATCCCGGCCGCACCGGCCGTCAGCAGCGCCGCGCCCCCCGCCCCCAGCGGGAGCAGATCACGGTCGGGACCGGTCTTGGGCAGCTCCTTGTCGCCGCCCGGCCCCACGGGCTGGTTGTCGGTGCCGAGCAGCAGCGGGGTGGCCGGGGCGTTCGGCGACGGGTTCGTCGTACCGAACGGAACCGGGCCCTGCTGCCAGAACGTCTTCTTTCCGTCGCCGGTCTGCACCGGCAGACAGATCTTGCCGGTCTTTCCGAGATCGAATGTCGCGTCCACGGCGTACGACTTCGACTTACCGGCCGCGAGATTGTCGATCGGGCAGGCGAAACCGCTGTTCGAGCCCTCCGGTAGATCGCTTTCGGCAATCGAGGAGCACCCTTGAACGTTATTGACCGTGAGGCCGTCGAAGCCGACGACCAAAAGCTGGATCTTTCCGCTGTCCTTGGTCCCCTCGTTCTTCACCGTGGCGGTGAGATCGGTCTTTTCGGAACTGTTGTCGACCGAGATCTGTTCGGGCAGCAGCGTGGTCAGCTTCACGCCCGCCGGTGCCTCGTCGACGGCCTTTCCCCCCTTGCTGCTTCCGGGTCCCTCGTCCGCGCCGGCGGCGGTGGAAAGGATCAGCACGGCCGAAAAAGATGCCGTGACCAGCGATCCCGCGATGGTCGTCCTACGACGAGAACTCATGTTCGTCCCCCTTGGCTGCGCCTGAATTCGCAGTACTTGAAGAGCTACCACAAGATTTCTCCGCACTATGCTGGTACGGCGTGAAGTGTGACCATTGTGTTGAAGTAGGCGTTGACCGGTGCGTGGTTGAGGGGGTGTGACGGATTGCCGGGGAATACGGGAAACACGAGGAGCGGTGGGGCTCCCGGGATATTGGTGACGGGACGTTATCGCCTGGTCGAGAGCATTGGACAGGGGGGAATGGGGCGGGTGTGGCGAGCCGCCGACGAGATGCTCGACCGGGAGGTCGCGGTCAAGGAGATGCGCATAGACGGCCTCGACGCGGAGGACGCGCGCACCCGCCGGGAACGCACGCTGCGCGAGGCCCGGGCCACGGCGCGGATCGACCACCCCAATGTCGTACGGATCTATGACGTCGTCGACGAGGGCGAACGTCTGTGGATCGTCATGGAGTTGGTCGCCGGCCGCTCCCTGGAACGGATGATGGTGGAGGACGGCCCGCTCGGCCCCCTGGAGGCGGCCCGAATCGGCGTCGGCCTGGTGACGGCACTGCGCCAGGTGCACGCCCGTGGCGTCCTGCACCGGGACATCAAGCCGGGCAACGTCCTGGTGGAGCGGAACGGACACCGCGTGGTCCTCACGGACTTCGGCATCGCGGCGATCCAGGACGCGAAGGCGCTGACGATGGTCGGCATGCTGGTCGGCTCACCCGACTACATGGCCCCCGAGCGCATCTCCGGCCGCCCCCAGGGCCCGCCGTCCGACGTCTGGTCCCTCGGCGCGACCCTCTGCGCGGCCCTGGGCGGCCACTCCCCGTTCTCCCGCGACACCACCCTCGCCACGCTCCACGCGGTCCTCTACGAGGAGCCCGAACTCCCCGCCGCGGCAGGCCCGTTGCGCGACATCCTGGCCGCCCTCCTGGAGAAGGACCCCGATGTCCGCCCGGGCCTGGCTGACCTGGAGACCGCTCTCCAACCGGTGGCCTTCCCAGCGCCC
>NZ_JXTE01000260.1 GCF_000972385.1 Streptomyces sp. WM6386
AGGCCGGACCCTGCGGACGGGCGATCCGGTCCTCATCTCCTTCGCGGCGGCCAACACCGACCCCAAGCTGACCGAGCACCGTGAACAGCTCAGCTCCAAGGCCCATCTCGCCTTCGGTGCCGGCCCGCACGCGTGCCCGGCCAAGGACCCGGCATTCATGATCGCGGCCACCGCCGTGGAGTCCCTGCTCAACCGGCTGCCCGATGTCGAGATGCGCGTTCCCTTCAAGGAACTCGCCTGGGTGGCAACGCCGTGGAGCCGCTCGCTGGTCACCGTCCCCATCCGGTACACCCCCCGTACCGTGGCACCCGCGGCCCGTACCCGGCCCGCGACACCGTCCTCCGTTCAGGCGGCGCACTCGGCGGCCGCCGTCCCGCAGCCGTCCTCGGCAGGCCGGGCGGCCCACGCCGCACCGCGCCCCAAGGGCGGTCTGTTCAGCCGCTTCCGGGCCTGGGTGAATGGCGAGTGACGTAAGTAACCCTACGAGAACACTGTGTTATTGGATGCTTCAAGCATTGTACGGGTACGGATGGCGGCTGGCAGAAAGGAGCCGTCATCATTGGAAGTTTCGCGACTCCGTCCTCGGACCGTCGGGCGACCATTTCCCTGTTCTCCCGTCTTCGGACGGCCGAAGGACAGGCCGACCCGTTCCCCATCTACGCGGAGCTCAGGGCGCGCGGCGAAGTCAGCCCCGCGCCCTGGGGCGGTTTACTCGTCAGCAGCTACGCGACCTGTGAGCAGGTGCTGCGCAGCGGTACATGGCTCGAACCGGACACCGCATGGCGAGAGAAGCAGGGCGCCCGCACCCGCTGGAGCGCCCCCTCCTCCCGGGAGAACAGCCGCACCCTGCCCGCCCTCAACCCCCCGGAGCACACCCGGGTACGCCGGTCGGCGGGCACCTTCGACC
>NZ_JXTE01000261.1 GCF_000972385.1 Streptomyces sp. WM6386
CCCAAGGGCCGCAAGCGGTGGACCATGCGCTGGAAAGCACCCCTGAACGCGTTCCAGATCGCCTTCGAGGGTCGCCTGACCCCGAGCGACAACTGACCACTCAACAACCAAGATCAGCCGTTAAATTGACACACCCGCGCAGCACCCGACGCCATCCCCCGTCCGAAGCCCGATGCGGGTAGCTCCGACTGTGGAAGTCCGTGGATCAGGCCTTGAGGTGGTAGTTGACGCTGGTCGTGGGCGCGCAGTTCGGTAGACGGTAGCGGCGCTGGGCATATCCGTGCGCCGTACGGAGGTCGGAGGGCTTGCCCGAGCCGGAGACTTCAACGCGGTGTCGTCGCGGTCCTGCGAGGAAAGCGCCACCGTTGTAGGGCCGGGCCGAAGAAACGCCGGCCTCCGCCAGCACCGGATCCAGCTTTGGTCCAGCCCGGTCAGGACAGTCCTCTGCGGCCCGGCACTGCTCCGAGACGCGACGGGACGCCCCGGCGCTCGCGACTTGGGCTTCTTCTGGGCCAGTACGCCGTGCGCACCTGTACGAGAAGTCACCACTCAGGAACTGACGGCCCCCTCACGAAGTCAGCACAGAGTCAACAAGCGTCTGACCAAACCCGCCCACAGCTGATCGCACCCACGCGAGAGCTGTGCTTGACCTGGGAAAAAGGCCGTCAGCTCGGCAGCCTCACAGGCATGTACCTTGACACCACAAAGAACATCAGTCCCGTGTCCGTCTGGCCATCGCCTCCCAGAAGCGGTCCAGTTCGCGGACCCGCATGCCGACCCAGCGCGGGGTCTTCCTGCGCAGGCCCCGGGGCAGCCAGCGCCGCACGTTGCCGGGCAGCAGGGCCTGTTGCTGACGGCAGAACGGCTCGCGGATCTCTCCCCGGGGCAGGCCCCCCCGGGGGGG
>NZ_JXTE01000262.1 GCF_000972385.1 Streptomyces sp. WM6386
GTACCGGATCGTCCTTCTGAACGGCACATACGAGGATTACGTCCGTTACCTCGACGCCGCGCAGCTGATCGCGCACTGGCCAGTGCTGCGCAAAATGCTGGGCCGCGGTGTACGCACGGTGTGGGAGGCCCGCTTCGCGCCCTTGCGGCCGGCGGCCGCCGCGTGACACTGCCAAACCTGCCTGACCATCACCGTCGTCTGCTGGCAGACGCACTGACCGCTGGGCAGCCTTTCGGGCTTGCGCTGATGGGAGGCTACGCCGTCCAGGCTCACGGCATCGTTCACCGGCCGAGCCAGGACCTCGACTTTGCCACGGAACATCCGGCAGCGATGAGTCAGATCATCGAGCATGTGACGCGCAGCCTGAGCGAGAGAGGCTGGCACGTGAGCGTCATCGATATCGCTCCGCTCAAGGCCCGATTCCTCGCCACCGATCCGGCAACCGGATCGGCGTGTGAAGTAGACCTTCTCAAAGAGGTGCTCTGGCGCCCACCAGCCCTGCTGGACATCGGCCCGGTTCTCGACCTGGACGATCTGATGGGCACCAAAGTGCGCGCGCTGGGAGACCGCGGTCTGGCTCGTGACGCGATCGACGTCCATGCCGCCCGTCACCGCTACAGCACAGCAGAGTTGGAAAGCCTGGCTGCACGACGCCCGGAGGAGTTCGACCTGCAAGAGCTCCATGACCGGCTGGAAAGCCTGGAATGGATCAGTGACATGGAGTTCGAGGCTTACGGACTGGACACTGCTGCCATCACTGAGCTGCGCAACTGGGCACAGGACTGGCTGGATGACCTTGCCCAACGGCTCGCTGAACCATACGCAGAGCCGGACGAGTAAGCCCCGCCATCGGATGGCGTCCCGCCCAGGAGACCCTCCTCGACGCCTCGGGAATGCGC
>NZ_JXTE01000263.1 GCF_000972385.1 Streptomyces sp. WM6386
GAGCGCCTGCCCCGTGACGTACGCCGAGGCGCCGCTCGCCAGGAACACCGCCGCACCCGCGAAGTCCTCGGCCAGACCGTTGCGCCCGACCATCGTGCGCGCGGCCAGCTCCGCCACCTTCTCGGGGTCGGACGCCAGCCGTGCGTTGAGCGGCGTCATCAGGAAACCCGGCACGAGGGTGTTGCAGGGGACGCCGTACGGCGACCACGCCTCGGCCTGTGAACGGGCAAGCGACTCCAGCGCACCCTTGGAGACCCCGTAGGCGCCGCTCTGCACGAACGCCCGGTGCGCCTGCTGCGAGGTGATGTGGATGATCCGTCCGAAACCCCGCTCGGCCATGCCGGGCCCGAACCGCCGGCCCAGCAGGAACGGTGCCTCCAGGTTCACCGCCATCGTGGTGTCCCACACGTCCTCGCCCAGCTCATCCATCGGCGGCCGCAGATTGATCCCGGCGCTGTTGACGAGGATGTCGGGCTCCCCGAACACCTCCGCCGCCTGCTCCGCCGCCGCACGCACCCCGGCACGGGTGCCCAGGTCGCCGCTCACCCACGCCGCCCGGCAGCCCTCCGCGGTCAACTCGTCGACCGTGGCGACCAGTTCCGCCTCCTTGCGCGCCACGACCACCACACTCGCCCCGGCGCGAGCGAGCGCCCCGGCGATCGCCCGGCCGATGCCGGAACTGCCCCCGGTCACCACGGCGACCCGGCCGTCCAGGGAGAAGACTTCGGAGAGATATGTCTGCGAGCTCATGCCTCGAACCCTAGACGCACTGATCAAATCGAACGCCTGGTGGAATCGATGCGGAAGTGGAAGGTGAGCGTACGGCTCGGGCTGGAGGGGCAGGCCGGCCGCCATGGCCGTACTGCGCCGGGCGGATGTCTTCCGTGTGGCGGTGG
>NZ_JXTE01000264.1 GCF_000972385.1 Streptomyces sp. WM6386
CGAAGGCCCCATCAGAAGCGCGCTCGATGGCCACCCGCGCCCCGGTGCCTTCGTCCGCCATCGTCCGGCACATCGCGATGAACCGCTCGGCGCGGGCCCGGTCGGTCCACGGCGGAGAGTCCCAGTAGCGCATCACGTAGGCGCTGCTGTGCAGCGCGAACAGTGGGTCCGCGTCGGCCTCGGCGAAGGGCCGCAGTCGCAGGCAAGCCGTGTGCAATATGGGGATGGCCAAAGTCATGCGCACCATCCTGTGTCCTCATGGGGCCGGCAGAACACCGAATATCCGATCACGGTCCGGCCTCACGACCAAGGCGCCGCCTACCAGCAGATCGCGCAGGCCTTCAACCAGCCCCCGACCAGACCACTGCCAATAGCCTGGGCCCGTCCAATAGGCGAGTCGGTACGTGGCGCGATTCAGGTAGGCCGCCTGTGCCGCCTCTCCCATGTGCCCCGTAGGCGCCGCTGTAGGTCTGGGAGCCGTGGCCGGAGGGAGGGGTGGCGTCGGCCGGCTCGATGGAGCTCCCTTCGTGCCACTCGTTGGACGAGGTGACCGACAGCCACGTCGGCAACCCGCCGATCGCCCGGTCGCCTCGTCCTGGACGACGCTCCAGGCACCGAGCGCCGCCGCGGTGCTTCTACCCACGGCCACACGTTCTTCGTCCACCACTCGATCGCCGTGTCGTCGCGTTCGATGGCCCGGCGGGCGGGCTGCTGCCACGACCGGCTGTGCCGCCTCAGCAGCCGCCGCGTGCCTTGGAGCGTGTACGAGACGTGGAACACTCGATCGATCACCGTCTTCTCGCGGGCCAGTGTCCACCGCTGACCGCCCCGCCATGCGCCAGCGGTCCACGATGCAATTCGCGTTCAACCCTGGCCACTTGAGC
>NZ_JXTE01000265.1 GCF_000972385.1 Streptomyces sp. WM6386
AACCAGCATCGGCCACTTCACCGCGACGAACGCGCGCGGCAGCACGATCAGCTTCGGTACCGGTTCCGATGCTGAGGGGGATGCCGTCTTCACGCCGGTGGAACTGCTGCTCGCCGCGATCGGAGGCTGCACGGCAGTGGACGTCGACGTAGCGACCAGCCGCCACGCCGAGCCGGCCAGGTTCTCTGTCGAGGTGACGGGGAACAAGGTCGGCGACGAACTCGGTAACCGGATGACCGACCTGGTGGTCACGTTCTCCGTCGAGTTTCCGGATGGCGAAGGCGCGGAGCGGGCCCGGATCGTTCTTCCCCGGGCGGTCAAGGCCTCCCACGACCGGCTCTGCACGGTGAGCCGTACCGTTGAGATCGGCACCCCCGTCAAGACGGTGATCGAAGGCGCCTGACCTCTCACCGGAGCGCGGTTCACCGGATGTGCTGCACATCGGGCGCGGGGCGGGACGGATGCGAGCGCCTGTATACGGGGGTCTCGGGAGCGTATCCGAATGCGGGCGCGTTGCTGGGCCGCGGCGATCACGAAGAGGCTCGCCGTTGCCCAGCACGCTGCCGAAACGAGGATGACCTTCTGTGCTTCCAGACCCCGAGGAACGGCAGCATGGGAAGGTGGTGCCGGGTCTACCCCTGTGGTGGTGCTGGGCCGCTGGCGGGCCGAGCGGGCCGTTCATAGCCTCGTGCTCATGATGGATGACACGAACGAGGAACGAACAGGTGCCACCAGGCGGACGGCATTGCGTGGGCTGGGACTCGCGGTGGGGGGCATGGCACTGGCCACCGGGCTCGGAGCCGCGCCGGCCGCGGCGAACCCGCGTCGCGGGGTCACCACCTACGTGCTGGTGCACGGTACCCACAGCGCCGGCG
>NZ_JXTE01000266.1 GCF_000972385.1 Streptomyces sp. WM6386
ACGGGCGAGGTCGGGCCGCAGCACGTCGGGTTCGAACAGGATGAACGGGCCGCGGGCCGCGCCGGGCGGATGCCAGCACTGCGCGTGCCCGGGGCGCACCCACAGCCACTGGCCGGGGGCGACGGTCCGCGTGACGTGGTCGACGTCGTGCCGCAACTCACCCTCGGTGACGGCGATGAGGTAGTGGAAGGTGGCACGGCCCGGACGGGGCGGGTTCCACGGCCAGTCGTCGTGGTGGGCGAAGAAGTCCTCGACGGTACTCACCTCGAGTCCGTACGGGGTACCGACCGGGGGCTGGAAACCGAACAGCGGAACCGCAGCCGGACCGGCCGCGCTTCCGCTCGGGTCAGGGTGTCCCTTATCGACCATCACGTGTCCGCAGCCTACCGCCCTTCCGGTCGGCTGCGGCGGAAGGATGGGACGACGCGCCACCCCGCCCGCGCGGCGCGCCCTCCACGTCTTTCGATGCCGCAGCCCGTCACCACCTGAGGAAGGCAACGCCCCATGAACGAACCGGCCCTGCACAAGACCGCCGCCGACTGCGCGGAGGAACTCCCCGGAACTCAGCTGGAGCACCCCTTCGGCCCCGACTGGGAGGTCTACAAGGTGCGCGGCAAGGTGTTCATGCTGATGACCGAAGTCCCGGGGCGGCCCGTCGTGATCCTCAAGGCGAACCCCGGCGAAGCCCACGCCCTGCGGGAGCAGTACAGCCACATCACCCCCGGCTACCACATGAACAAGAAGCACTGGATCACCCTGGAGAGCGGAGAGGGCGTCGACGAGGAGCTCGTCCGTGAGCTCGTCACCGACTCCTACCGGCTCGTCGTCGCCCAGCTGCCCAAGGCCGAGCGGCCCGTCGACCCGCACACCTACGG
>NZ_JXTE01000267.1 GCF_000972385.1 Streptomyces sp. WM6386
CCTTCGGCATCGGCAGCATCTTCGACATGGGCCAGGTCATCGGCCTGCCGATCCCCGAGTTCACCGAGATCGGCTACAACTTCAAGCTGTCCGACATCGCCGCGGCGATCCTGACGGTGCAGCTCGGCCGTATCGAGGAACTCATGGAACGCCGGCGCGCCGTCGCCGCCCGCTACGCCGAACTCTTCGCCGACGAGGAGCTGCTGACGGTGCCGCACGTGCCGGCGGACCGCACCCACGCCTGGCAGTCCTACCTGGTGACGCTGGACGCGAGCGTCGACCGCGGGGCCGTCGCCACCGAACTGCGCGCCCAGGGCATCGGCACCCTGCACGGCACCTGGGCCAACCATGTGCAGCCCGCCTTTAACGCGCAGCAGGTGTGCCCGGTCTCGGCGGACCTCTTCCAGCGCAACCTCGGCATACCCATGCACGCCGAGCTGACCATGAGCCAGGTCGAGCGGGTCTGCGAGGTCCTGCGCACCGCGCTGCGCACCCACGCCAGGCCCGCCCGGACCCTGAAGGGAGCGGCATGACGAACAACCAGCCTGCACCGGACGGTGTGATGAGGCTGATCAACGGCTACTGGAACACCGGTGTCATCGGCGCCGCGGCAACCCACCGCGTCTTCACCCACCTGGAGAACGGCGCGGGCACGGCCGCCCAGGTGGCGGCCCGCGCCGAGATCTCCGAGCGGGGCGCGCAGAGCCTCCTGGACGGTCTGGTCAGCGTGGAGCTGGTGCTGCTCGAGGACGGGCGGTACCGCAACCCCGCCGAGGCGTCCGCCTTCCTGGTCGAGGGCAAGCCCGCCTCCCTGGCCGGCTTCGCCAAGCTCAAGCTCCAGCACACGGGCAGCCTCACCGACCTCCCCGAGGT
>NZ_JXTE01000268.1 GCF_000972385.1 Streptomyces sp. WM6386
GGCGGGGACGACCAGGTCGGCCCCGACACCGAATCCCTGCGCACCTGGGGGGAGTTGGGGATGCCCGTGGAACAGACCCGGGAGGACAACTGGTGGTCCAACGGCCCCGTCGGTCCGTGCGGCCCCGACTCGGAGATCTTCCTCTGGACCGGTGACACCCCACCGGAGGGCACTCCCACCACCGACCCGCGCTGGGTCGAGGTCTGGAACCACGTCAGCATGCGCTATCGCCGCCACGAGGACGGCAGCCTCTCCCCGCTGTCGCAGCCCTCCATCGACACGGGCATGGGTCTGGAACGCCTCGTGACCGTCCTCCAGGGCCACGACTCGGTGTACGACACCGACCTGTTCGAGCCCTGGACACGTCTGCTGCCGCCCCTGTGGGGCCTGGACGGGACGCCGTCGCTGCGGCTGGTCTGCGACCATCTGCGGTCCGGCATCGTCGTCATCGGCGACGGTGTCCGGCCGTCCAACACCGGCCGCGGCTACGTCATGCGGCGCCTGGTCCGCCGTATCCTCACCACTCTCTGGCAGCACGACCCCACCCGCACCCTGTCCGACCTGCCGCCGGAACTCGTCGAGCACACCCTGGACCACTTCCGTCTGCCCGGCACCACCCCGGTCCTCAAGGTGCTCCTCGACGAGGAGCGCCGCTTCGGCAAGCTCCTGGAACAGGGCCGGCGGATCCTCTCCCGCCCGCAGTACCAAGGGCAGTTGGGTGACGATGACTACCACTACCTCCATGACACCCACGGCCTGCCCCGCGATCTCGTCGTCGGGCTGCGGGGCCTGCGCGGATAGACTCCCCCGTTCATGGACATGATCACCGTCCCGGCCGGGCGGGTCACGCTGTCGGACCGCAGGACGCAGCGC
>NZ_JXTE01000269.1 GCF_000972385.1 Streptomyces sp. WM6386
GTGCCTGGTGATCGTGGACGAGCACCCGCTCCAAGGAGAGGGCGGACGGCTGCACAACGTCGGCTTCGAGGCACTGATCCAGCTGCGCCACCGCACCATGCTCGCCAGGCTGGCCCGGCTGTGCGAGAACGAGGCGGAAGCCGGCCACCAGAGCCCCCGTGCGGTTGTGGGGGCGACCGGCGTCGACGGAGCAGGCCATGCCTGACACGGTGGTGATCGGAGCGGGCCCCAACGGCTTGGTGGCCGCCAACGTGCTGGCCGATGCCGGGTGGAGTGTGGAGGTGCTGGAGGAGCAGCCGGAGCCGGGCGGAGCGGTACGCCATGACCACGCGGTCGATCCCGCCTTCGTCAACGACGTCTTCAGCTCCTTCTACCCGCTCGCCGCGGCCTCACCGATCCTGTCCGCACTGCGCCTGGACGAGTTCGGACTGCGGTGGAGCCACGCCCCCAGCGTGCTCGCCCATCCCCTCACCGACGGCAGCTGCGCCGTCCTGGACCGCGACATCGACACCACCGCCGCCTCTCTCGACACCTTCGCGCCGCAGGACGGGGCCGCCTGGAGGCGGCTGCACGAGACGTGGCAGCGCCTGCGCCCCGACCTGCTGGACGCGCTGTTCACGCCCTTCCCGCCGGTCAGGGCCACGGCAAGGATGGCACTGCGGCTGCGGGCCGCGGGCGGGCCGCGTATGGCACGCACCCTGATCCTGCCGGTGCGCCGCATGGGGGAGGAGGAGTTCCACGGCCAGGGCGGCCGTCTCCTGCTGGCCGGAAACGCCCTGCACGCCGACCTCGCCCCCGAGTCGGCGGGCAGCGGCGGCTTCGGCTGGCTGCTGTCCATGCTGGGACAGACCTACGGTTTCCCCGTCCCTGT
>NZ_JXTE01000027.1 GCF_000972385.1 Streptomyces sp. WM6386
CGGATGAGGAGGGCGTGCAGCGGCTCGTCGTACGGGTGCGTTGTCGTCAGTTCCGGTACGGCGTCCTGGGCTCGGCCGAGTCGCAGGGCCGCGTCGGCTCGGGCGCGGAGCGCTTCCAGGCGCCGTGTCTCCGGGCGGGTCGCGGGGGTGCGGTCGGGGAGGTCGGCTAGGGCGGGGCCGCGCCACAGGGTGAGGGCCTCGTCCAGGGCGTGGGCGGCGGCTCGGGGGTCGTCCCGATGGAGGGCTGCGGAGCCTTGGCGGGTGAGCCGTTCGAAGACGAAGAGGTCTACGTCGTCGCGGGTCGCGGTGAGGCGGTAGCCGCCGGGGGCTGAGGTGACCGTGTCCTTGCCGAGGGTGCGGCGGAGGCGGCCGACGAGGGCGTGGAGGGCGGCCGGGGCGTCGTGGGGTGGGGTCTCGGCCCAGATGTCTTCGATCAGGGTGTCGGGGGCGGTGACGGTTCCTGGGCGGAGGGCGAGGGCGGTGAGCAGGGCACGTAGGCGGGGGCCGCCGAGGGGTACGACGGTGCCGTGGTCGTCCTCGGCCTGGGTGACGCCCAGGATTCTGTACCGCACCGGGTCATTGTCGCCGGGGTGGCTGCGGGGGGCACGGGTTTTGGGGACGTGGGCGTGGGTGGGTGCGGGGTGGTGGGGGTGCGCGCCGGGCTGTTTTCGCCCCCGCCGCCCCTACCCGTCCCATCCCTGGGGGCTGCGCCCCCAGACCCCGCTTCGGCCCTGAACGGGCCTCGTCCTCAAACGCCGGACGGGCTGACATTGCCTGGACCGGCGTGGTGAGGCGAAGCCCCAGCGGGTGGGTGGGGTCCGGGACGGGGCGCCCTTGTCCTCGGACGCCGGGCAGGCTGAGATCGGCCGGACCCTCGTCCTCGTCCTCGTCCTCGGGCGCCCGGACCGCAGCAAGCGGCTCGTCCCTAACCCCTCCGCGCCGTCGCCCCTGCCCCCAGTGCCCCCCGCTGGGGCGTGATGCCCGCCGGTACCGCGCGTGCGCGTGCCGGGGTTCCCGTCCAGCAGGTTCCGCGGCGGGCCAGCAGGCGGCGGAGCCACAGTTCCAGGGAGACCAGGTCGGCGAGGCCGTCCAGGGGGAGGGGCTCGCCCTCTGCCGCCGCGCGGAGCGCCTTGCGGACGACCCTTGCCTCCACCAGGCCCGCCTCGGCGAGCAGCGGTGTGCCGAACAGGGACATCAGGGAGTCCGCCGCCACCCGAAGGCCGGTGCGCGCGGCCACCGCCGCCGAGGCGTGGGACGGTGCGCCCCAGCCGGGCGGGAGGTCGGTGATCCCCGCGCCCTGCAGGACCGTGCGCAAGATCGCGGCCCGCGCGCCCGGTTGGACCCGCAACGCCTCCGGGAGGGCTCGGCAGGCGCGGACGACCTGGTTGTCGAGGAACGGGGCGTGCAGGCGTTGGAAGCGGATCTCGGCGGCCTGCTCCAGGATCCGCACATCGGCGGCGGTTCGCGCCAGAGCCGCACGCGCGCGGTAGTCGCCGGGGCGTTGGCCCGGGCCGACCCCGGAGCGGCTCGTCGCACCTTGCAGGCGAACCGATACTTCAGCCAGCGCCTCCCCCGTCAGCCAGCGTGCCGCGGGGCCGGGTCTGGCCCAGGCGAGGGCGGCCAGTGACGCCCCCACGGCACCCCCCGGCTCGTCGAAGCGGCGGTCCATCAGCCGGTCGGCGAGGATCTCCAGTCCCGTCCGGTACGGCGTACGGGCGAGGCGGCGAGCCGCTCCGTACACGCGCGCGGGGACCATCACCGAGCCGTCCGCCTTCGCCAGCGCCGCCACCGGACGGACCAGATGGCGTCGCTTGCGGTCCATCAGGAGGTCGGCCAGGCGGGCCGGGTGTGCGTCCAGGACCTGCCGGGCGCCGTATCCCGTGAAATGGTCCGCGCTGCCCGACGCCAGGCGCGCGCGGTGGCGGGCTGCCGTCACCAGGGACGGGCCCGGCTCGTCCGTCAGCGGGCCGTCCAGGTCGGCGTACGGCAGTGTCTCCTCGCCGCCGGCCACCACCACGTGGTGCAGCCGCGGGTTGGCCGCCAGCGAGCCCGCCCGCTCCACCTCGGCCTCCCGGCCGCGTACCGCCAGGTCGTTGAAGGTGACCGCCAGCAGTCGCTCGCCCGCACCCGTGCCGTGCCCCAGCACCGTCCCCGGCATGCCCGGCAGGCCCGCCGCCAGCAGCGCCAGCGTGCCCGACGCCGGCCCGCCCGACAGGTCCGCCCCGATTCCCGGGACCGGCATCCCGCGCGCGGCACGACGTTCGGCGGGGCCCATCCCCGGGACCGGGCCCGGGTCTATGTCGGCGCCGGGCACGTGCCGAGGAGCCGACAGACGCGCGCGTACCGCCTCCACCAGCGCGTCCCGCACCGCGTCCACCGCGCTGTCCGGGTCGGCCGAGGGTGCCGCGACCGCGAGGGAGGCGACCGCCTCGTACCCCGCGATCTCGCGCGCCCCGTTGCGCAGGATCAGCGCATGCCCCGGCGGAATGCGCCGTACGCCGTCGTACGGAGTGGAGTCGTGCAGCGCGGCCGGGACGTCGGGGGCCGCCAGGAGGGCGGCCAGATGCCCGAAGTCGAGGTTGGCCTCGATGAGGTCGGCCAGCGGGAGGGCCGCCGTCGCATAGGCGGTGCCGCCGGCCCAGGGGGTGTAGAACACCGGGCGGGCGCCCGCGAGATCGCCGCAGACGGTGATCCGGCGGCCCACCTGGACGACGGCCGTGTAACTGCCGGACCAGGCCGTCAGATGCCGAAGGGCGCCTCCGCGCGCGGCGAAGAGACCGACCCGCAGTTGTTCGTCCGTCGCCCCGCAGGTACCGAGGACGGCGATTCGATTCTGCGCGTCGGCCTTCACCACCCGCACCTCGTCGGGGCGCCAGTCACCGACCGCCCACAACGGATCAGGGTCGCCCCACAGCAAGTGGGACCCCACCGGATGCACGGTCTCGCCGTCGCCGCCGGTCGCCCCCGCGGAGCCGGTCACGGCTGCGCCCGCTGCGGTGCTGCTCCACCCCACCAACCACCGCATCGACGCCTCCACAGGCTGTGGACAACCAGTGCACCGTACGAACCGGTTCCCCATGCTGCCATGAAGGAGGCGCACCGGAGAGGCACCGGAGCCGCTTGAGCTCCGTCGAATGCGCCCCCGTACACATGCCAGTGAAGAGGCGAACGCCCGTACAGGGCAAGGCGACTGCGGCGCGAATGCGCCCCCGAAACGCTCCCCCAAGACGCCCTTCGCGCCGTCAATTTCCATGGTAGGAGCGGTAATTGCCCTGGAGATGGGGGGTCTGTTTTCAGCCAACTTGGCGGAGCGGGGACAGGCTCGCGCACGCTCCGTACAGGCTCTGCGCACCGCATCGGTAGCGCGCAGTCCGGGGAACGGAGTTCGCCCCCCGGACCGTTCCGCCACCCGCGGGGATGTAGGTGGCGGAATCCCCCAGCCCACTGGATCCAGTACAGCGGGCCGACCCACGCACGATCCATGGAACCGCTCCCGCGATGGCCGGAGAAGAGCGCACGCACGGGCGCACGGCCACACATCGGGGGCACGTCGCGACGGTGCGTAGGGAGCCCGTACGTGCGTACGGACCACAATCCCGCCATCCGGAACAATGCCTCTTAACGCATGGGATGCGGCGAACTACGCTGGGTTTACGAATGCCGGGTGGTTATGCCAGCACGGCAGCCGTCTGTGTCGAGGGGTGGCTCATGTCCAGGGAGCAACGCGGGCCGAACGAAAAACTCGGCGCCGTTCTCGCCCTCGCGGGAATCAGCAACGCAGGGCTCGCACGACGCGTCAACGATCTTGGCGCTCAACGCGGGTTGACTCTTCGCTACGACAAGACCTCGGTGGCGCGCTGGGTGTCGAAGGGCATGGTGCCGCAGGGCGCCGCGCCGCACCTCATCGCCGCCGCGATCGGCCAGAAGCTCGGCCGCCCGGTGCCGCTCCACGAGATCGGTCTGGCGGACGCGGATCCCGCACCCGAAGTGGGCCTCGCCTTCCCCAGGGACGTCGGACAGGCCGTCCGCTCGGCGACGGAGCTGTACCGGCTCGACCTCGCCGGCCGCCGTTCGGGCGCCGGTGGCATCTGGCAGTCGCTGGCCGGATCGTTCGCAGTAAGCGCATACGCAACGCCTGCCTCACGCTGGCTGATAACCCCGGCCGACAGTTCGGTCGCGCGTGAGGTGAACTCCGCGGAGGCCTCGGGCGCACCGCTCAAAGTCGGCCACAGCGATGTGCAGAAGCTGCGGGAGGCCGCCGAGGACGCCAGGCGCTGGGACTCCAAGTACGGAGGCGGCGACTGGCGTTCGTCCATGGTGCCGGAGTGCTTACGGGTGGAGGCGGCACCGCTGCTGCTCGGCTCGTACTCCGACGAGGTGGGCCGGGCTCTGTTCGGCGCCTCCGCCGAACTGACCCGTCTCGCGGGCTGGATGGCCTTCGACACCGGTCAGCAGGAGGCCGCGCAGAGGTACTACATCCAGGCGCTGCGACTGGCCCGCGCGGCAGCCGACGTGCCCCTCGGCGGGTATGTGCTGGCGTCGATGTCCTTGCAGGCGACCTACCGCGGGTTCGGCGACGAGGGCGTGGACCTCGCGCAGGCCGCGCTGGAGCGGAACCGGGGTCTGGCGACCGCCCGCACCATGAGCTTCTTCCGGCTCGTCGAGGCACGTGCGCACGCGCGTGCGGGTGACGCGCAGGCGGCGGGGGCGGCGCTGAAGGCGGCGGAGGGGTGGCTGGAGCGGTCCCGGGACGGGGACCAGGATCCGTCGTGGCTGGGCTTCTACTCCTACGACCGGTTCGCCGCGGATGCCGCGGAGTGCTACCGCGATCTGAAGGCGCCCCGCCAGGTGCGGCGGTTCACCGAGCAGGCCCTGTCGAAGCCGACGGAGGAGTTCGTCCGGTCGCACGGGCTGCGCCTGGTCGTCTCGGCGGTCGCGGAACTGGAGTCGGGCAATCTAGACGCGGCGTGCGAGCAGGGGGTGCGGGCGGTGGAGGTCGCGGGGCGTATCTCGTCGGCCCGCACCACCGAGTACGTCAAGGACCTGCTCCACCGGCTGGAGCCGTACGGTGACGAGCCGCGCGTGGTGGAGCTGCGGGAGCGCGCACGGCCTTTGCTGATGGCTCCGGCCTAGGGCCCTTCTGACGGATCAGCGCGGCCGCGCTGATCCGTCAGAAGGGCCCCGGAGTGGGTCCGCCCGCATCCCCGCGTTTGAAGGCACTGTCAGTGGCGCAGTGCACTATCTGAAGCGGGAGGTGGTGCAGGTGCGGGCGGAGGTCGCTTACGACTGTGACGTGCTCGTCATCGGGGGCGGGATCGTCGGGTTGTCGACCGCGTATGCGATCACTCGGGCCGCGCCGGGGACGCGCGTGACCGTGCTGGAGAAGGAGCAGGGGCCGGCCCGGCACCAGACCGGGCGGAACAGCGGGGTCATCCACAGCGGGATCTACTACCGGCCGGGGTCGCTGAAGGCGCGGTACGCCGTCAGGGGCGCGGCCGAGATGGTGAAGTTCTGCGCGGAGTACGGGATCGCGCACGCCGTCACCGGCAAGCTGATCGTCGCCACCGAACAGGCGGAGCTGCCCCGGTTGCACGCACTGGTCCAGCGGGGGCGGGAGAACGGGATTCCGGTGCGCGAGCTGGGACCCGCGCAGATCACGGAGTACGAGCCGCAGGTGCGTGGCCTCGCCGCCATACACGTCGGGACGACCGGCATCTGCGACTTCGTCGGGGTCGCCCGGCAGCTGGCGGAGGCCTCGGGGGCGGACATCCGGTACGGCGCCCGGGTCGTCCGCATCGACCGGCGCCCGGAGCTCGGGGTGGCCGTGCGGACGGCCGACGGGGACGTCGTGCGGGCGCGGGTGCTGGTGAACTGTGCCGGGCTGCACTGCGACGAGGTGGCGCGGCTGACCGGGGACGAGCCCGGGATGCGGATCGTGCCGTTCCGGGGTGAGTACTTCACGCTGGCACGCCCCGAGCTGGTGAAGGGGCTGGTCTATCCGGTGCCCGATCCGGCGTTCCCGTTCCTCGGGGTGCATCTCACGCGCGGGATCGACGGCGGCGTCCACATCGGGCCCAACGCGGTGCCGGCACTGGCCCGGGAGGGGTACGGGTGGGGGGTCGTACGACCTCGGGAGCTGGGCGCGACGCTGGCCTGGCCGGGGTCGTGGCGGATAGCGCGGCGGCACTGGCGGTACGGGGCGGGTGAGCTGCGGCGGTCGGTGTCCAGGGCGGCGTTCGCGGATGCGGTGCGCAGGCTGCTGCCGGCGGTCGAGGACAGCGATCTGGTGCCGTCGGCCGCGGGGGTGCGGGCGCAGGCGGTGCTGCGGGACGGGACGCTTGTCGATGACTTTCTGATCAAGGAGGGGCCGCGGACCGTGCATGTACTGAACGCGCCGTCTCCGGCTGCGACCGCCTCGCTGCCGATCGGGCGGGAGGTGGCGAGGAGGGCGCTGGCGTCGCTGGGGGGCGTGTGACGGGGCGGGGTGGTTGCGGTCCGGGGTTCTCGCCCCCGCCGCCCCTACCCGTCCGGTCCGGTCCCGTCCCGTCCCCAGGGGCTCCGCCCCGTCGACCCC
Organism: Streptomyces sp. WM6386; assembly: GCF_000972385.1. GTDB lineage: Bacteria > Actinomycetota > Actinomycetes > Streptomycetales > Streptomycetaceae > Streptomyces. The sequence goes on from NZ_JXTE01000027.1 coordinate 6,575, forward strand.
GCTGGGGCTCCGCCCCAGACCCCGATCGGCCCGAAGGGCCTCGTCCTCAAGCGCCGGGCGGGCTGAAATGCCTGGACCGGTGTCGAGAGGCACAGCCTCCCCCGGAATGTGCTCGCCCCCGTCCCCGTAAAATCGACCTCACTGTGTCTGACTCCCGCAACGCACCCGACGCGTCCCAGCCCGCCCACACCCCCGGTGTGCCCGTCCGGCACAGCCGGGCCAAGGGCGAGCCCCGCTTTCCCGACGGGCCCAAAGCCGATCCCGCCGGGTCGCACTTCGAGCGGCGGATCCGGAGTTTTCAGCCGCGGCGGAGCAGGGTGACGGCGGGGCAGGCCGACGCGTTGCAGCGGCTGTGGCCCAAGTGGGGGCTGGACATCGACGGACAGCAGGTCTTCGACCTGGCCGAACTGTTCGGGAACGACAACCCCGTCGTGCTCGAGATCGGGTTCGGGATGGGCGAGGCCACCGCGCGGATGGCGGGTTCCGACCCCGGCACCAACATCCTCGCCGTCGACGTGCACACCCCCGGTCAGGGCAACCTGCTCAACCTCGCCGACCAGAGCGGACTCTCCAACGTCCGCGTCGGCAACGGCGACGCCATCATCCTGCTGCACGAGATGCTGGCCCCGGACTCGTTGGACGGGCTGCGCGTCTATTTCCCCGACCCCTGGCCCAAGAAGCGGCACCACAAGCGGCGGCTGATCCAGCCGGAGTTCCTCAGCCTCGCCGCGACCCGGCTGAAGCCGGGGGCCGTGGTGCACTGTGCCACCGACTGGGAGCCGTACGCCGAACAGATGCTCGAGGTGCTCACGGCGCACCCGGACTTCGAGAACACACAGGCCGACGGCGGTTTTGCGCCGCGTCCGGACTACCGGCCGCTGACCCGTTTCGAGGGCCAGGGACTGGACAAGGGACATGTCGTGAACGACCTGTTGTTCCGCCGCGTACAGCGGTAAGGACAGCAGTAAGGGCAGGAGCAGGAACCGCACGACGACCAACCCCCCACCGGCGCCCGAGACCACCTCGCCCACCTGCGGGCGGCGCCCCTGACTCGTTAGGGTCAATGCCGTGGCCACCTTTCCCCCGTACCCGACGCATCCCACCGGTCCCCCCGGCGGCGGTGTGCTCCGGCACGCGCACTGGTGGCAGCGCAAGGGGATCCGCTACGGCGCGCTCATCACCCTGCTGGCGCTCTCCGGGCTCGTCATCCTCGCCCTGGTGCGCGAACAGACCGGCACCGAGGGCTTCCTGGTCGGGCTCGGTCTCGCGATCCTGCCCGTGCCGCTGCTGATAGCCGCCTTCCGCTGGCTCGACCGGGTCGAGCCGGGCCCCTGGCGCAATCTGCTGTTCGCGTTCTCCTGGGGCGCCTGCGCGGCGGCTCTGATAGCGATCGTCGCCAACAGCTTCGCGACCAGATGGATAGCGACGGCGACCGCGGATCCGTCCAGCGCCGACACCCTCGGCGCGACCGTGATAGCGCCCGTCGTCGAGGAGACGGCCAAGGCCGCGGCCGTCCTGCTCGTCTTCCTCTTCCGCAGACGGGACTTCACCGGGATCGTCGACGGCGTGGTGATAGCGGGGGTCACCGCCACCGGTTTCGCCTTCACCGAGAACATCCTCTACCTCGGCACCGCCTTCGGCACCGACCAGCTCAGCGGCGACAGCGGCATCGCCTCCGTCACCGCGGCCACGTTCTTCGTCCGCGTCATCATGTCGCCGTTCGCGCACCCGTTGTTCACGGTCCTCACCGGCATCGGCTTCGGCATCGCGGCGCTGTCGGCGGACCGCCATCACGTACGGCGTGTGCTGCTGCCGCTCTCCGGTCTGCTGCTCGCGATGGGCATGCACGCCGTCTGGAACGGCTCCTCGACCTTCGGCGAGTACGGCTTCTTCGCCGTGTACGCGGCCTTCATGGTCCCCGCGTTCGGCCTGCTGACCTGGCTCGTCATCTGGACCCGGCAGCGCGAACTGCGCACCGTGCGCGAGGAACTGCCCGCCTACGCCGTCGCCGGCTGGCTCACCCCCGCCGAACCCTTCGCCCTCGGCTCGATGCGGGCGCGCCGGATCGCCCGCCAGTACGCCCGCGCCCACGCCGGGAAGCCGGCGGCGCGGGCGGTCGCGCAGTACGAGGCGTACGCGACGTCCCTGGCGTTCCTCCGTCACCGGGGGCGCCGCGGCCGGGCCGGCGCCGACTTCGTCGTACGGGAGCGGGAACTGCTGCACGAGTTGTGGCTACGGCGGGAAGCGGCGCGTCCGGCCCTGGACCACGCGGCCCGGATGACGGCCCCGCCGATCCCGGTCATGATCCCGCCGACGCACTGGCCCGTGCACGGGCACCCGGCCGTGCAGTACCCCGGCTACAACCCGTACCGGACCTGAGAACCGAGGCACACCGGCGCCACTCCCCGGCCACGCACCGCGACACACCCCAGCGAGCCGCACCGGCGCCACTCCCCGCCGACGTACCGCGACACACCCCGCCGAGACGCTCCACCGGCACACACCGGTGCCACTCCCCGGCCAGGCACCGCCGAACCGCACCGGCGCCACTCCCCGCCAACGCCGCGACACGCCCCGCGAGCCGTACCGCGAGCCGGACCGCCGGCCCCCGAAGGACTACGCCGACGCCTGCGTCAGCCGCGTCACCTCGTCCTCCGTCAGCCGGACCTCCGCCACCTTCACCAGCGCGGGCAGCTGCTCCACCGTCCGTGCGGACGCGATGGGTGCCGCCACCGTCGGCTGGGACGCCAGCCACGCCAGGGCCACGGTCGCCACCGGCACGCGGTGGGCCTCGGCGATGTCGTCGAGGGCGGCGAGGACCTTGCGGCCGCGCTCCGTCTCCAGGTGCTTGCCGGCGCCGGCGGCGGCGCGGGCGCCCTCCACCGCTTCACCGTCGCGGTACTTGCCGGTGAGGAACCCGGAGGCCAGCGCGAAGTACGGGACGGCGGCCAGTCCGGTCCGTTCGGCGAGATCCTGGAGCTCGCCCTCGTACGTCTCGCGCGAGACCAGGTTGTAGTGCGGCTGGAGCGCCACGTACCGGGCCAGTCCCTCGCGCTCGGAGAAGGCGAGGGACGCCTCCAGCCGCTCGGCGGAGATGTTGGACGCGGCGATGTGCCGCACCTTGCCCGCCTTCACCAGCTCGTCGAGCGCGCCGATGATCTCCTCGACCGGCACTTCCACCTTGTCGAAGTGGGTGTAGTAGAGGTCTATGTGGTCGGTGCCGAGGCGGCGCAGCGAGGCGTCCGCCGCCGCCTTGATGTTCGCGGCCGTCAGGCCCTGGAAGTCGGGGTGCTGGCTGACCTTCGTGGCGATCACGACGTCGTCGCGGTTGCCGCGCGCCTTGACCCACTTGCCGATGATGGTCTCGGACTCACCGCCGACGTTGCCGTCGATCCACGCGGAGTACGAGTCCGCCGTGTCGACGAAGTTGCCGCCCGCGGCCGCGTAGGCGTCGAGTACGGCGAAGGACTGCGTCTCGTCGGCGGTCCAGCCGAAGACGTTGCCGCCGAGGGAGAGCGGGAAGACCTCGAGGTCGGACGTGCCCAGCTTGCGAAGAGAAGTCATGTACGGGGTCAACGCCGGTACGGAGACCGCTCTTCCGGAGCAGCCGCAAAGTTCCCGTAAACAAGCGGAGGCAGGCATTCCCGAACCGGTGACACAAAAACCGGCGGCCCTGACGTCGGGGGGTGTGCGTCAGGGCCGCCGGTGGATCAAGAACCTCAGGGGGTGAGCCCCTTGCTCCGCAGCCACGCCATCGGGTCGATCCCGGTGGACGCACCGCCCGAGTGGACCTCGAGGTGCAGATGCGCGCCCGTGACGTTGCCGGTCGCACCCACGCGCCCGATCACATCGCCGGTGCTGACCTTCTGGCCCACGCTGACGCTGATCGACGACTGGTGGGCGAACCACAGCTCGGTGCCGTCGTCGAGGGTGAGGACGGTCTTGTAGCCGTACGAACCGTCCCAGCCGGCCTGCGTGATGGTGCCGCTGTGGATCGCCTTGATGAGCGTGCCCGTGGGAGCGGCGAAGTCGAGGCCCGTGTGGTACCCGGAGGACCACAGGGAGCCGGCCTGACCGAAGGTCGAGGTGATCGTGTACGAGGAGGTCGGCAGCGTGAACTGCTTCGCCAGCTCGGCGAGACGCTTGGCCTCGGCGGCCTTCTTGGCGTCCGCTTCCGCCTTCTTCTTCGCCTCGGCGGCGTCGTCCGCGGCCTTCTTCAGCGCGGCGGCCTCGGCCTTGGCGGCCTCGTCGGCGGCGGCGCTCTGGGTGGCGAGCTGCGTCTTGTTGTCGACCTGCGTCTGCTGGCTCTCGGCCTGGGCCATGATCCGGTTGCGCAGCGTCTCGCCGGCGTCGGAGGCGGTGGTCTGGATCGTGTCCGTGGGGGCCGTGGGGGCCGTGGGAGCGGCCGTGGGGGCCGCGGCGAGGTCGCTGAGCGCGGTGGCCGAGCCCTGCGGCGCCTGCTCCTCGCCCGACACGAACGGAAGGTCGGGCATCGAGATGGAGACCGGCGGCTTGCCGGTATTGGCGCTGGCCATACCGGCCCCGCCGACGGCGGCTATGACACCGACGCCCAGGACGGTGGAGCTGCGGGCGAATCCCCCGCTGCGCTGCTTGGCGACCCGATGCTTGCCACGGACCGGGCGGATGGAGTCCTCGTTGGGATTCCACTCCTCCCGCGGACCCTCGTCGTGGTGGTAGCTGCCGTAGCCGAAGACATCGGTGGTGCTGCGCTGGCTCGGCACGTACGGGGCCTCGGGGGCAGGCCGGTTTGACGCCACGTGGGCGTGCTCCTTTCCTTCCTTCTCGCCTACCGGGTTAGCTGACGGGTTCGGAGCAGGAAGGTCTCCTACGCGCGTATACCGGCCGTGAGTTCACGGCGGCATGAGCGCGATTCACCCCAGGGTGGTGGTTCCCCGGCTCCCTTGCGGGATTAAGCGCGTGAGCACGGAGCCGTCTCTTGTGACGGCTGGGACGACCGCGCTGCGTTATCGAACGTTAATAGACGCGGACCATGGATTCCAAGCTGTTCCGCTTGATCATTAACCTTTCTCCGCTGGACGTACGGGTCCATGAGCGGTGAAAAACGGGCGAGTTGACCGCGCTTCGGTAAACTCACAGGTATTGACTGTATGTCAGTTGTTATGCGGAGGGCGCTCGCCCGATCACCCCACGTGATAAAGCCCCCTGTGGTCACGGCCGTCGTACGGCGAGCAGCGCCATGTCGTCCGTCATGCCGCCCCCCGTGTGCCGACGCACCTCCACGGCGAGCGCGGACAGCAGCGCCCCGGGGACACGGAAGGCGCGTCCCGCGAGCCGCGCCGCCGGATCGTAGAACTCCCCGTAGCGGTCCCGCGCCTCGGACAGCCCGTCTGTATACAGCAACAGCGTGGCCCCGCCCGGGAAAACCGCCTCCTCCGCACGGTCGGGCCGGCTCCCCAGCTCGCCCATGCCCAGCGGCAACGCGGGCTCGGCGGCGGGCAGCGCCCGCACGGTGCCGTCGGTACACAGCAGCAACGGCGGCGGATGGCCGCGGTTGAGGACCCGTACGACCCCGTCGCCGTGCGGCAGTTCGGCGAGGACGACGGTGGTGAACCCCTCGATGGCGTCGAGCCCCTCACGCCGCGTGCCCTCGCGCGCCAGCGCCCGCTCCAGCCGCCGCGCGACCGCCTCCAGCGTCGGCTCCTGCTCGGCGGCCTCCCGGAACGCCCCGATGACGACGGCGACCGCGGCCACCGCCCCCATGCCCTTCCCCCGCACGTCCCCCACCACCAGCCGTACCCCGTACGGACTGTCCTGCACCGCGTACAGGTCCCCGCCGATGAAGGCGTCCCGCTGCGCCGCCTCGTACCGCACCGCGATGTCGAACCCGCCGATCCGGTCGTCGGGCTCGGGCAGCACCGCCCGCTGGGCGGCCTCGGCGATCTGGCGCTGGGAGGCGAGCCGCTGGTCACCGCGGAGCACGACCCGGTTGAGGACGGCGGCCAGCACGGCGACCACCGCCACGGTGAGCGCCTCGGTGAGGGTGTCGGCGTCCAGCCGGAAGCCGAACCGCATATGGACGGCGAAGGCGGCGATCAGGGCCACCGCCCCGGCGACGACGGTACCGAGCAGTGGATAGAGGGGAGCTGCGACCAAGGGAGCGGCGGTGAAGAAGGGGATCGCGGTGAAGTCCCCGGGGGTGAGGACGTCGTAGAGGACGCCACCGACGATCAGCAGGGCGGGCAGCACCCGCAAGAGGGCGGAGACACGCCGTCCCGCCACCGCCGCCTGATCCACATGCCCAGGTTTCCCGGACCGGACCCGGGCGGCGAGCCGTATGGCCCGACCGGGGGAAACACTCAGGGCCGGAGTCCAGTGACTGGACTCCGGCCCTGAGCCGTGAGTAGCGGGGACAGGATTTGAACCTGCGACCTCTGGGTTATGAGCCCAGCGAGCTACCGAGCTGCTCCACCCCGCGTCGGTGAAACCAGCATACGCCATCCGCGGGACGCTCAGCACCACGGTTTGTTCGCGGCCCTGCTGACCTGCGTTTTTCAGCTGGCCGGGTTGCCCGCGTGGGTCAGGGTCTCCCAGGACACGAACAGGTTGTCGGTACCGGCGGGCCTGGTCTCCTCGGCGAGCTTGTGGGCGGCCGGGACGGAGACGTCGAGGCGGTTCTCCAGGTGATTGAGGGCGACCTCCAGGTCCGGGCCCATGGTCCGGACCACCTTCCCGCCGCACAGCCACGCGGGCGCGGGCTCGCCGGCCTGGTACCGGGCGTGGAAGGCGAGCGCCGACTTCAGCCGGTCCTTGACCTCGCCGTACAGGTCGACGCCCTGGTGCCAGGCGGTCTCGGCGATGTGGGCGGTGGCGGCGATGGAGTAGCCGACGTGCTTGAAGTTGCGGCAGGTCTCCTGGGAGACGCCGTCCTTGTACGTGTTCTGCCCGAACCAGTACGTCGTCAGTTTCGTCGGTGTGTTCACGCCCGACCCGGCCGGGGTGAGCGGCACCCGCCCGTCCTTCTCCAGGTAGAAGTAGGCGGGGACGCGCTCCCGGAAGCGCTGGAGCGCATGGTCGAAGGCCTTGTGGTCGTCGAGGAAGACGGCCATGCCGATGGCCGCGTCGGTCATGACGAGGTCCCAGTTGCCGTTGTAGGCGGGGACCTTGCGGGTGACGGCGGGCAGATACGCGGCCCGCAGCATGTCCTGGAACCGCGCGACCCGGTCCTGCGGCCACCCCGCGCCCGCACTGTGCCGCACGATCTCCGCGGCCCGCGCCCAGGTCGCCCCGGCCCACCCCGTCTGGAGCCCGGCGTCCTCCTCGGTGTGCTTGCGCATCCTCGCCGACCAGGCGTCCATGATCTCCCGTGCCTTGACGGCATGCTGCTGCTTGCCGGTGACGCGGAAGAGGAGCGCCTGCGTATAGGCGGCGATCGCGTCCTCACGCTCCTGGACACACCCGTGAGCGGGCCGGTCGGCGTGATCCCCACCGGGACAGTCCACGCTCGCGTACGGCTCGGCCCGGTACTTGTACGCCCCGTACTTGCTGTCCCGCATGTCGAGGTACGCCTTCAGCCACGGCTGCTTCCCCGCGGTGACCTTCTCCCGTACGGCATCCAGCTGGGCGTCGCTCACCAGCACGCCGGGGTGCGTGAACGCCGCGTCGGGGGGCAGCGCACGGGCCATGGTGCGGGTACCGGCGTCGGTGGTCGCACAGGCGGTGGCGAGAAGGGGGGCGAGCAGAAGCGCGACGGCGGCACGGAATCGGGCTGACCTCATGGTGGCAGCGTCACCCTCCGGGGAGCGGCGCGCAGGAAATGTTGGGCTGATCGGTCCGTCACCCGGCGTCCGAGCGGGCCTCGTCCTCAACCGCCGGACGGCTGGCTGATGCTCACCCCGGCAGATGAAGATTCGGCCTCTTGGCCTGCTCCTCGAACTCCGGCAGCACCACGACGGACACCCCGGCCGCCGCCAGCAGCCCACTCCCGTCGGCCCCTTCCACGAACGTGTCGGGCTCCCGCCAGGCCGTCACCACTCGCCGCACCCCCGCCTCCAGAATCAGCCGGGCACAGGGCGCGGGGCGCGAGGCCCGCCGGGCGCACGGTTCCAGGCTGCTGTAGACCGTCGCCGAGGCCAGCCTCGGATCCCCCGCGTCGATCTTCGCCAGCGCCGCCTCCTCCGCGTGGACCACGGAGTCGCCCCCCTCCCTGGAGTGCCCGCGCGCGAGTTCCGTGCCGTCGGCGGCGACCACCACCGCGCCCACGCTGAACGCGGTCCGGGACGGCGGGCACAGGGCGGCCAGTTCGCAGGCGAGGCGGAGCCAGTGGCGGTCGGCGGTGGGGACGCCGGGTGCGGTGGGTTCGTAGCGCATGAGGACGACGTCCTCGATCTGCCGGGTCTCGACCAGGCGCAGGCGTCCGCCCTGGTAGGCGCCGGGGCCGAAGAGGCGGGGGGCGGCCGCGTCGCCGACGAAGAGGGGGGCCAGGACCAGTTGGAGCTCGTCCGCCAGGCCCTGCTGGAGGAGCTGGGTGTGGATCTTGCCGCCGCCCTCGACCATGAGGCGCCGCACGCCCCGGGCCGCCAGGTCCGCCAGGAGGCCGGGCCAGTCCAGGTCGGCGCCCAGGGGGACCACGTCGGCGGCCAGACCCGCCGCACGGGCCCGCTCCGCTCCCTTGTCCGTCGTATAGACGACCTTGTCGCCGCCCGTGTGCCAGAACTTCGCGTCGGGGTCCAGGTCGCCCGAGCCGCTGACCGTGACCTTGAGGGGGTACTCCGGCTTGCCCGCCGCCACGCGGGCCGCGCGTCGCTGTGGGGAGTTGACGAGCAGGCGGGGGTTGTCGGCGCGGATCGTGCCGGCGCCGACGAGGATCGCGTCGACCGAGGCGCGGACCTCGTCGACGCGGTCGAAGTCGGCCGGGCTGGAGAGGAGCAGGCGGTCGGGGCCGGTGTCGTCGAGGTAGCCGTCGAGGGAGACGGCCGCGGAGAGGAGGACGTACGGGTGAGACATCGGGTGCGGTCCCTCTCACTGTGACGGGCGGGGCTTGGTTCAAGTTTGAAACAAACCTACACTGGAGGCATGACGACTCGCTGGCTCACTCCCAAGGAGCAGCGCGCCTGGCGCGCGTACCTCGCCGCGTCGCACCTCCTCGAGGACGCGCTCGACCGGCAGCTCCAGCAGGACGCCGGCATGCCCCACCTCTATTACTCCATCCTCGCCAACCTCTCCGAGGCGCCGGAGCGGCGGATGCGCATGACCGAGCTCGCCGAGGGGCTGAAGATCACGCGGCCCCGGCTGACGTACGCCGTGACCCGGCTGGAGAAGGACGGGCTGGTCGGGCGCGAGAGCTGTCGGTGGGACAAGCGCGGCAGCATCGCCGTACTGACCGCCGAGGGCATGGCCGTGCTGGAGCGGGCGGCGCCGGGGCATGTGGAGACGGTGCGCGCCGCGCTGTTCGACCGGCTCACCGCGGAGCAGGTCGAACAGCTGGAGGAGATCTGCGCGAGCGTCGCCGACGGGCTCCAGGGGGACGAGGGCGCCGCACCCGAGGACGTCCCGTGGCGACGGCGATCCTCTCCTTCCTGCTCGTGACGGACGGTTCGTGACGAGCGCCATATATCTGTTGCTTCAAATTTAAAACACGGGGTAGGGTCTCGAACCGTAGACCTGCTTCAAATCTGAAGCAGATATGCCTGAGGACCGGAGTACCCGCATGACCGACATCCCCGCCGCAACCCAGCGCTCCCGTGTCCGCGTGCCGCTCCGCTTCGGGGACGGCTACAGCGTCGACTCCGAGCTGGTCACCTTCCACGGCCTGACCGACGGCCAGGAGCACGTGGCGGTCGTCCTCGGTGAGCCAGGACCCACCCCCCTGGTGCGGCTGCACTCCGAGTGCCTCACCGGTGACGTGTTCGGCTCGGCCCGCTGCGACTGCGGCCCGCAGCTGCGCGAGGCGGTCGAGCGGATAGCCGAGCGCGGCGGCGTCCTGCTGTACCTGCGCCAGGAGGGCCGCGGCATCGGCCTCTACAACAAGCTCGACGCGTACGCCCTCCAGGACCAGGGCCTGGACACCTACGCCGCCAACATCGCGCTGGGCCTGCCCGAGGACGACCGCGACTACACGGCGGCCGCGCAGATGCTGAAGGCCCTGGGGATCGACTCGCTGGACCTCCTCTCCAACAACCCCGACAAGGCGGGCCAGTTGCGCGACCTCGGCATCGACGTCCACGACCGGGTGCCGACCGGCGTCTTCACCACCGCCCACAACGTCCGTTACCTGCGTGCGAAGGTCCTCCAGACCCAGCACACGCTGCCGCTGGGCGAGTTGACGGAGCTCAACGCCGGCTGAGGGTGCAGCCCCGTCGTATCGCGCTATGCCTGAGGTGTGTGCGCCAGGTACGCCAGCACGGCCAGCACACGGCGGTGGCCGCTGTCGCTCGGCGGGAGGCCCAGCTTCAGGAAGACATTGCCGACGTGCTTGTGGACGGCGCGTTCGGTGACGACCAGGGTCTTGGCGATGGTCGCGTTGTCGTGGCCCTCCGCCATGAGCTTGAGGGTCTCGCGCTCGCGGGGGGTGAGGGAGTCCAGCGGGGTGTTCTTGCGGCGGGTCAGCAGCTCGGTGACGACCTCGGGGTCCAGGGCCGTACCGCCGCCCGCGACCCGCTCCAGCGCGTCGAGGAACTCGTCGACCCGGCCCACCCGGTCCTTGAGCAGATAGCCGACCCCGCTGGTGCCGCCGCCCAGCAGCTCGGCGGCGTACGACTCCTCGACGTACTGCGAGAGCACCAGCACCGGCTGCCCGGGGAACTCCTTGCGGGCCTCCAGCGCGGCCCGCAGCCCCTCGTCGCGGAAACCGGGCGGCATCCGCACATCCAGGACGGCCACGTCCGGCCGCTGTTCCCGCAGGGCCGGCATGACCTCGGGCCCGGTGCCGACGACGGCCACCACCTCGTGCCCGGCCGAGGTCAGCAACAGGACGAGGCCCTCCCGCAGCAGGGCGTTGTCCTCGGCGATCACCACACGCACGGCAGCTCCACTTCGATCACGGTCGGCCCCCCGACGGGGCTCGACACGTCCACGGTCCCGTCGAGCGCGGCGACCCGGCGCCGCATGCCGAGCAGCCCGGAACCGGAGCTCTCGTCGGCACCGCCCCGGCCCTCGACATCACTGACCCGCACCCGCAGTCCTCGCTTCGTGCGCACGAGCCTGACGTCGGCCCGGGGAGAGCCACTGTATTTGGCGGCGTTGGTGAGGGATTCGGCGACCACGAAGTAGGCGGCGGCCTCGACGGCGGCGGGCGCCCGTACGCTCTCGTCCATCCCGCCGTCGTCGACGGTGACCTGGAGCCCGCTGCCGGCGGCCAGCGCGCGCACGGCGCCCACGAGTCCCCGGTCGGTCAGGATCGGCGGGTGGATGCCGCGCACGACGTTGCGCAGCTCCGTCAGCGCCTGCTCGGCCTGGTCCTGGGCCTCGTCCAGCAGCTTGCGGGCGGTGTCGGGGTCACGGTCGTAGGCCCGCTTGGCAAGCCCGATGCGCATGGACAGCGCGACGAGGTTGGCCTGGGCGCCGTCGTGCAAGTCCCGCTCGATACGGCGGAGTTCGGCGCCGTGCGCGGCGATGGCGTCGGCACGGGTGGCGGCCAGCTCCTCGACCCGGCGGGTCAACTGCGCCTTCGGGGACGGCTTGAGCAGGACCGTCGACCAGTCGGCCTCCAGATCCGCGACCTTCACGATGAGCGGCAGTACGACCGGCTCCCGGCGCAGCAGCCCGCTCCACACACCGTCGACGACGAGCCCGACGGGCCACAGCGGCAGCGCGACGAAGAGCAGGGCGCCGTAGAGGTAGTACGCCACCATCCACCGGAAGTCGGTCAGCGTGCCGGGGTCCTCGACGGCCGTCCGGAACCTCTCCCGGACGGTCCCGGTCAGCGGCTGATACGCCTCGGGGATCCGGACGCCCGTCCACGAGGCCGTCAGCTGCCGCTTGGCCCCGGCGATCCGCCGTATGAGCAGCACGGTCTCGGGCAGCAGCCAGGCGCCGACCACCGCGAGTGTGCCGATGGCGGTGATCAGCAGCACGGTGACAAAGATCCACACCCCGAACGCCATCGCGGCGGCCAGCAGGAGGTGGCCGGTGGCCCTCGCGGCCCGCCGCACGGTCTTCCACATGGGGGCAGGCTAGATGACCAGGGCGGCGGGAGACGGTGGCACGGGCTCCACTTCCCAGGTGTAGCCCGCTCCACCCTCCCGGGCGGCCGGCAGGCGCACGCCCCGGGCGCGCGAAAACACCAGAACGGGCTGTTCACCGACATAAGGGCCACCCTCCCCGCCTCCCGCTGGTAGATCTCTCCACCTGGCACACCTTGGGGGGATCCATGCGCGCGCCCACACGCGACCTCGTCCGACCGTCCGAACCGATCGGAGTCGCCGGCTGCCTCTACGCGGCCGCCGCCCTCGTCCTGCTCCCGGCGGCGTTCCTCGCCTGGGCCGACGGCAACGGCGCGGGCGCCTTCTTCGTCCTTCTGCTCCTCGCGGGCGGCGGCCTCGCACTCGGCAAACGCCGGGCCCGGCAGGCCGCGGAGCTCCACCGCGTGCGCACCCTGCGGTCCACGGAGGTGGTGCGCTACCACGCCATGGGCCCAAGGGAGTTCGAGCACGCCGTCGCGTTCCTCTGCGAACGCGACGGCTGTCTCGGGGTCCGGGTCGTGGGAGGCGCCGGCGACCTGGGGGCCGACGTCGTCGCCGACGCCCCGGACGGGCGCCGCGTCGTCATCCAGTGCAAGCGCTACGGCCCGACCACCAAGGTGGGCAGCCCGGACCTCCAGCGGTTCGGCGGCACTTGCTACAGCGTCCACGGCGCCCAGGTCGCCGCAGTCGTCACCACATCCGTGTTCACGAAGCCCGCGGCCCAGTACGCGTCCGGCACCGGGATCCGCCTCTTCGACGAGTCCGCCCTCGCCGCCTGGGCCACCCGCACCGGCCCGCCGCCGTGGGGTCCGTAGCGGCGGACAGGCCCTCCGGGAACGCCGAAACCCCCACCTCAGAACAGTCTGACGCGGGGGCTCCCGGGTAGGCCCTGTGGGACTCGAACCCACAACCAATGGATTAAAAGTCCTGGCCAAGGCTTGCTGGGTGGTTCCGGATGCTACTTCGAGGTCCGGAACTACCTGGTCAGGCAGGGTGGTACACCCCGTCGAGTCCACGCCGTGATCGCTTGTGCCCCACCATCCGCTCACGCATCGCTCACGCATGGCGGGTCGCTGAGCAGGCGTTTTACTCCGAAGGGCCGACGCCACGAGACCGTCGCGGGCGGGCATGCACGCGGCAGCCAGCGTTCAAGTCGGGCGCCAGACCATGCGGGCGGCGGGGAGCGCGGAGCCCACAGGAGTAGGCCGGCGATCAGGGCAATGGAGAGCTGGCTGGGGTCGATGTGCTATGCAGTGTGTGCCGCCCAGCCGCCGGGGCCAACCCGCTGTGGGAGACGGACCAGCGGTCCAGGCGCAGCGCCCGCCTTAGTCGTCTCCCGACACCATTCGGAAACGGTCGAACCGTTTCGGGGTACTGAACATAGGGCGGCCCCAGAATCCACCGGTGTCACGCCGCTGCAGTACGTCCTCCACGATCGTTCCCGCATCACGGTCGAAGCCAGCCGGGGCGAGCGAGACACGGTGGCAGAGCAGGTCTGAGTCGTCCTTCGAGTACCCCTCCCACTTGCCCGAGTCGTAGCGCTTCTCGGGCCGGATGACGTCGAGGAGCTGATAAGCGTCAAGTGCCTGGTGGGTCTCATACGCCTCCCGTCCCAAACCGTAGAGGCCCTGCCTCACATCGCCCGAGACGTAGGTGACCGTGACTGGGTCGCCTTCATCGGCGCCGACCACGACCCCGGAGTACTTGAGGCGGTCGAACCACATGAGCAAGGCGGCGATCTCACTGTTCGTGAGCACGTGTACCCAGCCGCAGGTGAAGAACTCGACCGGGATCTCCACGTACATCTCGGTGTCGTCGGGCACCGTGTACGGGATGGCCGAGCTGACGGTGCTCGTTCCGTTCTCGCAGAGGAGCTGCAACCCGGCGGTGAACCGGCCAGGTTTGGTGTTCGCCCGCACGAGAGCCATCCCCTCCAGCGTCTTGAGGGCCGCCATGATCTGACGTCGACGGTTCACGTCCTGAGACGCCAGCTGGATGCCGGGACCGGCGTACTGGCTGATGGAGGCCGACAAGCTCATCCACGACAGTGGCTGCTTCGCTGTCGACTCCACCGGGTAGGGGGCGTCCCACTGCTTCCCTGGCCCCACGGCGCACTGCGCGGCATACAGCATTGTCAGTAGAAGCCGGAGGTGGAGTCCCTTGGGGGTGACCATGCGGGCCGCGAACGGCTGCTCTTTCGTCGGAAGCGGCTTCCGCTCGTCCTTCAGGACCTTCATCTCGTCAAGCCGGTAGAAGGCCGAGCGGACTCGGATGGAGCTGGGCTTCTGCCCGCTCGCCCAGATCTGGCGCATCACCAGGTTGACGCCGCCGAGCATGCCGCTGCGAAGAGTTTGGAGGTGCGCGAGGCGGGTTTCGACCTTGCCGTCCTTGGGGCGCAAGTTGATCTACCTATTGGCCGCTACGGATTGATCTGCATGCCACCTTGATCCATTAATTTCTCAACTTAATCGACTTAATCAAGTGGGACAGCATGAGGATCAAAGCGTAGTCGAGCGTACCCGATGACCCGTCAAACGGGCTAGATGATTAGGGGGTGAGGTGCTGAACAGGCTCTCGCAGGCGGCCCGGAGGGCTTCTCCGGCCGCGTCCGATCGGGAGGGCCCCGGAGCATCGACGCCGGCAAGCACTTGGTGCTCCGGGCCCTCCAATCTCAAGGAGGCGGTACCTCTCTACATGGAACGTACAACAGAACAGCAGATGCAGCCCAGCCCGCAGGCTGGGTCGGAGGTCGGTACGAATCCCAGCAAGGCTCTGGGGTGGGCGACCTTCGGCCTCACGGCGACGTGCGCCGTGGGAGGGACGGTGATCGCCCTGGCGATCTCCGCGCCGGTCGGACTGGCCGTGCTGGCGGTGGCTGCGGCCCCCGTCATCACTATCCAGATCATCCGCCGGTGAATCGCGGAGGGCCGCAGTCCGACGCTGCGGCCCTCCGGGGCCACTTCCTGCATGTCCAGACGCAGAGCGCGCGCCATGAAGCTGTTGAGCCTGGCGCCCGGGTGCCGTACGACCGCCGAGAACACGAGCTGGCGATGGGCCTCGCGGTGGACGACATCGGACGGCGGCGAACCTTATAAAATTCCCACCACGGGTGAGGTAGAGTCTTTATAAGCCTGCTGCCAACCCTCGGAGGTCCCTTTGGCCTTGTCCGTCGCGACGCCGTCCCCTGAACCCGATAACGTACGGGCCCAGTTGGGCGGTATGGGAACCCGACTGGAGTTCCTGCACGACGTACTGCGTGCAGGCGAGGCAGCGCGGCGTACGGCCGTTCCAAATGACCCGACGGGAACGGCTGGTCGACGGGCCTATGAGGCGCATGTGAGGACCATCCGCGAGCTGCACATCGAGCGGGAGGGGTGGGCCCGACTCATCCACGGTCGTCTCGAACTTGTCTGCAACGCGGACCGATCGATCGCGATGGGCGTGATGGTCGGCGACGCCGCCACGGGGCAGGCAAGTCTGTTCCCGAAGAACGCGCGTCGACGCGGACCTGCAACCGGCATGGTCACTCGCGCCAATGCCGGCGAAGGCGCCCCGCACGTACAGACAGCTCTGTTCGTAGCCGGTGTCGGACCCGACGGGGTTGCGCTAAGCGAAGAAGAAGCATGCGCCCTGAAGACGTGGTTCCTGCTGTCCTTTCGCACCAAGATCGGCGAGACAGTGCGGATCGACTGTGAGCTGTCGCAGCCTAAGACCTTCGAGGACGGCTTCGTGATCGAATGGGGTAGGCGGATTCCGCTCCCGGCTCTCGTGATGGACGGAATCGAACCTACGAACGATGATGGGCCCGAAGAGATTGACATCCCCGTCGACTTCCGCTGAGGCCCATCGGTGGGGTGGCGAACCTTGTCGCCTCACCGTGCACCACCAATAACTGAGGCAGCCCCCATGGTGACCCCGTCCCGTATCACACTGGCCCGCAAGCGCAGGGGCCTCACCCTTGCCGAACTCTCGGGCCGGGCTGGGGTGTCACTTCAGAGCCTCTCGAACTACGAGACGGGGCGCACTGCGCCACGTTCTGACACGCTCGACAAGATCGCCTCGGCGCTGGACTTCCCTGTTGCCTTCTTCGGCGGCCCCGCCCTGGACGAGCTCCCGGCGGAAGGCATCTCCTGGCGAGCCCGCAGTAAGACGTCGGCACGGATACTCGAAGCCGCTCGGGCCGCCGGCACGTTGGGCGCAATGTTGTACGACTGGATCGACGAGAGATTCCGCCTGCCAGCAGCCAACGTGCCCTCGCTGGGCAAACCCGACCCTGAGACCGCCGCTGGCATGGTCCGCACCCGCTGGGATCTGGGAGAAGCGCCGGCACCCAACATGGTGCACCTACTGGAGGCGCACGGAGTGCGGGTGTTCTCGCTGGACCCCGCTCATGCCGAGGTCGATGCATTCGCCGTATGGCGCGACGGCGTTCCTTTCGTGTTCCTCAACACGCTCAAGTCAGCTGAGCGAGGACGATTCGACGCAGCGCACGAGCTGGGCCATCTCGTCATGCACGGCACGGAGCATGCCTGCTCAGGGCCCGAGGCCGAACGACAAGCGAACGAGTTCGCCTCCGCCTTCCTGATGCCTCGGGCGAGCGTTCTCGGGCACATGCCGTCGGGCGCACACGTCGACCAGATCCTTCGCGCCAAACAGATCTGGAACGTTTCCGCCATGGCCCTGACTTACCGCATGCACGACTTGGGTCTGCTCTCCGACTGGCAGTACCGGTCCACATGCGCCGAGCTGAGCCGATTGGGGTATCGGTCCGGCGAACCGCGGGGCATGGGTCAGCGCGAAACGTCGCAGGTTTTGACGAAGGTCTTCACCGCGTTGCGTTCGAAGAGGGTTCGCCCCTCGGCCATCGCGGCTGAGCTCGGGCTCACAAGTGAGGAAATGAACCGGCTCCTGTTCGGACTCACCCTCACCACCTTCGAGGGTGAGGGCCGATTTGCGACGGCCTCGGTGAAGCGCAGTCTGTCAATCGTCCCCTGAGGAGCGGCAAGAGTTGGCTGGGTGATTCCGGACGATTCTTCGGTGTCCGAACTCCCTGGTCAGAGCATGTACGCCGTCACGGACGATCCACCGCCTCACAAGTCATGCCACACCGTCCGCTCACGCACACCGGGGCGCTGACCAGCGGGTTCACTCCTCCTGATGTTGGCCAGCCGCCCGCACAGGCTCAAGGCTGGTGGCAGATTCATGCCCCCAATCGGCGTCCGACAGGGGCAGTCGGGTTCGCGTGTATCCGGTGGTGTCATGGCGAACCCGTCCTCGCGGCGAGGACCAACTAACCGTCGTGTCCCACCACCACTGCCTAAGTCCAGCCCGAATCTGTTTGACCACTGGTTGCCGCGCGAACGTCCCGGAGTCCTCGAACGCCGACTGGCGCCGACGCCACGCTCTGAATCCCCAAGCAGCGAGGGCTATTCCCAAGAGCGCGGCCCCTGCCAGGTACATCAGTCCATCGGTAGCGAGCCCTTGCGGCTCGTGCTCCTTGTCCCCACCCGATGCTGGATCCACTTGCCAGGTGCGCCCAACTGCAAGCACCAGCCCTGTGGCAATCGCTGCCAGAACGGCAACGAGACTGGCACGAATCGCTGCCACAGCGCGCAAGACGTGGGTAGCGATGGTGCCGGGCGCCTTACCCATGAACTCAGCCGTCTCGGCCTGCGTGTAGTCCAACGCTTTGGTGGCCCACACCGCGGTGCGCTGCTGTGGAGGCAGGCGGTCCAGGGCCTTGTATACAGCCATACGGTTGGCGATGAGATCGCTGAAGTCAGCGACGTGCACCTCCCCGTGTGCCTGCCCATGTTCAACACCTGATGCGAGCGTCTCCATCCGCGCACAGACCTGGCGCCCCACCGCCCGCACGTCGTTGCGGATCACCGCATACAGATAAGCACGAGGCTCGCGGATGTTCTCGGGCGTACGAAGGGCCTTGGCGAAGGCCGACTGCACAACGTCCTCGGCCCCAAGAGCAGACTCAGGGACTCCTTCCTCGGCCAGCAGCCGACGGGCAAGCCCGGTCATCTCCGCCCGATGATCTGCGTATAGGGCGGCCAAGGTCACCGCTGAGCCATTCTGCTGCTCAGTCAAGGCTCCTCCCCCGCTCTTCGCCCGGCTCCAAGCCGCGCTGTCTCCTCTCCTCACTGCGCCGTGCCCGGATCAGGGCCGCCCTGCCCTGAGCCCGGTTACGGTAAGCAACACTGTCCACCAAGTCCTTCATGGCAGGGACCAGAACGACGGCAATGGACAACAACGCGCCGGCAACCTCCACCGGACGACCTCCTCCGATCAGCGACCCTCCCCCTTGCCCTGCGGTTCCAGGACGTGGGCCGTACATCTTTGAAGAGGCGCAACGCGGTCATCCTCATGACATGCCATCGCGAGTTGTTGGTCGATGCCTTCGGCGCGTGTCTCCATCGGGACGGACGGCAACATCAGATCGACGCCCCAACTGGGCGCATCCAGGTCAACTGCAGAGGGAAGGGTCATCGGTAACGAAATCGGTATCCGTGTTGGCACGATCTTCGTTCGGACTAAGACTGAACCCGTAAGCCAGGGAACCGATGGGGGTGTATCAGTGAGCGATCTCTTGGATGCAGTGGACACGGCTCACAGCAACATCGAGCGCTTGGCTGATCCGAGTTCCTTTCGCCTAGCCACCGATCAGGTGATGGAAGTCGTGCGTCAGTGTGGCGCTCAATCAGTCCTCGCAGCCAGCGCGGCCGCAGAGCGGTTGGTGGGAGCACTGCTGTCCTCGTGCTCCCACCTGGTCAGTTTGTCTTCCAGGTCAATCGAAACGTCGTCCAACGTATTGATCATCGACATCAACCTGGCCAGCGGCACCACCGTGGCAGAGGCTGCTCGACGAGCGCGCGGTCTAGGCGCGCAGCATGTACAGGCCGTCGTGCTTCATCAGGTGACCGCTGCCACCGTTCAAGCCACAGACTGCGGTGTGGAAGCACTGACAGTGCTCGGACCACGGCCCGCGACCCGGCCTTCCTCTACGACGGATTCGGGCCTGTGGTGAATTCAGTCGGCAGAGAAGTAAGAGCAGCCGCAGCGGCTGCGGCACGTTTGGGATCCAGTTTCTTTCCCCGCGCCAAGGCATCAGCCTTGGGCAGGCCAAGTACCTCACCTACCTCCTTGCCGTTGCGGTAGGAGACCTTTTGGATCTTGTGATCTCGGCAGATGTACCCCAGAGCGCCTTCAATCATCAGGCGATGCCGAGGTGCAGCCTTTCGGTTCCCGGTCGGGCTGACGTCGGCGGTGCAGATGACTACCGCGTCGGGTTTCAAGGCCGACAGCTTGCTACTGAGCTTGCGCCCCAGATCTTCCACTTGATCAATGGGCTCTGACGCCGCTGTCCGAAGCTCACACGCTTCGACCAACTGTGCCTGATCTTGCTGGCCTTCCAGCACTGCACAGACAACGACAGGTCCACGCCCGGCTGTTGGGAAGCCCACACTGATCCCGAGTACCACCATGCTCAGCACTATAGGGTGTCGGGCATGTCGGGAACGGTGATAGCCCAGGTCGGTCAACGACAGATCGGGAACCGCATCAGCAACCGCTACCAGGTACTGGAACGCCTTGGGCGTGGGTCCACCGGCGAGGTCTACCGTGTCGAGGATGAGCACCTGCGCATGGAGGTGGCGCTAAAGCTCTTCGAGCCCATGCCTGGCCAGCCTGCGACTTGGGACGAAGCTCAGGCCCTAAAAGAACTACAGAGCGAATATCTGCTTACCGTATACAACGCAGATATCGCGGCCGGGACAGACATTCGCTACCTCACCATGCCCGTCATGGATAGCGATCTTGAAGCAGCTGCGACACCCTTTGGGGTAGAAGCAAAAAAGGCCGTCCACTGGGGCCAGCAGATGGGCTACGGACTCGAACGCATCCACGCTGCCGGCCTGTTGCACCGTGATGTAAAGCCTGGAAATGCCTTCGTTGACGGTAGCGGTGACGTGTTACTCGGCGACCTCGGCCTAGCCGTTCAGATGGGCTCGGATGGCCACTCACCGATGGCTGGGACGTTCGCCACCGTTGCTCCTGAAGTGCTGGCCACGAGAACGTGTTCCGTAGCGTCCGATGTCTACTCTCTGGCCGCAACAGTCTTCTATCTGCTATCTGGCCAGTACCCAAACGGCCCCCTCAGTCTCGGGCTGGCTGCCCGTCGGGATCGAATCGTCAACGGCCAGTTCGACAAGCTGCGCGACATCGCCCCGCAGGTATCACAGAGCCTTGGTGCGGTCGTTGAACGCGGGCTATCCCATAACCCCGAAAAGCGCCCGAAAAGCGCGCAAGAATTCGCCAATCAGCTCGCCCGTTGCTCACTCCACCGTCGCTCCTGGCGGCGCGCCGCACCCCATAATGGACATGCCCGGTGCTTCGAAGGCGGGGCCACCAGGTCAGCAAAGGAAGTAGCCGTATGCGTGCTGCTTGACGCGCGCGGCCGGGGCGGAATCGAAGTGCGATTGGCCACGGGGCGACGTTTGCGCCAACACGAGAAGCATGGAATTCCGCGAGACCAGGTAACCGCCGCTTTGCGTTCCCTGCTGCGCCGCCTCTAACTCCACACTCCCACACCTCCGTTTTTTGGTTCAGCGGGCTTGCCGAGCGTTTCGGCGATCCGGTCCGGGCAGGCGGTGGAGTTCACTGAAGCGTTAGCCGATATCGGGTTAGGCGTGATCGCTCTTGGATGCGCGAGCGATCTGGTTGCATTGAGGCCGACCCGGATGATCGGTCAGGCATCCAGGAGGTCATAGCAGTTACTGCAACGCATCGATGGTTTTAGCTAGCTGGTAGATGGACTCCCCGCTGTGCCTCTTGGCCACCATGCAGCCCAAAACGGTGGCCCGATCCAGACGCCCTTGGTCGCGCATCTCTCGCAAGGTGTCACGTGCCCGGTCCTGCCCAAAGCCCCTGGCCCATCCGTTGTTGCCATTGGCGTGAATGAACTCCAAGTCCGTGAGCTCAGATGCGGTTCGTGTGTCCACGGTCGATTCGTTGATCAGTAGGTTTCGGGCACCGACTTCCATCGCCCATCCGATCAGAGGGTCCATCCTGTGCTCGACCTCAACCGGGGACGAGCCCTGGGCGTAGTCCGCAGCCATACCCATGAGCTTGTAGTCCGGGAGGTAAACCAACACAGGACCGCTACCGCTCCTGGGATTTCTGGCGCGCGCCGTCGTTGCCGGATAGTTGCTGGCGAACCAAGTGATGGGAGCCACTCCCATTGTCCATGGACTCTTGTCTGGAGTGAGCAGTAGCGGTTCAACCCCACAGCGCTGCGCTTCCTCCAGCACCCAATCGACCGCCAGCTGGGCGGCATCGTCAGGGGCGGTCAAAGGAGCTTCGTCAGGAACCCATGCGGTGGCGTAGGACACATCACTCATAGAGCGAGAGTATCCGGCGCTACTGACATGGCCCCTCTCACGACCATGCTCACCAAAGGGGCGATTACAGCAAATGCACGTGGGTGTGGCCAGTCAGCGGGTGGCGCGGAGCATCACGGTGAGGACTGGCGAGGCGGCCGACGGCTGGCTCTGTCCAAGGTCCTCGTACCCCCACGACTTGTACAGCGCGTGGACCTTTCCGCCGCCGGCAGCCGGGTTGACCATGAGTGTGACGTACGGCTCGTCGCGGGTGGCGAGGAGGGCGTCGTGGATGCGGCGGGCGGTGCCGGTCTTCCGCCAGGTCGGTCGGACGCCGATCTCCTTGAGGGCCAGGGCCGGTCGCTCGGTGTACTTCTCCGTCGGCGTCGGGCTGGTGCGCTGCCAGTAGCGGTCGCCGTGCTCGATGGTGTTGCCGTAGGCGTAGCCGACCGGGTGCTCGTCCGCGTACGCGAGGACGGCCGTGAACCCCGGCTCGGTGCCATGCCGGTCCAGGCGCTCGCCGAACGCGGTGACCGCGTAGTTCGGCAGGTGGAGGAGCGGGGCGCGTACGTCGGCGTACACGTCGAGGAGGTCGCCGCGGGCGGTGTCGAGGGTGGTGAAGGTTCGGAGTTCAATGGCGGGTGCCGTGGTCATGCGGCCATCCTCCAGGTGGCGGTGTGCTCGGTCCAGGTCTGCACGGTGGAGCTGCCCGGCTCGGTGGCGCGCAGTGCGGCCCCGAACTCCTGCAGCATGCGCGTGACCCGGGCGTGCTGGGTGGCGGCTTCGGCGGGGACTTTCATCGCGGTGATTGTGGCGGCGTCGGGGGCGCCCTGGGCGAGCTGGGCGTGGGCGAGCCTGGTCGAGGTGATGGCGCGGGAGCGGATCATGTGGGGTCGGAGGGCGGACAGGCAGCGGTGGGCGTGGTACTCGGCGGTCGAGTAGTCGCCGAGCGCCAAGTTCGCCGACAGGGCCAGGGAGTCCAGTTCGGCCTGGTCGTAGAAGGCGAGCATCCACACCGGCCGGTAGTCGGCGGGGTCGGCGCGCAGCATGGCGTCCTGTGCCTGTTCGAAGGCACGGCGGGTGCCGGTGCGGTCCTGTGCTGCGCCGTGGATGGCGCCCTGGCGGGCTAGGCCGAGGGAGGCGAACAGGGGGTCGCGGCGGGTGAGGTGCAGGTTGCGGGCGACGTCGTTGGCGGCGAATGCGTCGGCGGGACGGCCCATGTGGCGGTACATGGTGCCGGCGTGGCTCCAGATGCGGAACTTGATCGCCTGGTCGCCGGACATCTCGGCGAGAGCCTGGGCCTCGCGCATGTGGGCCTTGGCGACGTCATAGCGCCGGCCGTCGATGGCGGCCCACATCGCGGAGGAGCGGAAAGCGGCTGCTGAGGCGTAGAGGTTGCTGCGTACGCGCTGGGTGGCGCTTCCGGCGTTCTGGAGGTTGAGTGCCTCGTCGGCGAGGGCGGCGGCCCGCTGTTCGATGCCGAGTTGTCCGCCGTGGCGGTGGTCGCTGGCGATGATCTCGGCGAAGCGCTTGTTGAGGCGGTTGACGTCGCTCATGCCGATACGGCGCTGCGATGCGGTGCCGGGTGCGGCTGCTGCTGCGGCAGCCGCCGCGATGCTGCCGACGAGGGTGCGGCGCTTCATGTCGAGGTCCTCCTGCTGCGGTGGGGCCGGGGTGGACGAAGGTCGGCTCCGTGGCACGAACCCTAAGGCGATGGCGGGTAGTCCGGTGACGTCCTCAAGTGCCGTGCGGGCGGCTGACTTTGGCCAGGTGACCCGGCCCGCTTTCCATGCCCGGACCGATGAGCCGTCGAGTCCTCCAGGGCGCCCGGTCAACCGTTCAATGGCCCTGTTCACGGCCTCGGCGAGGCTATTGGAGCTGTAGCCGTGTTCGGTCATCCACGCCTCAAGAACGGTGTTGCGGGTGGTGTCCATGCGGGCACGGTAGTGCGCGCGATCCTCACTCGCCAGGTAAAGGAAAGGTCAAAACACCCTAGGCCGGTCCGTCGGCTGAGCCCCTGAACGTCCTAACCAACGTGCTGTGAAAGGGAGTTGTCTGGGTGCTGGTCGCCCGCCGCGCCCCACCGTGCGGGTGGCTGTTGACGGCCCGGCCCGCCCCTGAGGTTCCCCCGCGGGGGCGGGCCGGGCGCCGAGACGACACGAAGGCTCCACCCCAATGACGAGTCTGAGAACAGCAGTTGAGGCCCTGTCCGTCGGCCACCCCACATACAGCCAGACCTTCCCGTGCGAGCCATCCACGGCCGAGCTCGGCCGCGAACTCGTCCGGGACGTCCTCGGCGTGTGGCACCTCGACGGCCTCGCCGACCGTGCCGTGCTGATCATCACGGAGCTCATCGCGAACGCCTCCAGGCACACTCCGTGTCCCGAGATCCGCCTCACGGTTGGGCGGCCGAGCGCGACTCGACTGCGTGTCGGGGTCGTGGATCGGGAACCATCGCGTCTGCCCATACTCAGCCAGGTGGCTGACGACGACGAGTCGGGGCGCGGGCTGCTCCTCGTCGACGCTGTCGCTGACCGCTGGGGCTACGACCTGCACGGCTCGGGCAGATGCCCTTGGGGCAAAGAGGTCTGGGCGGAACTCCGCACCAAGGGTGGCAAGTGAGCATCCCGGCGACGGCACCGTCGCCCCTTCCGGATCTTGCCCGACTTCGGCCCCGCCAGCAGATGGCCATGGACTGCGCCCTCTGCGCTCGGCCACTGGGAGCGAGCGGTCGACTGCTGGGCGAGATACGCCACCGGGGCCTGCCGTTCCAGCTCTGGGCCTGCGCTCCCAACTGCCAGGCCGCCAGATCGACTATCCCGACCAGCTGAGAAAGGGGGCGTCCTTCCGTGGAGGAGTGGCCGTGGATCACCGGTGATTGCTGGCTCGGCTGCGGCCGGACCGGAGTCCTGGTGATCTGGCTCGGCCCGGTGCAATGGGACGGGCAGCACGCCCCCTTCTACGCGTGCGAGCCGTGCCTCGATCGCCTCAAGGCCCAGGCGCTCGCCTACTTCATGGAGCGGCGACCGGCATCCGCTTGATCAGAATCCCGGCACACGACTTCCCGGCGTGAGGCAGGCAGCCCGCAAGGACCTCCTACGCGGAGCACGCCCCTCGTGCCGGGCGGCCAGGAGCCGTCCGCGGAGCAACTGTGTGGCAACGCTCCCGTGACGGCACCTGGTGGGCGATCCGGCCCAGTAACACCACAACGATTACGAGGAGTTGAAGCATGAAGCGCAGCACCGTAGTTCCCAGCCGCACCGAAGTACGCCCGCAGATCCCCGGGGCATCGGACGGCTTCGACCTGGACGTCTCCCTCGTCGAGGTCGCCGACCCGGCCGGCCTGGTGAACCTGACCGACGACAACTGCGGGTCCACCTGCGGCGCCTGCACCACCAACGTCGCCTGACCCGGCCCTCAGATCACCCCGGTCTGGTGCCGCCGCGTCTCCGCGCGGCGGCACCAGCCGCCCGTCCTCTCGCTTACGGAGGTCCTTGGTGGTTGCTCCTACCGCAGCGTTCAGCGCCGGTTCCACTGCTCTCGTGCGCGCCGTGCCCCGGCCCTCGCTGCCGTTTCCTCCATGCCCTGACCTCGATGACCGCTCGCCCAGTGGTTCGTCTGCCCGTGTGGCGTGGCTACGCACGGTCTGGGCGGACAAGGACGTCGCCGAGGCACTCCAGCACTCCAGCCCGGTCCTGGCCGCGCAGGTAGAGGCGCTTTGCACGGCTGAGCATCCCGCCCTCCGAGATGTGCGGCGCGCGGCGCTGTCCGTGGCCCGCTACCTGCTGCGTGCCCAGCACCGCGCGACACCCTTCGGCCTGTTCGCCGGCGTGGCCATCGCGGAGTTCGGTCCGCAGGCGCGGGCCGACTGGGGCGAGGAGCATGTGGCCGTCGGCCGCGCGGGGGCAGAGTGGCTGGCGGCCGTGGTCGAGCGGTTGGAGTCGTGCCCGGACCTCCTCGATCGGCTGCCCGTCGTCGTCAACAACACCGTGACGTGCCGGGGAGACCGGCTCGTCGTGCCGTTCCAGCCCGATGTCCAGGACGACCGGATTCGCGCGGTCGAAGCGTCTCTGGCCCTGACCGGACCGGTGCACGCGGTCCTTGCCGCGGGCCGACTGCCGATCCGGTTCGGCACCCTCGTGGACAAGCTCCAGGCGGAGTTCCCCGAGGCCGGTCCCGAGAAGGCGCGTCAACTGCTGGCGGAGCTGATCCGGCGGCGGGTACTGATCACGGGCCTGCACGCTCCGAGCACCGAGACCGATGCCCTCGGGTATCTGGTGAGCCAGCTCGACGCGATCGACGCTGGAAGTCTCGCCCCGGTCGCGGAGACCGTACGCGAACTCCACGCGGTCCAAGCGGGCCCGGAGGAGTGCGCCACGCACGGCGGCCGGGACAGCGTCGCGGCGCGGATGCGAGACCTCGTCCCTGGTCTGCGTCGCCACCCCGTCGCGCTCGACCTCCGCCTGGACGCGCAGATCGTTCTGCCGGAAGTGATCGCCCGAGAGATCGAGCGCGCCGCTCTCATCCTGACCCGCTTGAGCAGCCGTCCGTATGGGACCGCCGCCTGGAACGAGTACCACCAGCGGTTCTACGAGCGGTACGGCATCGGCACGATGGTGCCGCTCGCGGAGGTGGTCGCGGACAGCGGCACCGGCTATCCCGACGGCTACCCAGGCGCTCCGGCCGGCGTACGCAGGCCCCGCGTCTCCGCTCGTGATGACGCCCTTGTACGGCTGGCTCAGGCAGCCGCGCTCGACGGCCGTGACGAAGTGATCCTCACGGACGAACAGATCGAGGCCCTGGACGTGGGTCCCGACGAGCCTCGGCTGCCGCCGCATTTGGAGATCGGGATGCGGGTGCGGGCGGCCAGCCTGGAGGAGTTGCAGCACGGGCGATTCCGGCTGGAGGTCGTGAACGTGTCCCGTGGCGCTGGCGTCTCCACGGGCCGATTCCTCAGCGTGCTGGCCCCCTCCGACCGGGAAGCTGTGGTCGCAGAGCTTGCCGACCTCCCGGCCGCAGACGGCAACACCATGCCCGCGCAGCTGTCTTTCCCGCCCCTGCGCCCCGAGAGTGCCCACGTCACCCGCTCCCCACAGGTTCTACCAACCGTGATCAGCCTTCAGGAGCACCGCGCCTCGCAGGACACCGTCCTGACCCCCGAGGACTTGGCTGTGGGATGCGACGGCCGCCGCATGTACCTCGCTGTCCCCGAGCGAGGCCACCGTGTTGAGGCCGTCGGGATGCATGCGTTGAACCTGCGCGCCCACACCCCGCCGCTGGTGCGGTTCCTCACCGAACTGTCCCGCGCCCAGTGCGCGCAGGTCACCGTCTTCGACTGGGGCGCCGCAGCGGCGATGCCGTTCCTTCCTCGTCTGCGGTACGGCCGGACCGTGCTGGCCCCGGCACGCTGGCAGCTGGAAGCGTCCGAACTTCCCGGCCATGCCCGCCCTCGGGCCGAGTGGGACACCACGCTCAGCGACTGGCGTGCCCGGCGAAGGCTGCCGCGCCGCGTCTACCTCGTAGAGGACGACCGGCGCCTCTTCCTCGACCTCGACGAGGCTGGCCACCGTGCGCTCCTGCGCAGACACCTCGACCATTCGCGCCTGGCCGTGATCGTCGAGGCCCCGGAACCGGAGGCGTACGGCTGGTGCGGCGGGCGAGCCCACGAGGTCGTGGTGCCCCTCAAAGCAACCGGGCCGTCGGCATGGCCGCCACTGCCAGCCCCCACCCGGGCTCGTGCCCTGTCTGCGACCCAGATGCAGACGCCTGCCGCTTTCCCGGTTCTTCTGGCCGCCCTGTACGGCGACCCCCGCCGCCAAGATGTCTTGCTCTCCCGGCACTTGCCCGGCCTACTCCAACAACTCGGCAACCCGCCATGGTGGTTCATCCGCTTCCGCGACCCGGACCAACACCTCCGCGTACGCATCGCCCTCCCCGCGCCGGAAGCCTTCGCCGACACGGCCCGAACGGTGAGCGCCTGGGCCGACGAGCTACGAAGCGTCGGCCTGCTGGCCGACCTGCGCTATCCCACCTCCTACCGCGAGATGGGCCGCTGGGGCTCCGGCACCGCATGGGAGGCGGCCGAGGAGGTGTTCCGGGCAGACTCGCGCGCCGTCTTGGCCCAACTTGCGCAGCCACAGCGTCCGGGCCAGCGCACGCTGGTGGCGGCCCACACGGTCGCCATCACCTCCGCCTTCCTCGGCACCACTGAGGCTGCGATGCAGTGGCTGATCGACCATGTCTCGCCGACCGCACCGATGCCCGTTCCACGCCCGCAGTTCACCGAGGCCGTACGGCTCGCCGACCCGAGCGACGACTGGTCGGCCTTGCGCATGGTCCCGGGCGGGGGCGCCATCGTGTCGGGATGGGCAGACCGAGATACGGCGATCGCCGCGTACCGGCCGCACCTGCCCGGCCCGGAAGCCCAGGGCATCGCCGTCGACGACGTCCTGACCTCCCTGCTGCACGTCCACTTCGTGCGTCACGTCGCCGTGAACTTCCCAGAGGAAGAGGCGTGCCTCTACCTGGCGCGCGCGGCCGCCCTGGCCTGGACCGCCCGGACCAAGGGGAGGGCCTCGTGAACGCCTACCCTGCGCTCGGCCTGGTCGACGCCATCGCCGCCCAGCTCGCCGATCCCGAGACCATGCCCCGAGGCCCCAGGACGCTGTCCTCGGACCGGCAGCACCTTGCCTACGGGCCACCCGGCATCGCGCTCCTGCACATCGAGCTGGCCGCGAACGACCTCGGCCCGTGGCACCGCGCCCACGACTGGCTCGCCGCAGCCTCCCGACAGCCGCTCACCAGCGGCCCAGACAGTCACCCCTTCTACGGAGTACCCGCCTTCGCTCATGCCCTGACCTGTGCGGCCGATCACCTTCCCGACTCCTACCAACGCGCTCTCGACGTGATGGACGCCCAGATCGCAGTCGACGTAGGACGCCGTCTCGACGCCGCACACCGCCGCATCGACGCCGGACGCCTGCCGCAACTCGCCGAGTTCGACGCCATCCGGGGCCTCACCGGCTACGGCGCCTACCTACTGCGCCGAAACCCCAGCAGCTCCGCGACGCGCGCCGTTCTCGAATACTGCGTGCGCCTCACCGAACCGATCACCCACCACGGTGAGACCCTGCCAGGCTGGTGGGCGGAGACCGGGCCCTCGGGCAGCCCGGACGACCGATTCCCCGGCGGGCACGCCAACACCGGTATGGCGCACGGCATCGGCGGCGTGCTCGCACTCCTGGCCCTCGCCGCTCGGAACGGCTCCGTCACCGACGGGCACCACGCAGCACTGCGCACCATCCTGACCTGGCTGGACCGCTGCAAGGAGCAGACCGACGGCGCACCGGTCTGGCCGTATTGGGTCACTCAGGCAGAGATGCGAAGCGCGCGTCTCACCCCGTCCGCGCCCCGGCGACCCTCCTGGTGCTACGGCACCGCCGGCCTCGCCCGCGCCCAGCAACTTGCCGCGCTCGCCCTCGGCGACACCTGCCGCCAAATCGACGCGGAGAACGCACTCGTGGCCGCCCTCACCGACCCCGAACAGCTGAAGGCTACGACGGACAACGGCCTCTGCCACGGCTTCTCCGGCATCGCCCACGCTGCCGCGCGCACGGCCGAAGACGCCCACCCCTCGACCGCGGAGAAACTCCACGCCGCGATCCCGGCCCTCCTGGCTGCGGTCATCCCACCGGACACCGACCCCGAACTCACGGCGACGGTGCTGATCCAGGACGAGAAAGGCGGCCCCGGCTTCCTCGACGGTGCCGCCGGCATAGCCCTGGCCCTGCTCGCGTCCAGCACCGCCGCACCACCCCGGTCCGCCTGGGACGCCTGCCTCCTCATCGCTTGATCCACCGACCGAAGGACCTCTATGCCTCCCGACCGCTGGCAGCAGCACAACATCACCTTCGTCGACCGCGAGACTGCCCTGCGCACCATCGCCGAACGCCTCGGCCCCACCCTGATCGAGGCCGAGGCCGACGGGCAGCTCACCGGCTGGTGGTTCATGAACAAGCAGCCCTGGCCGCTGCGTTACCTCGCCGACAAGCCCTCACCCGCCATTGAGTCACTCCTGAGCGATCTCATCGGCGACGGCGTGGCCGTGTCGTGCCTGCCCTGCGTCTACGAACCCGAGACCAACGTATTCGGCGGACCCGAGGCTACGGACGCAGCCCACGAACTGTTCCACAGCGACTCCCGCCACCTGCTCACCTACCAGCCGAGCCCAATGCACCTGGGACGCAGGGAGACCGCCGTCCTGCTGGCGAGCGCCATGATGCGCGCTGCTGGACTCGACTGGTTCGAACAGGGCGACGTATGGGCGAAGGTCGCGGCCCTTCGACCGGCCACCGCTCCACAACCGCCCGAACAAGCCACCGAACTGGCCCCGGCCATGCAGAAGCTCATGACCACCGACGCCCACAGCCTCTGCCGCCCGGGTGGCCCACTTCACTCGCACGAGGAATGGGTGACCAGCTTCGAACGGGCCGGCGCCACGCTCGCAGACCTCGCAGGCCGCGGCGCCCTCACCCGCGGCCTGCGAGCCGTCATCGCCCACCACGTGATCTTCCACGCCAACCGCGCTGGTCTCCTCCGGGACGACCAGAGCGCCCTGTCCCACATCGCACGAGAGGTAGTCATGGGAACGAGTGACCACACCAAGTCGCCCACCGAGGGGACGGCCGACGCCGATAGCGTCAGCGCGGTGAACACCGACACGATCACCACCCCCACGGCGGACGCCGAGCGCCTCCGCAACGCCTTGGTCGACCAGCTCCGCGCGGACGGACACGCCCGCACACCCGCCGTCGAGACTGCGTTGCGGACCGTGCCCCGCCACGTGTTCGTGCCCGACGCGTCACTCGAAGACGCCTACGCCAACGCACCGGTACACATCAAGTACGACACCGACGGCACCTCCATCTCCTGCGCCTCCCAGCCGGGCGTCGTCGCCCTCATGCTGGACCAGCTCGACGCCCAGCCCGGCGAGCGCATCCTCGAACTCGGCGCCGGCACCGGCTACAACGCCGGTCTGCTCGCCCATCTGGTTGGCGAGAGCGGACACGTGACCACCCTCGACGTCGACGACGACCTCGTGGAAGGCGCCCGCGCGCACCTCGCCGCCGCCGGAATCACCAACGTCGAGGCCGTGACCCGCGACGGAGCACTCGGCTACGCCGAAGCAGCGCCGTACGACCGGATCATCGCCACCGTCGGCGCGCACGGCGTACCGCACGCGTGGTTGCAGCAGCTCGCGCAGGGCGGCCGACTCCTCGTCCCCCAGCGCCTCAAGGGCACGGTGTCCCGCTCCATCGCCTACGAGCAGCGCGACGGCCGATGGGTCTCCCTCGGCAGCGAGATGAACACCTTCATGCCTCTTCGGCGAGGCATCGCCGACGACGACCGCCGAGTGATTCCGCTCAGCACGGACGGCGCCGTACGACTCCAGGCCCCCGCCGGGCTCGGCATCGACGCCGATGCCCTCGCAGGTGTACTCGACCAGCCGCGCGCCGAGGAGTGGACCGGCATGACGGTCCGCGCCATGGAGTCGCCGGAGTGGATGGAACTGTTCGTCACCTGCTCCCTCCCCTCTGGTCTGATCCGGATGCTGTTCCCCCAGAGCGCCAAGGGCACGCTGCTCACTGAGGACCCCTACCCCTCCTCAACTGCGGTCGTTGACAAGGGTGCCGTCACCTACCTCGCCCGGCGCGTGTCCAAGGAGAAGACCCCCGAGGGCGACAGGCTCTGGGAGTTCGGCGTCATCGGCCATGGCCCCGGCAGCGACGAGCTGGCCGCGAAGGTCGCCGACACCATCCGTACTTGGGACCGCGATTACCGCGACCGTGAAGCCACGTTCGAGATCCAGTCCCTCGAAGCCCCCGAGAGCGAGCGGCGCCCTGGTCTCTTCGCCCTCGACACGCCGCTGAACCGCATCGTCGTCGACTGGCGATAACACCCCACGCGTAGCGGACGGTGCCCGTCGGCGTACGGCTGGCGGGCACCGTCGCCTCAGCAGTCCTCTCTTTCGACCTGGGGGATCCATGGACCCGCACGGCCCCATAGCCCAGCGTTTCCCGCTCGTCGCCCGATTCCGACCGGCCTGCCTGCCCCTGCCTGAACGTGTACGCGCACTTGTCGACCTGGCCGACGCTGCGGTGAAAGAGACCGACCAGGGGCTCGCATCAGCCGTCTACAACCAGGCCGCGCTCATCGCCTCCGACCTCGACCTCCCCGACCTCGCCCGCGAGATGTGCCACCAGCACGCCGCCGCCTACCTACACGCCAGCCCCCTACCCGGCATGAGCGCCATCCGCGGACTGGAACCAGTCGTCAACCTCGCTCGCCTCCAGATCCGCGCCGGCCACCCCGCCGAGGGTCGTCAGCGACTCCTCAACCTGTCCAAGGCCGTCGAGGCGGGCGCAGCCGCCCGGTTCGAGGGCGTCAACGTACCAGCGGACCTCACTGCGACCGGCGAAGACCTCCAGGAGGTTCGCGCGTGGCTGTGGCGCGTCCTCCTCGCGGACGGCACGCGCACCTTCACCACCGAGGGGCAATGGGCCGAGGCTCTGGCGCACATCGAAGCCCACCGTGGCATCGGAAAGCGGATGCTCGATGGTCGGCAGGTCGCCGTACTCGCCGCTCTCGTTGCGGGTGACACTGCGTGGGCCGCTGCCCTCCTTGCCGACACGATGCCCGGCGACGCATGGGAACAAGCCGTCACGACATGCCTGACCGTCCTGTGCCGCCGCTACACCGGGCAGCCGATCGACGGGCACCTGGCGGACCTGGTGACGGTCTACTCCGGACGGAAGAACGAACCTGGGATGACTGTCTTCGACACCCGGCTCGGGCTCACGGTCCTCGACGCGATCGGTTCCGCCGAGGCGCTCGCCGCGCACCGCATCGTCGAGGAACTCCACCGCAGGACGACGCACGCCGAAGACGGCTATGCGGCCCGCGAGGCCCTGGCTCACCCTCTGTTCACCGAGATCGCCACGGACCGGCAAGCGCAGGAATGTCGCGCGCTGGTGCGCGCCTGCGCCCTCGGCGCAGGGACCCTCCCGAACGAGCTGCGAGAAGACCTGACGGCGGCTCTGCGCACCATCGACCGCGTGATCCAGGAAAGCCTCGCACGTCCCTCAGATCCCGGAGGGACGCAACCCCTGCGGCTCTGACGCTGTTTTACCGCCGCCGTCCTCGCGGTGCTTGTGGAACAGCTGGGGCAGCCGTTGCCGTCGTCGGCAATGGCGCAGCGGACCGTTGTGCTGCGCTCCGGGCCTGCGCTGCCAGGGCTCGTGCAGTGGGCGCCGGCCTTGCGCTGAGGCGTTCAATGCGCCAGGCCAGGGTCCTTGCAGGGGATCGGGCGTCCTCTAGGGTCCGCTGGTCGGCAGCTTGCTGGAGAAGCTGCTCCGGGTTGTGGCCTGCTGCCTCGGCTTCGGCGAGGGCAGTGGCGAGGGCGTCGAAGGCCGGATCTTCGGTGATCTGCTCGACGTAGTCGGGCACGGCCTGGTGCAGGTGGTGGATGTGCCTGTCCACCGCCTGCTGGAGCGGTCGGCGCTGAGCCAGGGCGGCCAGTGGTGCGGCGGCTGCCTGGTCGTAGGCCGCCTGGAGGTGCAGCAGGGTCTGCTGGGCGGCGACAACCTGCTGGTCGTGGTGGCGGAGCCGGTGCCAGCGAGCGGCGGCGATGACGACGAGGATCGCGGCGTCAAGGAACATCGCCAGCGCGGCACCGTCCCTGGGTACGGGATCACGGAGCATCGCCCGCACGGCACCACGCAAGGCGCGGGCGTGCTGGTGTTCGGCCCGGATGCGAGAGCGTGTGGCGCGCTCGAACGCCGTTGCCGCCTCTCGGAGCTGAGGCCGAAGGGTCTGCGGCGCGAGGAGAGGAAGGGCGTCGAGGGCTTCTCCGAAGGCGGCGAGGTGGGCCTGGGAGGCTTCGTCGTCGGTGCGGTCGAGGTGGCGCGGGATGCGTTCCGTGGAAGCGGTGGCCTGGTGCCACGTGTTCGGCCTGCGCCGACTCGGCTGGTCGCTGGCCTGCGGCTCGGTGTTCTCAAGGCGCTCGCGGATCTTGGGGAAGGACAGGTCGGGGGCGAGTTCGGAGCCGGAGTACCAGACGGGCCTGTTGTCGGCAGTGGTGGTGTCTTCGGCGGCGACCTTGTAGCCGCGGATGTCGCCGGAGGGGAAGTGCACGATCTCGACGAGTACGCCGTCGATGTGGCTGAGCAGGTGGACAAACTCCTCCATGTTGGAGGCAGCGGCCACAGCGGTGCGCACGGTGGCACGCAGGCGCTCGCGAGCGGGCATGGCCTGGCCGGTACGGCGGGCCTTCTCCTGCTCGGCGCGGGTGCTCCGCTTGGCGGCGGTGCGGTCGCCGCGGGCGACGCGGAAGAGGCCGTATTCCTTCTCGATGGCGGCGAGTTCGCGGTCGGCGGTGAGGTAGTCGTTCCAGTGGCGTGCGGTGCGCAGATCCGCGCGGACCTTGGTGGCGGCGATGTGGATGTGGTCGGGGGCGTGGCGGACGGCGACCCAGCGGCAGCCGTCCGGATCACCGGCGGGCGCGATGCCCGT
This sequence comes from Streptomyces sp. WM6386, assembly GCF_000972385.1. Classification (GTDB taxonomy): domain Bacteria; phylum Actinomycetota; class Actinomycetes; order Streptomycetales; family Streptomycetaceae; genus Streptomyces. The sequence continues at coordinate 40,692 of NZ_JXTE01000027.1, forward strand.
GGCCTCAACGACCCGGCGGGCGACGGCGGCCCACTCCTCGTCGCTGAGGTGGCGGTCGCTCTCAGCGGCCCGGATCGAGCAGTGCCACGTGTGCCGCTCCGGGGCACGGCCGAGCCGCTCGGCCTGCTTGACCTGCAGGTCGAGGTCGGCCACGAGGAGTCTCCTGGTCGCGTCAGGGTCCTCGGCGCGGCCGGGGTCGGGGGCGAACCCGTCCCAGGAGGCGACCAGGTGCGGGTCAGTGTGGTCCGTGGCCTTCTTCGTGTCGAACAGGTACCGGATCAGGCCCGCGGTCTCCTTGCCGCCGCTGATCTTCGCTATCACCGGGCCGCCCGCTTGCCAACGGCCTGGTTCGCGGCTGCCGCGATGTGGCGGACGGCCGTGCCGACCGCGTCCAAGGTGCGCTCGGTCTGGGCCAGGACTGCGGTGTCCCCAGGGTGCGAGTGGCCGCCAGAGTTGAGCTTCTTGGTGATCTGGTTGAGGTTGCGGCCGATACTGGCGACCTCGTTACGCAGGGCGGTGAGCTCGTCGATGTAGTCGTCGAGTTCGGTGCGCTGGCCGGGCAGGGCGAGGTCGCCGTGGACATGGGCCATGACGACGGCTCCGACGTAGTGGGCGCCGGCGATGTTCAGCGAGTGGGCCATGCGCTGGATGTCGGCCTTCTCCTCGACGCTGTAGCGGGCGTCGACACGTTCCTTGCGTTGGCCGTTCGGATCGGGCTTGCGGCGTCGGGCGACGCGGTGCAGCGCGGCGGCTTCGGCGGCACGCGGCAGCGCGACGGCGGAGGTGTCGACCGGCTGTTCCTGCTCGGGCACCCCCTGGTGCCCGAGTGCCTCCGCCACCCCCGGGGCGGAGGCATCCCCGCTGCGGCCGTCCCTGGACGGTCCAGCGGGATACCTTGCTGCGCGGTTGAGGCCGGTGGTCATCTCCTGCTTGGGGGTGAGGAGTTCGCTGTGCGGATCGTTCATGGCGTGGTTCTCCGTGAAGTGCTGGTACCGGGAGCTTCGCTGTACGCGACCCCGACGCCCCCGTGCCTGGCTGCACGGGGGCCCGGGGTGGCCCGGGAGGGCGGGGCGGTCAGCGTGAGCGCAGGGTCAGGCGGCCTTGGCGGGGGTCGTGTCGCGATCCCTCTGCTGCCGGGAGGCGGCTTCGTCGAGTTCGGCCTGAAGGACGTCCTTGAGCCTGTCCGCCTCGGTCCTGCCGATGGTCAAGTTCCTGCTGCGGAAGGTGGCTTCGATGTGGCGGCGCGAGGCACGCCCTTTGCGTCCCAGCGGCGCGGTGCGCGCGAGGGCAAGCCGTTCCGGAGAGATTTCGCTGGGCTCGTGATCCTGCGATTCGGCGGAGGATTGCGAGTCCTCAGCCACTTGGGCAGTGTCCGGAGCCACGTCGGCAGCATCCCGCGCCACATCGGCAGGGCCGTGAGCAGTGGGGTGGCGGTGGATGACGATGTAGAGGTGGACGGCGCCGGCGAGAGCGAGTGGCGCGATGGCGGAAAGGGCGCCAACAGTGAGGTCGTCGAGACGGAGCCCATCTCCTGGGCGGGTCTGCTGGTTGAGGCGAACGGCATGCAGAGCGTTGGCCCAGATGCTCGTCACCGTGGCGACGCCGACGAGTATCCATACGTAGACGCGGGACCGCGTCGGGGCAGCGCGCAGCATCACTAGGGCGGCGACGCCGATGGCGATGAACCCGTCGATCACGAGAGGGAACGCGTAGGTGAGGAGCCAGCGGACGTGGATGGCGACGGCCATCTGCCGCAGGGCGTCGTAGGAGAGGGCGAAGGCGAACACGGCGAGCAGGGCAATGCCCAGGCGTATCGCTGCGGCGCCCGATACGGCGGGGAATTTGATGCTGGGGAAGGTCAAGCGCGGCACTCCAGTGCGGTCGGGCGGCAGGGCGTGGGATGGCCGCCGGGAGGTGCGGTGTCTCGTACCACTCGTTGCATGCCTGGTCAGAGCCGGTACGAGTGGCCTGGTGATGTCGAGATGACTCGTTGCGGGTCATTCACTCGTCCCCGCGCTGACCTGCGCGGGGACGAGTGCGACGAGTCGAGTCGGGTCAGGCTGCGGTGCCGGGCAGAGGCTCACCCGGCGGCTGGACGGGCTCGACCGCGGGCTTCGGCTCTGGGCAGTAGCGGGCCCAGGTGTCGAGGAATTGGTTGCGGGCGAAGCCCTTGGCCTGGGTGCCGTCGGGGAAGCGGCGGTTGGACGAGCTGATGCCGTAGGGCTTCAGCAGCAGTTGCAGGCCGCGCGGGGTCAGACCGCCCGCGCCGTACTCAGCCCACGGCGCTTCCTTGTCCGCGTTGAGGTGCTCCAGCAGGCGCCTCGTGCCCAGCACGGCCGGGTCGTTCTCGGCCGCGAAGGCCCGGCGGATGCCGGTCAGGAGGCGGGTGGGCAGGCCGCCTTCCTCGTCCTGCCCGGCCTCGTAGCCGGTCATGACGCGGCAGGCGGTGCGGGCAAGCGCCGGCCATTCGCCTCCGGCGAGATCGGCGATGACCACCAGGGGTTCCCAGGTGTCGGCCGCGCGGTCCTCGACCGGCATGGGCGGCTCCATCTCCAGCGCCTGGGCGTACAGCGGCTGGAGCCAGGCGGAGAGCCGGTCGCGGATCGCGTGCAGGGCGGGGGTGTCCCTGGTGGTGCGGAAGGCCGCCACCTTCTCGCCCGTCACGCGGCGCCGCATCCGGATGACCACCGACCGGTCCATCACCGTGTCCGGCAGACCACCGATCCCGGCGAGTGCCGCCATGGCGAACGTGGGGAACGCGGTGGGCTTGTGCTCGGGCCCGGTCACCCTGAGCGTGGGCCGGTTGCGCTGGTGCCCGGCGTTGATCAGGCCGCGCACCTCCTCGTTCTTCTCCGCCGCCCTCACGGTGCTGAAGAGGGTGTCGGCCTCGTCGACCAGCAGAGTCGGCGGGTCCTCGTCGTCGATCGAGCGGAAGATGGCCGCCGGGCTGGCGTTGACCGTGATCAGCGGGTTGCGCACCGTCTCGGTCACGATGTCCAGCAGCCGTGACTTGCCGCATCGCTTCTCCGGAGCCACGATCGCCAGACGCGGCGCGTGCTGCCACGCGCGCTGCAGGTGCGTCGCCGCGATCCACAGCGTCACGGCGGTGCGTGCCTCCTCGCTCGGCATCACCACATACCGCTTGATCTGCGCCCGGAGGTCGGCCAGGACCTGCGCGCCCTCGGAGGCGGGCGACGGGGTCGGCGCCTCAACTGGGCTTGCAGGTACATCCGGTGAAGGCAGCGCAGCGCGGTCGACCGGCTGTCCGGGGACGGCGACCGGCGGCCACGAAGCCGGGTTGGAGTCGGAATAGGGCTCAGCTCCCGCATGTTCCACAGGGCAGCTCCTCGTCTGGCGGTGGCGGGCTTGCACGCCCTTGCCGCCGGGTTGGTAATTCACAGGCCGTACGGGGTTGCTGGGGCCTCCGGCGTTGCACCGCCGGGGGCCCGTCCCGTTCTCGCGGGCACCAGGCGACCGCGAGGGAACACGGACCGTACGTCCACGCCCGGCAACAGTCCAGCATTTCTGTGTCAGCTCAGCGCAGAACGGTCTGCTATAGCTCCCCGCCCTCACGCGGCCAGCCCCAAAAGGGCCAGCAGGTCGGCGGTCACCACCCGGTAGGCGTTGCCCAGCCGCAGCACCTTGCACGGGTACTGGCCGCGCTTCGCCAGCTCGTACCCCTTGCTCCGCCCGAGCCCCAGCGCCCGGTTGCCCGTCTCCAGGTCAACAGCGGCGGGAAGCTCCAGCAGCTCCTCTCGGCTCATGCCCTTCACTCGGCCAGCGAGTTCGTTCTCGCGCATACGCGCTCCATCCATGACTGAGCCCTCGGCGAACACGGCGATCGCGCTCGTCTCCAAGCCATGGAATCAACGTTAGGGAAGCTAATGTGTCTGCATGACACAACACGGTTTGGATGCTGGAAGGGATGAGGACGACGTCCCGGAGTGGGTGGACCAAGTGATGGCGACAGTGGCCGCCGAGGTCCGCAGACGAAGGAAGGAGCTGCGCATGAGCGCCCAGGACCTGGCTGACCGCTGCGAGGAGATCGGCCACCCGATCCCGCGCAACGTGATCGCCAACATGGAATCCGGCCGCCGCGCCAACCTGCCCCTGGTCGACGTCATGGTCCTCGCCGAAGCCCTGCGGACCTACCCGATCTGCCTGCTCTACCCCGTCGGCTACGTCGACCGAGTCCAGCGCCTCCCCTTGCAGCACTCCGAGCGGACCTGGGATGCCATGCGCTGGTTCACCGGCGACACGGAGGACTTCGGCATGGAAGACGACATGCTCCGTTCCTTCCGTGCCCACATTCACCACCAGCGCGCCGCCCTGGCCGCTCTGAAGGGCGAGAAGCACGAGCTCTGGAAGGCCGAGACGGCACCCAACCGGGCAGAACGCGAGGAAGCCGTACTCGCCCAAGCCGACTACGCAGAAAGGGCATTGGAAGCCAAGTACCGGCTCCGCAGTGCCCGCGCCTTCATCCGCGAAGACGGCGGCACCCCACCGCACCTGCCGCCGGAACTCGCCGACGTCGACCCACCCGAGACCGACCCCAGCACCACCGAGGAGAACGATCTTTGAAGGGTTCCACCCACCGCCGCTGCTACTGCCGAGACCCCCACACCGGCAAGCCGCTCGGCAAGAAGTGCCCCAAGCTCTCCAGCCGCAAGCACGGCTCGTACTCCATACGCCAGGAACTCCCGCCCCGCGAAGACGGCACGCGCCGCTCCTTCAGCCGCGCCGGCTACGAGTCCCTCAAGGACGCGCAGGCCGACCTCGACCACGTCCGCTCCCTGCTCACCCTCGCGGAGAAGGACGACCCGGACAGCCTTCAGCGCCTCGTCGACATGCTGGAGGAGGTCGCGGTCGAGAAGGCCCCGCTCCCGGCCATCGAGGAGACCCGACGCCGCCTGAGGGCGGGCCTGGCCCTCCGTGGCAGCCTCACCGTCGGCGAGCGGCTCGACCAGTGGTTCGCCGCGAAGAAGCGCCGCAAAACCACGCTCAACGGCTACGCCTCCCACATCCGCGTCCACCTGAAGCCGCGCATCGGCCACGTACGCCTCGACCGCCTCAACGTCGGCCACCTGGTGGAGATGTTCGACGGGATAGCCGACGACAACGAGGTCATCGCGGCCGAGAACGAGGCCCGCCGCGAGCAGATCGCCCGCTGCAAGCCGAGTAAGCCCGGCCGCCCCGTAGGAGCCGAGCGGAAGCTGCTCGCGGCCGAACGGGCCAAGCTGGCGGAGATGAAGCCGTTCCGGAAGATCACCGGCCCGGCATCCCGTCAGGCGATCCGCCGCACACTACGCGCTGCCCTCAACTCCGCGATCGCCCAGCAGCTCATCACCTTCAACCCGGCGTCCCATGTCGAGTTGGAGTCCGGCAAGCGCCCGAAGCCGCTTCTGTGGACCGACGAGCGAGTCCGACGCTGGCGTGAGACGGGCGAGGTCCCCGGCCCGGTGATGGTGTGGACCCCGCAGCAGTTCGGCGCCTTCCTCGACGCAGCCGAGGGCGACCGCCTGTACGCGATCTTCCACCTCATGGGTACCCGCGGCCTCCGTCGCGGCGAGGCAGTCGGCCAGGACTGGCACGAGATCGACCTCGGCGCCGGCCTCATCACGCCCGCCAAGGAGATCGTGGTGGACGGCTGGGACCCCTACGAGTCGGAGCCCAAGACGGACGGCAGCGCGAACACGATCGCGCTCGACAGCACGACCATCTCCGAACTGCGCGACCACAAAGCCCGCCAGGAGAAGGAGCGCGCGAAGTGGGGCGAAGCCTGGCAGGACACCGGCAAGGTCTTCACGAAGGAAGACGGCTCGTGGCTCCACCCCGGGACGGTCTCCGAGACCTTCCGCTGCATCCTCGCCACGACCGACCTGCCGCCCATCACCCTGCGGGACCTTCGCCACGTCGCCGCAACGCTCACGCACGGAGGCGGCGGCGACATCCACGCGGTGAAGGAGACCCTGCGGCACTCCACCATCACGCTGACCTCGGACACGTACACGAGCCTGCTCCCCGAGCTGGACCGTGAAATCGCCGAGAAGGCAGCGAAGCTGATCCCTCGGTCACGTCCGGCCGCTAGCACAACCTGAGAAGCACCGCCCCCCACCAGCGGCCGTTCCGTTTGCGTCTCAAGGCGGCGCGGCGCACGCTGGAAATGTGACTTCCTTCGAGCTGCTGGCAAAGAAACACCCTGATCAGGCCGCACTCATGGAAATGATCCGTGACGCGTTTCCTCCAGGACAGTTCTTGCTTTCCAAGAACTTGCAACACTGGGATTGGGAGAAAGTCACCACGGGTCGCTGTCTGGGAGTGGGCCTAGTGCGCTTCGACGAGCACCCTCTACACCCTGCAGTTGTCGTGTCTCTGCAGACCGACAAGAAACATAAATTGCCCCTGGGGTCAATCGGTCCGTTTCACGATACAGATGATGTCAGCAGAGCTTTGAGGGAGGTAAGCTTCACAGTCGCCGATGATTACTTTAATAAAGATACGGCGAACAAAATTTCAATCATCGGAATGCCTTCGCCGAGATTGCTGTCACTCCCTGGCCTTGAAGCCAGGTGCGGAGCAACGCCAGGAACATATGGCGCCCGAATCCTCATCAACGACAGCCGACATGGCATTCTCACGGCAGGTCACGTGGCCCCCAATGAAGGCGCTCCAGCCTATGAGGGCCCCAGATTGATTGGCACAGTCTCAGCAACCAGGCACAGCAAAATTACGGCTCCCGGAACACCCACAGCCGACATCGCCATTATCGAGCTCCTGCAACAAGTCAACACCCACCCCAAAGAACAGTTCTTCCCCGAAGGCACAGGGGAAGACGGCGATCTCGTGAAGTCTTATGGGGCAGTCACTACCGGCCGTACATCCAAGATCGAAATGATCTTGCCTGCGTTCGGCGACCCTCAGGAGGAAACCGGAGTCCTGGGGAACGTGATGTTGACCACAGAGGCTATATCGACATTCGGGGACTCTGGCGCCATCGCTGTTCAGGAACCACAGGCCCGCATCATCGGCCACGTCGTGGCAGGAGTCCCGGCTACAAGCGACTACGAGGGCTACAGCGTCATCCAGGATCTTCGCTACCAATTGAACCAATTTTCCGCAAGACTGACCGAATGACCTCGACCAGCGAAGAGATGATCAAGGCTTACGCCGAGAGCCGACGGGTCAGCGGTGATCTTCTCGGCTGGACGTTCGACGCCGATCACGATCAAGCCACGTTCATAATCCCTACGGATGTGGACCCCGAGACATTTCCGAAGCAGATATCTGGAATTCGAATCATATTGCGTCGTCTACCTCGACCACTCTCCCTGTCGGGGAGGTAATCATGACAGATATAGCAGCTGCATCGGTTCAAGTGCCAGACGTAGCCACCACTGTCGTCATATTTACACTAGTCTGCGCTGGGATATGCCTTGCTCTAGCAGTCATCTTCGCTTTCCTGGATAATGCATCCAGTGCCGTCCGGAAAGCCGCTGAAGCAGCTGCGCCAAAGACGGTGACCGAGTTCGAAACAGACGAAACCGGAAGGCCGCGCGCACGACCCCAAACAACTCACGTTGATTTCTCCGGGCTAGCAAAACTTGCCGAGGGGCTGGAGAAGCTCAATCATGCCGGCCGCTTCCTTATTGTCTCTCTGGCATTCACGGCGGTCGCAGCAGTAGCGGCAGGAGCTGGATCAATCGCTGGCGCGGTGGCATAGCCTCAGAAGCAAACGACTCGTCCGTCTTTCTTGACCACGAGTGAGCCTGCATACAGGCGCTGTGCCAGGCCCCTCACACATCACGAGCGGCGACCGCCGGAAACCCGAAGCTCAGGCGACCGATGCCCGGAAGGGATCGGTGGGGAGGATCTCTGCGTGGTCGAAGAGCTGCTCCAACGCCTCGTGCCCGTGCCGCCTGCGGAACTCGATCTCGGCGGTGGTCACCGGCAGGGTCCACAGGATGCGGGCCTGTCCCCCAGGCAGCGGGCAGTGTTCAAGGTCGGGGCCGTGGAGATACGGCAGGCTAATGAGCAGGTGGTCGCAGGTCGAACCCGGCACCCACGGTTCACCGATCGGCATGCTGTGCTCCAGGTCGAGTTGATGCCCTCCGCAGTGGTAGTAGGCGGTCATCGCCATAAGCTCGATGAACCGCTGGTCGCGGACGGGCGCGGTCATGACGAACTCAAGTCCGTGACCGTGCTTCTCCATCGCGGCCCAACACCCGGCGGTTACATAGGCCCAGCTGTCGCTGCGGGGGCCGGGCTCGACCACGAGAACTCGCAGATCAGGCACTAGCTCTCGCCGTTCTGACCCGAGGTCGTAGCCGACGACCTCCACAGCATGTCCTTTGAAGAACGCTCGGACGTGTGACTCAACGGCCTCCACGGCCAGCAGCCTTGCATCACTCACCGCGCGATCGTCCCAGACTGCAATCGACCGCCCCTGACGTTCACACAGCACCATGGAGCTACGGCCCCAGCCGCTGCTACCCGACACCTCGACTTGCGGCCTCACCAGCGTCACAAGCGTAACGGGACAGCCCTCAGAGACCCTTAGAGACTGTGCACCGGCAGGCGGTCAGCCCGACAAGCCCAACTGCTGGCCATGGGCACATCCGCTCACGCATCGCTCACGCACGACCCCGACAACGAAGCAGCGCCTGACCCGACCGAAGCCGACTCAGACGCTGCACAGCAGGTCAGAGGGGATACCCCCCACCTGCAACCCGTAGGCCCTGTGGGACTCGAACCCACAACCAATGGATTAAAAGTCCACTGCTCTGCCAATTGAGCTAAGGGCCCAGGCGATGTTGCCTCCCCGAGCATAGCCGGACGCGGCCGAGTCTCCGATCGGGTATCGGTGACACGGCCGCGCCGGAAGGGGCGGGGCGAGTGGAAGTCGACCCAAAGATCACGGATCAACCGGTTCCGGCGCCCCCTTGCGTGCCGCCTCGCGGGCCCGTGTCCGCTCGTGCTCGGGGTTCAGGAACCAGTGCCGGGCCGAGGCCAGCCACCAGACCGCCGCGAAGCCCAGGACCGCCAGGACGGCGATCGGCGCGTAGTTGAAGGTCTCCCAGGTGACCGGGGAGACCTGCGGCAGCATGAACAGGACCGTGATCACGCCGACCCACACCACCGACACCACACCGATCGCCCGGGACCAACGGCCCAGATGCCACGGCCCGCGCTCGAAGGCCTCGCCCTTGCGCAGCCGCAGCAGTGTCGGGATGACGTACGCGATGTACAGCCCGATCACCGCCACCGACGTCACCGCCGCGTAGGCCGTGTAGTTGATCAGATACGGCAGTCCCAGGACCAGCGCCCCCGAAGCCGCCAGCCACACGGCCGCGACCGGCGTGCGGGTGCGCGGGCTGACCGTGTGCCAGATGTGCGAGAACGGCAGCGCGCCGTCACGCGAGAAGGCGTAGATCATGCGGCTGTTGGCCGTCACCGAGGCCATCCCGCAGAACAGCTGTGCCCCGATCACGACGAGCAGCAGCAGCTTGCCGGCGGTCGCGCCCAGGGCGTCCAGGAGGATCTGCGCCGGGGGTGCGCCCGTCGAGGAGTTCAGCGCGCCGTCGTAGGACTGGATCGCGAAGGTGAAGCCGAGGAGGAGGACGAATCCCGCTATCCACGACGTCCAGATCGACTGCACGATCCCCTTCGGGCCGGCCGTCGAGGCGTCGTGGGTCTCCTCGGTCATATGGGCGGAGGCGTCGTAGCCGGTGAAGGTGTACTGGGCCATCAGCAGGCCCAGCGCCACGACGTAGACCCCGCTCCCCCAGCCCGTGTTGTTGACGAACTCCGTGAACACGAAGGACGCGGACTGGTGGTGGTCCGGTACGAAGGTCAGCGCGCCGACGATCACCGCCACGCCCACCACGTGCCACCACACACTGACGCTGTTGAGGATCGCGACGATCCGTACGCCGAAGGTGTTCAGCAGACCGTGCAGCGCGAGGATGCCCGCGAACAGCAGGATCGTCCGGCCCGGTGTCACCTCGAAGTCGAACTGCAGGTTCAGGTACGCGCCGAGGAAGGACGCGGCGCCGAAGTCGATGCCGGCGGTCACCGCGACCTGGCCGAGCACGTTGAACCAGCCCGTGAACCACGCCCAGGCGGCCGCGGTCCGGCTGGGGGCGAGCTGATGCGCCCAGAAGTACAGGCCTGCCGACGTCGGGTACGCCGAACAGATCTCGGCCATCGACAACCCGACGAACAGCGTCATCAGCCCGACCGCGACCCAGCCCCAGATCATCACCGAGGGGCCGCCGGTGTTCATCCCGAACAGGTACAGCGTCAGACAGCCCGACAGCACCGAGATGATCGTGAAGGAGACCGCGTAGTTGGAGAACGCCGACATGCGGCGGGCCAGAACCTGCGTGTAGCCGAGCTGGGCAAGGCGTTCCTCGTCGGAGAGTCCGGAGACCTTCGACTGCCCACTCGCTATGTGGTCATCTGTCATGCCCCCAGCAATTCCCTTACCGGGGGCGTGACACACGTCACAACTTGGCCAGAAAGAGCCCTACTAGGAAAGCCCCTTGTAGCCCTGCCAGCCACTGGCGATCTTCACCCGGGCCCCGAACGACCCCTTGCCGTTGCCGTTGTTGCGCCAGACGCTGCCGCTGGAGTCCCGGGAGACCAGGTCAGCCTTGCCGTCACCGGTGATGTCCCCGACGCCGACGACCACGTTGTACGAGCCGCCCCAGGCGGTGAACAGCTTGGTGCGCGCGGAGAAGGTGCCGTTGCCCTTGCCGTAGTAGCGGTACAGGTTGTTGGACTTGTCCTGGGCGAGCAGGTCTCCGATGCCGTCGCCGTTCAGGTCACCGGCGCCGACGACCTTCTTGTACGTCTTCCAGTTGTCGTAGAGCTTCACGCGGGCGGAGAGCTTGCCCGTGCTGGTGCCCTTGTAGAGGTAGACCGTGCCGGTTGAGGCGTTGCGGGCGATCAGGTCCGGCCGCCCGTCCTTGGTCACGTCGCCCGGGGAGGTCAGCATGTCGTACTGGTTCCAGCCGGAGGTGCCGAGCGAGGTGTACGACGTGGAGGGCTTGAGCGCCGCACCGCAGCCGGGCTTGTACAGGCGCAGGGCACCGCTGCTCAGCCGCACCAGCACGTCATTGCAGCGGTCGCCGCTCAGGTCCCCGAACGGCACCGCCTTGACGGAGGTGGCCCAGCCGGTCCCGGTGGTCTTGGCACCGAACGTGCCCTTGCCCGTGCCCTGCTGGAAGGTGAGCGCGCCGGAGGCGTTGAGGGTGAGGAGGTCACCGAAGCCGTCGTCGCCCACGTGGTCGTGGCGCACCGGCTCGCCCTTCACGAGCTGGACCGTGCCGCGCACCTCCAGCGGGGCGCCGACGCCGTCCGCCGGGGTGACGGTGACGGTCCAGTCGTAGGAGCCGTTCGGCAGGAAGGCGTCCCCCGTCCTGGTGGGGTCGTCGCCGAACCATCCGACGTTGAGCTCCCCGCGTGCGTCCATGGTGCCGCGTCCGAGATTGCTGTGGACCTTGCCGGTGGCCCGGTTGCGCACGCTCAGGTTCCAGCCCGAGGACGGCTTCGACAGCAGCACGGTGGTCAGGGGATCGGGCACCGTGTCGACCTCACGCGCCTGGACGGACGACGCGTTCTGCGGCGGCGCCAGCAGCCGCAGCGGCTGCTGGGCGACTCCGGACGGGACGAGGTGCACCTGCTCCTGACCGTCCACGTAGGCCGCGTTGGCGCCCGACTCGTCCACCGTCCAGCGCACGTCCCGCTGCGAGACGCCCGTGTCGGGCAGCTCCCCGATGACCGTGCTCGACGCCGTCCCGTCGGCGACCTTGGTGAGCGTCAGCTTCCCGGCCCGCTTGTCGTGCGTGACGACGTACCCGTCCCCGAGCTTGGCCTCGTCGGCCGGGACCGGCACGGACTTCTTCGCCGTACGGTCGTAGACGCCGGCCTTGCCGTCGCAGGTCCAGTACAGGTAGCGGCCCAGCGCCTGGAGTTCGGTGGGAGCGCAGCCCGAGTCGAGGGTCAGGGTCTCGGTGGTCCTCTTCGTCGTCAGGTTGTACGCGGTGACGGTGCCGGGGGGCGCGCCGGGTGTCCAGAGGAGGTCGCCGTCGAGGGCGGCGGCGCCGGGGGCGCGGGTGACCTTGGGGCCGGCGCTGTCGTCGAGCTTGAGGACGATCTGCTGGGTCGCGGTCGTGTGGATCACGTACCGGCCGGAGACGTCGGTGATACGTCCGCCCGCGGGGACGTAGTGCTCGTCCCAGTCGTACGCCCCAGGCCCGTCGGCCCAGATCCGGTCATGCTCCTCGGTGTCCGTCAGCAGCCAGACCGCACGGTCGTCGGCCGTACCGAACACGGCGCAGCCGCCCTCCGCGGTCGGGCAGTCGTAGAGCGCCGAGTCCGTGCCGTCGTAGGAGGAGCGCGGACCGAAGGTGGGGGTGCCGGTCGCGGCGACGGTCCGGACATAGGTGTCGCGGTGGTTGCCCCAGCTCTCGTCGGCGACCACCAGCCGCCCCTGGGTCAGGGCGAGTCCCTGGATCTCGTACGGCGGCTTGGGCAGCGCCTTGATCGGCGTGACGACGGGCTTGCCGTCCTCGCCGGGATGGATGCGCTGGACGCCCCAGTCGTCGACGTCGGTGCCTGTGCCGGTGCGGCCGATGGCCACGGCGTTGCCGGACGGGGAGGCGGAGATGCCGTCGTTGGAGGAGGTGAGGAGGGTGATCGGGTCGCCGCCCGTGATCGGAACGGCGGTCACCTTGGTGCCGCCGGCGGGGCGGTGGACGAGCCAGTCACCGACCACGGAGAGGTCGTCGGCGGGGTTCACACCGTCGGCGCCGTCCAGGGTCACCTCGACGGGGGGTGCCGAGAGATCGGCACGGGAGTACACGTAGACCTTCGAGGCGGACCGGCCGCCGTACTGGACCAGGTAGTCGGGCGACAGCTCGGCGTAGGCGGTGCCGCTGGGCCTGGCCTGGGTCCAGCTCTGGACCTGGCCGGTCCGCGGGTCGATGGCCACCGACCGGGGGGTGCCGTCGATCGCGCCGCTGAAGATGAGCGAGGTGGCGTCAGCGCGCAACGGCCCTCCGAGCTTGAGCTCCTCGGGGACACCTGAGACGACCACGTCACGGGCGGTCCCGTCGGGGCCCGCGCTCAGCAGGTGGTTGACCCGCGTGGTGGTCCCGTCCTCGGCGGTGACGTTCTCGAAGGTGACGACGATGTCGCCGAACACCCCGGACCACACACTGCGCCCCTCGGGGATCCGCAGGGTGCTCATCGTCTGGTCGACGGCGTTCCACAGGTCGACGTGGCCGTCCTGATAGCGGAACGCCGCGACGTCGCTGCCCGTCCCGTCGTCGGTGGCCAGGCCCGCGGAAACCGCGGGCACCGCGAAGGACTTGCCGTCCGAGTACCGCGTCCACACCAGCCGCATGGGGTCGTAGAGCCGGTGGAAGACTCCCTGGCTGCCCGCCCCGTCCCCGCCGTTGGTCTCGTCGGAGTGCAAGAGACTCGCCCGCGTGTAGCTGGTCTCCAGCGTCGCCGGCACCACCGTCTCCTGAGCCGGGTCCGCCGTCACTGCCACCGACGACAACGGGCTCAACCCACCCGTCAGTACGGCAGACGCGGCCACGGCAACAGCCGTGCGTCTCGCGAGCGAACGACGTACGAAGACATGACGCAGCAAGGCGGATCCTCCCCGATAAGCACGAGAGGAAAGCGGGCCCCGCATCAGATGTCCCCGGCCCCGGCCGTCGCATCCCCCTCAGAAGTGCGCTGATCGTACAGCGCTTCCACCACGCCGAGAGAGCGTTTTCTGCACACGTGCGAACGACAGAGCGCCGTGGTCCCCGGAACGGGGACCACGGCGCTCGGCCTGCCTACTTACCGTCAGCCGTTGCGCTTCCAGCGCGGCTTGTCGTCACGGCGCCCGAAGGAGGAGCCGGAACCAGAGCCGGAACCGGAACCGGTGCCGGTGCCACGGTGGTCGTCGCGGCGGAAGCCCGGGCGGTCGTGGCCACCGGAGCGGAAGCCCGGGCGGTCGTCGCGGCGGTCACGGTTGAAGGGGCGGTCGCTGCCACGGTGACCGCCACGCTCGTCGCGACGCTCGAAGGAGCGGCCGGCCGGGCGGTCGGCGGGACGGTCGTCGCGACGGAAGCCGCCACGGTCGTTGTCCCGACGCTCGAAGGAACGGCCACCACGGTCGTCACGGTCACGGTTGAACCCACCACGGTCGTCGCGACGCTCGAAGGAGCGGCCGGCCGGGCGGTCGGCGGGACGGTCATCGCGACGGAAGCCGCCACGGTCGTTGTCCCGACGCTCGAAGGAACGACCACCACGGTCGTCACGGTCACGGTTGAACCCACCACGGTCGTCACGACGCTCGAAGGAACGCCCACCGCGGTCGGCCGGGCGGTCATCGCGACGGAACCCGCCACGGTCGTTGTCCCGACGCTCGAAGGAACGACCACCACGGTCGTCACGACGGTCGTCGCGACGGAACCCGCCACGGTCGCCGTCCCGACGCTCACGACGCTCGTACGAGGAGGAACCCTCCGTACGCTCGGCCTGCTGCGCCACCGGCTGCTCCGGCACGGACGCGGCCTCGGCCTCGGCGGCCACCGCGGCCTGCGCCTCGGCCACTGCGGCCTCCGGGTCCTCGCCCCGCTCACGGGCGGCGCGGGCGACGAGACGGTCGGACTCCTCGCGCAGCTCGGTCGCGCGGCGCTGCGCCCGCTCCAGCTGCTTGGTGAGGGAGGTCACCTCGCGCTCGGCCTGCTGCGCGGCGTTGCCCGCGGACTCGGCCTGGACCTCGGTCATCGACCGGGCACCGGTGATCTCGGCGACCTCGGGGTCGAAGGCGGCGCCGCCCTGGATGATGTGACGCCCGGCGTCGACGCCCGCGTCCTCCATGAGGCGGAAGATCTGGCGGCGCTGGTGCGGCAGGGACAGCGACACGACGGTGCCGGTGCGGCCGGCACGGGCCGTACGGCCGGCGCGGTGCAGGTAGTCCTTGTGGTCACCGGCCGGGTCCACGTTGAGCACCAGGTCGATGCCGTCGACGTGGATACCGCGCGCGGCGACGTCGGTGGCGACCAGCGCGTTGACGTAGCCGTCCTTGAAGTCGGCCAGGACGCGGGTACGGGCACCCTGCGTCATGCCACCGTGCAGCGCGTCGGCCTTCACACCGGCCTCGACGAGCTGCTCGGCGATACGGTCGGCGCCCAGCTGGGTGCGGACGAAGATGATCGTGCGGCCCTTGCGGGAGGCGATGGCCGCGGTGACCGGCGCCTTGTCCTTGGGCTTCACGATGAGGATGTGGTGGGACATGGTCGTGACGTTGCCCTGGGCGCTGTCGACCTCGTGCGTGACCGGGTTGGTCAGGTAGCGCTTGACCAGCGTGGAGATCTCGTTCTCCATCGTGGCCGAGAACAGCATGCGCTGGCCGCCGCCCGGGATCTGGTCGAGCAGCTCGGTGACCTCGGGCAGGAAGCCCAGGTCGGACATCTGGTCGGCCTCGTCGAGGACGGCGACCTCGACGTTGGCCAGGGAGCAGGCGCCGCGGTTGATGAGGTCGCGCAGCCGGCCCGGGGTGGCGACGAGGACGTCGACGCCGCGCTCGAGGGCGTAGATCTGGTTGCCCATGGACGTACCGCCGCAGACGACCTTCATCTTCAGGCCGAGGACGTCGCCGTAGGGCTGGAGCGCGTCCGCCACCTGCATGGCGAGCTCACGGGTCGGGGTGAGGATGACCGCGCGGGGCTTGTGCTTCTCGGTGCGGCCGCCGGCGAGACGCGTCAGGGTCGGCAGACCGAAGGAGAGGGTCTTGCCGGAGCCGGTGCGGCCACGGCCGAGGATGTCCTTGCCGGCCAGGGCGTCCGGGATGGTCGCGGCCTGGATCGGGAAGGGGGAGGTCACGCCGTTCTGCGCGAGCTTGCGCACAACGCCCTCCGGGAGACCGAGAGTGGCGAAGGTGACCTCGGGGGTCTCCTCGACGATCTCGTTCTCGCCGTTCTCGGGCATGACGGCGTGATCAGAACTGGAAATGGACATGCGAATGCGAAACCTTCCGGAGTCTCGTCGGCACGCGCCCGTCAACTCCGTGATTCGCAATACGACCGCCTCTATGCGGTCAGCCACGGCAAGGGAGAGAACGCGCCACACGGCGCGCTCTGCAATGGCGCCGGGCAATGGGATCAAACGATCTACCACCATACGCACCCAACACCCCCGAAGGCAAACCAGGTCCCATTGACGTACGTCACACCCGGTCCCCGCGGCCATTCCCGCCCACAGGACCGCCCGCCCCGCCGCCCTACGCCGGTGTCCCCGCCGCGGGCGCCGGCTCGCGCTGGACCAGTTGCGGCTCGGTCTCCTGGTGTGCGGAGGAGGACGGCTCGGCGACCGTGGGGGTCGGGGAGGGCGGGTCCGGGGTCGGAGTCGGCGTCGGGGTCGGCTCGGGCGTCTTCGTCGGGGCCGGCTGGGTCTTCGTCGGGGTCGGCTGCGGCTTGTCCGGCTTGCCGGGCTTGACGTCCGCCGAGGGCGAGGCACTCTCCCCGGCCGACTCCGAGGCGGAGGGCGACGCCGACTCCCCCTCCTTCCCCTTGCCCTTCTTCTTGCCGTGCTTGCCGTCGGCCTCGGCGGCCCCGAACCCACCCCCCCCCCCCGACACCGCCGATCCGCCGTCCGGCGCGTCCCCGCCCCGCTGCCCGGCGGAGTGCGACGGCTTGGCACTCTTGCCGCCGTCGTCGTCGCCCACACTCATACAGCCGGCGGCAGCGGCGACCGCCATCACCGTGGCGGCCAGACGGACGGGTACGTACAAGGGGCGCACGGGCAGCCACCTCCGAGGGCGGTCGAGTGAGTCAACCCGTTCAACTCCCGCCGCCCACAAGAGGACACGCGCGAGACCCACCCGCACCCGCCTCCGCTCCAGGCACCCCGTCCCCGACAATGGCCCTGTGCTGGAGATGACGCGCGAAGCCTTCGAAGAACTCGTGAGCCAGGCCCTGGACCAGATCCCGCCCGAGCTGACCCGGGTCATGGACAACGTCGCCGTGTTCGTCGAGGACGAACCTCCCGCCGACGACCCCGAACTGCTGGGCCTCTACGAAGGCACCCCGCTCACCGACCGCGGCGAGTGGTACGCCGGCGTGCTCCCCGACCGCATCTCGATCTACATGGGTCCGACCCTGCGGTTCTGCGAGACCGAGGACGACGTGGTGCACGAGGTCGCCGTGACCGTGATCCACGAGATCGCCCACCACTTCGGCATCGACGACGAGCGGCTCCACGAACTGGGCTGGGGCTGACCGAGGACCCCGCCCCCGCCGTCCACCCCGGCCCAGCCGCATATCCACCCCCGCACTTGGGCATACGGGACCAATGGCCCGCGTCCCCGCCGCAGTCCTGAACGTCCTGGTCCGCCTACGCCGCTCACCGCGCACCCTCGCCCGGCACTACCGCACCCGCCGCCCCCTGCCGACACTGGAACTCGTCCACCAGCCGCACCCGTGGGTCCGGGCCCTCGGGCTGGTGGCCGTCGTGCTGCTCGGGGCATGGCTGGGGCTGCTGATCGTCGGCAATGTCCGCACCCCCGTCGGCCCCATGAACACGACGATGACCCTGCGCCCGTCCTTCACCGGCGGCACGAAGATCAACGTCTCCCCGCTGGGCGCCCTGCAACTGGACAGCCACCACGCCCCCGTCCGCCTGGACGTCAACGTCGACCAGCTCGACCCGGTCCGCTCCCAGGCCCTCGTCGACCACCCCGAACGCCTCTCCGGGCTCCAGGAGGAGGTCGCCGAGGACGTCGAGCACGGCACCCTCGACCTGGCCGTACGCTCCTGCGTCGCCGTCGTCGTGGGCGCCACCGCCCTCGGCCTCGCCGTCTACCGCCGCCCCCGCCGCGCCCTCGCCGCCGGCGGCCTCGCCCTCGGCCTGCTCGCCGCGTCCGGCGGGACGGCGTACGCCACCTGGAACCCCGACTCCGTCCTGGAGCCGAAGTTCTCCGGACTGCTCTCCTCCGCCCCGTCCCTGGTCGGCAACGCGCGCAACATCGTCACCGAATTCGACGTCTACCAGCAGGAGTTGGCGCGCCTCGTCACCAACGTGACGAAGCTGTACGACGTCACCTCCACGCTCCCCGCCTACCAGCCGGACCCCACCACCATCCGTGTCCTGCACGTCTCGGACATCCATCTGAACCCGGCCAGCTGGAAGATCGTCGCCTCGCTGGTGGAGCAGTACCAGGTGAACGTCATCGTCGACTCCGGCGACACCATGGACCACGGCACGGCCGCCGAGAACGGCTTCCTGGACCCCATCGAGGACCTCGGGGCGCCGTACGTGTGGGTGCGCGGCAACCATGACTCCGGTGTCACCCAGCGCTACATGGAGGGTCTGAAGAACGTGCACGTCCTCGACGACGGGCGCGCCCAGAGCGTCGCCGGCCTGCGCTTCGCCGGCATCGGCGACCCGCAGTTCACCCCCGACCGCAGCGAGGGTCCCGGCGCCGAGGAGACCCAGGAGGCCGCGGGCGCCCGCCTCGCCGCCGCGCTGCGCGACTGGACGACCGCCGGAAAGCCCGTGGACGTCGCCGTCGTGCACGAGCCGTCGGCCGCCCGGGAGGTCGACGGCTCGGTGCCGCTGGTGCTCTCCGGTCACCTCCACCACCAGGAGATGGAGGTCCTGCGCAACGGCACCCGGCTGCGCGTCGAGGGCTCCACCGGCGGCAGCGGGCTGCGCGCGGTGGAGGGGAAGTACCCGGACCCGATCGAGGCCTCGATCCTCTACTTCGACCGCGACTCCCGGCACCTGCAGGCCTGGGACGAGATCAAACTCGGCGGGCTCGGCCTGACGACGGCCGAGGTCAGCCGTCACCTCCCGGAGGAGAACCTGCCGGGCGCGGCTCCCACCCCGAGCCCCACCCCCAGCCCCGCCCCGACGCCGTCCCCCACGCCCTCCGACAGCGCTCCATAAACCGTTTTGGCGATACCTCCCGGCATCCCATATGCTTCTCACGTCCCCGACGCGCTGAGAAGCGCAAGGCGGGCCGATAGCCCTCATCGTCTAGCGGCCTAGGACGCCGCCCTTTCAAGGCGGTAGCACGGGTTCGAATCCCGTTGGGGGCACGCAACACCGTGTGCGACACTGTTCGCACACAAAGCCAGGTCCTGTGGAGCAGTTTGGAGTGCTCGCCACCCTGTCAAGGTGGAGGCCGCGGGTTCAAATCCCGTCAGGACCGCTGAGGTTTCCTCGGATACCTCGTGGCTGGGTAGCTCAGTTGGTACGAGCGATCGCCTGAAAAGCGATAGGTCGCCGGTTCGACCCCGGCCCCAGCCACTCAGTACGTAAACCCCCTCCGGGCGACCGGAGGGGGTTTTCGTCGTTCACAGAGAGCCTGAGGGGGGGTTCTTGAGACGCATGGTCCGAGGCCTGGTGACGGCCGGTGCCGTCCTGGTCTCCACACTCGCGATACCCGGCACGGCCCACGCCGCGGGGCCGACCGTCACGGCGGCGTACAGCGACCAGGCCGACTGGTCGGTCATCGACGTACGCCTCAACTACAGCGGGACGATCGACTCGACGTCACCGGCATCGTCGCGGCACGCGGCCGGGACACCGGCGACAGCCTCAACGTGGACATCCAGTATTCGGCGGACGGCCGCACCGGCTGGACCACGAAGAAGACCCTCAAGACCCAGCTGGACCACCAGTTCATCGTCGAGGACCTGCCCGGCTACACCGACGGCTACTGGCGGCTGCGCTACGCCGGTTCCGCCGCCAAGGACATCAAGGGCACCGTCAGCGACAGCCTGCGCCGCAACCGCGCCCTGACCCGGGTCAAGGACGCCAACGCGTCTCCGGAGCCGGTCTACAAGGGCCGGACGATCACCGTGAAGGGCGTGCTCCAGGAGCGCAAGCCCGGCACGTCGACCTGGAAGGCGTACGGCGACAGGAAGGTCCAGATCCTCTTCCGGCCCAAGGGCAAGAGCACCTGGTACCTGATGGCCACCGTCACCACGAAGACGAGCGGATCCTTCAGCAAGGGCTTCAAGGCCCAGCAGGACGGCACCTGGGTGCCCGTCTTCCTGTACCCCGACAGCAAGCACTTCGTGGGCAGCGGCACGGAGGACTACGTCGACGTGCGGTGACGCACACGGGGGATGCGAGAAGGGGCGGGCCCAAAAGGGTTCGCCCCTTCTTTGTGCGGGATGAGATCCTGGATCGCGTATGTCTACGCATCCTGCCCCCGGTGCCCCGGCCCTCGGCACAATCGCCCCTCGCCTGACCGAGCTCTCCCTGCGCGACGCGCAGCGACTCGGGCGCAGGCTCGAAGGCGCGCGCAAGATCCGCAAGCCCGAGGCGCGGGCCGCCGTGCTCGCCGAGATCGAGGGCGAGGTGGCCAGGGCCGAGGAGCGGATGGCCAAGCGGCGCGGACGTGTGCCCGCCGTCAGCTATCCCGAACAGCTGCCCGTCAGCCAGAAGAAGGCCGAGATCGCGGACGCCATCCGTGATCACCAGGTCGTGATCGTCGCGGGTGAGACCGGGTCGGGCAAGACGACCCAGATCCCGAAGATCTGTCTGGAGCTGGGCCGTGGCGTCCGCGGCATGATCGGGCACACCCAGCCCCGTCGTATCGCCGCCCGTACCGTGGCCGAGCGGGTCGCCGAGGAGCTGGACACTCCGCTCGGCGAGGCCGTCGGCTGGAAGGTGCGGTTCACCGACCAGGTGAACCCGGACGGCACCTTCATCAAGCTGATGACGGACGGCATCCTGCTCGCCGAGATCCAGACCGACCGTGAGCTGCGCGCCTACGACACGATCATCATCGACGAGGCGCACGAGCGGTCCCTCAACATCGACTTCCTGCTCGGCTATCTCGCGCAGCTGCTGCCGAAGCGGCCGGACCTCAAGGTCGTCATCACCTCGGCGACCATCGATCCCGAGCGGTTCTCCCGGCACTTCGGTAAGGCGCCGATCGTCGAGGTCAGCGGCCGGACGTACCCCGTCGAGGTCCGCTACCGCCCCCTCCTCGAAGAGGCTGTATCTGATTCTGGGGGCGACGACTCCGACCGCGACCAGATCACCGCGATCTGCGATGCGGTCGAGGAGCTCCAGGGCGAGGGCAAGGGCGACATCCTGGTCTTCCTCTCCGGTGAGCGGGAGATCCGGGACACCGCGGACGCGCTCAACAAGAAGAACTACCGGTTCACCGAGGTCCTCCCCCTCTACGCCCGGCTCTCGCACGCCGAGCAGCACCGCGTGTTCCAGCAGCACACGGGGCGCAGGATCGTTCTGGCTACCAACGTCGCCGAGACCTCGCTGACCGTCCCGGGCATCAAGTACGTCATCGACCCCGGCTTCGCCCGGATCAGCCGCTACAGCCACCGCACCAAGGTCCAGCGGCTCCCCATCGAGGCGATCTCGCAGGCCAGTGCCAACCAGCGCAAGGGCCGCTGCGGTCGTACCTCCGACGGCATCTGCATCCGGCTCTACACCGAAGAGGACTTCGAGGGCCGCCCCGAGTTCACGGACGCGGAGATCCTCCGTACGAACCTGGCCTCCGTCATCCTCCAGATGACCGCGGCCGGCCTCGGCGACATCGAGAAGTTCCCCTTCATCGACCCGCCGGACCACCGCAACATCCGCGACGGCGTGCAGCTGCTGCAGGAGCTCAACGCCCTTGACCCGGCGCAGAAGGACGCGCGCAAGCGGCTCACCGAGACCGGCCGCAAGCTCGCCCAGCTGCCCGTCGACCCGCGCCTGGCCCGCATGGTCCTGGAGGCCGACAAGAACGGCTGTGTCCGCGAGGTCATGGTCATAGCCGCCGCACTGTCCATCCAGGACCCGCGCGAGCGCCCGGCCGACAAACAGACCCAGGCCGACCAGCAGCACGCCCGCTTCAAGGACGAGACCAGCGACTTCCTCGCCTATCTCAACCTGTGGCGGTACGTGCGCGAGCAGCAGAAGGAGCGCGGCTCGTCGTCCTTCCGCCGGATGTGCAAGCAGGAGTACCTGAACTTCCTGCGCATCCGTGAGTGGCAGGACATCTACTCACAGCTGCGCACGGTCGCCAAGCAGATGGGCATCCATCTCAACGAGGACGACGCGCCCGACCAGAGCGTCCACGTCTCTCTCCTCGCCGGTCTGCTCTCGCACGTCGGCATGAAGGACGTGAAGGACGGCAACAAGAACGAGTACCTGGGCGCCCGCAGCGCCAAGTTCGCGATCTTCCCCGGCTCGGCGCTCTTCAAGAAGCAGCCGCGGTTCGTGATGTCGGCCGAGCTGGTCGAGACGTCGCGTCTCTGGGCCCGCGTCAACGCGAAGGTCGAGCCGGAGTGGGTCGAGCCGCTCGCCGAGCACCTCCTGAAGCGGACGTACTCCGAACCGCACTGGGAGAAGGACCAGGCGGCCGTGATGGCGTACGAGAAGGTCACGCTGTACGGCGTACCGATCGTCGCCCAGCGGAAGGTGAACTACGGCCGGATCGATGCGGAGACGTCCCGCGAGCTTTTCATTCGCAACGCACTCGTCGAGGGCGACTGGCGCACGCACCACAAGTTCTTCGCCGACAACCGCAAACTCCTCAGCGAGGTCGAGGAGTTGGAGCACCGGGCGCGGCGCCGGGACATCGTGGTCGACGACGAGACGCTCTTCGACTTCTACGAGCAGCGGGTGCCCGAGCACGTCGTCTCCGGCGCCCACTTCGACTCCTGGTGGAAGCACAAGCGGCATGAGCAGCCGGACTTCCTGGATTTCGAGCGGGAGATGCTCATCCGGGAGTCGGCGGAGGCGGTCACCAAGGCCGACTATCCGGACTCGTGGCGGCAGGGGCAGCTCAAGTTCCGGGTGACGTACCAGTTCGAGCCGGGTGCGGACGCGGACGGTGTGACGGTCCACATCCCGCTCCAGGTGCTCAACCAGGTCACGGACGAGGGCTTCGACTGGCAGATCCCCGGGCTGCGGGAAGAGGTGGTGACGGAGCTGATCCGTTCCCTGCCCAAGCCGATCCGCCGCAACTACGTACCGGCGCCGAACTTCGCGCAGCGCTTCCTTGCCGCGGCGTCGTCCCCGGAGGGGCGCAATCAGACACAGTCCCTCCAGGAGCCGCTGACCCTCACCATGGCCCGCGAGCTCAAGCGGATGGTCGGGGTGCCCTTCGACGCCGAGGACTTCGACTGGTCGAAGGTCCCGGACCACCTCCGCATCACCTTCCGGATCGTCGACGAGCGGCGCCGCAATCTCGCCGAGGACAAGGACCTTCAGGCGCTGAAGCTCCAGCTGAAACCGAAGGCGCGCCAGGCGCTCTCCCAGGCGGCCGCGGCGACGGCGGAACGCCAGGGCGGCGAGTCCCTGGAGCGCAAGGGCCTGACCGACTGGACCATCGGCTCCCTCACCCGCGTCTTCGAGACGCGCCGCGCCGGCCAGCCGGTGAAGGCGTACCCGGCGCTGGTGGACGACGGCGACACCGTCTCCGTACGCCTCTTCGACACGGAGGCGGAGCAGGCGGAGGCGATGTGGAAGGGCACGCGTCGGCTGATCCTGCGCAACATCCCGGTGAACCCGGCGAAGTTCGCGTCGGAGAAGCTGACGAACCCGCAGAAGCTGGCGCTCTCGGCGAACCCGCACGGCTCCATCCAGGGCCTGTTCGACGACTGCGCGATGGCGGCGGCGGACCGGCTGATCGCCGACTTCGGGGGGCCGGCGTGGGACGAGGAGTCGTACCGGAAGCTCTACGACAAGGTGCGTGCCGAGATCGTCGACACGACGGTCCGCACGGTGGGCCAGGTGCAGCAGGTCCTTGCCGCCTGGCAGGCCTGTGAGCGCCGTCTGAAGGCCGTACGGAGCCCCGCGCTGCTGGCGAACCTCCAGGACGTACGCAAGCAGCTGGACGCCCTCGTGAAGCCGGGCTTCGTGACGGAGACGGGGCTGCGTCGGCTGGCGGACCTGATGCGCTACCTGGTCGCCGCGGACCGGCGCCTCCAGCAGATGCCGACGAGCGTCCAGCGGGACACCACGCGTATGGAGAAGGTCCACGAGATGCAGGACGAGTACGCCTGGCTCCTGGAGCAGATGCCCCAGGGCCGCCCGGTCCCCTCCTCCGTGCTGGACATCCGCTGGATGATCGAGGAGCTGCGGGTCAGCTATTTCGCCCACGCGATGGGCACGGCGTACCCCGTCTCGGACAAGCGGATCGTGAAGGCGATCGACGCGGCCGTCCCGTAACCACCCCCGCACGCTGGGTGAGTTCGCGCACGGGGCTCACCCTCCTGTACAGTCCTTCTCGCAGCGCAACGCAGCAATAAGCGCCGCGAAACCTGGTCCTGTGGAGCAGCTTGGAGTGCTCGCCACCCTGTCAAGGTGGAGGCCGCGGGTTCAAATCCCGTCAGGACCGCAGTGAAGCAGGAAGGCCCGCACCCATCAAAGGTGCGGGCCTTCTTCGTGCCCGCCTCAAACCAACCCCCTCGCCACCCTGTCAAGGTGCAGGCCGCGCCCGCGGCGAAGCCGCAATCGGGTACAGCAAATCCCGTCAGGACCGCAGCAAGTAGTACAAGAGCCCGGATCTTCGGATCCGGGCTCTTTTGCGTTCCATGCCGTCTACGCCGTCTTGACGGCGTCACATTCGCTCGGTACTCCAGAAACCAGGGCTTGTTCACGTGCGCTTCTGGAGGTGGCGTATGGCGGCTTCGGCCAGGCACGAGACGCGGGCGTTGCTGCGTGCGCATCTGTCGGCCGCTACCTCCTATCGCCGCCATCTGATGCGGCACTGCCCGATCTGCCATCAGCTGCTACTGCTCGCCATGGACTCGGCCCCGCGGGCCGACGAGGCCGGCGCAGAGGTCGCCGAGGACGAAAGCCCCTCGCCCGCGTGACCATCGCTGGCCCCAACGGCCGTACGGTCGTGGGGCGGTGGAACGTGTGCCTCCTCTAGCGCACATGCGCCAGGGGCAACAAGGACCCTGGCATGTGACGGGTGTCACCGCATGAGTTTCTGAAACCGCGGTACTTACACCTCACCTACAACTGGTCAATTTAATATGTGCAATTGCACCAGCCCACAGGGCCGACCAGTCGGTACGTCGGAAGCCGTCCACAGGAGATCCGACACCCCTCCCCAGACTCCGACAAGCCCACTCACAGCGCCGCGTGCCGGCTCCGTCCCGCACGTGAAGCGCACAAAAAAGATCGCGCTGGACTCGGCGGAGTCCAGCGCGATCGACGACGCACCCTGTGATGTTCTGGGATGAGCTTGGGCGTGGGTTCTGTTGGGGCAGTACCCGCGTCGCTTGGAGCTTGGTTACGGACGCCTCGGCACGTTGGGGGACCTGCCGGTTTGTCCGTTATTCAGTTGATTCAGGCCTCGCTGCGCTGCTGGGGGATGCCCGCGAGCAGTGCGCGGACCTCCGCCTCGCGGTAGCGGCGGTGCCCGCCGAGCGTACGAATGGACGTGAGCTTCCCGGCCTTCGCCCACCGCGTGACCGTCTTCGGGTCGACGCGGAACATCGTGGCGACCTCAGCCGGGGTCAGCAGCGGCTCGGCATCAGGGGTGCGAGCGGTCATGAGCGGCCTCCTCGGGAGAACCGAACCTTCTCGGTTCTTTCCTCTAAATTCTGCACCTTGACCCGCGTTGCCCGAAATGGCGGACGCGAGTCGAGTCGGTTATAGGACGAACGGCTTGTCCTCGGCACTACAACTACACCATCTGTCCAGCCGCGTCGGCCAAACCGATGGAATTGCCCCCCAGGTGTTCATCGGCGACAGAGGCCGATGGACCATGCCATAGCGGACAGTCACGCCACTGTGACGATCAGTCACAGAGCGATCAGGAGTCACCAGACCCCCCAAAGCGGAACCTCCCCCGGGCCCCTTGTCCTATTTTGGCATGAGGAGGGGGAAGAGATGCAAGAGCCGGGTACGTGCGGTCCGTCACGCTTGACACACAGTGAGGCGTACGCCCGGATCGGGACCTACGTCCCTTGTTGGCGGAGCATCAGGGGAAACTTGGTGACACCTTGAGCGAGGACGAAACCCCAAAACGGGCGTCAGGTCAAACGCCAGTTCGTGACCAAAGTGACCCAGGGCACACTCAGTTCACGGAACACCTAGTTCGCGGACCGCCGGTCCCGCACCGACCGCCACCGCTCCACGAGCCGCGCGTACGCCTCTCCCGCGGCCGCCCCGTCGCCGAGCCGCAAGGCCTCGATGCCCGCGGCCACGTCGGCCGCCGAGTGGTCGTCCTCGAGCTCGCCGGGCGGCAGGGTGTGCACCAGACCGCCGTAGTCCAGCTCGACGTGCGAGCGCGGGTGGAACTCCTCCAGCCAGCGCCCCACGTCCAGCAGGCCGTCGGTGAGCGGCCCCTCGTCGACGGTCTCCTTCAGGGTCCGCAGGGCCCGCGCCACCCGCCGCCGGGCCTGCACCATCGGCGTCCGGTAGCGCAGCGTCGGCGGGATCTCGCCCGAGCCCTTGTCGAAGGACCGCTCCTCGTCGGACACCAGCACGAACCAGTGCAGCGGCACCTGCCAGGTCGAGGTGCGGATCCAGGGCCGGGCGTCGGGGTTGCGGACCAGCCAGCGCTCGTAGTCCTGGCCCGCCTGGCGCCGTACGACCTCCGGCAGCACCGCGTCCAGGACCGGCTTCGGCAGCTCCTCGGGCAGCTCCTGGAGGGCCTGCCAGCCGCGCAGCCGGGTCCGCCAGGGGCAGACGCAGACCACCCCGTCCACGTCCATCACGAACGCGTCGGCGCTCTCGTGCACCGGCACCGGGATCGGCGGGGTGGGCAGCAAGTCGGCCAGGGAGCGGCGCAGTTCGTCCTGGTACGAGGGACGGTCGGGGCGGCGGGCGTAGCGCGTCCAGTGGCCGCGTTCCGGCTCCGGGAAGGCTGCCAGCGGCTCGTACACGCGCAGATAGGTCGCGTACGGGACGACCACCGAGGACACCTTGGGCACGCCTGCTCCCTCCCCCGCCCACTGCCAGGAAAACCTGCGGAACCCGCTCACAAACGGGCGGGAAATCTATGCAAATCGTCGCACGGGCGCACCCCGCCGGTAGGTGATCCTGAGCACGGCGCCGTGGGCAGCGGCACCCAGGCTCTAATCTCATGCTCACAGCGCCCGCCACCCTTACGGGAGCTGGTCCCAACCGCCGCTCTTTACCCAGGAGTCACCACAGTGACCGACGTATCAGCCGGCGTCCTGCACACCCTGTTCCACTCGGACCAGGGCGGTCATGAGCAAGTCGTGCTCTGCCAGGACCGTGCCAGCGGCCTCAAGGCCGTCATCGCCATCCACTCCACCGCGCTGGGCCCCGCGCTCGGCGGCACGCGCTTCTACCCGTACGCGACCGAGGAGGAGGCCGTCGCCGACGCCCTGAACCTCGCGCGCGGGATGTCGTACAAGAACGCCATGGCCGGCCTGGACCACGGCGGTGGCAAAGCCGTGATCATCGGCGACCCGGACACCTTCGAGCCCCCTCAAAGGACCGCGCTGCTGCTCGCCTACGGCCGGTTCGTGGCCTCGCTCGGCGGGCGCTACGTCACCGCGTGCGACGTCGGTACGTATGTGGCCGACATGGACGTCGTCGCGCGCGAGTGCCGCTGGACGACCGGGCGTTCCCCCGAGAACGGCGGCGCCGGCGACTCCTCCGTGCTGACGTCCTTCGGCGTCTACCAGGGCATGCGTGCCTCCGCCCAGCACCTGTGGGGCAGCCCCTCGCTGGCCGGGCGGAAGGTCGGCATCGCGGGCGTCGGCAAGGTCGGCCACCACCTGGTGGAGCACCTGCGGGCGGAGGGCGCCGAGGTCGTCATCACGGACGTCCGCGAGGAGGCCGTGGGGCGGATCCTGGCGGCCCACCCGGCCGGGGTGACCGCCGTCGCCGACACCGCGACCCTGATCCGCGCCGAGGGCCTGGACATCTACGCCCCCTGCGCGCTCGGCGGCGCCCTCAACGACGACACCGTCCCGGCACTGACCGCCAAGGTGGTCTGCGGTGCCGCCAACAACCAGCTCGCCCACCCGGGCGTGGAGAAGGACCTCGCCGACCGCGGGATCCTCTACGCGCCGGACTACGTGGTGAACGCCGGCGGGGTCATCCAGGTCGCCGACGAGCTGCACGGCTTCGACTTCGAGCGGTGCAAGGCGAAGGCGGCGAAGATCTACGACACCACGCTCGCCATATTCGCACGTGCGAAGGCTGACGGAATCCCGCCGGCCGCCGCGGCCGACCGGATCGCCGAGCAGCGGATGCACGAGGCGGCGGTGGCCCGCGGGGCGCGCTGATCCGCCGTCCGCAGCGCCACGGCCGGTACCCGCCGACGGGCACTTAGAGAGAACTCTCACGTTCGTCGGCGGGTCGGCCGCCGAGAAGTGGTTAAAATCGCGGTTGACCAGCAGGGACAGGGCACTCTGAGGGTTGTGGGTCCAGGCACGTCCTGCGGGCGACGTACCGTACGGGCGTGGGCTCAGGTACCGTGGAAGCCCTACGGACCGGTCTCTCTGCGGAGAGCCCGTTCCAGATCATGAACGCGTGTCAAGACTCTGGGGCCACCGAGCCCCGTATCCGAGGGGGTCGAGCCATGGGGCGCGGCCGGGCAAAGGCCAAGCAGACGAAGGTCGCCCGCCAGCTGAAGTACAGCAGCGGCGGGACTGACCTGTCGCGTCTGGCCAATGAGCTGGGCGCTTCGACTTCGAGCCAGCCGCCGAATGGCGAGCCGTTCGAGGATGACGAAGACGAAGAAGACGACCCGTACTCGCAGTACGCGGATCTCTATAACGACGACGACGAGGACGAGGACGACGAGTCCGGTCCCACGTCGCAACGCCGCGGCGCTTGACGCTCCAGCTGTGCTTCACCCGGTCCGGTTGTGGTCCACACCACCGGACCGGGTTTTGCGCTGCCCTCGCGAGCGTCAGGCGTTGTAGTCACCGACCATTTCCGCACCCGTGGTGTGGTCACCACGGTCGGTGATCTCACCGGCGACCCACGCCTCGACCCCACGGTCGGCCAGCGTGGTCAGGGCCACGTCGGCGGACTCCTGCGGGACGATGGCGATCATGCCGACGCCCATGTTCAGGGTCTTCTCCAGCTCCAGGCGTTCGACCCGACCCGTCCTGCCGACGAGGTCGAAGATCGGGGCCGGGGTCCAGGTGGAGCGGTCGACGATCGCGTGCAGGTCGTCCGGGATCACGCGGGCCAGGTTGGCCGCGAGACCGCCTCCCGTGACGTGGCTGTACGCGTGCACGTCGGTGGTCCGGGTGAGCGCCAGGCAGTCCAGCGAGTAGATCTTGGTGGGTTCCAGGAGCTCCTCGCCGAGGGTGCGGCCGAGCTCGTCGATCCGGGCGTCCAGGGACAGGCCCGCCTCGTTGAGCAGGACGTGCCGGACGAGCGAGTACCCGTTCGAGTGAAGACCGGACGCCGCCATGGCGATGACCGTGTCACCCGTACGGATACGATCCGGGCCCAGCAGCCGGTCGGCCTCCACGACGCCCGTACCGGCGCCGGCGACGTCGAAGTCGTCCGGACCCAGCAGACCGGGGTGCTCGGCCGTCTCGCCGCCCACCAGGGCGCAGCCGGCGAGGACACAGCCCTCGGCGATGCCCTTGACGATCGCGGCGACCCGCTCGGGGTGGACCTTGCCGACACAGATGTAGTCGGTCATGAACAGCGGCTCGGCACCGCACACCACGATGTCGTCCATGACCATCGCGACCAGGTCGTGGCCGATCGTGTCGTAGACGCCCAGCTGACGCGCGATGTCGACCTTCGTGCCGACGCCGTCGGTCGCGGAGGCGAGGAGGGGACGCTCGTAGTGCTTGAGGGCGGAGGCGTCGAAGAGGCCGGCGAAACCGCCGAGGCCGCCGAGGACCTCGGGGCGCTGGGTCTTCTTCACCCACTCCTTCATGAGTTCTACGGCGCGGTCTCCCGCTTCGATGTCGACGCCCGCGGCTGCGTAGCTGGCACCAGTTGTCTCAGACATGGCTAGTGAGAACTTTCGTGTCGTACGGCAGACGTATTAAAAAAGCACAGCACGGGCTGGCTACGGGCGACGGATCGCGTCGGCCGCCGCCGTGGCCGCCGGGCCGGCTGCCAGTTCGGTCTCCAGGAGCTGCTTGCCGAGCAGCTCGGGGTCCGGGAGCTCCATCGGGTACTCGCCGTCGAAGCAGGCGCGGCACAGGTTCGGCTTGGCGATCGTGGTCGCCTCGATCATGCCGTCGAGGGAGATGTACGCCAGGGAGTCGGCGCCCAGTGAGGTGCCGATCTCGTCGATGGTCATGCCGTTGGCGATGAGCTCGGCACGGGTCGCGAAATCTATGCCGAAGAAGCAGGGCCACTTCACGGGCGGGGAGGAGATCCGGATGTGGACCTCGGCCGCCCCGGCCTCGCGGAGCATCCGCACCAGCGCCCGCTGGGTGTTGCCGCGCACGATCGAGTCGTCGACGACGACCAGGCGCTTGCCCTTGATGACTTCCTTCAGCGGGTTCAGCTTCAGACGGATGCCGAGCTGCCGGATCGTCTGCGAGGGCTGGATGAACGTACGACCGACGTACGCGTTCTTCACCAGACCCGCACCGAACGGGATTCCGCTCGCCTCCGCGTAACCGATCGCCGCCGGGGTGCCGGACTCCGGGGTCGCTATGACCAGGTCGGCCTCGACCGGGGCTTCCTTCGCCAGCTTGCGGCCCATCTCCACACGGGAGAGGTAGACGTTGCGGCCGGCGATGTCGGTGTCGGGGCGGGCCAGATAGACGTACTCGAAGACACAGCCCTTGGGCTTCGCTTCCGCGAATCGGGAGCTGCGCAGACCGTTCTCGTCGATGGCGATGAACTCGCCCGGCTCGATCTCACGGACGAAGCTCGCGCCGCAGATGTCGAGGGCGGCACCCTCGGAGGCGACGACCCAGCCGCGCTCCAGGCGGCCGAGAACCAGCGGGCGGATGCCCTGCGGGTCGCGGGCGGCGTAGAGGGTGTGCTCGTTCATGAAGACGAGGGAGAAGGCGCCGCGGACCTTCGGGAGGACCTTCGGGGAGGCTTCCTCGATGGTCAGCGGCTTGCCGTCGTCGTCGACCTGGGCCGCGAGGAGCGCGGTGAGCAGGTCGGTGTCGTTGGTGGCGGCCACCCGGGTCGAGCGGCCGTTGGTGTCCTTGGGGAGGTCGGCGACCATCTCGGCGAGCTGCGCCGTGTTGACCAGGTTGCCGTTGTGGCCGAGCGCGATCGAGCCGTGCGCGGTGGCACGGAACGTCGGCTGGGCGTTCTCCCAGACGGAGGCACCGGTGGTCGAGTAGCGGGCGTGACCGACCGCGATATGACCCTGGAGCGAACCGAGAGAGGTCTCGTCGAAGACCTGGGAAACGAGCCCCATGTCCTTGAAGACGAGGATCTGGGAGCCGTTGCTGACCGCGATACCCGCGGATTCCTGGCCCCGATGCTGGAGGGCGTAGAGCCCGAAGTAAGTGAGCTTGGCGACCTCTTCACCCGGGGCCCAGACTCCGAAGACGCCGCAAGCGTCCTGGGGGCCTTTCTCGCCGGGGAGCAGATCATGATTGAGTCGACCGTCACCACGTGGCACGTTCTCGAGTGTAGGCGAGGTCGGCCACTGGTCTGAATTGGGGATACGTGCCTTTGTTGAGTCACCAGGCGGCGACCGCTTTGGCGGTTTTTTCGTTTTGGCTGGTCAGCGCGGTGGATCGACGACCCTCCGGATATATGAGTGAGGTGTCGCACACCTCTCAGCTGGTGGACTCGGCGGACTCGGTCAGTCGCACTGTGTCTCCGTTCGCGGTGGTGAGCGTGAGGTGGTCGTCGGTGACGGCTGTCTTCAGGGCACCGCCGACGAGGGTGTCGGCGAGGGTCTGCTCGAAGGTCATGACCGGCTTCTCGCAGGCCATCCTGGTGGTCGTGGCGTGGCTGAGCCGGATGGTGCCGTCCTCGGCGGTGGTGACCTTGGCGTTGAAGTGGTTGCAGCCGTAGTTGCCCGCGGCCTTGCCGTCCTTCATCTCCACGTTCGCCCCTTCGGGTGCCTTGTGGGTCTTGCCGTCCACGGTGACGCTGTCGACGCTCCAGTGGACTCCGGTGACGGGTTTCTCGGCGCTGACCGAACCGCTGCCCGCCTTGTCGGTGCCGCAGGCCGCGGCGAGCGGGAGCACGGTCAGGACCACGAGGATCAGTCGCTGTTTGTCCATGCCGATGGGACGGGAGGGGCGGGAGACCGGTTCCTCGTGGGCGACCGGTTCACCCCATCAGGGGCAGCAATCCGCCAAGATCCGCCCGCTCACCACTGGCACTGACCTTCGCGTCCTCGATCGCCTCCGGCCACGCCACCCGTCCGGTCGCGAGCCGGATCCAGGTCAGCGGGTCGGTCTCGACGACGTTGGGCGGGGTGCCGCGGGTGTGCCGGGGCCCCTCGACGCACTGCACGACGGCGTACGGCGGGATCCGCACCTCGGTCGAGCCGCCGGGGGCCTTCGCGGCGAGGGCGTCGGCGAGGAGGCGGGTACAGGCGGCCAGGGCCTGCCGGTCGTACGGGATGTCGAGGCCCGGCAGCGCGGCGTTCAGGTCGTCCGTGTGGACGACGAGTTCGACGGTGCGGGTGACCAGGTAGTCGGCGAGGGGCATGGCGCCGGTGCGGCTGCCGATGAGGCGGTCGCCGGGGGTCTGCGCGAGCTTGCGCGCGAAGCGTTCCCCGGTGTCGGCGTACAGGGCGTCGAGGTCGGGGTGGGCGGCGGCGAGGTCGCGGGTGCCGTCGTCGATGTCGTCCGCCCGGGGGGCGGTGGTGGAGGGCCACTCCAGGAGGGTCAGGGTGGGCTTGTCCGGCTCGTCGCGGTCGAGGCCACGGCTGATGGCGTCGACGGCCATCGTGATGTGCGCGGCCAGATCGCGGACGGTCCAGTCACCGAGGCGGGTGGGGCTCGCGAGCCGCTCCTCGCTCAGCGTGCCGACGGCCTGCCGCACATGCCCGAACTGGGTGAGCACCGCGGTGCGGGTCTTCGCGGGGTCGTAGGTGCGGGCGCGCTTCTTGGCCGGTGGCATGTGATCAAGCCTAGGCGGGGCGGTGGTTCGAGGTGGGATGCATCGAAGATCTCGCGGTTGTGGGGGCTGCGGGCGTCGTGCGGGTGCGCCCTCGGTTTCCTCGCCCCCGCCGCCCATACCCGTCCCATCCCCAAGGGCTGCCGCCCCTTCGACCCCAGCTCCCAGGGGGCTCCGCCCTGGACCCCCGTCGGCCCCGAAGGGCCTCGTCCTCAGACGCCGGACGGGCTGAAAGACAAGGGTGGGTGGGGGATCGGGACGGCAGGGCCTCATCCCCGGACTCCGGACAGGCTGAGGTGCCCGGGGCGTTCACTTCCTGCGCGCGTATCCCCCGAGCCCCTGTTCCACCAACGCGAAGGCCTTCTCGGCCCGTTCGGCGGCGTCGGCGGCGACCTCGTCCACGGACTCGCCGGCGTCGATGCGCAGATGGTGTTCCTCGACCAGGGCCTGGCGGGCGGCGGTGAGGGTGGCGGCGGCGATCAGGGCCAGGGTGCGGTCGCCGGTCTCCTCGGTGAGCAGGTCGGCCAGTTCGCGCGCGCCCTTCTCGGACGACAGATAGGCACGCTCCCGCAGGACCGGCGTCGCCATGATGACCGTGCGGATCCGGCGGGCGAAGGGCTCGCTGTGCAGGCCGATCGAGGGGTCGCGGGTCTCGACCATCGCCAGGAACTGCCGGCGCACGGCCTCCACCGCGGACTCGCCCGGCGCCCGTTCGCGTACAGCACGGGCCGGGTCGGAGAAGTGCTCCTCCATGGGCTTGAAGACCAAGTCCTCTTTCGTGCCGAAGTAGTTGAAGACGGTCATCTTGGAGACCTCTGAGGCGTCCGCGACCTCCTGCACGGAGACGGCGTCGAACCCCTTCTCGACGAACAGCTCGACAGCGGTCCGGTAGATCCGCAGTGCCGTCTGGAGCTTCTTGCGCTCGCGCAGCCCCATCCCCTCAGCAAAAGCCATGGCATCACTGTACCAAGATGAATTTTAGCCCGAGATTAAAGATTGACTCAGTACATAAATCTGGGGCATGGTGCTGCTCATGACCGAGACCCCAGAGACCCTCATGTCAGAGACCCAACGGAAAATCGGCTTCCTCGTCTGCCTCGTCACGATCGTCCTGGCCGTCCTGGACATGCAGATCGTGTCCGCCGCGACCGTCCCGATCGTCCGGGACCTCGACCCCGCGCACGGCATCGACACGATCCCGTGGCTGGTCAGCGCCTTCTCGCTGGCCTCAGCCGCGGTCCTGCCGCTCTACGGCAGGCTCTGCGACGTCCTCGGCGCCAAGCACGTGTTCCTCGGAGCCGTCGGCACCTTCCTCCTGGGCTCGGCGCTGTGCGGCGCGGCCCAGTCGATCGGTCAGCTCATAGCGGCCCGGGCCGTCCAGGGCATCGGGGCCGGCGGGCTGATGAGCGTGACGATGGTCGTGATCGCCCAGCTCAGGGGGCCCGGCGAGCGGGACGCCAAGGGCGCGGGGATGGGCGGGATCCTCGCCGGCGGGGGCATGGCGATCGGCCCGTGGATCGGCGGGATGCTGTCCGACCACGCGAGCTGGCGGTGGATCTTCTACGTCAACCTGCCGCTCGGCGCCGCCGCCCTGGTCCTCGGCGCACTCGTCCTGAAACTCCCCCGGCACGGCGGCGGTGACCGCATCGACTTCCTGGGCGCCGCCCTCGCCGCCGCCTTCTCCACCGCACTCCTGCTGGTCACCGAGTGGGGCGGCCGGCAGTACGCCTGGTCGTCACCGCAGATCGCCGGCCTCGCACTGACCTCCGCCGCCGCCCTCGCCCTGTTCCTGCGCCGCCAGGTCACCGCCGCGGAACCGATCCTGCCGCTCTCCATGTTCCGGATCCGGGAACTGCGCTGGGGCTTCGCGATCCAGGGCCTGGTCGGTGCGGGCATGGTCGGCGCGATCTACTACGTGATGGTCTATCTCCAGGTCGCCCGGGGCATGGACAGCGCCTCGGCCGGGCTGTTCCTCATCCCCATGGCGCTCGGCATGACGGCCGTCGGCATCGTCACGGGCAGGCTCGCCGAACGCGGCCGCCCCGAGCGGACGTTCGTGATCACCGGCTCGGCCGTCACCGCCGTCGCCTTCCTCCTGCTGGCCACCACCGGCACCCACACCTCCCTGTGGTGGCTGCGCGCCGAACTCCTCCTCCTCGGCGTCGGCTTCGGCCAGCTGATCGGGCAGCTCATCCAGCTCGTCCAGGAGGCGGCCCCGCGCCACCAGCTCGGCGTCGCCACGACAGCCGTCCGCTTCTTCCAGACGCTGGGCACGGCCCTGGGCGCCGCCGTCTTCGGCACGCTGCTGACCCGGCTGGACGACGGGACGGGCACGGCGTCCTACGTCTCCGCCATGGACGCGGTGTTCCTGTGCGGTGCCGGGCTGATGGCCCTGTGCGTGGCGCTGGCGCTGAGGCTGCCCCAGGCGGCTGTGGCGGGGCCGGCGCCGGCCCCGGTCAGGACGTGAAGTCCGTGGGGAACTTCACGCCCGTGCAGCCGCGGCGGGTGGCGACATCGTCGACGTAGGCCTTGAAGAGCTCGCGGAGGTGGGGGCGGATGAACTTCTGGTACGGGTACTCCACGGTCAGGGTGTGGACGGCGGGTTCGCCGTCGCAGGTGGACGAGGCCCACCAGACGCCGGCGCCCGGGAGGGCGCCCGCCGTGCCGGGGTCGAGGGGGCGCTGGGTGGTGCCGATGCCCTCGGCCACGACCTCGCCGGCCTCGTCACCGAAGTACGACTCGGTCTTCAGCCACCAGGCGGTGTGCCGCCGGCTGCTCTGCCCCCGTTCCTTGTCGCTGAGCCCGGACCAGATCCGGCTCCTCGCGTCCTCGCTCACCGCGAGCAGACAGCGCTCCTCGGTCGCGTGGGACGCCGTCGGAGCGGACAGCGCGAGGTCGGGGAGGCGGCCACCGCGCCGGTCGGCGTACCAGCCGCACGTACCCTTCGCCGCCCCGGCATCCGTCAACCGTCTGCCGGGCGCGGGGAGTTCGGACGGGAGGGCGGGCAGAGTGGTCGTGCAACCGGTCTTGGCAGCGGCCCGTTCGGCGGCCGTGCGGGCCAGTTCGGCGAGGGTGCGGCGGTCGGCGTCCGTGACCGGCTCGTCGTCCAGGGCGTAGCGGGCGACCGTCATGGCATTGACCGAGGTCTTCGACTCCGGCTTGTTCGTGCAGACGGCCTTCACGGACACGCTCACGTCCGTGTACACGCCGAGCCGACCGTCGCCGAGCGGGTACGAGACACTCCGGTCCGCCTCGCGCGTGACGTCGTCGACCCGGTCGTAGATCCGGGCCTGGAACGGGTCGACCCAGCCGTCGGCGACCTGCGCGTATTCATCGGACGGTGTCGCCCAGACGGAGAGCGAGAAATGCTCGTACGACGTCCCGGGATCCCCGACCCGGTAGATCCGGCACTTCGCAGGCAGCGTGGCCAGGGCGGCGGGTAGGTCGAGGTCGAACATCACATCGCCCTTGCCACTGCCCGGCAGGGCCCGGTCCGTACCGCCGTCGAGGCCGAGGACCCTGTCGGGGTCCACCAGGCCGTCACAGGCACGGCTGATCTTGTCCCGGCTGTCGGCCCGGTCCAGGTAGGCATCCGTCTCCAGCCACAGCCCCCAGCCGCCCAGACCGATCCCCAGCACACCGGTGATCACCACCAGCCGCCCAGACCGATCCCCAGCACACCGGTGATCACCACCAGCCGGTTGAGCCGGTCGCTGAGCCGACCGCCGCGGCCAGGTATGCGCCAGTACCCCGTCACCCTCGTCCCCCCGTGATCACTGATGACCGGCCGAAGCTAACACGCCCGAAGGCCCCGGCCGTCGAAACGACCGGGGCCTTCACAGGCGTATCACCGACTAGGCCAGCAGCGCCGGGATCGTCTCCTCGTGCGCCTTGCGCAGCTCCTCCAGGGACAGCTCGAACTCGCCCTGGAGCTCGACCGTCTCCCCGTCCACGACTCCGATGCGGGTGACCGGCAGGCCGCGCGCACCGCACATGTCGTTGAAGCGGAGCTCCTCGGAGCGCGGCACGGCGACGACCGCGCGTCCCGCCGACTCGGAGAAGAGGAGGGTGAAGGCGTCGAGCCCGTCCGGCACGATCAGACGCGCGCCCTTGCCGCCGAGCAGCGCCGACTCCACGACCGCCTGGATCAGGCCGCCGTCGGAGAGGTCGTGCGCGGAGTCGATCATGCCGTCGCGGGAGGCGGAGATCAGGATCTCGGCCAGCAGGCGCTCACGCTCCAGGTCGACCTTCGGGGGAAGGCCGCCGAGGTGGTCGTGCACGACCTGCGACCAGGCCGAACCGCCGAACTCCTCACGCGTGTCGCCGAGGAGGTACAGCAGCTGGCCCTCCTCCTGGAAGGCGACCGGCGTACGACGCGCCACGTCGTCGATGACGCCCAGGACCGCGACCACCGGGGTGGGGTGGATGGCCACCTCGCCCGTCTGGTTGTAGAGCGACACATTGCCGCCGGTCACCGGGGTGCCCAACTGCTGGCAGGCATCGGCCAGTCCACGGATGGCCTCCGCGAACTGCCACATGACAGCCGGGTCCTCGGGCGAGCCGAAGTTCAGGCAGTCCGACACCGCGAGCGGCTTGGCTCCCGTCGTGGCGACGTTGCGGTACGCCTCCGACAGTGCCAGCTGGGCGCCCGCGTACGGGTCCAGCTTCGCGTAACGGCCGTTGCCGTCCGTCGCGATGGCGACGCCGAGGCCGGTCTCCTCGTCGATGCGGATCATGCCCGAGTCCTCGGGCTGGGCCAGCACCGTGTTGCCCTGCACGAAATGGTCGTACTGCGAGGTGATCCACTTCTTGGAGGCCTGGTTGGGAGAGGCCACCAGC
Organism: Streptomyces sp. WM6386; assembly: GCF_000972385.1. Lineage (GTDB taxonomy): Bacteria > Actinomycetota > Actinomycetes > Streptomycetales > Streptomycetaceae > Streptomyces. The sequence goes on from NZ_JXTE01000027.1 coordinate 78,528, forward strand.
TTCAGGACCTGGTCCTTCAGCTCGGCCGAAGTCGCGGGCCGCGCAAGCTTGTTGGCGTCGTCGGCCTGGAGCTCGTCCTGCCAGGACGGGCGGGCGTAGGGGCGCTCGTAGACCGGGCCGTCGTGCGCGACCGTGCGCGGGTCGACGTCGACGATCTTGCCGCCGTGCCAGTAGATCTCCAGGCGGTCGCCGTCGGTCACCTCACCGATGACGGTGGCGATGACGTCCCACTTGTCGCAGATCTCCAGGAACCGGTCGACCTTCTCCGGCTCCACGACCGCGCACATGCGTTCCTGCGACTCGCTCATGAGGATTTCCTCGGGCGAGAGCGTGGAGTCACGCAGCGGTACGTCGTCCAGCGTCACGCGCATGCCGCCGGAGCCGTTGGAGGCCAGCTCGCTGGTGGCACAGGAGAGACCGGCGGCACCGAGATCCTGGATGCCGACGACCAGCTTCTCCTTGAAGGCCTCCAGGGTGCACTCGATGAGGAGCTTCTCCTGGAAGGGGTCGCCGACCTGCACGGCGGGGCGCTTCGACGGCTTGGCGTCGTCGAAGGTCTCGGACGCCAGGATGGACGCGCCACCGATCCCGTCACCGCCCGTACGGGCCCCGTACAGGATGACCTTGTTGCCCGAACCCGACGCCTTCGCGAGGTGGATGTCCTCGTGCCGCATGACGCCGATGGCACCGGCGTTGACCAGCGGGTTGCCCTGGTAGCAGGAGTCGAAGACGACCTCGCCGCCGATGTTGGGCAGGCCGAGGCAGTTGCCGTAGCCGCCGATGCCCGCCACGACACCCGGCAGCACGCGCTTGGTGTCGGGGTGGTCGGCCGCGCCGAACCGCAGCGGGTCCACGACCGCGACCGGCCGCGCGCCCATCGCGATGATGTCGCGGACGATGCCGCCGACACCGGTGGCCGCGCCCTGGTAGGGCTCGACGTACGACGGGTGGTTGTGCGACTCGACCTTGAAGGTGACCGCGTAGCCCTGGCCGACGTCCACGACGCCCGCGTTCTCGCCGATGCCCACGAGCAGCGCATCGGACTGGGGGGCCTTCTCGCCGAACTGGCGGAGGTGGACCTTGGAGGACTTGTACGAGCAGTGCTCGGACCACATGACCGAGTACATGGCGAGCTCGGCACCGGTGGGCCGGCGGCCGAGGATCTCCACGACCCGCTCGTACTCGTCCTTCTTCAGACCGAGTTCGGCCCAGGGCAGCTCGACGTCGGGGGTCGCGGCCGCGTGCTCGACCGTGTCCAGAGGCGTCCGGCTCATGCGTTGACCAGCTTCTTGAGGATCGAGGTGAAGAAGGGGAGACCGTCGGTGCGGCCGGAGCCGATGAGCGGCTCGACGGCGTGCTCCGGGTGCGGCATGAGGCCTACGACGTTCCCGGCCTCGTTGGTGATGCCGGCGATGTCACGGAGGGAGCCGTTCGGGTTGAAGTCGACGTACCGGAAGGCGACGCGGCCCTCGGCCTCGAGCTTGTCGAGGGTGTACTCGTCGGCGACGTAGCGGCCGTCCATGTTCTTCAGCGGGATGTGGATCTCCTGGCCGGACTCGTAGTCCACGGTCCAGGCGGTCTCCGCGTTCTCCACCCGCAGCTTCTGGTCGCGGCAGATGAAGTGGAGGTGGTCGTTGCCGAGCATCCCGCCCGGGAGGAGGTGGGCCTCGGTGAGAATCTGGAAGCCGTTGCAGATGCCGAGGACCGGGAGCCCGGCCTTCGCCTGCTCGATGACCGTCTCCATCACGGGCGAGAAGCGGGAGATGGCGCCGGCCCGCAGATAGTCGCCGTAGGAGAAACCGCCGGGCAGCACCACGGCGTCGACCTGGTGGAGGTCCTTGTCCTTGTGCCAGAGGGCGACCGGTTCGGCACCCGCGAGGCGGATCGCGCGCTGGGTGTCCCGGTCGTCGAGACTCCCCGGGAAAGTGACGACGCCAATACGAGCGGTCACTTCGCGGCCTCCGCGACTTCTTCCACCTTCACGGTGAAGTCCTCGATCACGGTGTTGGCGAGGAAGGATTCCGCAAGATCGTGGATGCGGGCGAGCGCGGCCTCGTCGACCGGTCCGTCAACTTCCAGTTCGAATCGCTTTCCCTGACGTACGTCGGAGATGCCTTCGAAACCCAGACGCGGCAGTGCGCGCTGCACCGCCTGGCCCTGGGGGTCGAGGATCTCCGGCTTGAGCATGACGTCGACTACGACGCGTGCCACTGGCACTCCCGGTGTGTGGTGCTGAGCAAGGTTCCTGAAGGTGTCTGTCCAACAGTGTCTTCAGACTACCCGCACAAAATTTCTACGCGCGTCGACTTGTAGGAAACTACGTGACTGCCGTCACGATCCGGTATCAACGGCCGTGTTCACGAAAATTTCCAGGAAAGATCCCCGATCGACACCCGATACCTATTGCGCTCAGACACGCGGAAGGATTTAGTCGGGCTTCCCATTGCATTGTCGGGCACTGTACAAATGAATTGGCAAGTGCCGTATGAAGGGACCGATATTCGTGGCGCAGAAGGTCGTGGTCACTCTCTTTGACGACATCGACGGCTCGCAAGCGGCGGAAACGATCGCCTTCGGACTCGATGGCAAGTCGTACGAGATCGACCTGAATCAAGCGAATGCCAAGAAACTGCGTAAGGCGCTCGAGCCCTACGTGGACGCCGGCCGCAAGCGGTCGAAGTCCGGCAAGGCCTACCGGCAGACGGAGGTCGCCCCCGACCCGGCGGCCGTCCGCGCCTGGGCCCAGGCGAACAAGATGGACGTGCCCGCGCGTGGCCGTATCCCCAAGAAGGTCTACGAGGCGTTCACCGCGGCGCAGTGACGGCTCACAGGTCGTGCTCAGGGTCCGTCAGCGGACCCTGAGGACAACCGACTTGCGTTGCACCCCACCCGGTCGGCTAGAGTCTGGAGCACGCCGAGGGGCGGGGACGGAAAAGCCCAGCCCACGGAGTACATGCGGGTGTAGTTCAGTAGTAGAACATCCCCCTTCCAGGGGGAAGGCGCAGTGTGCAATTCCTGTCACCCGCTCTGCATCACCGTCTGACCACTCTGGGGGAACCCCCTCTGGGGGAGGATCAGGTAGGATGGTGCTCGCGCCGATCGGTGAGAGCCGGTCGGAGGCAATGCGAACGTAGCTCAGTTGGTAGAGCGCAACCTTGCCAAGGTTGAGGTCGCGAGTTCGAACCTCGTCGTTCGCTCTTGATTCGAAAGCCCCCCGGCTTCTGTCGGGGGGCTTTTTCGTGGTGGGCGTACCCCTGACATTTGTCATGTCGAGTGATGACAGCGCGCACTGCTTCCGGGCCCGGGACGCCGAGATGCTTGGACCATGAACACGAACGTGATTGAGGTCACCGACCTGCGACGCGTCTACGGGGGCGGGTTCGAAGCGGTCCGCGGGATCAGCTTCTCCGTGGACCGGGGCGAGATCTTCGCGCTGCTCGGCACCAACGGGGCCGGCAAGACATCGACGGTGGAACTGCTGGAAGGGCTCGCCCGGCCGACCGGCGGCCGGGCACGGGTGCTCGGGCACGATCCCTACGAGGAGCGGGCCGTCGTCAGGCCGCGGACCGGCGTGATGCTCCAGGAGGGCGGGTTCCCGTCCGAGCTCACCGTCGCCGAGACCGCCCGGATGTGGGCGGGGTGTGTGAGCGGGGCGCGGCCTGCCCTGGAGGCGCTGGAGCTCGTCGGGCTCGCGCGGCGGGCCGACGTACGCGTCAAGCAGCTGTCCGGGGGTGAGCGGCGGCGCCTGGACCTGGCGCTCGCGCTGCTCGGGAACCCGGAGGTGCTGTTCCTGGACGAGCCGACGACCGGGCTCGACGCCGAAGGGCGCCGGGACACCTGGGAGCTGGTTCGGGCGCTGCGCGACGGCGGTACGACCGTACTGCTGACCACGCACTACCTGGAGGAGGCCGAGGGTCTCGCCGACCGGCTCGCCATCCTGCACGAGGGGCGGATCGCGGTCACCGGGACACCGGCCGAGGTGACGGCCGGACAGCCCTCGCGGATCTCCTTCGAACTGCCCGAGGGGTACTTCGTGGGCGATCTGCCGCCGCTCGGTGAGCTGGGGGTGCTGGCCCACGAGGTCGACGGGAGGGTCGTACGGCTGCGGACTCGGGAGCTGCAGCGGGCGGCGACCGGAGTGCTGGTGTGGGCCGAGCGGGCCGGGGTCGAGCTGCGCCGGCTCGATGTGCGGTCGGCGTCACTGGAAGAGGCGTTCCTGGGGATCGCGGCGGCCGAGGAGGTCACGGCATGAGCATCGTCACCACCACACCGGCCGGTCGGATGGGCGCGCTCGCCCGGGCCGAGTTCACGCTGCTCGGGCGCAGCAAGGCCACCATCGTCGCGGCCGTCCTGGTGCCGCTGGCGCTGCCGTTCAGCCTGCGGTCCGTCGTGGACGGCATGGACGTGGAGGAGGCCGGGCTGAGTGTCGGCCTGGTGCTGCTGCCGGCCGCGATCGGGTTCTCGCTGCTGTTCGGCGTGTACGGGGCGCTCGTCGGCATCTACACCGCGCGGCGCGAGGAACTGGTGCTGAAGCGGTTGCGCACCGGGGAGCTGCGGGACGTCGAGATCCTGTGCGGGGCCGCGCTGCCGATCGGGGCGACGGGGCTCGTGCAGTCGCTCGTGCTGGTGGCCGGGAGTACGGCCCTGCTGGACGTACCCGCGCCGAAGGCACCCCATCTCGCCGCCCTGGGGCTGCTGTTGGGGCTGGTGATGTGCGCGGCGCTCGCGGCCGTGACCGCGGCCCTGACCCGGACCGTGGAGAGCGCGCAGGTCACCACGCTGCCGCTCGTGATGATCTCGATGATCCTCTCGGGCGTCACCGTGCCCCTGGAACTGCTGCCCGACGCGTTCGCGACGGTGTGCGGGCTGCTGCCGCTGTCGCCGGTGATCACGCTCGTGCGCGGCGGATGGACGGGCAGCCTGTCGATGTACGAGGCCCTGGGCGCCCTCGTGACCGCGCTGGCCTGGACTTCGCTCGCGGTGTTTGCTGTACGACGGTGGTTCCGGTGGGAACCGCGGCGCTGAGTGCGGGGGCGGGGAAATGAGCGGTTCGGGGGGCTGGTGGCGGCAGAAGAGCACGCCGGCCAAGGTAGAGACGTACACGCGTTGGTCGTTCCACTTCTTCGCGCTGATCGAGGTCGTCTCGATCGGGCTGCCGCTCTTCGGTGAGATGGTGCCCTGGGTCGCGGCTTCGCTGGCGCTTGTGGTGGCCGGGCACGCCGTGGTCTGTGCCGTGACCGCGGCGCGGGCGCTGGACTGGACGCTCGGCCGCCGTGAGCAGCCCGTCCACATGCTGTGGACGCTCGGCGCGATCACCGCGGCGGTCGCCGTCATGGCGATCGTGATCGCGGAGCACGGGCCGAGCGGGGACGACGTCGACACCGCGGCCGGCTCGGTCTTCGCCGTCGTGCTGATCTTCGGGGCGGGCACCTTCGCGCTCGGCGTGCGCAGCCGCCGGCGCATGTACTCCGTCGTCACGGGCTTCGCCGTCGGGGCGGGGCTCGTGGCGTTCGCGGGCAGGCCCGGTCCCGCCGCCCTGATCAGCGTGCTGGTGGTGTTCCTCGGCGGCGGATTCCTCGCCTTCACCTCCGCCTTCTCCGTCTGGCTGCTCAACGCCGTCTACGAGCTCGACGAGGCCCGCGAGACCCGGGCCCGGCTCGCCGTAGCCGAGGAGCGGCTGCGGTTCGGGCGCGATCTGCACGACGTCATGGGGCGCAACCTCGCGGTGATCGCCCTGAAGAGCGAGCTGGCCGTACAGCTGGCGCGGCGCGGGCGGCCCGAGGCCGAGGAGCAGATGGTCGAGGTGCAGCGCATCGCGCAGGAGTCGCAGCGCGAGGTGCGCGATGTCGTACGGGGGTATCGGGAGGCCGACCTCGGGGTCGAACTCACCGGTGCGCAGGGCGTGTTGGAGGCTGCGGGGATTCGCTGCGAGGTGTCAGGGGAGGCGGCCGGGCTGCCGGTGGACGTGCAGTCGGCGCTCGGCTGGGTCGTACGGGAGGCGACGACCAATGTGCTGCGCCACGGAGATGCCGGGCGGTGCGCGGTGGACGTGCGGGTGACTCGCGAGTGCGTGGTGCTGAAGGTGGAGAACGACGGGGTGGCCGCGCCTTCCGGCCCTGGAGGCTCGGGGCTGGCCGGGCTGCGGGAGCGGCTGGCGGCGGTGGACGGGACGCTGGAGGCGGGGCCCGTGGGCGACGGTGTGTTCAGAGTGGTGGCCTCGGTGCCGCTGCGGATGAGTGAGGTCATGGCATGACGGTGCGGCTGCTGCTCGCCGACGACGAGCATCTGATCCGGGGCGCGCTCGCGGCGCTGCTCGCGCTGGAGGACGACCTCGTGATCGTCGCCGAGGCCGCGTCCGGTCCCGAGGCGCTGGCGATGGCGAAGGCACACACTCCCGACGTCGCCGTACTGGATCTCCAGATGCCCGGCGCCGACGGTGTGAAGGTCGCCACATCCCTGCGCACCGAACTGCCCGGCTGCAAGGTGCTGATCGTGACCAGCCATGGGCGGCCCGGGCATCTCAAGCGGGCCCTTGGGGCCGGTGTGCGTGGGTTCGTCCCGAAGACGGTCAGCGCCCAGCGGCTCGCGGAGATCATCCGCACGGTGCATGCCGGAAACCGCTACGTCGACCCGGAGTTGGCCGCCGACGCGATCTCCGCCGGGGACTCACCGCTGACCGCGCGCGAGGCCGAGGTACTGGAACTCGCCGCCGACGGGGCGCCCGTCGCGGAGATCGCCGAGCGGGCCGCACTGTCGCAGGGGACCGTGCGGAACTATCTGTCGTCGGCGGTGTCGAAGCTCGGGGCGGAGAACCGCCATGCCGCGGTGCGGCTCGCGCGGGAGCGAGGTTGGGTATAGTGGTTCTCGCGCCACGGCGCATGCGAACGTAGCTCAGTTGGTAGAGCGCAACCTTGCCAAGGTTGAGGTCGCGAGTTCGAACCTCGTCGTTCGCTCCATGTGAAAGCCCCCGGTCTCCCGGGGGCTTTTCGCGTTACGCCCAGCTGGTGCCGGTCAGTCGCTCGTACGCCTCGACGTACTTGGCACGGGTCCGGTCCACGACCTCCTGCGGCAGCGGCGGCGGGGGCTGCTCGCTCTTGCGGTCCCAGCCGGACTCCGCCGAGGTCAGCCAGTCGCGCACGAACTGCTTGTCGTACGAGGGCTGCGCGCGGCCCGGCTCCCACTGGTCGACCGGCCAGAACCGGGACGAGTCCGGGGTGAGGACCTCGTCGCCGATGACGAGGGTGTCGCCTTCGAAGCCGAACTCGAACTTGGTGTCCGCGAGGATGATGCCCCGGTCGCGGGCGATGTCCCGGCCCCGCGAGTAGACGGCGAGCGTGGCCTGACGCAGCCGGGCGGCGGTGTCGGCGCCGACCTGGCGGGCGACCTCCTCGTAGGAGACGTTCTCGTCGTGCTCGCCGACCGCGGCCTTGGTGGCCGGGGTGAAGATCGGGGCGGGGAGTTCGCTGCCGTCGGTCAGGCCCTCGGGGAGGGCGAGGCCGCAGACCGTGCGGGACTCGTTGTACTCGAGGAGACCCGAGCCGGTGAGGTAGCCGCGGGCGACGGCCTCCACCGGGACCATCTGGAGCGACTTGCAGACGAGCGTGCGGCCCGCCCAGTCGGCCGGGGCACCCTCGGGCAGTTCGGTGCTCAGGACGTGGTTGGGGATCAGGTCCGCGAGCTGGTCGAACCACCACAGGGAGAGCTGGGTGAGGATGCTGCCCTTGTCGGGGATCTCGGTCGGCAGCACCCAGTCGAAGGCGGAGATACGGTCACTGGCGACCATTACGAGGTCGCCCGCCTCGTTCTGGTACAGCTCACGCACCTTGCCGGTGTGGAGGTGCACCAGGCCCGGAACCTGAATCGGCTCGGGCTTTTCTACGAATCCGGACACGGTTCCTCCCCGTGGTTGAACAAAAGGGGCGCCCGCAGGGCTCGAACAGGGTGGTGGTGGGAGACGGGCGGGCCAAGTGGCTCGATTGTCCCGTATCGGGACCCTGGCCAGGGACAGGGGGTCTGCGGCCTGCGCGTCTTCGGCGTCAGTCGCGCTTGCAGATGTGGTCCAGCAGGTTGGCGGTGGCGCGCTGGACGCGGGGGTCCACATGTCCCGGGCGGTCCAGGGACGGGGACCACGCGAAGGTGCCGGACGCGAAGACCAGGGCGCCCGAGGGGGCGCGGTACAGGGATGTCTCCTGGTGGCGGAGGGTGCCCTCGGTGTCGGCGTACGGAGAGTGGGCGAGCAGGATGCGGTCGTCGTGCTCGGGCAGCGGGGTGCGCGGGAAGTAGCGGTCGGCCTCGCCCGCGACCAGTCCCTCGATCTCGTCGCCCTCGTGGGCGCCGGTGGCCTCCCAGAGCCAGTGGTCGGCGTTGCGCACGATCAGCGGACGGGGGTCGGGGACCCGGCCCGCGTACTGGATGCCGACCACCTGCTGCTCGGGGCGGTCGACCTCGCGCCACAGCACCGGTCGGCCCGGGCCCCGGCGCTTGCGGCAGGTCAGGAGGCGGTCGGGGACGCCGGACGGGGACGGGCCCAACTCCACCTGCCAGTACATGGTGTTGGCGGAGAGGAAGACCAGCGATGTGCCGTGGTCGCGGGCGCGCTCCACGGTGCGGCGCATGTTCGCCGACCAGTACTCGTCGTGGCCCGGGAAGACCAGGCCCCGGTAGCGGGTGGGGTCGACGCGGCCGGAGTGCAGGTCGCGGGCGTCGGCGTAGGCGAGGTCGTAGCCGTAGCGCTCGGCGAAGCGGATGAAGTCGTAGGCGTGCCCCACGTGCAGGGGGAGGCCGGCGCCGGCGTACGGGCGGTCGAAGGAGACGGTCGTGGCCGCGTCGGACTCGCCCAGCAGACAGCCTTCCTCGTCCCAGGCGTGATAGAGGCTGGCGCCCGTGCGGCCGTCCTCCGGGTAGAGGTTGTACGCCTGCCAGGTGACGTCCGGCAGGAGGAGCAGCAGGTCCGCCGGGTGGTCGTGGCGGACGGTGAACGGGACGTGGGAGCGGTAGCCGTCGGCGGTGGTCAGGACGGCCACGTATGCCCCGATGCTCCAGAAGGAGGGGATCTGAAGGCGCCAGCTCAGCCACCAGTGGTGGCAGGAGACCGTGCGGTCCGCGGTCAGCGGCGGGGGCTGGACGATGCCGGAGAGGCGGGGGCTGGTGGTGATCTTGGCGGCGCCGTCACCGCCGTAGTGGCCGATGCGGTACACGTCGACGGCGAATTCCTGGGGCGGGTCGACCGTGATGTGGAAGTCGATGGCCTCGCCGGGGGCGACCGCGCTGGTCGAGGTGAAGCCCTTGATCTGGCGGCGTACGTCGTCCGCGGCACGGGGGCCGCCGGCGCTGCGGGGGGCCGGGATACGAGCGGTGCCGGTCCGGCCGTCGGCGGGGGTCTGCTGCGGGGCCGCTTCCACGTACCAGGGGACCACCTGGCCGGTGTCGTCGAAGTACGTCTCGTCACCGCGGAGCCAGGGGACGGGGCCCTGGCCGAAGGGGTCCGTCACCGCGTGCGCCAGCGCTCCCGACTCCCAGCGGCGGATCTGCTCCGACCCCATGGCTGCTCCCCTCCCTCGTGCCCCCGTGTGTGAGTGCGGTCGTCCGTTCGTGCTTGTGACGCGTGTCTTATGTCGTAAGCCCTTGCCATGTGCCCGATCGGTCCCAGCACATCACATTACGCACGCACGCGGTCACTATTCGTTGCGAATTGGCCGAAAGTGGAATGAGGGCTTCCGGTAAGGGAGTTGTGCGGCGGCGCCTGCCGGGCGGGGCACGCTCAGACGAGGCGGACCGGCTTCTCCGGGCGTATGCCGGACTCCAGCAGCCAGGCGCGCAGGGGGACCGGGTCGCCGTCCACGACGAGGCTGAGGACCACGGGGCTGAGGTCGGCTGCGCGGTCGCCGTTGATGAGAAGGGTCGGGCCGTCGAGCCAGTCGAGGCCCGGGGTGGCACCCGCGGTGTCCATCGCGGCACAGCAGACCATGGCCGTGACGTGGTCGGTGAGGAGTTCGCGGGACGTGCGGGGCGGCTGGGGCGGGAAGAGGGGGAGCGCGCCGTCGTCCCAGAGGGTGGTGTCGGGGCCCTGGGGGGTGGGTGCGGTGGCGTCCTCGCGGGCCAGTTCCGCGGTGAGGCCTGCGGCGAGGGTGGCGGTGCGTTCGTTTTCTTGTTCGTCGGCGTCGGCGTCGGCCGCGGCCTCGACCTCGCCTTCGGCGAGTGTGTTCCTACCCGCGCCGTCCAGGACAGTTTCGTCGTCGGGTGCGGGTTGCCCCTGTGAGGCGCGGTCACCGTCGGCGGCCGCGGGTTCGGCTGTCGTCAGGGGTACGGACGCCGGGTCGGACTCTGCGTGCTTCGCACCGTCGGCCGCCGACGTCGCAAGGTAGTCCAGGACCCTGGACAACGTCGGGCCGTCCGTCTCCGGGCCCGTGGTCTCGGGGGTCCGGCGTACGCCCTGTGCGTCCAGGACTCGGTGGAGGCGGGCCGCGTCGCGGCGCCACTTCCGGTCGACGACCTCTTCGGGGTACTCCTGCCAGCCGACCGGGGACCAGTCGGGACCGGACTCCGCCGGGCCGCCGTGGAAGAGGCGGGCGGCCAGGAGGGAGGTGGCCTCGTCGATCGTGCCGGGTTCTTCCAGGAGGTCACAGGCGGGGCGCTCACCCAGACGGGAGGCGAAGCCCTCGGCCAGGCGGTCCCGGCGGGAGAGTTCCGTGAGTGCCGCCACCACTCCCGCGTCCAGGCGGGACGGCCAGCGGCCCATCCGCCAGGCGGGCAGCGCCACGCGGGTCAGGAGGCGGTCCCAGCCGGCGTAGGCCAGACCCACCTGCTCCTGGGCGACGATCCGCAGGCCGTAGTCCACGCCCTGTGCGCGCTCGGCCGCCGCTGCGGCGACCCCTCGCTCCATCTTGGACGCGTGCTCCCGGCAGCTGTGCAGCAGCAGACGGGCCACCCAGCCGACGCCGGCGCACACCGTGCGGGTCGGCAGACAGCGGCCGGATGCCGAGGACACGGCCACCGCGGCGTCCAGGCCGCGGACGAAACGGCGGGCCGCGGCTATGTCCGGGTGTGCCGAGGGGCCCGTGCCGGCGACGACCGGGGCGAGGACCGCGCGGAGCTCACCGACCCGCATCCACCACAGGAACGGGGAGCCGATGACCAGGACGGGCGCCGCCGTCGTACGCCGCGAGCCGCGCGCGCCCGTGAGCTCGTCGCGGTCCTCCTGCTTCGGCGGGCCGTGGGACGGGTGGGTGCGGTCCTCCAGCCAGCTGTCGCAGTCCGGGGTGAGCGCTATCGCGGACGGGGCGGGCACATCGAGACGGTCGGCCAGGTCGCGCACCATGCGGTACAGGTCCGGCGCCGACTCCTCGGCGATCGGGACCGTCGGACTCATGGCGGGGCGGGCACGGGCGACGACCAGGGCGATACCGGCGGCGGCCAGCAGGACGAGCACGGCGAACGGCGTGACGACCCAGCGGGCCGCATGCCAGCCCGGGCCCACGAGGTGGCCGGTGGAGCCTCCGGCGTACAGCACCACGGCGACGGCCGCCGGCAGCAGCGCGACGGCCAGCGCCCGGCTGCGGATGCGCAGCACGGCGAGCGCCCAGGAGCGCGCGGCCTGTGCGCCCGCCTCTCCACCCATACCGGTCACGACCGGGTGTCACCCCCTCCGTGCTGTCCTGGCTGCCTGACTGTCCTGGCGTTGCTCACTCCCCCACTGTGGCACCCCCCACTGACATCGCAATGCCGGTGGGCCAAGTGCCGGAACGCTTGCGCCGCACCCTAGTTGGGGCCCCTGCCCACGTCACCCGGAAAAGGGATCGGTCACTCGATGGAATGGCTTTGGGGAAAGGTGGATGACGGACAGCGAAGATCAGGCCTTGGTTCTTGACCCAAGTTCAGCCCCCCGTCCGGCGTGCGGTGCCCGGCTGGTGGCGGGGCCCGTGCCGGGGCCGGGCACGCGTCAGGCCCCGAATCCTGAGACGGATTCGGGGCCTGTCGGGTTCATCCGGTCTGCCGGTTGTTCCGGCTGTGCTCGCTGTCCGGTTGTCCTGGCTATTCGCCCGCCGCGGCCTTCGCCGCGATGTCCGTACGGTGCTGGGAGCCGTCGAGACGGATGCGGGAGACCGCCCGGTACGCGCGGTCGCGGGCCTCGTCCAGGTCCTTGCCGGTCGCCGTGACGGACAGGACGCGGCCGCCGGCGCTGACCACGGCGTCGCCGTCGTGCCTGGTGCCGGCGTGCAGGACGTACGCGTGCGGAGCGTCCTCGGCGGCCACCTCGTCGAGGCCGGTGATCGGGTCGCCGGTGCGCGGGGTGCCCGGGTAGTTGTGCGAGGCGACGACCACGGTGACCGCGGCGTCGTCGCTCCAGCGCAGCGGCGCCAGGTCGACGAGGTCGCCCTTGGCGGCGGCCAGCAGGAGACCCGCGAGGGGGGTCTTCAGGCGAGCCAGGACCACCTGGGTCTCGGGGTCGCCGAAGCGGGCGTTGAACTCGATGACACGGACTCCGCGCGAGGTGATCGCGAGACCGGCGTAGAGGAGCCCGGAGAAGGGGGTGCCGCGGCGGCGCATCTCGTCGACGGTCGGCTGGAGGACGGTCTGCAGGACCTCCTCCACCAGCTTCGGGTCGGCCCAGGGCAGCGGGGAGTACGCGCCCATGCCACCGGTGTTGGGGCCCTCGTCGCCGTCCAGGGCGCGCTTGAAGTCCTGGGCGGGCTGGAGCGGGACGACGGTCACGCCGTCGGTGACGGCGAAGAGGGAGACCTCGGGGCCGTCGAGGAACTCCTCGATGACGACACGCTCACAGGAGTTGGCGTGCGCCCGGGCCGCCTCCAGGTCGGGCGTGACGACGACACCCTTGCCGGCCGCGAGACCGTCGTCCTTGACGACGTACGGGGCGCCGAAGGCGTCGAGGGCCTCGTCGACCTCCTCGGGGGTCGTGCAGACGTAGGAACGCGCGGTGGGGACGCCCGCCCCCGCCATCACGTCCTTCGCGAAGGCCTTGGAGCCCTCGAGCTGCGCGGCCTCCCCGGAGGGGCCGAAGACCGGGATGCCGGCCTCGCGCACGGCGTCGGACACCCCCGCGACAAGGGGTGCCTCCGGGCCTACGATCACCAGCTCGGCGCCGAGTTCGGTGGCCAGCGCGGCGACGGCCGTGCCGTCCAGGGCGTCGACCTGGTGCAGCTCGGCGACCTCGGCGATGCCGGCGTTGCCCGGGGCGCAGTACAGCGCGGTGACGTCGGGATCGAGGGACAGGGAGCGGCACAGGGCGTGTTCGCGGGCGCCGCTGCCGATGACGAGGACCTTCACGGGGTCAGCGTAACCGGCTCGGGGCCCGGCAAATTGTGCGGGTTGCCGAAGGGGCGGGGGAACGGGGTTTGTGGGTTTCTCCGAAACGGGGGTCCCACCTCGCCTGAGGAGCCCCTATTCGTTGGTGAACTCCTCCATCACCGTCGCTCCCAGCTCCCGCACGATCAGTTCGCGGCCGGAGAGGGCCGATTCGTTGAGGTCGGGGTCGTCGTCCTCGGGGATGTCGTCCTCGGGGGAGACCGGGGGCGGCTCCGGGGCGTACGGCCGGGGGG
>NZ_JXTE01000270.1 GCF_000972385.1 Streptomyces sp. WM6386
GGACGCGCTGCCCCCGGCCGTGGACGCGGCCGTCTACCGGATCGTGCAGGAGTCGGTGACCAACGCGCTGCGTCATGCGGTCGACGCGACCGAGCTCGTCGTTCGGGTCGCCGCGGAATGGCACACGGTACGGGTGAGCGTGCGCGACAACGGCCGGCGCACCGGCCGGGGCCGCGACGGATACGGACTTACCGGACTGCGCGAGCGCGCGACCCTGCTCGGCGGCACACTACGAGCCGGCCCGGGTACTGACCGGGGCTGGCATGTCGAAGCCGAACTGCCGCGAGCGAGGAGCGAGAGCGGTGTCCATTCGCGTCCTCGTCGCTGACGACCAGACCATCATCCGCACCGGCTTGCGGATCATGCTGAACGCCCAGCCCGGCATTGAGGTGGTCGGCGAGGCCGCCGACGGGCGGGAAGCGGTACGTCTGGCCCGCGAACTACGCCCCGACGTCTGTCTGTTCGACATCCGCATGCCCGTACTCGACGGGCTCGAGGCCACCCGGCTGGTCGCCGGCCCAGGAGTCGCCGACCCGCTGGCCGTGGTCGTCATCACCACGTTCGACCTCGACGAGTACGTCTACGGCTCACTGCGTGCCGGCGCCCGCGGATTCCTCCTCAAGGACACCGGACCGGACCTTCTGGCGCAGGCCGTACGGTCGGCGTCCGACGGTGAGGCGCTCATTGCCCCCAGCGTCACCGTCCGTCTGCTCCAGGCATTCGCGGACCTGCCCGCCGGCCGGCCCGCGGCCCAGCCGGTCTCCCCCGTCACCGCCCGCGAGGAGCAGGTACTCCTCGCCGTCGCCCGCGGGCTGACCAACACCGAGATCGCCGATGCACTGCACATCAGCCTCAGCACGGTGAAGACA
>NZ_JXTE01000271.1 GCF_000972385.1 Streptomyces sp. WM6386
ACGCCGGGGACGAAGCGCCCGACCTTGTCGGCGTATCGGATGTAGTCCTCCCCGTGCATGGCAACCAGATAGGGCTCCTCGACCAGACGCACCGTGACCTGCGCGGAAACGACCGAACTGACAAAACCGGCGAGAGAGAAAATGTTCGGCACCATTAACGCCATACCTGCACTCCCGGCCGCGAACCCGGCGAAGATGGGGTTTCGGACAAATGTGAAGAACCCGCCGACCACCAGCGATGTATGTTCCTCCCGGGCCACGCCTACGCGCCAGGAATCACCCATGTGGAATTGTGCCGCCACGGTGAAAGTGAGGGCGGCCACGGTGATCACCACTCCGGAAACATTCAGCGCCGTGTGATCGAGACTGGGAAGCGGAGAGAGCCCGAAAAGAGCCGCTATCGGCCCTGCGGCGACCAGAGCATTATTGAGGAGCACCAGCTGCTGGGACCACCCCTGTGCGGAAAACCGCGGCGCCGGATCGTGTCGGTGCCCGGTATCTCGGGTACGTTTCCATTGAACCCATGTGCGTAGCCCGAGCGTCAAAGCCGTACCTATGATGAACAGTGCTATCGCAGATATGACCATAGCATGTAAGGTACTGACACAAGGCGCTCGTCCGCCAGGATGGGATACTAGATGTTGAGCCTTTTTCGACCTCGATTCGAGGCGTATTGAAACTCAGCCCAGATGCGCAGCCGCGAACATCGGCAGCACAGCAGGGAGCATGACCACCGAAGAACTGTCCCGTGAGTGATCGTTCTCCCGGTCGGGGTGCGTCCTGACGTCGCGGGGACCGGGCGCCTATCCGGCGAGCATGAGGTAGTACATGCGGGTAATGCCGGATATCGCATGGTGGACGCCGTCAC
>NZ_JXTE01000272.1 GCF_000972385.1 Streptomyces sp. WM6386
CATCTGATCGGCCGGGACGCGATCGCGGCCGCCCGGCCGGGGCAGCTGCTGGTCAACGTCGGACGCGGCTCGGGGGTCGACGAGGACGCGGTGGCCGCGGCACTGGACGACGGGCCGCTCGGCGGCTACGGGGCGGACGTCTTCGGATGCGAGGACCGGACCGCACCGGGACACCTCCGCGAGGTGCCGCGGCGGCTGCTCACTCATCCCAGGACGCTGCTGACGCCGCATCTGGGCTCGGCCGTCGATGCGATCCGGCGGGACATGGGGATCGCGGCGGCCCGCCAGGTCGAGCAGGCGCTCAGCGGCCGGGTCCCGGATCACGAGGTCACCGCCGGGCTGCTGCGGGAGTGAGCCCGGCGGTGCCCTCGGCTCCGCGGCCGGGTCTCCTGGTCCGCGCCTCAGCGAACCGTCGCGGGGCCCGGACCGGCGACCCCAGCGCACCCACCACACAGACGAACCGGACCAGCGATCCCTGCGCGGACCGCGCGGGGCCCGGATCGCGACCTCAGCGGACCGCGCCGGGGGCCGGATCACGGCCCCAGCAGACCACACCGGCGAACCGGACCACCGACCCCAGCGAACCGCGCGCGGGCCCGGATCGCGGCCTCAGCGGACCGCGCGAGGGGCCCGGATCGCGGCGATGCCCAGGACGAGCAGGCTGACGGCGAGGGTGATGGCCAGCGCCTTGTCGTAGACGGCGTGGTCGCCGGTCACCGCGGCCTGGAAGCCTCGCGAGGCCCAGTAGCCGGGGCTGAACTTGGCCACGTCGCTCACCCAGTGCGGCAGCACGAACAGCGGGACCAGGCATCCGCTCAGGCAGGTGACGGTCAGCGCCCCGATGTCGGCGACGGCGGCGAGC
>NZ_JXTE01000273.1 GCF_000972385.1 Streptomyces sp. WM6386
GCACCGACGTGCCGGTGCCGTCCGGGCTTTCGCCGTGCAGCAGCCGCTTCGCCACGAACTCGACGTTCTGCGCCGGCCAGCGCAGTCGCGCAACGGCCCGCTCAACGCGGCCCAGCGCCGCGCGATCGACGCGGTCGAGGTCACCGTCCACCGCGTCGGCGACGTACTCGTCCTCCAGATCGGAGGTGATCCCGAGGCCGTCGAGCATGGAGGACATCATCGAGCGCCCCACACCGTGGGCCTCGGCGTCCGGCACGTAGCCGTACACGTGCCGGTACGAGCCGCCCAGGGCGACGACAGTGTCCTCGCTGCGCCCGCCGAAGAACACCAGGGAGGACGCGGGATCGTCGCGGAACGCACCCCAGCGCATCCGCAGCGAGCCCCAGAAGTACTGGCCCGGTGCGTCCACCGTGCCGAGGTCACCGTGGTCGCGGAGGTACCGGACGACCGCCTCGAGACGGGTGATCCGGTCGTTCGGCGGACCCTCGGTGGTGCGCTTCGCCGACAGCACGGAGAGGTTCACGCCCACCTCCGTCTGACGCTTGACCCCGAACCCGGGGTCGATCTGCGGCAACAGCATGTCGACCTTGCTGTCGGAGATGTACACGTAGTAGCTCAGCGGCACTGCCGGATCCTCCCAGGCCTCGACCTTCCCAGCCTATCGATCACGGCCCGTTGTGAGCCATGGGATGCGCGGGCGAAGGGAGTTGGGCGGTACGGCGAGGGCTTCCTCGTCGCCCGGGCGGTTACAGGACCGGGAGTGCGGGCACGTGAACGGCGAGATCGTGGGCCTCGCACGCCGCGCCGGCGAGTCGGCCGGGCGCTGGAAGAGCAGTGATCGCGATGCCGAGCATCATCG
>NZ_JXTE01000274.1 GCF_000972385.1 Streptomyces sp. WM6386
CAGGAAGTGAGCCGACCGCGATGCAGACCTTTCTGCCCCACCCGGACTTCCGGCAGACGGCCCAGTTGCTGGACCGGCGCCGGCTGGGCAAACAGCGGGTCGAGGCGCTGCAGGTCCTGCGCGGCCTGACGGTGCCCGGATACGGCTGGCGCCGGCAACCGGCCGTACGGATGTGGGCGGGGTACGAGGAGGCACTCGTACGGTACGGGCTGGAGATCTGCCGGGTCTGGCGCGAACAGGGGCACCAGGACAGCTGCGCCGCCTCCCTGGTGGCCGGACTGACCGCGGTGCGCCCCGGCGTCCAGGTGCGCGGCCAGCCGGAACTGACCGCCGCCGGCGAACTACCGCCTTGGCACGGCGACGAGGCCTTCCACGAGAGCCATCGCTCGGCACTGGTCCGCAAGGCCCCGGAGGCGTACGCCGAGCTGTTCCCCGGCGTGCCCGACGACCTCCCGTACGTGTGGCCCGCGTCCGACAGGGAGGCACAACCGTGCTGACGGCGGTCCGGGAAGAGTTGGGCAAGGCCCTGTTCCGGCGGGTCGCGGGCCCCGACGGACCGGCGAACCGCGCCCGCATCCACGACACCCCCGGCCCGCGCTGGTTCGCACCGGACCACCCCATCCGCACGGTCCACGGCGACGCCTCGATGTTCATCGGCGGCCTCAGCGCACTGCTCCTGCAGTCCCTGCATCCGCTCGCCATGGCGGCGGTTGCCGGACACTCCGGATTTCGCGGCGACCCGTGGGGTCGCCTCCAGCGCACCAGCACCTTCCTGGCCGTGACGACCTACGGCACCGCCGACGACGCCCAACGGGCGGTGGATCACGTCCGGGACATCCATGACCACATCCGTGGGA
>NZ_JXTE01000275.1 GCF_000972385.1 Streptomyces sp. WM6386
CACCGAACCCGGCCACACCCCCGACGAGGTACGCGGCCGGCTCCTGGACACCGGCGTCCCCGAGGACGTCGAACGGCACATCGCCGGCCTCGTCGACAAGGGCTGCGCGGCCATCGCCGACGCACCCGTCGACGCGGTGTGGCGCAGCGAGCTGACGAACATGGCCCTGCGCGTGGCCTACCGGAACAAGTGACCCGCCCGAGCACGACACCTGGAGGAAGAATGTCGGGAACCGCGCAGCTGGCGGATCTCTTCGCCGGCGTCGAGGAATCGGCGGCGCTCATCGACGTGTCCTGCTCGCGCGAGAAGGTCTGGCCGGTCCTCGCCGCGTACGAGGACGCGCTGCCGCAGGCGATCATCGCCTTCCGGGTGGCGACCGACTCCCACCACGAAGGGGAGTTCGACTGCCGCTTCACCCTCCCGCGGCACATCGACCCCTACCTCCGTGCCCGCGCCCACGGCTTCATCACCGAGACCGGCCGGCCCGCGGAGTCCCTGCTCGCCGACATCCAGCGGCACTGCCCCATCGACAGTTACGGCATCGACTTCGGGATCGTCGGCGGCTTCCGGAAGATCTGGGTGTACTTCCCCGGCGGCAGCTCCCAGAGCCTCGCCAAGCTCCGCGACGACCTGCTCGACGCGTTCGGCGACTCCGCCCAGACCGGCAAGACGGCCGGACTCGACTTCAGCCAGCACAAGATGACCCTGCTCCTCGGCTGGGCGATGCAGCGCGACGCACACATCCACGGCCTCATCACCGAACCCGGCCACACCCCCGACGAGGTACGCGGCCGGCTCCTGGACACCGGCGTCCCCGAGGACGTCGAACGGCACATCGCCGGCCTCGTCGACAA
>NZ_JXTE01000276.1 GCF_000972385.1 Streptomyces sp. WM6386
CCCCCGCCACGCCGCGCTGCTCGACGCCGTCGACGAACTGCACGACACCGCGCGCCTCTCACAGCCCGCCTGGGACGCCCTGCGCGTCCACTACGAGGACGCCCAACTCCTCGAGTTCCTCGTACTGACCGGCTGGTACCGCACGATCAGCCACCTGGCCAACGGACTTCAACTGGAGCAGGAAGCCTGGGGCACCCCCTTCCCGGCCACACCGGTCAGCAGGCCCGGCGAGTGAACCGCTCCACCGCCTCCCACAACTCGCGTTCGCGCTCGGGGTCGTACGACTCCGGCGACGAGCGCGCGACACGACCGCGATCGACGTACTCCCCGCCCGACGCCGGCGTCTCCCCGAGCGCCGCGTCGGCCAGGTCCGACGGTGCGATCTTGGCCACGGGCCAGCCCGCCGCCATGTCGGTGTCGGCCAGGCCGAGGTGTACCGCTGTGACGAGCGTGCCCTGCTCGGCGAGCTCCAGGCGGACGCCGTTGGTCATGGCCCAGGCGGCGGCCTTGGTCAGGTGGTAGGCATTGGCGCCCTTGCCCCCGAACCATGACATGGCGGGGAGGATGTTGACGATCGCGCCCCCGCCCTTCCTGGCGAGCGTGGGGGCGAACTCCCGGATCATTCCCAGGTGGCCGAACATGTTGGTCTCCAGCTCGTGCCGTACCGCGTCCAGCGAACCGGTCACCAGGTCGGTCCCCGTACTGATTCCCGCGTTGTTGATGAGCAGCGAGACGTCCTGGGCGGCCTCCGCTGCGGCCCTCACGGATGCGGGATCGGCGATGTCGAGGGCCAGTACGTCGGCCCCGGGCAGATCCACGGTCTCGGGCCGGCGAGCCGTCGCGTAGAC
>NZ_JXTE01000277.1 GCF_000972385.1 Streptomyces sp. WM6386
CCTCAAACGCGACGACGTCGTGGTGACATCGCACCGGGCGTTCCTGTCACAGCAGGCCGAGGCCAGTCTGCGCCGCCGGACCGCCGAGAACATCCTGCGCGTGGTGCGCACCGGCGAGCCCCCGCGTTCGGGCCGGGTGGCGTGATGGTCCCGGCCGCACACCTGCTGGACCTCTTGGCCGACCGCGGCGTCGTCGACGTCACCGGCGTGCCCTGCTCCTATCTCACGCCCCTCATCAACCGGGCGGCGTCCGGCTCCCGAGCCCGCTATCTCCCGGTGACGCACGAGGGCGAGGCGGTGGCCCTGGCCGCGGGCGCCTGGCTGGCCGGCGCCGGCGCCTGCGTGATCGCCCAGAACTCCTGCCTGGGCAACATGGTCAACCCGCTGACCTCCCTCACCCACGCGGCCCGCATCCCCACCCCCGTGGTGCTGACCTGGCGCGGCGAACCCGGGCGCCCCGACGAGCCGCAGCACGAACTGATGGGCCGCACCATGCACGACCTGATGGACGTCATCGAGGTGGGCCCCCCCCTGCTCCCCGGCGAACCCGACGCCATGGCAGGCGCCGTCGCGCTCGGCTGGAAGGAGATGGAGACCTCCGAGCTGCCCCACGCCTTCGTCCTGCGCCAGGGGATCCTCGACGACGAGCCCCTGCACGAACCACCTCCGGCCACCCCGGCACGGCCCGACGTCGTACGGCACGAGCCGCTGCGGACACCGCCGGCCCGGATCACCGCGCTGGAGGAACTGCTGTCCGTCCTCCCCGACTGTGCGGCGATCGTGTGCACCACCGGCAAGTCCAGCCGCGAACTGTTCACCCTCGCCGACCGGCCGCAGCACTTCTAC
>NZ_JXTE01000278.1 GCF_000972385.1 Streptomyces sp. WM6386
AGCATAGGGACCAACCGACGACGCTCGGACTCTGCGAGACCGTAGGCGTCGACGAAGACTCGCAGTCGGTCCGCCGCGTCTGGGCTCTGCCAGTCCGGATGCGCGGACAGCGGGATGAACCCGTGAATGGCGTATGCGACATCCCACAGGCGCGAGCCGGGGCCCGCAGTGTCCCAGTCGATGAAGGCCCACCGCGCCTCACCTGAGACCACGAGGTTCCAGGGGGCCAGGTGGTTGGGGGCGATCATGTCACTCCCCTCAGCGGGGATCAGCGCCTGCCACTGGGCATTGGGCGGGGGCGCGAAGTCCTGCACGGCGTCGTGGAAGTCCCGGATCAGCCGCGCAACGCGAGCCAGTTGTCGAGCGGGTTCCATCAGCGAGAACCGGTCGGGCCAGACCACATCTCCCGGCATGAAGGTCAGGACCTCACGCCCCTGATCGTCAATGCCGAGTGGGCGAGGCGCCGCGCCGAATCCCACCTCATGCAGGTGTGCAAGCAGGGCATGCACCGCGGGAGTCCATGGTCCGGCCGGACGGCGAACGGTGTCCCCGACGCGAACGACACTATCGCTGACGTTGCCGCCGGACAAAGGTTCTTCATCATCATGCCGCATCGAACCAGTGTGTCGGATCAGCCCGTCATGATCACCCCATTATAGGGGGCGTCAGAGTCGGAACGGAGGTTAAAGGGCAAGCTTATGAGGTGGATCCGAACTCCCGCTCATGTTCGAGCGGTTGGCGGTCTGCTCAGCGCGGCGGGAGTGGGCGAGAGCGTGCCAGCCGATGGCCATGGCGATCAGCCCCAAAGGGATGGCCGCGATGGCTCCCGCCATCCCGGTGC
>NZ_JXTE01000279.1 GCF_000972385.1 Streptomyces sp. WM6386
CCCCCCCCCCGGAGTTGCCCCCCCATTCCTTGCCGCCGGAGCCGGACCGGGACGACTTCGACTCCCCCGCCCTCGCCCCCTGCTGGGTACAACTGCGACGGCAGGACCCGGACGCCGTGCGACTCGACGAGCGGCCCGGCCACCTGGTGCTGCACGCCCGCGGGGACACGCTGGACCGGCCCGGTGCGCTCTTGGTGGGACGACGCCAGCGCGACCCCGAGTGCAGTGCGCGGACACTGATCGAGGTCGGCGAAGGGGGCCGGGGCGGGCTCACGGTACGACTGGACGAGGCGCACCACTACGAGGTCGAGGTGGCCGACGGGGTGGTGCGTGCGGTCGCGCGGATCGGGCCGCTGTGTCACGCCGTCGCCGAACGGCCCGTACCGGCCGGCCCGTTGACCCTGCGGATGGACGTCACGACCTCCGACGTACTGCCTCCCACCGTCACCTCCCGCGACACAGGCACGGACGGGGAGGACCCGGCCGCCGGCCTCCGCCGTGGCGGCCCCGACGGCCTTCGCCTCGGGTACGAGACAGAAGCCGGGCACTTCGAGGTCCTCGCCGAGCTCGACGGCCGCTATCTGACCACCGAGGTCGCCGGCGGCTTCACCGGCCGCGTGTTCGGCATGTACGCCCCCCGCGGCAGCGCGGCCTTCGACTGGTTCGAGCTGCGGGCTGTGTGACGCGCACCCGCCCATTGCGGCCTCGCTCGCCACGATCACCCGGCGGTGCGGGGCCGCAGTTGCACGACCCCGATCGAATCCGCCGGAACGGCCTGGCTCGTCCCGCCGCCCCTCGGGGCCGAGCCGATCGAGGTGGCGTTCTTCAGGTACGAGTACAC
>NZ_JXTE01000028.1 GCF_000972385.1 Streptomyces sp. WM6386
CGGCTCGTCGTGCTCCGAGGAGACGACCAGCTGCTTGATGTTGAGGATCAGGTCGGTGACGTCCTCCTTGACGCCCGGCACGGTGGTGAACTCGTGCAGAACGCCATCGACGCGGATGCTGGTGACAGCAGCGCCGGGGATCGACGACAGCAGGGTACGACGAAGAGAGTTGCCGAGGGTGTAGCCGAAGCCCGGCTCCAGCGGCTCGATCACGAACCGGGAACGGAACTCGTCGACGACCTCTTCGGTCAGAGACGGACGCTGAGCAATGAGCACGAGGTGTGTCCTCCAATGTTTGACGCCCGCTATGTGACGCCGTAGACCCTCGAAGGGTACGGGCGATACGGCCGTCGAAGACACCGAACCTGCCGACTCCGCCTGTCCACCAGCCAGTCGGCGACCGTGATCCACCTGGCGTGGAGCCCGACCATCAGCTGCTTCTGTCCCGGAGAGTCAACGCGAAGCCGGATCTCATGCAGCTAGAACGGGTTAGTCCGTCTCGTGTGTCGAGAGACGAGAGGAGGTCGTCTGTATCGTTCATCACACAACCCGACGGCCCCCCGCCATCGGGTGGTGCACCCACGAGGGCGTACCACCCGATGGCAGGTGACGACGCGCTGCGAGAGCGGGTTCAGCGGTGCGATGCACCGCCTGTCCCGTGGATCACGGGAACGAGGTCACCTTCGACGGCACGGTGTCCGTCCCCGAGGTCGGGGCGCCGGTGTCGTTGATGACATGGGCGTACTGGCCCTTGCCGCCCAGGGAGATCACCTGCAGGTTGTGCATCTTGACGCCCGCCTTCACCGGGACCTGGAAGCCGTGGTGCTGCACGATCGAGGGATCCGAGGTGTAGTTGCAGTAGCTGCCCAGGCCCCACGCTTCGTGCACGGCCACCGTGTCGGCGACCTTGTAGGCCGCCCAGCCGACCATGCCGTCGTGTGTGATGGCGGCGGCGTTGGGGGCGTCGTACGCCTTCTCGTTCTGGAAGAAGATCGTGCGCCCACGCTCACCGCTCCATACGACGTCGTACTTGTTGAAGTGCTCCACGAACAGGCCGGTTGCCAGGACGTCGTCGCCGTTGACGCGCAGTCCGTAGTCGGCCCGGTTGGTCTCCCAGCCGACGCCTTCGCCGTGATCGGCCCGCCATATCCAGGTGTGGTCGATGACGACGTCGTCGCTGTTGACCACGACGGAGTCCGTCGCCAGGCCGGGGCCGGCGCCGCCGATGCGGATGAACACGTCCTGCATGGTGGTCGGGTTGGCGGAGTGGTCCGCGCCCGCTCCGGCGGGGCCGATCCGGAGCAGGGTGTCGGAGCGGGTGGCACCGGCGTCGATGAGGAAGCCGGCCAGCCGCACGCCGTCGACGTCCGCGACGTGCAGGGCGTCGATGCCGCCGTCGGGCACGATGGTCGCCAGGCCGAGCCCGAGCACCACGGTGTCGGCGCGGGTGACGTCGATCGTCTGGTCGAGGTGGTAGACACCGGGCGTGAAGAGCAGGTTCAGGCCCTGGGCCAGTGCGGTGTTGATGGTGGCGGCCGTCGCGCCGGGCTTGACGACGTAGAACTGGCTGAGCGGCAGCGAGGTCCCGGCGTTGGCGGGCCAGGACACACCGCGGGCGTTGGTGCGCTTGGCGGGGACGAAGACCTTGTAGTCGTTGCCGTCGAGGTACAGGAACGGCTTCTCCCGGGAGATCGGGGTGGTGTCCAGCGTGGTGTACGGCCCGGTGTCGAAGTTGGTCGCCGGGGCGCCCTGGACGCCGGTGAACGTCATGTTCCACACGCCGTTGGTCCAGCCGCCCACGGAGCTGTCCCGGGTGTACCACTGCTGCTGCGAGTACGGGCCGACCGTACCGTCGATCTTGGAGTCGGCGATGTAGCCGCCGGAGGCCCATCCGTAGCCGTTGGGGGCGAGGTTGAGGCCGCCCTTGACGTGGATACGGCGGAACGGCGCGGCCTGGGCCACGGCCCAGCGGTCGGTGCCGTTGGACGGTGTGATCGCCAGGTTCTCCGCCGAACGCCAGAAGTTCTGCGTGGCGTTGCCGTTGAACCAGCCCGCGTCCACGGTGATGTCGCCGTTGATCTGCGTGTCGTCGGGGTTGATTCCGAGGCCGGAGACGGAGGTGTAGAAGCCGAGTTGGGCGTTGATGCCGTTGTAGGTACCCGGCTTGAGCAGGAACTGGTAGCGCCCGGAGCCGAACTGGGCGGACTCCTGCTGGGCGAAGACCTGGTCGAACTTCTGCTGGAGGTTCGGCGTGGAGGGGTCGACGACGATCACGTTCGGGCCGAGGTCACCGCCGCCTTCGACCGGGCCTGCGGGGCCGCCGGACGTCGTACGGACGGCGACTTCCCACAGCGAGTATCCGTAGCCCGTCCCGCGAGCCGTCCCCAGGACACGGACGTAACGGCCTGTTCCGCTCACGTCGTAGGAGGCGCGGCCGCCGGTGGCGCCGGTGACGCTCTTGAGGGTGTTCCAGTTCTGGCCGTCGGCGGAGGCCTGGAGCTGGAAGTCCTTGCCGTACGCGGCTTCCCAGTTCAGGTCGATCTTGCAGATGCCCTGGGACGAGCCCAGGTCGACACGCAGCCACTGCGGGTCCGAGGCCTGGCTGGACCAGCGGGTGGAGTCGTTGCCGTCGACCGCGGCGGACGCGGGGGTGCCGGCGTTTTCCGTCGAGGACGCCGAAGCGGTCTTTCCCTGCGCCGAGTCGGCGTTCGAGCAGGTGCCCGGCTGAGATGTCCCGGTGGTGCCGAACACCTGGAACTCCCAGACGGAGTAGCCCCATTGCGTCGCCCGGTGGATGCCCTGCAGACGTACGTACCGACCCTGGCCGGAGACGGCGAGCGTGTCGGTGCCGCCGTCCGAGCCGGTGACCGTGTGCAGGTCGGTCCAGGTGCTGCCGTCGGACGAGGACTGGATCTTGTAGTCCTTGCCGTGGGCCGTCTCCCAGTCGACGACGACCTGGCTGATCGTGGCGCCGGTTCCGAGGTCGACTTGGATCCACTGGTCGTCGGTGGCGGCCGAGGACCACCGGGTGCCGGTGTCGCCGTCGACCGCGTAGGCCGCGGGGGTGCCCGCGTTCTCGTTGGAGGACGCCGTCGCCGTTCTGCCCTGGGACAGGTTGGCGTCGGCGGCCGCGGCCACCGGTGGCTGGATGGTGGGCAGGGTGATCAGCGCTGCCGTGGCGGCGAGCGCGACACCCAAGGATCTGAGTCTCATGGAGGTCCCTGCGGGTGCGTCGGGAAAGGACATGCGGGCGCGCCGACAGCGGACGTGGCGGCATACCGACGCCACTGTCACGACGCTTAGTTCACGTCTTGATTTAACTGATGAGTTCCAAGTCCCGGCAAGCCTTGGAGAGTTGAAATCTTTCCGGGCCCAACTGCGCCGTATCCCTTTCCTCGCGCACGGCTATGGGAAGTTTTGGGGTCCGTCATTACCCTCCGCCCATGATTCCCACGGTGGTCTGGGGCACAGGCAACGTCGGACGCGCCGCCGTTCGGGCCGTCGCGGCGCATCCGGAGCTCAGCCTGGTGGCCGTGCTGGTGTCCGACCCCGCCAAGGTCGGCAAGGACGCGGGCGAGCTCAGTGGACTCGGCCGGCGTCTCGGGGTGGTGGCAACGGACGATGTGGCCGCGGCACTCTCCCAGGCTCCCCGCGCCGTCGTGTACGCGGCTTCCGGTGACGTACGCCCGGACGGTGCGATCGAGGACATCAGCCGTGCGCTGCGCGCGGGCGCTGTGGTGGTCACGCCGTCCCTGTACGGCATGTACGACTGCACGCACGCGCCTGCCGAGATTCGCGACGTGCTGCTGGAGTCCATCGAGGCCGGGGGCGGCTCGCTGTTCGTGTCGGGGGTGGACCCGGGGTGGGCCAACGACGTGTTCCCGCTGCTGGTGAGCGGGCTGGGGTCCGCCATCGATGCCGTCCGCTGTCAGGAGATCTTCGACTACTCGACCTACGACCAGGAGGAAGCCGTCCGCGACCTGATCGGTATGGGCCATCCCCTGGACTACCAGCCGCTGATGCTCGCCGAGGGCATTCCGACGATGATCTGGGGCGGACAGCTGCGCATGATGGCCCGGGCCCTGGGTGCCGAACTGGACGGCATCGAGGAGACCTTGGAACGCCGTCCCCTCGACACGTCCGTCGTCACCGACACGATGGGCGAGTTCTCGGCCGGCACTCAGGGAGCGGTGCGCCTTGAGGTGCAGGGCATGATGGCGGGCGAACCCCGCATTGTCATCGAGCACGTCACCCGCATCCATGCCACCTGTGCCCCGGACTGGCCGACGCCACCCGACGGTGGGGCGGGCGCGCACCGCGTGATCATCGAAGGCCGTCCCCGGATCGAGGTCACGGTCGAAGCCACGGACGAGGGAGAGAACAGAGCCGCCGGCGGCAATGCGACGGCGGCCGGCCGTCTCGTGAACGCCATCGACTGGCTCGTCGAGGCCGAACCCGGCCTCTTCGACGCGCTCGACGTCCCACTGCGCCCCGCGGTGGGCAGACTGGGAAAGAAGTGATCATGCAGATCGACATCCCCCAGGACGCCGACCCCATCCTGTACGTCTGGGGCGACCTGGTGCCCGGGATCGGCCCGGCGGCCAGCGCGTTCTCCCTGGCCGTCTACGAGAACACGACCCTCGGGCTGCGCGAGTTCGAGGCCGCCCGCCTGCGCATCGCCCAGATCAACGGATGCCTGTTCTGCCTGGACTGGCGCACCGAACGCGGCGGGGAGAAGGTCGAGGAGGGCTTCCTCGACGCGGTCACGCAATGGCGCACCACGGGCGCCTTTGACGAACGGACCCGGCTCGCCGCCGAGTACGCCGAGCGCTACGCCCTCGACCACCACGGCCTGGACGACGACTTCTGGGCGCGGATCAAGGCGCACTACAGCCAGGCGGAGATCGTGGAGCTGACCATGTGCATCGGCTCATGGCTGGCCTTCGGCCGCCTCAATCACGTCCTGGGGCTCGACACCGCCTGCACACTGCCGTCGGTAAAGCACCCCTGACAACTGTGGCCTCCCGCAGGACCGGAGACACACGCTCAGTCGAGGACTGCGGTGGCTTCGATCTCGACCAGATGCTCGGGAACGTCCAGGGCCGCAACGCCGATCAGTGTGGTCGGCGGCACCGGAGTGAGTCCCAACTTCGCGGTCGCCCGGGAGATTCCCTCCAGGAGCAGGGGCATCTTGTCGGCGGCCCAGTCGACGACGTAGAAGGTCAGTTTCGCTACGTCGTCGAAGGAACCGCCGGCCTCGCCCAGTGCGGTGGCGACGTTGAGGTAGCACTGCTCAACCTGCGCGGAGAGGTCACCCTCGCCGACCGTGACCCCTTCCGCGTCCCACGAAACCTGCCCGGCGACAAAGACCAGCCTGGAGCCGGACGCGATCGCCACCTGCCGGTAGACATCGATCTTCGGCAGGCCCTCGGGATTCTTCAGCGTGATGGTCATGCTGTCCGTCTCCTTGTCCGGGCCCCCGTGAGCCCGTGTTCGTCAGACCAGCCTCACGCGGTCTCTTGTGGTTACTAAGGAACCGTAGGAGAGTGAGCGATGACATGGAAGAACGCACTTTTCGGTGACTGGGGAACCTCATGGTGACCAAGCAGCTCAGCGGCTCGACGGACGATGCCAACCTGCGTCACGCCGACTCCCTGGCGCGGGAGATCTTCTCCGACGTCGCCAACAAGTGGGCACTCTTGATCATCGAGGCCCTGGGGGAAGGCACCCTGCGCTTCAGCGAGCTGCGTGTCCGGGTCGAAGGCATCAGCCACAAGATGCTCACCCAGAACCTGCGCATGCTGGAGCGCAACGGCCTGGCCGAGCGAACCGTCCACCCCACCGTCCCGCCCCGTGTCGAGTACACCCTCACCGAAGCGGGCAACGGACTGCGGGCGACGGTCGACGGGATGTGCGAGTGGACCTACCGCTACTTCCGGCACATCGAGTCCGCCCGGCAGCGCTTCGAAAGCTGACGGCCGGCAGCCGGATCAGGTGAGGCTCCCGGCAGGACAGGCAATCGACCAAGGATGAGAAGCGCCCAGCCGTGCCGGCCGAGCCTGGTGATGAGTTTTCGCGCCCACACCCGTCACACCTACGTCGGGACACGACGAGGCGGAAGGATGACGTGATGAGTGCGGACACGCGGCTGGAGGAGCTGGGCGGGAGCGGGCTGGGCGAGGTCGACGAGCCGGCGTTCTCGGGGCTGGCGGAGCGGCACCGGCGGGAGCTGCACGTGCACTGCTACCGGATGCTCGGCTCGTTCGAGGACGCCGAGGACACCGTGCAGGAGACGTTCCTGCGTGCCTGGCGGCGACGGCAGACCTTCGAGGGACGGTCGACGTTCCGGGCCTGGTTGTACCGGATCGCCACCAACGCCTGCCTGGATCTGCTCGCCAAACGCCGCCCGGAGCCCGCGACCGGCGGCGAGGTGCTGTGGCTGCAGCCCTACCCGGACCGGCTGCTCGACGAGCTGCCCGCGGGAGACACGGACGAACCGGAGGGCCTCGCCGTCGCGCGGGAGACGATCGAACTGGCGTACCTGGTCGCGGTCCAGCACCTCGCCCCGCGCCCGCGGGCCGTGCTGATCCTGCGGGACGTGCTCGGCTGGCCCGCGAAGGACGTCGCGGAGATCCTCGGGGACTCCGTCAACTCCGTGAACAGCGCGCTGCAGCGAGCCCGCGCCGGCATGCGGGAGCACCTGCCCGCCGAGCGGCAGGACTGGACCGGCGGCGAACAGGACGCCGCAACGCGCGAGCTGGTGCGCCGCTACACCGACGCCAGCGTGGCCACGGACATCCCGACGCTCGCCGCACTGCTGCGGGACGACGTCCGCTGCTCGATGCCGCCCACGCCGGGCCTGTATGTGGGCCGCGACGCGGTGGTGAACGACTGGGTCGAGAACGGCTTCGAGGGCATGAAGGGCCTGCGCGCCGTCCTCACCTCCGTGAACCGGCAGCCCGCCGTCGCCTTCTACCTCCGGCAGGAGCGGGAGGGCACGTACCTGCCGCTGACGATCGACGTCCTGCGCGTCACCGGCGGGGCGATCACCGAGATCATCACGTTCCACGACGACCAGTTCCCGCGGCTCGGGCTGCCCGAGCTCCTGCCGGCGGACGGCACGGAGTAGTCCCGGTGCGGACGCTCACGCTGCGCGGTGGCGCGCGTGTCGCGGTGGTCGCGGCGCAGTGGAACGACGCGTTCGGCGTCGTCACCCGCGGACGGGTACAGCTGGAGCTGCGCGACGGCGAGCTCGGTCCGGTCCTGGGACGCGATGCCGGGTTCTGGCTCCGCGGCACCGGCGTCCGCGCCCTGCGCAACCCCGGCCGTCGCACGGCCAGAGTGCGCGTCGTCACCCCGGGGCGAGGACCGTCGTATGCCAGTCAACCTCCAGAAAGTGGTACCGCGGCGCCATGAACTCGCGGATCAGGAGCGGGAGTTACTTCTGGTGGGGTGTGCCGAACTCTCCATCAGGTCCAGGCAGCAATGCCGCAAGGCGGGCGGCGGTCTTCTCTCCCGCTCGCTGCTTGACCAAGCCCTCTTTGGCAGCCGCGCGAAGCCTCACCGCGGAGCTGTCCTCCGTGCCTCTTGTCACCCGGACAGTGACCACCACAGGATTCAGACCGCCGAGACCACCACCGACGACGACACGCATCATCTCCTGGTCCCTGTCGTCCCCGACACGCATGGGCACCACCGGCTGCCCTCCCTCTCCGAGCACTGCGACGACGCGCTCCACGGCATCGCCGAACGGCAACGGGACGACGAGGTCGATCTCATCAACGTTCTTCCTCATCAACTTGGCCACAAACCCGGTCAAGCGACCGCCCAATGCGGCAAGCGCATCAGCCAGAATCTGGTCCTCGCCCTGGTCCACACGCCCCGCCCTTCCCCGCCGGACCTGTCCACGGAATCAGCCACACGCTGGTGAGCGGGAGCCCGCTTCCATGCTCTGGAGCAGGGTAGTTCACCCGATTCACATGTTCCGCGGGCCATGTCGACGCCGGGTCACTGGCCAGCGGGTCGTCGCGAACCGACGTGCCCGTCAGAGGAGTTGATAGCCACGCATGTTGCTGAGCAACAGGTAGCAGTTCTGGAGGGAGCCTGACGTGTCGCCCAGGGAACGATAGATGCCCCACTTCGGGCGGACACGGTCGGCGAGGAAGGTGTCGATGCCGGTGCGGGACTTGTCGATGACCGTGGTCGAGCCGTTCTTGAGGATCCAGCGCAGGGAACCCGCCGAGCCGTTGCCGACCTTGATCTGGAAGTCGACGTCGATCCAGCTGTCGTGCAGCGGCTCCAGCTCGGTGCGGCCGATGAGGATGTCGTCGGTGAACTGCTTCAACTCGATGGTCTGAACGCCGTTCACGCGGCGCAGCGACTGAACGACGACGGGCGAGGAGCCCGTGCCCGGCTGCTTCATCTGCATGATGTGGGTGAAGCTGGTGGTCGCCTTCAGGGAACTCGGTATGTACATCGAGTACGTGACCCGCCAGGTCTGGCCCTCGGTCCACTTGAGGTAGTTGCTGCCGCTGCCGTTGCGCAGGCCGGTGACCTCGTGGCGCTGACGGTCGGTGGAGGTGTCCCGGTCGACGGTGTGCATGGTGAAGCGCCAGTTGTTGCCGGTGGCGTAGATGTGCGGGGCGGCGGACGTGTGCGAGTCGGCGCGGTCGTCCTCGATGGTCTCGAAGGCGCCGAGTCCGTCGCTGCTCGCCGACGGGGACCACTTCAGCTGCCAGGAGGCGGCGTGCGCGGTGGAGGCGGGCAGACCGACCGTTGCGGCGGCCGCACCGCCGAACGCGGCGCCGAAAAGGCTTCTTCGC
Organism: Streptomyces sp. WM6386; assembly: GCF_000972385.1. Lineage (GTDB taxonomy): Bacteria > Actinomycetota > Actinomycetes > Streptomycetales > Streptomycetaceae > Streptomyces. The sequence goes on from NZ_JXTE01000028.1 coordinate 8,823, forward strand.
GTGGTGCTCATGACCGTTCACCTCGTCAAGTCAGTTCACGGATATGACCAATGTTCACTCACGAATCTGTCAGCGGAGTACAGGGTGGCGTCCCGACCATGCCGGGTCAATGGTCCAGACCGATAAGCCCGAGCCCTCAGGGCGGTTTCCGGCCAGGGCGCGACCAGTCACGCAGCGCTGCCCCTGCGGGGGTGAGTGCGCTTGGATTCTTTGTCGCGCTGACGCCGACTCGTGCCAGGATGCGGCAATGGTGTGGCTGAAAAGACGTGGGATGTGGACGCTCAGGCTCGTAACCGCGGTGAGTGCGGCGGTCGCGGTGGCCGCCTGTGGTGCGGCCGGCATTGACGACGGGGACTCCGGGGGCCGTGAGGCGAGGTACAAGCGCGCCATCGAGGACCCTCACCCGCAGCCCTCCGACGTCATCGAGGCGGCCGGCGCGCCCACCGGCGTGGTCCGCGCGGACGACGGTTCGCTGCTCCTGTCGTACGACCTCCGCAACGTCGAGGACGACGAGGGGCCGGCCGCCTTCGCCTGGCGCATCGTCGGACCTGACGGCCGTACGGTCGCCGAGCACGCGGAGCATGGGAATGCGGAGGCCACGCGGACCACGTTCAAGGGCGTAGCCGGGGGCTTCGTGCGAGTGCCCTCCGGAGAGGGGGCGGACGGAGCGTACTTGCTTGACGTACGCGGCAAGCGGCACAAGGTCGTCATCACCGACACACCGATGCGCACCCGGCCCGGCGACATCCTGCTCTCCGAGCCGGAGCCCACCCTCGTCTACCGAACGGCCACACGCACGGTCGCGCCCCCGGCCGGGGTGGCGGACGACGCCATCCTCGTCGCCGTCGACGAGCGGGGCACGGTCTGGAGCCTGGCACAGTTCCTTACCGATGAGCCCAACCGTGTCGTACGGCAGCGCGACGGTCGCACCCTTGGCTCCAGGGCCGTCCCGTACTCCGACTCGGGGGGCATCCTCGTCGCAGGAGGCGCCACCGCGGCGCTGTCCCTCACTCAGAGCGAGGACGTACGCGGCCTGCTGGTGACGACGGACGACGGCGAACACTGGCAGACGGTCCGCGACGGTGGCATTCCCTGGAAGACCCTGAAGGGTGGCCCGGTGTCGCTGGGCCTGGAGCTGCTGACAGACGGGCGGCTGCTCGTCGGCGAGGAAGGCGGCCGCTACTGGCTCGCCGACGACCGCACCAACCGTGCCTTCCACGAGCTGAGGACACCGGCACCCTTCACGTCGTTCGCCGTCGACGGCACGACGCTCTACGGCATCGCTGACTCGACGACGGCGACGTACGGCCTGGTCAAGGGCGAAGGACTGTGGATCTCTCACGACGGCGGGCGCGAGTGGCGGCAGTACAAGCAGCGCCGCTAGCGGCACGGCGGTGCCGGTCCTCGCGAGAGCCGTCCTGGCAAGATGGCGGTATGGAACGTGTGCTTGGTATCGGTGGCTACTTCATGCGGGCGGCTGACCCCGCGGCCCTGAGTGCGTGGTACCGCGATTGCCTGGGCCTGGACGCCGATGAGAACGGCATGTGGCGTCAGGACGCCGGGGTGACGGTGTTCGCCACGTTCGAGTCCGGGACCGAGTACTTCGGGTCCCGCGCGCAGCGAACCATGCTCAACTTCCGGGTCCGCGACCTGGACGCGATGCTCGCGCAGTTGCGCGCCGCGGGAGCCGATGTGGCCGAAGAGACGCAGGACATGGAGGGTGTCGGTCGATTCGGTTGGGTCACCGATCCCGAGGGCAATCGGGTCGAGCTGTGGCAGCCCGCCTGACCTCGTCGTCATGCAGGTGGTGACGTGCTGTCGCAGGCTGTGCCGAGAAGCCTGCTCTCTCGGGCCCGCCCCGCTCACGCACTCGCCGCCTGCCGCACCGCCCGCGGTGACGCGCCCAGTTCCTTGCGGCAGGTCTTGTTGAACGCCTGGAGGTCGGAGATGCCGACCGCGGCCGCGATCGCCGGGATGGCCAGGGTCGAGGCGATGAGGAGGTGCCGGGCGCGTTCCATGCGACGGTGTCTGATGTAGCCGACGACGGTGGACCCGGTGTCCTCGCGGAACAGCCGGGTGAGGTGGGTGTGGGAGACGCCTGCGGCGCGGGCGATGGCGGGGATGTTCAGGGGGCCGGCCAGGTGCTCCTCGATGTGTGCGATGGCCGCGCGTAGGGCGGGATGCCGGGGGCCTGGGCTGTTGTCTGCGGTGCCGTTCAGGGTGGTCGTGCGCCACAGCACCGTCCACAGCTCCGCGGAGGCGCGCGACGGGGACTGCGTGCTCGCCGCGACCGTCCGCCTCAGCAGCCCGCTCAGCGCAGCCGCCTCCGCACCGGCATCCTGCATCGCCGGGAGGCGGCGCCGCTCTCCGGAGCCGGGCAGCCGGAAGTGGGCGTAGAGATGCTCGCAGCGCGGGGCGTCGTAGTGGAAGTGGACCTCTGTGTCGGGTGGCACCAGGCTCACGTGGCCAGGCCGGATCGGGTGCGAGACGCCGCCGAACGACAGCATGCCGGAGTAGCTGTACAGATGGAGCTGCCACAGCCTGGGCAGCCGGAAGACCTCGTGCGGGCCTGCCGACCCGTGCACGCCCACGCCCGCGTTCGCCACGTGGGGCGGCTGATCGAGGGCGAGCTCCACCTGTCGCTGCATGGTGGAAAATTACCAGTGCTCGCTGATTAGAGCCCACGACAGGGGCGGCGATGACTTTTACGGTCGTCGTATGTCAACCACACGACAGCTGTTGAACTCCGTCGAGGTGGCGCGGTTCGTGGCTCACGGTTTCCTGCGCCTGGACGGCATCGTGCCCCGGGAGATGAACGAGGAGGCGCTCGGCGTCTTCGCCACCGGGCTGCCCGCCGTGCCGTACGGCACTCCTGTGCCGGAGGCGTTCCCCGAGGGCTCCTTCGCCCGTCGGCTCGTCGAACTCCCCGCTGTAGCAGGCGCGTTGGAGAGTCTGGTGGGAGCGGACCCGAGCGTCGACCATCACTTCGTGCACACCCGCGAACCGCACGAGGGCAGCGCGCAGCCGCTGCACGCCGACGCCCTCATCGATGTGCGGCCCGACGCGTTCGACGTGCAGCTCATGTACTACCCGCAGGAGGTCACCGCGGACATGGGCGGCACGCTCGTCGTACCGGGCAGCCATCTGCGCCGTACCAACGAGTCCGACACCGGCCGCTACCAGAACCTGCTCGGCCAGACCCGGCTGACCTGCGCGGCCGGCACCGTCATGCTGTTGCACCACGGCATCTGGCACGGCGGGCGCCGCAACGACAGCGAGACCGTCCGCCACATGTACAAGATCCGCTTCAACCCGACCCTGCCCCAGGTCCGGTTGTGGGACGTCTCGGATCTGGACTCCCCCGCCGTGCCCTCCGAACTGGGACGCACCTTCCCCTGGTACGAGCCGGCCACCGGCCGACTGGAGATCCACAACCGGATCCGGCTGTGGCGCACCCTGACCGGCGACCCGAGCTTCGACATCGACCACTGGGCCACCCGTATCACCAACCGGCCCGCCCTGAGGAGCCAGGCATGACCATCGCCGACAGCGAGACGACCGGGACCGCCGCACGCACCACGCGCCAGCAGGTGCTCGTCCTGTACCTGGCCACCTCCGCCCTCGACTCGAACGTGGTCGGCTGGGCCCGCTACGACGGCACCGGCGCCTCCTCCCCCACCACCGGTGACAGCGACGAACCCCCGTACCGCACCGGTGTCGCCGCCCTGCAGGACGGCTGGCGGCTCTTCCAGGCCGCCCAGCTCATCCCTCCGTATCCGGGGGCGGAGCACGAAACGTCCTTCCTCAAGCATGAGTTCTTCTTCGAGAAGCTCGTCGACCTGTGAGATGCCGATCGGGCGGGTTCGCCTCGACCACTGTGGTCCGGGCGTGGAGGATGCGGCGGCGCGCGCCGGCCTGTCCGACCCGGGGGAGCAGCAATCAGTCGTCACTGCAAGTGATCCGCTACCGTCCCGGGATGTTCGGCGAGGTACTCCCGCACCACCGTGTCGAAGCTCGCTTCGGGCAGCAGGCGCAGGTCCGCCGCGCGGCGGTTGTCGAAGACCGCGGGCCAGGAGCCGACGAGTGCCTCCACGGCCGGATCAGGTGCGAGGGTCACAAGATCGGCAGTCTTGGCGCCCGCCACTCTCCGCAGGGTGGCGAGCATGTCGGCCACCGAGACGGTCAGAGCGGGCACGTTGACCGGCATCGCCCCCTGCACTCGTCCTGGCCCGCTGCCGCGCTCGGCTTCCGCGATACGGAGCACGGCCTCGATCGTGCTCCGCGGCGAGGCCAGGGCCACCTTCAACTCGGGGGCGACCGGGCAGACGGTCGGCCGTCCGGCAAGCGGCTCGCGGATGATGGCGGAGACGAAACCGGAGGCGGCCGCGTTCGGCCTGCCCGGCCGTACCGCGACGGTCATCAGCCGGGCCACACGCCCGTCGACGAAGCCGCGGCGGGTCATGTCCGCGACGAGGTGCTCGCACATCAACTTCTGCGTGCCATAGCTCGATTGCGGTGCCGGCAACGTCGTCTCGCTGACCATCGGCGGGAGTCCTCCCGCCGGCAGAGGGCCGTAGACGGCGAGGCTGCTGGTGAACAGCACCCGCGCCACCGGTCCGCCGCTCGCCGACTGCTCCCGCGCGGCCTGCAGCAGCGCACGCGTGGCGTCCACGTTGACGCGCATCCCGAGGTCGAAGTCGGCCTCGCACTCGGCGGACACCGCCGCCGCGAGGTGGAACACCACGTCCACCGGCTCCGCGAACACCTCGCCGAGGTGGTCGACCAGGTCGGCGTCGACCGTCTGCACGAGCGGGTCCACGGCCGACGGACCATCGGGCCAGGCAACACGATCGACCAGCACCAGCCGGGTGACCGGTGCCGCGGCGAAGGACCGCGTTCGCAGGAGTTCCCTCACCAGCAGGCGTCCCAGGAACCCGGACGCCCCCGTCACGACGATCCGCACCCGCCACCCCCCCCTCACTGGACAACCGGCACGTCACACGATGGCGCACCCGGCCGCTTCGCGACACCACACCCCATCTGCTTCCGTGTACGGAAATCTGCCCTGCCGGCGCTCGATCAGCCGGCAGCACACTCCGTCGCAGCGAACCGGCGCGGCCGTACGCAGTCCGACCCGCACGGTTTCGGCGAGTCGCAGGTTGTAGTGCGTCCCAGCGACCTGCGCGGCGCCGAACGGGTGGATTTGTGTGGAGGGCGGCCGCGCGCGGGACTGGCTCCCAGGGCGCGGATGGTGACGTGGCTGCCCCGACCCAGACCTGGAAGAGGCACCGAGTCGTGAAACGTACCTCCGCCCGACGTGTCTTCGCCGCAGCGCTGCTCGTGGCGTCCGTGCTGGCCCCGATGGCGGCTACTCCCGCCACGGCCGCACAGGCCGTCGCCTCCCACCCATCCCGGCCGGACGACTGCCCGGCGCACGAACTCGACCCCAAGCTGGCCTCGCGGCTGGACAAGGCCATCGAGAAGGTCCGTCAGCAAACCGGCGTCCCCGGCGTGGTCGCCGGACTGTGGATGCCGGGCAAGGGCAGCTACGTCCGTGCGACCGGCGTCGCCGACACCGCCACCCGCAAGCCGATGACCTCCGATGTCTTCGTCCGGATCGGCAGCGAGACCAAGACCTTCACGGTCACCGCGCTGCTCGAGCTCGTCGACGACGGCCTGGTCGGACTCGACGACCCGATCTCCAAATACATCCACGGCGTACCCAAGGGCCACCGGATCACGTTGCGTCAACTCGCCGAGATGCGCAGCGGCCTCTTCCCCTACACCGCGGACGCCGGCTTCCAGCACGACCTGCTGAGCAACCCCAAGCGCTCGTTCACCCCACGGGAGCTGCTGGCGTACGGCTTCAAGCACAAGAACACCTTCGCGCCCGGCAAGCAGTTCGAGTACTCCAACACCAACCTCATCCTGCTCGGCCTCGTCGTCGAAAAGGTGAGCGGGCACCGCCTCGCCGACTTCATCGAGAAGCGGGTGCTGGGTCCCGCCCGTCTGTCCCACACGTTGTTCCCGCGGGACTTCGAGTTCCCTCGACCGCACCCCCGCGGCTACACCAACCAGACGCTGACCGGTGAGGTCACCGACAGCACCGACTGGAACCCCAGTTGGGCCTGGGCGGCCGGAGCGATGATCTCCGACCTGCACGACCTGCGCCGCTGGGCGAAGATCGTCGCCACGGGCACACTGCTGCGGCCGCAGACCCAGGAGCAGCGGCTCAAGATGCTGCCCACCGGCCACCCCGGCACCAGTTACGGCTTGGGCATCTTCAACAGCGACGGCTGGATCGGGCACAACGGCTCCATCCCCGGATACCAGACCGTGACCGTCTACCTTCCCTCGAAGAAGGCCACCTTGGTGTTGATGCTCAACACCGACATCTCGTACGAGGGCCAGGAGCCGTCCTCGCTGTTCGCCCGGGCGATCACTGAGATCGTGACGCCGGACAACGTCTACGACCGACCGCTCCCCACGAGCTAGCGCCCGGATCGCCGCGGACCGCATCGCATCCCGGTGTGCCGAGAGCAAGGTGAACCGGTTGCCGTCACCTGGTGGGATGCAGCGGTTCGGGCGGGGTGTCGATCTGCCGCAGCTCTGCCAGGAGCTGGTTCCGGCCGGTGAGGAGTTCGGTGAGGATACGGCGGGCGGCGCGCAGGAGTTCGGCGACGTCGCCGCCGACGAGGGCGTAGCGGACGGTGGAGCCCTCTCGTATGGACACGACGATGCCGGAGCGACGCAGAACGGCCAGTTGCTGCGAGAGGCTGGACGGCTCGATCTCGATGTCGGCGAGCAGGTCCCGAACGGACACCGGGCCGTCCTGGAGCAGCTCCAGCACCCGGATGCGTACGGGGTGACCGAGCATGCGGAAGAACTCCGCCTTGACTTGATAGAGGGGGGCCTGCATGTCTGCTCGCTCCTGGTCGGGTGGGGGCGACGGGGCTGCCGGGGTGCGGCGGCATCCGAGTACACCGCCGCACCGCATGCCACCCTCGGATGCCGATCCTTCATGCCCCGGGTCCGCCACGACCGCACATTGGAATCATGCTGATGTGGTGACTTGAAGAAGTCTTCATATGACGGGCAGACGTGGCCCAGGGTCTTCGGCCGCGCTAGATCTCCATCGCCTCCTCCACCCGCTTGAGCTGGTGGCGGGCCATCGCCAGGTTCGAGCGGGCCTTGTCCAGGACGAGGTACAGGAACAATCCGTTGCCGGTGCGACCGGTGACCAGGCGGATCAGGTGGTACTGGGAGTCCAGTGTGATCAGGATGTCCTCGATCCGGCCGTTGAGACCCAACTGCTCCATCGTGCGCACCTTGGCCCGGATCACATCCGTGTTGCCGGCCGCCGCGACCGTCAGGTCCAGGTCCTTGCCCCCGCCCAGTGTGCCCAGCGCCATTCCGCTGGTGTAGTCGACGACGGCGGCTCCCAGAGAACCCTCGACCCCGGCCATCATCTCCTTGAGCGACACTTCCACACTCGCCACAACGCCTCCCCTTGCATGCCGTTGACTGCGGCGGACCGATGCTCCCGACCCGCCTCGGTCTCCGGACCGTATGCACGCCGTCCGCACGCCACGACCGAGTCTTTGACACTGACCTGTGCCGACCGAACAACGGCATGCCCGGACCGTTCGACAGACCGGAAGTGCCGTGACCGGCCACGAAGTTGACGCCCCCGCCCCTCTCGGCGAGCGACGCCCCGGCGAGCGGTGCGCCGGATCGCGGGGGACGACGGTTCTGTCAGGGATCTGCCAGAGTTCGGTCGTGCGAGGTCGAGGCGGGTTTCCCGGACGGAGAGAACAGTTGGCCGTGGACGTGAGCAGACGGGCCTATCGAGGACAACGGTGGGCGGCGAGGGTGGCATTGGCCGCTGCCGCCCTCGCGGTCCTGGTGCCTCTCGGCTACGACGGCCTGGCCGGCGTGCTGCTTCTGGTGTGCGGCGCTGCCGGCCTGGCGGTCGCCGCGGCTGCGGCATGGTGGACGCTGACCCTGCGGGGGCCGTTGCGCTGGGCGGCGGGCGTGCTGGCCCTGGCCGTCCCCGCCTCAGTCGTCGCCCTGTTCGCCGCCACGCTCTTCTGGGCGCTGCCGGCGTCATTGGCGCTGTGGGGCGTGGCCGTGTGGAGCGGCCGGTATGCGTTGCGCGGCACCGGAAGCCATCGGGTGCGGAGCAAGGAGCACCGTACGCCTCCGCCGCAAAGACCGTTCCTGATCATGAATCCGCGCTCGGGCGGCGGCAAGGTGGACCGCTTCGGGCTCAAGGAGAAGGCCGAGCGGCTCGGCGCACGGGTCGTCCTGCTCGACCCGGACGAACAGCAGGACATCACGGCGCTGGCCCAGGCCGCCGTCGCGGAGGGTGCGGATCTGCTCGGTGCCGCGGGCGGCGACGGAACCCAGGCCCTGGTCGCGGCCGTCGCCGCCGAGTACGGCATACCGTTTCTCGTGATCAGCGCCGGCACCCGCAACCACTTCGCCCTGGACCTCGGGCTCGACCGCGACGACCCCGGCGCCTGTCTCGACGCGCTCAGCGACGGTGTCGAACTCCGCGTCGACCTCGGCTTCGCCGGTGACCGTCCCTTCGTCAACAACGCCTCCTTCGGGGCGTACGCGGCGATCGTGCAGAGCCCCTCCTACCGGAACGACAAGATCGGCACCAGCCTGGACCTGCTGCCCGATCTGCTCACCGGTCAGCAAGGTGCCCGGCTCACCGCGAAGGCGGGCGACACCACGCTCGACTCTCCTCAGGCGGTGCTGGTGAGCAACAACCCTTACCGGACCGGTGATCCCTTCGGGTTCGGCCGTCGCGACCGGCTCGACACCGGAGCGCTGGGGGTCCTCGGCGTACGAGTGGACAGCGCGGCCGACGCCGCCGCGCTGCTGCTCGACCCGGAACCGGCCGCGCTCACCGTCCTGACCGTCCGCGAGGTCGTCGTAGAAGCTGACGGCGCGGAGGTGCAGGTGGGTCTCGACGGCGAGGCCCTCGTCCTGCCCTCTCCGGTCCACTGCCGCATCGCGCCCGGCGCACTCGCCGTCCGAGTCCCCCGGAAGCGGCCGGGGGTGTTGCAACGTCAACCCCGCCTGGACTGGCGCCGGTTGCGGAAGCTTGCGGCGACGGTCGGCCGTACGGCTGCCCCACGCCGTACGTGACGGTCACCGCCGACCTGGCTCCCGGGGTCAGAGGGATGCCAGCCAGGCCACCGTGTCGTTGGGGTGGCCGAAGCGGAGGGTGTCGAGAGGGGCGAAGCGGGGATCGCGGACACGGCGCTCGATTTCGCGGCGGCGGACCCCGTGTTGCGACCAGGCCCACCACGCCGGGTGTTCCCGGCTCAGCCAGCCGGTCCCGGCGCCCCGGCGCAGTCCCCCGACCTCCGCGCCCATGGGAGCGCTTTGTTAGCGTCAGCCGTGTGGACGGTTCCCTGCTCCCCGGCCGGAGCGCGCGATGAGCGTCGTCGAGTCCTGCCCGCTCGGCGCCGCGACCACGCTGGCCGAGCTCGCCCGGGATCCGCATCCGCGCCTGGCACTGCTCCGGGCGCGGGAACCGGTGTCGTGGGTGCCCGAGTTGGGCGGCTGGCTGGTGACCCGGCGTGATCTCGCGTTGAGCGTGATGCGGGATGCCGAGACCTTCACCGTCGATGACCCCCGGTTCTCCACCGCGCAAGTGGTCGGCCCCAGCATGCTGTCCCTCGACGGTGACCGGCACGCCCGGCACCGCGAGCCCTTCAGCGCGCCCTTCCGTCCCCGGGCCGTACGTGAGGGTTTCGCCGCGTTCATCGAGCGGGAGACCGACACCCTCATCAGCGCATGGGAGCCGGTGGGCGCGGCCGAAATACGGCGCTCCTTCGCCGGACCCCTCGCGGTCGCGGTGGTGACCGAGGCGCTGGGGCTGGCCGGCACCACCGTGGACACGGTGCTCGCCTGGTACGACGCCATCGTGCGGTCGGTCTCGGACATCACCGCCGGCCTGGAGGCGGGAGCGGCGGGTGTCACGGCGTACGCGCAGCTGCGCTCCGCGGTGGAAGCCACCGTCGCCGACCGCAACACGTCCTCCCTCCTCGCGGCAGCCGCCGGACAGCTGACCGTGCCCGAGGTGGCATCCAACGCCGCGGTGCTGATGTTCGGAGGCATCGAGACCACCGAGGCGATGATCACCAACGCGCTGCTGCACCTGCTGCGGCACCCCGACCAACTCGCTCTGGTCCGGGCCGACGCCGGTCTGCTGGACGGCGCGATCGAGGAATCACTGCGCCTCGAACCCGGCGCCGCCGTCGTGGACCGCTACGCCACTCGCGACACCGTGCTCGGCCCGGCCACCATCCGCCGTGGTGACCTCGTCACCGTCTCCCTCACCGGCGCCAACCGCGATCCTGCCGTCTTTGCCGACCCCGACCGGTTCGACGTCCGCCGCGAGAACGCGCGGCTCCAACTGGCCTTCGCACACGGCCCGCACTACTGCCTCGCCGCCCACCTCGCGCGCCTGGAGACCCGTATCGCCCTCCAGCGCCTCCTCCAGCGCCTTCCCGCGCTGCGTCTCGACCCCGACCACACCGCGGCCCCGTACGGCCTGGTCTTCCGCAAGCCGGCCGCGCTGCACGTGCGGTGGGGACGGGCGGCCTGAGCCGCCCTCACCGGGCTTTCGGGCGAGCGGGCCGCAATACGGATCTGCCGCGTCGCGCCGCCTGAGCGCTCTGGCGGAAGTGCGGTGGTGGACCTGCGGGCCGGTAGGGGCTGGTCGCTCAGTTCCCCGCGCCCCTTACGGGGCGGTGCCGCACCGGACGTCCTATCGCGCGGTCTCCTGGCAGCCGGTTTCAGTTGAGCGTGTGTCCGGGTAGCGGGCCTGTTCCACCGGGGTGAGGGTGCGGTCGACGGCCTCGCAGATGGTGCGGATCGCGTGGGTCACGTCGGGCAGGTCGACGTTCCACAACCCGACGGAGCCGCCCGTGCCGATCGCCAGGGTCCCTCCGTCCGGGCTGAAGGCCACTGCGCCGGGTGAACGGGCCGGCAGGGTGATGCGGCTCTGGCTGGTGGCGAGGTCCCACAGCTGGACTCCTCTTGCGGTGCTTGCGGCCAGGGTGCGCGCATCGGGGGTGAAAGCCAGGGACGACACCTCAGTGCTCACGCTGAAGGTGTCTTCGAGCCGCCCGGTGCGCGTGTCCCACGTCTTCACGAGTCCGCTGCTGCCGCTCGCGGTGGCCAGGGTGTGGCCGTCGGGGCTGAACGCGAGGATCAGCAGGCTCCGGGGGCCCGGGTCGATGGTGCGCTGTGTGCGGCCGGTCGCGGCGTCGAACAGCGTGATCCGGTCGCCGCCGGTCTCGATGTCCACGACGGCGAGTGTGTGACCGTCCGGGGAGAATGCCATCGTCCTCACGGGTTGGCCGTGGCTGGTGTGGACGGTGCGCAGTTCGCCCGTTGACAGGTGCCAGATGCGCACCGATCCCTTCTCGCCGACGATGGCGAGCCGTGTCCCGTCGGGACTGAAGACCGCCGTGAGGACGGCGCCCACGGCACGGCTTTGGCGAAGGCTGCCCGTGGCGACATCCCGGACCTCGATGACCCTGCGGTTGACGGCCGAGGCGGCCAGGGCGCGCCCGGTCGGGCTGAATCCCACGGCCACGGGGCGGGAACCCGTGACGGGCGGTTGTTGTCCCCGAACTGCCAGATCGGTGTCGGGTGCCGGGGCGGCTTCGGGTTCGCCGGTCCTGGCATCCCAGAGCTGTACCGACCCACGGCCCAGCGGTTGTTGGCGGACCGTGGTCACCGTGCGTCCATCACGGCTGAACTGCATGTCGGTGACGTACGTGCCGGATCGGCCCGGCAGCGTGGTCCGCGGGTGATCAGCGGACAGGCGGTGCACGCGGATGGTGGGGCTCGCGTTGCTGCTGGTGAACAGGGTGCGGCCGTCCGCGCTCAGTGCCACGCTCATGGCTCCCCGTCCATGGAGGCCGACCGTCACGGTGGTCCGCGCCGTACCGGAGGCGGTGTCCCAGAGTCGTACCGTGTCTCCTGGACCTTGGAGGGCGAGGGTTCGCCCGTCCGGGGCGAAGGCCATCCCGTGCGACCCGATGGGAACGTCCTTGATGGTGTGCCGGACGACGCCGGTGGCCGTCTCCCGCAGTTGCACCGAACCGTCGGTGCGGACGAGCGCGTACGTCTGACCGTCCGGGCTCAAAGCCACCTCGCTGCCCGTGATTTGGCCGTCGCGGGAGGTTCGGGTGCGGCCGGTCGTCACGTCCCACACCCACACCCCCTCGTTGGGGCTTGCTGCGGCGACAGTGCGTCCGCCGGGGCCGAAGCCGACCGCCTGCGGGTCGGGGTGGCTGGTGAGGCTGTGGCGTGTGCGGCCGGTGGCCATGTCCCAGACCCGTACGGCCCTCGGGGAGGAGGCGGCCACGGTACGACCGTCAGGGCTGAAGGCCAACCCGCGTACCGAACCGTCGGGCACGGGGAAGTTTCTGATCTTCCTGCCGCCGGCCGGATCCCACAGGGTCACCCTCGCTCCGGTGCCACCGGAGGTAGCGACGGCCAGGATGCCTCCGTCGGGGCTGAACACCGCGGCCTGGCTCCCTTCATGGCTGCTGTCGAAGGCGGTGAAGGTGTCTCGGAGCCGGCCCGCGGGCAGATTCCAGATCCGCATTTTGCCGTCTCTGCTGGAGATGGCGAGGGTCTTTCCGTCCGGGCTGAGGGCGATGGCGTCCACGGGCTCGGTGCCGCCGGTCAGGCGCTTGCGCAGCGGGAGCGCCACGGCGGCGTAGAGGGCGGCGGTGGCTTCGCGGGTCGGGCTGGTTCGGTAAGCGCGCACGGCGAGCAGTGCGGCGAGGTCGGGGTCGGAGTCCAGCAACGTGCTGGACTGGGCGGCCAGTTGCCGGGACTGGGCCATGTGCTGGGCGGTGACCGCGCTCTGCCACTGCCCCACGGCCAGGCCGGCGGCGACGAGGGCGAGGCACAGGGCGGCGGTGACCGCGGTGAGCACCAGCCGGTACCGGCGGCGGCCCCTCTGCTCGTGGTCATGGCTGGCATCGAGGAAGGCGTGTTCTACGTCGGTCAGGTCCTCGCGCGATGCGCCGGCGAAGTGTTCCTGGGCTGTGGCGAGCCTGCTTCCCCGGCTCAGAGCGCCCGTCTCGCGGCCCAGTTCCCTCCAGGCGTGGGCCGCTTCGGTCAAGTTCCGGTGCGCACGCAGGCGTTCACGGTCTTCCTCGATCCACCCGCGCAACCGGGGCCAGGCCGTGATCAGGGCCTCGTGGGCCATCTCGACGGTGTCGGCGTCCAGGGTGAGCAGCCGCGCCCCGGCGAGTGCCTCCACGACCGTGGCGGTGTCGCCTCGGTCGGTGCCGGGCAGTTCCGCGCGCTGGACGGGACGGCGGGTGTCGGGGGTGCCGTCACCGGGGGTGACCAGGCGCAGCAACACCCGGCGGGCGGCAGTCGCCTGGCTGTCGGTGAACCGGTCGTACACCTGCTCGGCGGTCTTGGCGATCGCGCCGTCCAGGCATCCGACCGCCTCGAACCCCGCCATGGTCAGTGTCTTGCCGCGGCGGCGGCGCCAGGTCTCCAGCAACGCGTGGGACAGCAGCGGCAACCCGCCCGGCGCGTCGGTGACCTCGTTGACCAGCCGTGCGGTGAGGGCGCGTTCCACGGTCAGCCCGGCGGCCGCGGCCGGCTTGACGACGGCGTCGCGCAGTTCCGTCTGGCTCATCGCGCCGGCCAGGAGGTTGGCGTCGCGCAGTGCGTCGGCCAGGTCGCGGTGCTCGGCGCAGCGGCCGTAGAAGTCGCCACGCACCGCCAACAGCACCCGCAGGCGGCTGCCCGGTCGCCGGGCTGTCAGTAACAGGTCGATGAAGCGAGCGCGCTCGGCCGCGTCGCGGCAGAGGGTGAAGACCTCCTCGAACTGGTCGACGATCACGAACGTGTCCGCTTCCGCGCTGCCGTCGCGGGCTGAAGCGGGTACGAGGAGGGGTGCGTGGCTGCGGGCGGGGTGTTCGCCCGGTGTCAGGATGCGGATCGCGGCCGGGCGCAGGCCCGGCTCCTGAGCGCGCCGGAGAGCGGGTATCAGGCCGGCCCGCAGCAGGGAGGACTTGCCGCTGCCGGAGGGGCCGAAGACCGCGGCGAACCGTCGGCCGCGCAGCAGATCGACCAGGTCGGCGGTGAGCCGGTCCCGGCCGAAGAACAGGCCGCTGTCCCCGGTCTCGAACCGTGTCAGGCCCCGATACGGCGTGAGTGATCCGTCCTCGTCCCCGTAGCCGTCCCCGGCCGACTCCGCCACCGCCTCCTTCCACCGGGCCTCCCATTCCGCCAGGTCGCCGCCGCACGCCCCCGCATAGGCCAGGGCCACCGGAAGCGTCGGCAACTGCTCGCCCGCCGCCGCCTGCGACAGCGTGGTCACCGAGTAGCCCGCCCGCTGCGCCAGCGACCGGTAGGTGATCCCGTCCGCCTCCGCCCTCAGTTTGCGCAACTCGAACGCGAACCGCTGCACCGGCCCCGCCGCCGGATCCAACGGCACCTCACGACGCCCCGCCACACCTTCACCCCCTTCAGCTGCCCCCGCATCGGGGCAGCCGATGCATGCACCTCGATGACACCCGAAAGCCCGCGCGCCCCGCCTCATTGTTCGGCCGCCAGAACGGTACTGCCGAACAATGCTCCGGCCGCTGGACTCGGTGCCCAACGCCCGCCTCGTCGAAGAGGACTTCACCCACGCATGGAATCCCGACCCCTCGCCCCCGCCTCGACTTCTTCACCCTCCGTCACTGCACGATTACTGACCACCATCACAACAGTCGGTCCGTCGCGATCGGGCTGGCTGGACGCGTTGCGTGGCATCGCCGCCCTCGTCGTCGTGTTCGACCACTCCTCGTACACCTTCATGGCCGACTTCCGGCGCGAGTTGATGCCGCAGTTCAACACGAGCCGCTACGCCATCATGGTGTTCTTCCTGGTGAGCGGTTACGTCATCCCCGCTTCGCTGGAACGCCGGGGCTGCGTCCGGACGTTCTGGATCGGACGGATCTGCCGTGTTTACCCGCTGGCGGCGGCTGTCGTCACCATGCTCCTCGTCGCCAACCTCCTCGGCATTGCGGAGATCCGTGACTTCGACCGGCAGAGCGCCGCCACCGTGATCGTCGCCCACGCCACCATGCTCGCGGAGTTACTGGGGACACCCAATCTCCTGCTCGTCCTGTGGACGCTCTCCTACGAGATGTCCTTCTACCTCCTGGTCGTCGCTCTTTTCACGGTCCGCCTTCACCAGCGGTCCGCGGCGGTCGCAACCGTCCTGGCCGCGGGCGCCGCGGTCAGCGTGACGGCAGGGGTGGTGGTGCCGGCCTCTGCCCTGTC
The DNA here is from genome assembly GCF_000972385.1 of Streptomyces sp. WM6386. Classification (GTDB taxonomy): domain Bacteria; phylum Actinomycetota; class Actinomycetes; order Streptomycetales; family Streptomycetaceae; genus Streptomyces. The sequence goes on from NZ_JXTE01000028.1 coordinate 24,159, forward strand.
CGGCCTGGTCGGAACCGGTCCACTGATCGCGTTCGCCTCGGTCACCATGGCGGTCGCGATCAGCTGCGCGAGCGCCGGGCCACCCGTACTCCGGTGGTTCGGGGGCGTGTTGGGCGGGGTGCTGGCGCTCGTCCTGGTCCTGTTCAACGGCACGGTCCCGCAGTGGGAGGGCCTGGTGATTCTCGCCGTGATGTTCCTCGGCACCGCCGTCCACCGTGCCGAGAACGGTCAGAGCACCTGGTCCCGTGCGGCCGCCGCTGCTGTCACCGTGGTCGTCTGTGCCGTGGGGAGCGCGTTCTGGTACGGCGACGGTGACCACGTACGGCGCGGCTGGATCGTCGCCTTCCTGATGGCTGTGCTCACCTTCGGCACCGGACTGTTGTTGCGGCGCCGTCGCGTTCCGCGGTTGCTGACCGGGCTGGGCACGATCAGCTACTCGGTCTATCTGGTGCATCCGGTGCTGCTGGCGGTGATCGACGGCACGATCGGCCGACGGCGGCAGGACAGTCTTCTGCTCGAAGCGGCGTTCTTCACCGTGCTGTTGCCGCTGTGCCTGCTGACCTACCGCTGTATTGAAGCGCCCAGCCGAAGGTGGGGGCGAAAGTCTTTGCGCGGGCCGCTCTCCGGATGATGGAGTGGCAGGGTGATCGACATGCTCGCCATGGGGCAGCGTCGAGGTCACCGTTCCCGAATGCGCCACCACCACCAGCGCCCCGCCGTCCATTCGCTCACCCAACCGGGGTTCGGAAGGGTACGGCGTTCGAACTCCACGTCGATCCGCTCCACCAGGCGGCCCAGATCTGCTCGGGCTCCTGTGGGCAGATACAGCAGGGCCACTTCCAGGTCGTCTCGGCCGTCCTCGATCTCGATTCCGGGGCTCTCGGCAGGGCCGGTCAGATATCGTCCCGGCTGTTTGAAGGCCCACTCGAACCGACTGAGAGCGTCAGCGACTGCGTCCGGCCAGAGATGTTCGGCCTCAACACGTCGCACGGCTGCCCGAGTTCGGGCCGATACGCCTGGGATCCGACCGACCGGCATGTGCTTCGGTGGCCGCCACCGCTCGACGCGGACGGCCTTCGGGCGCCTACGCGGCATTGCCCTTTCTGATCAGAATCATGTCGGCATTCTGCCATGGCCCGCGCCTTCGGAGAGGGGCTGGGGATCCGGGCCTCGTAGCCGAGAACAGCCCTGCCATGTCGATGAGTTGGCACGCTGCGTGGAAGCGGCACCCCCCTGGCATCAGGGACAAGCCCACGAGATGATCACGTCATGGTGGATGTGATCTTCTTCGATCTGGACGGCACCCTGGTCGATCATCGAAGCGCGGTCTGGGAAACGATCGGCCAGATCGTCCAGACCGCGCCGAACGCGACGGCGCCACCGGAGGAACTGGCGATGTTGTGGTGGACGCTGGAGGCACGCCACATGCGGGAATACCTTGCCGGTGAGTGCTCCTTCGCCGAGCACCACCGGCGCAGGGTCCGTTCCTTCCTGCCGATGCTCGGCGAGCCGGTCCCTGAACGTACCGACCTGCTGGACGCCTGGATCTCCGAGCGCTACCTCACCGTGTTCGAGGAGGCCTGGCGGTGCTATCCCGATGTCCAGCCAAGCCTGGACACCCTCAGACGGCTCCCCCGAGGACCGCGTCTGGCTGTGCTCACCAACGGGGCTCCCGGCCAACAGCGCGCCAAGCTCGCCCGCTTCGGCCTTCTCGACTATTTCGAAGCCGTCCTGACCCCGGCCGAGCTCGGTGCGGCCAAGCCTGTCGCCTACGCCGCCGCCTGCCGGTGGATGCGTACGGACCCCGTCCAGGCGGTCAACGTGGGCGACATGCTGGAGAGCGACGTGAACGCGGCCGCCCTCGCCGGACTCACCGGCATCTGGCTGGACCGCGGCATCGACTTCGTCACCGGTGGACCCTCGCCGACGGCAGACGAGACGGTGCTCCGCATCGAACAGCTCACCGAGCTCCCCGCCCACTTGTCCCGTACGAACGCCTGACCGGCGCTCACGGCCGCCCTGTCCCTGTCCGGGGCAAGCTGAAAAACGTATGGGGCCTGTCCGCATTTGCGGACAGGCCCCAGATCGAGCGCCGGGCAGGCCTTGCACCTGCATCTCCCCGCAGGAAGCGGGGCATCTTTCCTTGGACGACCAACGCACTGCCGAGCAACCAGAGTTGCGGCGACCGGCTCGTGATCAACTCTAGCGCATGTACGGGGCGGTACTCACCACACGCCAGGCCCGCCGAATACGTCGTTGCAGGGCTGCCGCGCCCCGAAACTGAAGTGCGTTCGGCCTCAGCGACACCTGTCGTGCGCCCATGCATGCGACGCCGACCCACCGGCCACTCACGCTGGAGAACGCTCCGGCCCTGGCCGAGTTGTTCGCCGCGGTGGAGGCGACCGACGGCACCGACGAGTACTGCGACGCCGAGGACCTCGCCGATGAACTGGGCGACCCACGCCTGGAGTTGCCCCACGATTCGGCGGGGGTGTGGTTGCGCGGCGAACTGATCGGAGTACGACGCCGAGACCGCGATGACCGGCATCCGCGAATGCTGGATCGACCGGCTCGGCACCCGACCGGGCCGGCGTGGCAACGGCGTGGCCACCGCGCTGCTCACCACCTGCCTGCGGGCCTGGCAGGAGCAGGGCTTTCGCAGAGCCGGTCTGAATGTGGACAGTGCCAATGCCCACGGTGCGTTGAGCCTGTACGAGCGGTGCGGGTTCCGCACCCTGCACACCTGGATCGGCTACGTGCGGCCGTTGTAGCGGCAGGCCCATCCGTCCACGGGTTCACAGCAGGCCGAGGTCGCGGGCGCGCAGTGCGGCCTGGGTGCGGTCGCGCAGGGCGAGGCGGCTGAGGATGCGGGAGATGTGGTTCTTGACGGTGCCTTCGCTGAGGTACAGCTGCGCGGCGATCTCCCGGTTGGTGCGGCCGCGCGCCACGAGCCGCAGGATGTCGATCTCGCGCGGGCTGAGGGCGGGAGCGGCGACGGGCGGGTCGGGAGTGGCATGGGGCAGGGCGGCGGCGAGCCGGGCGGCCACCGAGGAGTCGAGTTGGGTGACTCCGGCGTGCGCCAAGCGGATCGCCTGCGCGAGTTCCTCGGCCGGCAGGTCCTTGAGGAGGTATCCGCTGGCTCCCGCGCGCAGCGCCTGGACGACGTACTCCTCGTCGTCGAACGTCGTCAGCATCACGACCCGGCACTCCGGTGCCCGGCCGCGCAGCACGGCGACGGCCTCCACGCCGTCCAGTTCCGGCATCCGTACGTCCATCAGCACGACGTCGGGTCCCAGTTCCACCGCCTTCTCCACGGCCTCCCGCCCGTTGACCGCCGTACCGACGACGGTGATGCCCGGCCGGATCGAGAGCAGTGCGGCGATGCCGTCCCGGATCAGCTGCTGATCGTCCGCCACCAGCACCCGTACCGCCGTCGGCTCCTGGCTCACCGCTCGCCTTCCCGCCGCGGGACGACGACGGTGAGCCGTGTGCCCTCGCCCGGCCTGCTGTCGATGTCGACGCTCCCCGCGACCAGGTGGACCCGTTCGCGCATGCCCCTCAGACCGAAGCCGGCCGTGGCCCGGTCCGGTGTGAAGCCGCAGCCGTCATCGGTCACAGCCAGGCGTGCGGTGTCCTCGGCCAGCCGGACCGCCACGGACACCCGCGAGGCCCGCGCGTGGCGCAGCGCGTTGGTCAGCCCCTCCTGTGCGGCCCGGTACAACGCGGTCAGCGCGGCCGTGCCGTAACCGTCCTCCTCTCCCGTCACCTCCACGCTGACGCACGGACCCGCACCGCCCTCACGCGCCCATCCCGCGAGCGCCGCCGACAGCGACGGGCGCGCGTCGTCGCGCAGCGCGCGCACCGACTGCCGGACATCGCCGAGTGCCAGCTTCACCGACTGTCTGGCCTCCGCCATCGCCCGTCCGGCCGCGTCCGGGTCCAGGACACGGAACTCGGACGCGATCTCCAACTGCACCGAAATCGCGGTGAGATGGTGGCCGAGGCTGTCGTGGATGTCGCGGGCCAGCCGGTTGCGTTCGGTCGCTGCGGACAGTTCAGCGACCTGCGCGGCGTATTCCTGCAGTTCTCGCCGGGCCCGTTGCTCGCCTACGGCGACGGCGGCCATCGAGATCGCCAGCACCAGACCGACCCCGACCATCAGCAGGTCGGACACGTACTCCATGTCGCGATACCAGCCGGGAGCCGTCAGCAGAAAGCCGGTGAGCAGTCCGGCCAGGCACAGCGCCCCCAGTACGAGCGCCGTCGTGCGGCCGAACGCGAAGTATGCGGTGAACGGCAGGAGCACGAACAGCACTTGGGACAGTTCCGAGGCATCTGCGGCGACCACCGCACCTGTCAGCCCGCACCGCGCGAGCAGCAGCGGCACCCGCGGCAGGTTCCGTCGGCGCCCCGCCACGTCCAGCGCGCACAGGGCGGCGAGCCCGGCGACGAAGGCGGCCGTGCGCCAGGACAACAGCCCGGGGCCGGCGCCCAGATCCGCCGCCAGGTAGTAGACGGCGCCGACGAAGACCGCGCCGTACAGCAGCGGTGACACCCACGGCACGGGCACATACGCCGACATGCACACCCCCACCCCCGACGCCACCGCCCAGGCTAGGCCTGACGCGCAGGCCAGGCGACACCGACGGGAGAACTCCGGCCGGGAGCCGCGAAGTGTGGACGAACGGCACATGCCGAACGGCACTCCCACGACCGCGGGCGCCGATGACCTCCAGCTTCGGATGTCGCCGCTCGACACCTGCCTGGACCGGCTGCTCACTTCCTACGGTTTCGGCCTGACCTGCCCTTCGACACACCGGAGTTGGCCATCATGTCCTCAGCGTTCGACTCTGTGCCCGCCCCCGCCCGGCTCCCCCGCTTCGGCGCCCTGTGCGGGGTGCTGTCCGGCCTGCTCATCGCACTGCCCGCCGCCGTCGAGGCGTTCACCGGCGAAACCGCCGTGACCAGCCTCCTCCTCGCCCTCTCCCCCGCATTGGCTCTGCCGTTCCTCACCGCGCTCCACCAGTGGCAGACCCCTGTCACCGGGCGTTTCGGAGAAATCGCCTATCTCGTGAACCTCATCGGCCTCGGCCTGTTCGGCGGGGCCGCGTTCGCCGCGAACCTGGTGCTCTACTACCTGGACGACGACGTCATCGAAGCGGAACTGACGGGTCCCACCGTTCCGGCCCTCCTCGGTTCAGCGGTCGTCTTCGCTGTGGGCTGCGCGCTGTTCGGGGCGGCGCTGATCCGTGCCCGCACGGTGCCGAGGGTTGCGGCGTGGGGGTACGCCGTCGCACTGCCCCTGTTCGCGTTTCTGATCGCGCTGCCCGATTCCGTGCTGACGAGCGCCCTGCACATCGTCGTCGGCATCGTCCTGGCATGGCTCTCGACCGCCCTGTGGCAATCCGCCTCGTCGAACGACCGAACCGCTGTCTCGACGTTCACCAGCTGATTCCGGCCGCCACCGGCAGATGGTCGCTGCCGGTGGCCGGCAGGACCCACGAGCTGTCCGGCTCCACGCCGCGGACCAGGATCTGGTCGATGCGTGCCACCGGGAACTTCGCCGGCCAGGTGAAGCCGAAGCCGTCCCCGGCCGTGTCCTGTGTCGAGCGCAGCTGCGAGGTGATGCCGGTGAGCGCGCGGTCGTCCGTGGTGCCGTTCAGGTCGCCGAGCAGCACCACGCGCTCGTTCTGCTCGGCGGCGACGGCCTTGGCGAGGGCCTGCGCGTTTCTGTCCCGCGAGTCCGTCCAGAAGCCTGTCCTGGGAGTCACGCGTACGGACCCCAGGTGGGCGACGTACACGGCGAGGGGCCCGTTGTCCGTGGCGACGGTGGTGCGCAGTGCCCGGTTGTAGGCCATCTTGACGTCGTCCGGCTTGGCGTCGCCCAGCGGCCCGGCGTCCATCTCGGTGTCGACCGCCCGGGTGTCCGACAACGGCAGCTTGCTCCACAGCCCGACCGTGCCCTGGACCGTGTGGAACGGGTACGTCTTCGCCAGCCCCTTCTCGTAGATGCCCCGGTCCTGCGCGGTCAGCTCCACCAGCGCCAGCACGTCCGCGCCGGAGGCGGCCAGGTCGCGGGCGGTGCCGGCCGGGTCGGGGTTGTCGGCGCCGACATTATGGCTGGCCACGGTGAGGTCACCGCCCGCGTGGGACTTGTCGCCGAGCAGCCCGCCGAAGAGGTTCAGCCAGACCATGACCGGCAGCAGCAGCGCGACCATCGCCGAGGCGGAGCGACGCCACAGCGCCGCGGCCAGCAGCACCGGGATGAACAGGCCGAACCACGGCAGGAAGGTCTCCACGAGACTGCCGAGGCTGCCGAGGCCCCCGGTCCGGTTCGGGATCTTCGCGTGCAGCAGCATGAGGAGGCCCAGCAGCAGCGCCGACGCCGCGAGCACCAGGCCGCGCTTCCACGGCTCCGGCCGGGAGCTGATGCGGATCGCCCGGTGGATGGCCGCGCGCCAGGTCCCGGTGCCGGGGGCCCGGCGGATGCCCGCGGGTCGGGTACCGGTGTCGGCTCCCTGGCTGCCGGAGCCGCCCTGTCCGGGCTCCGCGGTGTCCACCTGCGCCATCGTCTGTCCTCGCTCACTGCTGGTCACTGCTGCATCCTGGGGTCCTGGGTGGGGTCGGCATACATGCGGGGGCAATCCCGGTCGATCGCCTCGGTACGCAGTTCGTAATGCCAGGGTTCGTTCTCGTAGATCTGGCACAGCCCGTACTCGGCGCCGTGCGTGGACAGCCACGCCGACGCATCGGAGCGCCCGATGTCGACCGCGTCCCCCGACACATGGGGAGATGTCGCGGCGGTGGCCACCCATCGGGCGGCTTCCTCTTCGGATCCGTACTCCGAGACCGCCTCACGAAGAAGCTGATCCTGGTACTCGGGGGAACGCCAGCCGCTGTTGACGTAGAACGCCACGCCGTCGTCGGCGGCAGCCGTCGCAGCCTCGCGGAGAGCCTTGAGCAGATCCGGATCGAGGTTGGTCACGGCCGGAATCGCGTCGTCGAAGACCGTCACGCCGTCGGGGACGACACCGCCGGCCTCGCCGAGCGCACCACGGTGCTCACTGCGATGAGGACTCGTGAGTGATGCGGTCGAGGGGGGTAAGGGGGGCGAGGATGACGAGGACTTCGTCACCTGGTGGCCGAGGGCCGCGGTGAGCCCCGCCAAGGCGACGAACAGGCCGACGACAAGGAACCATCGCATCCGGTGGGTCCGTGTTCGTGCTGATGGTGGGGTTCGCGTCATACCGACAGTCAAGGCAGCACGGTGTTGTCGGCACGTATGCGGTTTTCGATATGCCGACGATAGGCGCCGACTCGTAGCCTCGGAGCATGCGTGTGCTGATTGTCGAGGACGAGCCCTATCTGGCTGAGGCCATCCGTGACGGCCTGCGTCTGGAAGCGATCGCGGCCGACCTCGCAGGTGACGGCGACACCGCGCTGGAACTGCTGAGCATCAACACCTACGACATCGCCGTCCTCGACCGTGACGTCCCCGGACCGTCCGGTGACGAGATCGCCAAACGCATCGTCGCCTCCGGCAGCGGCATGCCCATCCTCATGCTCACCGCGGCCGACCGACTCGACGACAAGGCCTCCGGCTTCGAACTCGGCGCCGACGACTACCTCACCAAGCCCTTCGCACTCCAGGAACTCGCGCTCAGGCTCAGAGCGCTGGACCGCAGACGTGCCCACAACAGGCCTCCCGTGCAGGAGATCGCGGGGCTGCGGCTCAACGCGTTCCGCCGAGAGGTCTACCGCGACGGCCGCTATGTCGCGCTGACCAGGAAGCAGTTCGCGGTGCTCGAAGTCCTCGTCGCCGCCGACGGCGGTGTCGTCAGCGCCGAAGAACTCCTGGAACGCGCTTGGGACGAGAACGCCGACCCGTTCACCAACGCCGTGCGCATCACCGTCTCGGCACTGCGCAAGCGTCTCGGCGAACCCTGGATCATCGCCACCGTGCCAGGCGTCGGCTATCGCATCGACGCCCAGCCGGAGGCCGGACACGAGGGGCGGGAGCATGGATAGAGCGCCTGGTGTGAGCGTTCGCCTCAAGCTCACCCTCAGCTACGCCGGATTCCTCATGGTCGCCGGCGCCCTGCTGCTCACGGCGGTGTGGGTCTTCCTCCTCCGTTACGTCCCCGACCGCGCGATGCTCTACAACCCCGACGACAGGCCCACAGGCGGTGTCTTTCCCATCCGGTCCGTCCTTCTGCACATCTTCGCTCCGAGGGCGGTCGCGGTGCTGGCGTTCCTGCTGGTGTTCGGTCTCGTGGGAGGGTGGCTCCTCGCCGGCCGGATGCTCGCCCCGCTGACCCGCATCACCGAAGCAACCCGCCTGGCCTCGACCGGATCGCTCTCCCACCGGGTTCTGCTGCCGGGCCGCAAGGACGAGTTCCGCGAGCTCGCCGACGCCTTCGACACCATGCTCGCCCGCCTGGAGGAACACGTCGCCGAACAGCGCAGATTCGCAGCCAACGCCTCTCACGAGTTGCGCACCCCGCTCGCGATCACGAAGTCGCTTCTCGACGTGGCCCGCACCGATCCGGCACGCGACACCGGCGAGATCATCGAGCGCCTCCACGCCGTCAACACCCGAGCGATCGACCTCACCGAGGCGCTGCTCCTGCTCAGCCGCGCCGGCCAGCGCTCCTTCACCCGAGAACACGTCGACCTGTCCCTCCTGGCGGAAGAAGCCACCGAGACCCTCCTCCCCCTGGCAGAAAAGCTCGGCGTCACCATCGAGACCTCCGGCGACATCGCCCCCACCGACGGCTCACACGCGCTGCTGCTACAGCTGAGCATGAACCTCGTACACAACGCGATCGTCCACAACCTGCCGGGACAGGGCACCGTGTCGGTGAACACCAGCGTCCGCACCGAGACCGTGGTGCTCACGGTCGAGAACACCGGCGAGAAGCTCACCCCACAGGTGGTCTCCACGCTCACCGCACCGTTCCGGCGCGGCACGGAACGCATCCACACCGATCACGCAGGCGTCGGCCTCGGCCTGGCCATCGTCAACACCATCACCCAAGCGCACGACGGAACACTCACGCTCACCCCGCGCTCCGCGGGCGGGATCAGCGTCAGCGTGGAACTACCCCGGTCTCCCCGCACGCCGACAGGTGACGGGCGGGCCTGACCAGGTCGAGGCGCGAGGGCTCCCGTTGGCGTAAGACGCTCTTCCATCGACATCAGGCCTGGTCAGAGTCCCCGTCTCATACCAGACCGTGCCATGCCGGAAGTCGGCGTTCCAGGGGGTGACAGGTCGCCCCACGCCACCGTCGGCGCCGGTTGTCCGCCGCCCCGGCCCCGATCCTGTCGGCGGCCCGGCTCCGGCGGAACGTTACGGATACGTTCCGAGCTCTTGACGGCCACCGTATGACTGCGTAGACATGACCGCGCAGTCAGACGAACGGCGTCCGGCTGGATCGGGCTCGATCGTGCGGCCATCGGGAGACGTCATGACGCGAGGGACTGGACGGGACGGAAGCCCCGGCGCGCCGCGCAGTGTGGACGTGGCCCGGGTGGCCGGCGTCTCGCAGAAAACGGTGTCGAGGGTCTTCAACGACGAGCCGTACGTCTCCGCCGACGTACGCCGACGCGTCCTCGGCGCCGCCGAACAGCTCGGCTACCGGCGCAACAACGCCGCCCGGGCACTGGCCTCCGGGCGGACCCGCTCGATCGGCGTGGTGACCCTGGGCACGGCCCTGTACGGTCCCGCCTCACTGCTCATGGGTGTGGAGCGGGTCGTCCGGGACACCGGCTACGCGCTCCGCGTGGTCAACACGATGGAAGGCGACCCGGCGGGCCTCGCCGGCGCCGTCGGCTCGCTCCTCGACCAGGGCGTGGACGGCATCGTCATCTCCGAGCCGATCGACGAGCCGGGTGGCGGCGAAGCCGAACCCCTCCGCGTCGACGTGCCGATTCTGGTTCTCGGCGCGCCGCAGCCCTTGGCGGCCTCCACGGTGTTGTTCGGGGGACGCGGCGCCGACCGGATGGCACGGGCGGTCGTCGAGCATCTGCTGGACCTGGGGCACTCGACGGTCCACCACCTCGCCGGCCCCCAGCGGTGGTACGCCGCCAAGGACCGTCTCGAGGGATGGCGGTCGGCACTGGCCGCACACGGCAGGGACGAGCCGCCGGTCATCGAGGGCGACTGGTCGGCCGCCTCCGGCTACGCGGCGGGCCGGGAGCTGGCCGCCGACCCCGAGGTGACGGCGGTGTTCGCCGCCAACGACGACATGGCGATCGGTCTGATCCGGGCTCTGGCGGAAGCCGGCCGGAGTGTGCCGCAGGACGTCAGCGTCGTCGGCTTCGACGACATCCCGGTCGCCGCCTATGTGACTCCTCCACTGACCACGGTGCGACAGCCGTTCGACACGGTGGCGCAGGAGGGGCTCAAGCGACTCGTGCACGCCATCGACAACCCGCAGGCCGAGGCTCTGCCGGCGAGCGATCCGCCGGTCGACCTCATCGTGCGTGCTTCGACCCAGCCCCCGCCGCCCCGGACGCCACCGGGACGCCGACGACATAGCGCCTCCCGATCCCCTGGAGAGGTGTCCGCTCACTCGCTCCCTGAGAAAGGCTCGTCCACCCGCCGCTGAACGGCACCGATCAGTTCGGGCTCCAGAGCCCGGACCCGGCGCATGCCCAGGGCCTGGGCGGTCGTACCGGCCGTAGCTCAGCCCCTGCCCAGCCCGACCGCGTCCCCGCCACTGCGGACGACCCCGCCACCCGGACGACGCGCGCATTCCCCCTCCGCCCAGCGACTCTCGAGCCGCATGGCCGCAGCGCGCTGCGGCCCTCCCCGCACACACCTGCGTGCCGTACACGGGCGCAGCCCACGCAACCGCGCTTCCCGAACCCGTCGGCTTCGACGTCCAGATCGTCGCGCCCACACCTGTATTCGCCCTCAGCACCCCCATTCCGCACGCCCTCCCCCGGCGTGCTGTCCCTTCGCCATCGGCGGGAGTTCACCATGCCCACATCCGGATCCTTCGCCAGCTCCTCCTCCATGAACCGTCGTCTGTTCCTCACCGCGACGGGCGCCCTGTCGCTCGGCGCCGCCCTCACGGCGTGCGGCGGCGGTGACTCCGGCGGTTCCTCCGCGGCCGCTAAACCGGTCAGCCAGGCCGACATCGACAAGGCGATGAAGACGCCGACCGAGCTGACGTTCTGGACCTGGGTCCCGAACATCGCCAAGGAGGTCGCCCTCTTCGAGAAGAAGTACCCGGCCGTCAAGGTCAAGATCGTCAACGCCGGCCAGGGCACCCCGCAGTACACCAAGTTGCGTACAGCGCTGAAGGCCGGAAGCGGCGCCCCGGACATGGTGCAGATCGAGTACCAGGCCATCCCGACCTTCACGATCACCAACAGTCTCCTGGACCTGCGCCCTTACGGTGCCTCCGCCCTCAAGGGCCAGTTCGTCGACTGGACTTGGGGCCAGGTCAGCGGCAGCGAGGGTGAGATCTGGGCGATCCCCCAGGACACCGGCCCGATGGGCATGCTGTACCGCAAGGACATCTTCGACCAGCACGGCATCGAAGTCCCGGGGACCTGGGACGAGTTCGCCGCGGCGGCCCGCCAGCTCCACAAGGCCGACCCCGACGTCTACCTCACCAACCTCGCGGCGAACCAGCCCGCGGCCTGGCACGGCCTGCAGTGGCAGGCGGGCGCCAAGCCCTATGTGACCTCCGGCAAGAGCGACATCGCCATCAGCGTCGACGACGCCGTCTCCCGCAAGCTCGGCGAGTACTGGGGCGGGCTCGCGAAGGAGGGAGTCATCGGTGTAGAGCCGGACTTCACCGACGCCTGGTACGCGGCTCTCAACAAGGGCAAGTACGCCACCTGGCTCACCGCGGCCTGGGGGCCCGTCTTCCTCTCCGGCTCCGCCAAGGCCACCGCGGGCAAGTGGCGGGCGGCCCCGCTGCCGCAGTGGGACTCCGCCAAGCCCAGTTCGGGCAACTGGGGCGGCTCGACCACCGCGGTCATCCGCTCGACCAAGAGCCCCATCGTGGCAGCCGAGTTCGCGAAGTTCCTGAACTCCGACCCGGCCAGCGCTCGTATGTTCGCCACCGAGCAGTTCTTCTTCCCGGCGACCAAGGCCCTGCTCACGGACGCCGAGTTCGTCGGCCAGGCGCCGTCGTTCTACGGCGGCCAGAAGGTCAACCAGCTGTTCGCCGACATCAGTTCCACGGTCAACTCCTCCTTCCAGTGGCCGCCGTTCCTCGACCAGGCGGCCACCGACTGGACAGAGACGGTCGGCAAGTCCCTCGCCGACAGGACCGACACCGTCCGCGCGCTGGGCACATGGCAGTCGCGACTGACGACGTACGCCAAGGGCCAGGGCTTCACCGTCAAGGGGAGCTGAGATGGCTGCCACCACCGCCGCCCCCGCCAAGGGCAGGCGCCGTACGGCAGGGCCGCTGTTCGTCGCACCGTTCATGGTGCTCTTCCTCCTGCTCTTCCTCGCCCCGCTCGGCTACGCCGCCTACCTCAGCCTCTTCCAGGAACGCCTCATCGGCGGCACGGCGTTCGTCGGGCTGGACAACTACGTCAAGGCCGTCCAGGACCCGCAGCTCATCCATGGCGTCGGACGCGTCGCGCTGTTCTTCGTGATCCAGGTCCCGGTGATGCTGCTGCTCGCCCTGCTGTTCGCCCTCGCGCTCGACAGCGGACTGCTGCGGCTGGCCCGGGTGATCCGGCTGGGCATCTTCGTGCCGTACGCGGTGCCCAGCGTGGTCGCCGCGCTCATGTGGGGCTATCTGTACGGCCCGGACTTCGGCCCGTTCGCCCAGCTGAGCCGGGACCTGGACCTGCCGGTGCCGCAGTTCCTCAGCGAGGGCTGGATGCTCGGCAGCCTCGCGAACATCGTGACCTGGGAGTTCGTCGGCTACAACATGATCATCCTGTACGCCGCCCTGCGCACCATCCCCACCGAGCTGTACGAAGCGGCCGCCATGGACGGCGCCGGCGCCTGGCGCATCGCCTGGTCCGTCAAACTCCCCGCTCTCAAGCCGGCGTTGATGCTCACCCTGCTGTTCTCCGTCATCGGCAGCTTCCAGCTCTTCAACGAACCGAACCTGCTGATGAAGGTCGCCCCGGACGTCATCAGCAGCTCCTACACCGCCAACCTCTACGCCTACTCCCTCGCCTTCACCGGCCAGCAGGTCAACTACGCGGCCACGGTGTCCTTCCTTCTCGGCCTCGTCATCGTGATCGCCTCCTACGCCATCCTGCTCACCGCGAACCGCAGGAGGACCCCGTGACGACCACCACCGCCCTGCCCCCGGGGACCACGAGCGCCCCGCCCAAGGGCCGGAGGTCCGCGACCCGCAGCCGGCGTAAGCCGTCCTCGGGGCGCCGTAGTACCCCGCTGACGATCGCCATGCTGGCCGCCCTGGCCTACTTCCTCCTCCCCCTGTTCTGGCTGCTGATCGCCTCGACCAAGAGCACCCAGGACCTGTTCAACAGCTTCGGCCTGTGGTTCTCGGACGCCCCGCAGCTGCCGGCGAACATCAAGGCGACCTTCACCCAGGACGACGGGGTCTTCGTGCACTGGCTGCTCAACACGGTGATGTACGCCGTGGTGAGCTCCGTCGGTGCCGCCCTGCTCGCGGCCGCGGCCGGGTACGGCTTCGCCAAGTTCCGTTTCCGCGGCGACCGGTTCGGTTTCAACCTGGTCCTCGGCGCCGTCATGGTCCCGACCACCGCCCTGGCGATCCCGACCTATCTGCTCTTCGCGGAGGCGGGCCTGGTCAACACCCCCTGGGCGATCATCCTGCCCTCCCTGGTCAACCCGTTCGGCCTCTACCTCATGCGCGTCTACGCCCAGGACGCCGTACCCGACAGCATCCTGGAAGCGGCCCGCATCGACGGCGCCGGGGAAGCACGGATCTTCTTCACCATCGCCCTGCGACTGCTCGCGCCGGGCCTGGTGACGGTGCTGCTGTTCACGCTGGTGGCGACCTGGAACAACTACTTCCTGCCGCTGATCATGCTCAACGACCCGGATCTGTACCCGATCACGGTCGGCCTGTCCTCCTGGGCCGCCCAGGCACAGAACGGCGGGGCCGGCTCCAGCAGCGACATGCTCGCGCTCGTCGTGACCGGCTCCCTGATCTCGATCCTGCCCCTCGTCGTGGCCTTCCTGCTCCTGCAGCGGTACTGGCAGAGCGGCCTGGCCGCCGGCGGCGTCAAGCAGTAGGGCCCGCGACCCTCGTACCACTCCCCCTTCCCCGGAGGTTTCCTTCATGGCGGCTCTGCCTGCCCGCGTCCTCTTCGGCGCCGCGTACTACCACGAGTACCAGCCGTACGAGCGCCCCGACGAACGTCTCAAGACCGACCTGGGCCTGATGTCCGAGGCGCATGTCACGGTCATCCGGGTCGGTGAGTCGGTGTGGTCGACCTGGGAACCGGAAAACGGACGGTTCGACCTCGACTGGCTCCAGCCGGTCCTCGACGGCGCCCACGAGCGGGGCATCTCCGTCGTCCTCGGCACCCCGACGTACGCCGTCCCGCCGTGGCTCGCCCGCCAGTACCCCGAGATCACCGGCGAGCGGCGCACCGGCGAGCGCATCGGCTGGGGTGCCCGCCAGGAAGTCGACTTCACCCACCCCGCGTTCCGCTTCCACGCCGAGCGGATCATCCGCAAGATCGTCGCCCGGTACGTCGACCACCCCGCGGTCATCGGCTTCCAGGTCGACAACGAACCCGGCCTGGAGCTCTTCCACAACCACGGCGTCTTCCAGCGCTTCACCGACCACCTGCGCGCCAAGTACGGCGACGTCGAGACCCTCAACCGTGAGTGGGGACTGGTCTATTGGTCGCACCGGCTGTCGACCTGGGCCGACCTGTGGACCCCGGACGGCAACGCCCAGCCGCAGTACGACGTCGCCTGGCGGGAGTTCCAGGCCCGGCAGGTCACCGAGTTCATCGGCTGGCAGGCCGACCTCGTCCGCGAGTACGCCCGGCCCGAGCAGTTCGTCACCACCTGCATCTCCTACAAGCGCCCCGGGGTGGAGGACGACGAGCTGACGGACCGGCTCGACATCGCCACCGGCAACGCGTACTACGGCATGCAGGACGATCTGCTGCTGCCCGACCCCACGCCCGACGGTCTCGAGCAGGGCTGGCAGACCACCGGCGTCTGGGCGTTGTACCAGACCGCGGACTGGATGTTCTCCTCCCGCCAGGAGCCCTTCCTGGTCACCGAGACCAACGCCGGCTCGATCGGCATGCCGTGGGACAACCGCCCCGCCTATGACGGCCAGTGGCGTCAGGCCGCCTGGGCGCTGGTCGGGCGCGGGGCCCGGATGATCGAGTACTGGCACTGGCACACGCTGCACTTCGGCGCGGAGACCTACTGGGGCGGCATCCTGCCCCACACCGGGCAGCCCGGCCGCACTTACACGGAACTGGCCCGGCTGGGCGCGGAGTTCGATGCCGCGGGCCCGTTGGTGGCCGGGCTCGAACCGGACGCCGACATCACGATGGTGTACTCGACGCCGAGCAAGTGGCTGATGGAGAAGTACCCGCCGCTGGCCAAGCCGGACGGCGAGCCCGACCCGACCGCCTACCACCGCATCTTCGACCCCTTCTACCGCGGCGCCTTCGACGCCGGCCGCCAGGTCCGTATCGTCCACGCCCGCCAGCTGCACGACCCGCGCGGCGAACGGGAGGGAATGACGCCGCAGGAAGCCGCCCAGCGCCACCCCGTCCTCGTCGTCCCGGCGCTGTACATCGCCGCCGACTCGACACTCGACTGGCTCGCCGCCTACGCGCAAGCCGGCGGCCACCTGATCCTCGGCCCGCGCACCGGCTACGCCGACCACGAGGCGCGGGCCCGACACGAGCCGGCGCCCGGACGGCTGGTCGACGCCGCGGGGGTGCAGTACGACGAGTTCAGCAACCTCGTACGAGAGGTCCCCGTGCGCTCGGCGTCCGGCGGTCCGCTGGACCTGCCCGAGGGCGCGACGGCGACCCACTGGGCGGAAGGCCTGACCGTCACCGACGCCGACGTCCTCGTCGAGTACGACCACCCCCACTTCGGCCGCTGGCCCGCCGTCACCACCCGCCGCCACGGTGAGGGCCGCGTCACCACCGTCGGCACCGTCCCCGGCCGCGACCTCGCCCGGGCGCTGGCCGCCTGGATGACACCGGCGCCCCGTGACGCGTGGACGGACCTCCCGGAATCCGTCACCGCCACGACCGGCACCTCACCCGACGGACGCCGCGTCCACATCGTCCACAACTGGAGCTGGGAGCCCACCCGCGTCCAGACCCCGGTGGACCTCTCCGACGCCCTGACCGGCGCCTCCCTCCCCGCGGGCACGGCGCTGGAGCTCGGCGCCTGGGACGTCCGCGTACTCGCCTCCTGATCCGACCTCTTACCGGCACCACCGTGGTCATCCCCCGAGGAGGGGCAATGCACAGAAGAAGAGCAGGAAAAGCGCTGGGAACCTTCGTCGCGGCATCAGCGATGCTGGCGATACCCGCCTCCAGTGCGCAGGCGTACAACCCGACGGGCGGGATCCTCTACCAGCTCGGCAGTGAACCGTGTCTGAAGGGGCGGGGCAACTGCGCGGTCTACCCGAAGTCGGCGCAGCTGCCGAGCGGGCGTCTGGTCGCGTCGTTCGAGAAGTCCACGGTCGTGTCGGCGACGGGCAGCGCCGACAGACAGACGCTCCCCGTGTACAAGAGCGACGACCACGGCACGTCGTGGCAGCCGCTGTCGGAGGTCAAGGCTCCCGCGTACCTCTCCAGCGACTCCAAGTACGCGAAGTACACGAGCAATTGGACGAACCCGTACCTCTACACGCTTCCGCAGGACGTCGGGAACCTGAAGCAGGGCACGCTGCTCCTCGCAAGCGTCGTGTCGGGCGACGACTACTACTACAAGGAGCACAAAGCGGCCGACCCGAACTGGACGCCGACCAACGACGGAGACCGCAGGGACCTGGCGATAGCCCTGTACTCCAGCACCGACGAAGGTGCGACGTGGAAGGTCCTCAACATCGTCGCGACCGGCGGCTGGCAGGGCGGCAGTGCGGGCGCGACCGGGCAGAACATCGCCGCCGCGAACACGAACAAGCAGGTGGATCCCCTGTGGGAGCCGTACCTGATGGTCTACAAGGGCCAACTCGTCTGCTACTACTCCGACGAGAACGACTACACCGGTTTCAACGCGAGCACCGGAGTCCCGATACTGGACCCCGCCAACGACACGGCCACGGACTCCCTGGGCCAGATCCTCGCCCACAGGACCTGGGACGGTCGTGGTGCGCAGTGGAGCGCCCCCGTTGTCGACGTCGCCGGACTGACCCAGAACATGGGAGGCGGCAAGACGGAGATCGGCGGCGGACGGCCGGGCATGGCGAACGTCGTGCGCACGACGGACGGCAAGTGGATGCTCCCCTTCGAGTACTGGGGCGGCGGAGCCAACACCAGGTACGTGGTCGCCGACAACCCGTTGGAGTTCTACCGCGGTTCCGCCACCGGCACGGACGTCGCCTCCCTGCCGGTCGACTCCGGCTCCCGTCCGCTCGCCAGAAACGGCAGTCCGGTGATCATCAGGCTGCCCGGCGGGCGCCTGGTCTACAACGCGGCCGCGAGCGGCAACGTCTGGGTCAACGAGAGCGGACGCAGCGACGGCACATGGAAGGAGTACCAGACGACCTCACCGGCCGGTTACAGCCGCAACCTGCAGTACGTCGAGGGCACCGGCCGCATCGCGATCCTCAACAACCAGGGCACCTCGACGATCGCCTACGCCGAGGTCGACCTCGGCCAATCAGCCGGCGCCTACTACCAGTTGGTCAACCGCAAGACCGACCAGGTGATCGGTACCGGGAACAACAGCAACGACGCGAACCTCGGCAACGGCGACGTTCCCGACGTCGTCCTGGAGGACCCCGGCGCGGCGGCCAACCCGGACACCCAGTACTGGCATGTGGTGACCGAACCGAACGGCGGCACGACCCTGCTCAACAAGTCGGGCGGCCGCGCGGCGGCCATCTGGACGGGCAACGCGACGGCCGGCCAACGGATCGGCCAATGGGTCGACAACAGCGCCACCGGCAGCTGGAACCTGATCAGGACCAGTGACGGGTTCTACAAACTGCAGTCGGCCAAGAACACGAACCTGTACCTGACCGGCGCCTCCGACGGAGCACCTCTGACCTTGCAGACCGCGGCCACGGACGGCTCGCAGGACTGGGAGCTCGTCCAGTAGGCCGTCGCCGGCCCGGCGCGAGAGGCAGGCGAAACCGCCTTTCGCGCCGGGCCGGCGACAGCTAGCGTCTGGGTGCAGCGAGTCGCCCACGAGGAGTTGAGAGATGGTCGGTCTTCCGAGCGCGCGTTGACGTCGTAGGCCGTCACCGGCCCGTCATCGCGTGCTGCCCTTGATGTTGCGGCACAGCGAACCTTCTCCTGCCTGGACCGTCGGTGTACCTGTCGGGTGCCCGGTGGCAGGCCTCGTTGTCGGCGACCCGAGGGATCCCCGTGCCGTCCGCTTCCTCCGCTGTGTCCGATTCCGGTCGACCCGTTCCGTCCAGTCTGTGGCGGGACAGCGACTTCCGCAGACTCTGGGTGGGGCAGACCGCCTCCCAACTCGGGGAACACACAGGCCTGGTGGTGCTTCCGCTCTTCGCCGTCCTGACGCTGCACGCCGGTGCGACCGAGCTGGGCATCCTGCGTGCGGTGGGTCAGGCGCCGATCCTGTTGCTCTCGCTGTTCGTCGGCGCATGGGGGGACAGGTGGCGCACTCGCACGGTGATGGTACTGACGGACGTGGGCCGGACCTCCCGGCCCCCGCAGAACGCGCCGCTGACGGCTGACCGCGCGAAGGGCGCCCCAGGGTGACGGCCTGGTCAGCCGGCTTGCAGCCGGAAGTGCAGCAGGCCGGTGTCACCGGCCGGGGCGGGCTTGCCGTCAGGGTAGGTGACCGCGGTCACGGTCAGGCCGGCCGCCGTGGCCAGCTTCTCGAACTGGTCCCCGGTGTACCAATGCAAGATCCACGGGCGTTCCACGACACTGCTGTCCGAACGATGGTGGCGTTCGTAGCGCAGAAGCGTCGTCTGTGTCCGAGCTGTCTCGTCGCGTTGTTCGGCGACGACGGACACGCGAAGCTCAGCGCCGTCGGGTGCGGCAGCCGTGCGGACGCGGCCGATCTGTTCGGCCGGTGTCGGTGCGGGGGTGAACAGCGGCACCAGGGCGGTGCCACCCTCCGCCAGGTGAGCGCGGATGCCGCGCAGGGCGGCCAGCGCCGCGTCGTCGTCGGGGAGCAGGGTGAAGGTCGGTCCGGCGAGGAAGATCGCCCGGTAGCGGCGGGACAGTTGCAAAGCCTCCATCCGCTGGTGGAACACGGTCGCACGGATGCCTTCCTCGTCGGCCCGGCGACGCAGACGGTCAAGCATGTCCGCCGAGGAGTCCACGCCGTCGACTTCCAGACCGCGTCGGCGCAGTTCGAGCAGAGGATCACCGTCGCCGCACCCCAGCTCCAGTGCCGGCATGCCGGCTCGCTGAACGAAGGCCGCATAGGGCTCGGGGTCCTGGGAGAAGGACTTCAGCGGTCCGTAGAGCTCTGCGACGATGCCGGTGTAAAAGTCAGCTGGGTCCACGCGCGTCACCCTACGCAGCCCAGTCCGTCCGCTCACTCGAATATCCAGGGCAGGGCACTGTTGATGAGCCAGCTCCCGGCGCCGCATCAAGGGCACGGGACGCACGTTGACAGGCGTCTGTCGACATGTTGCTATGAGGCGCTGCTCAGCCGGATCTGCGTCGCGGCGCATACCAATCGGGCACCGGTTCGACGGACACCAGAGCGGGGGCAGTGCCCCTTAAGTACAGAGCGAGGAACCATGCCGCAGCGCGCTGCGACCATCGTCGGCGGCGGCATCGGCGGGCTCGCGGCGGCCATCGCCCTGCATCGCCGGGGCTGGCGTGTCGAGGTGCTGGAACGGGCTCCGGAGTTCGCCGAGATCGGCGCCGGCATCTCCCTGTGGCCGAACGCGCTGCGCGCGCTCGAGGTGCTCGGCCTGGCCGACGCCGTCTCGGCACTGGGCGCGGTCGAGGCCGCGGGTGGCGTACGCGACCTCCGGGGCCGGTGGCTCTCCCGTACGGACAACGCGGAACTGGCACGCCGCTTCGGCCACCCCCTGATGGTCCTGCACCGCGCCGACCTGTTGCGGGCGCTCACCCAGGCGCTGCCCGCCGACAGCCTGCGGCCGGGCAGCGAGGTGTCCGCGGTCCACGACGACGGCCACCGCCCGGTCGTAGATCACGGCGGGGGTCGGTCCCGGCCCGACCTCGTCATCGGCGCCGACGGGCTGCGCAGTGTGGTCCGGCGCGCCCTGTGGCCCGACGCGGCCGGACCCAGGTACGCCGGTTACACCGCCTGGCGCATGGTCACCGAGCCCCTCCCCCAGCCGCCCGCCGAGGGCGCGGCGACCTGGGGCCGCGGGGAGAGGTTCGGCTACACGGCGCTGCCGGGCGGGCGGATGTACTGCTTCGCGACCGCGTCGCTCCCGGCCGGAGCGGCCTCCGCCTCCTCCGAGTACGACGAACTGCTGCGCCGGTTCGGATCCTGGCCGGATCCCGTCCCCACCCTGCTGGCCGCCGTCCCCGCGGACGCTGTGCTCCGCCACGACCTGTACGACCTGCCGCCCCTGCCCTCCTTCGTACAGGGCCGCATCGCGCTGCTGGGCGACGCGGCCCATGCGATGACCCCCAACCTGGGCCAGGGCGCCTGCCAGGCGCTGGAGGACGCGGTCACCCTCGCGCACTGCCTCGACAGCACCCCGGACGTCACCGCCGCGCTCCGCTCGTACGACCTACTGCGCCGCCCGCGTACCCAGGCCATCACCCGCCGCTCCGCCCGGCTCGGTGCGCTCGGCCAACTGTCGTGGCCGCCGGCGGTGTTGCTGCGCGACACCGCCGCCCGGCTGACCCCGACGCGAGCGACCCTGCGTTCCATGACGCCAGTGCTCGGCTGGACCGCACCCGATGGCCCGACGACCGCGACACGGAGCGAGACCCACTGATGCCGGACTGGACCTATCACCCGCTGCGCCGGGCGGCCTCCGCAGTCCTCGGCCGACGCCGTTCACAGCGCACCGCACTGGGACTGCTCGCCCGGATCGGCTCCCGTCCCGCCGGTGCGCGACTCATCGCCCGCGGGTTCGGCCACCGCCATCCGCCGCAGCAGCTCGCCGGCGACATCGTCGGCGTACCCGTGACGGTCCGCCTCGGCATCTCCGTCCCGCCCTCGCTCGCCCGCGAAGCGGTACAGGCCATGCCCCCGCTCGGCGCCGGTGTCGTCGAGGTGGCGCCCGTCTCGGCGGCCGACGCGGAGACAGTACGCAAGGCCGCCGTCGGCCGCACGATCCCGCTGGTCGTCCGCGCCTGCGACCCCGAGGTCGAGGCCGCCCTCAAACCCCATGTCGACGGGTTCACCAGCGGCGACGACCCGCACCTGGTCCGCGTGTCCGACCCGTCGGTCACCGCCGCGGCCGCCGCGCTCGAGAAGCCGGGCACGGTCGTGCTCGCCCGGCCCGGGGTGCTCGTCGAGTCCGGACCCGGCTGGTTCGCCCGGGTCACCGAGGCAGCCACACCGACCGTGCCCGCTCCAGGCCTACGGGACGTCGGCCTCGATCCCCGCCGCTGGCCCGCCTGGTGGTGGGCGCTGCTCGTCGGGCTCGGGATGACGGGCGCCGGGCTCGGGGCCGCGGCGATCACCCTCGGGCCGGTACTGCTCTGGTACGACCACGACTACCTCGGCATGACGCTGCACGACCTGCACCACGCCAACCACCACCTCGTGCACTTCCTCCAGCACGACCGGATCACCATGGCCGGCACGATGGTGGCGATCGGCGCCCTCTACACCGGCCTCGCCGCGGGCGGAATCAGACGCGGTTGGCCCTGGGCCCGCGAGGTGTATCTGCTCTCGGGGGCCGTCGGCTTCCCCACCCTGTTCTACTTCCTGGCCACCGGCTTCGTGGAACCCCTGCACACGGCCACCGCCCTCGTCCTGTTCCCGATGTTCGTGGCCGGGGTCCGCCGGACCCCGCACGCACCCCGCTGGCGCCTGGCTCCCGAAGGGCCGGAGCAGGAGCGCCGACGGGCGCTGACCGGCCAGCTTCTCCTGATCGTCACGGGAGCCGGGCTGTTCGTCGGCGGAGCCGTGATCTCCGTGGTCGGTCTGACCGGCGTCTTCGTGCCGACAGACCTGACGTTCCTGGGCACCGGCGCGCAAAAGCTGGAAGCCGTCAATCCCCGGCTCGTGCCGTTCATCGCCCACGACCGTGCGGGTTTCGGCGGCGCCCTGATGTCCGCGGCGGTGGCGATCCTCCTGCTCAGCGCGTGGGGCTGGCGGCGGGGTGAGGCCTGGGTGTTCTGGACCCTGGCCGCGGCGGCGACCGCCGGCTTCCTGCCCGCCGTCGTGGTCCACGCAGTGATCCACTACACCAGCTTCACCCACCTCGCACCGGTCTACATCGGCATCGCCCTGACCAGCACCGGGCTACTGCTGGCACGTCCGTATCTCTGCGCCAAGACGCCGACCCCGCTGAACGACTGACGGGCAGCCCCGGAGAGAAACCCGAGCGGCGCAAGTCACGCAGCGGAGACGGCACTTGAGCAATGGGGCAGCCAGCAGTCACCGTGGCAACATCGGCCGACGGCTCACGGGGTCTGCTTGCCCTGGGTGAACGCGGCGATCAGGCCCTGGGCCGTGTTGTTCTCGGAGTCGATGCTGTGGACCTCGGCACCTTCGAACATGGCGACCTCGGCGCTGCGGGGGAACATGGCCTGTTCGTACGCCGTGAGCGCGGCCTCGATGTCGTCGGGGTGCGCGGCGAGGGCCTTGCCGAGTTCGGCGCCGTCGAGCATGGCCAGGTTGGCTCCTTCGCCGTTCGGGGCCGCGAGGTGGGCGGCGTCACCGAGGAGGGTCACCCCCAGCGCCCGGTCCCACCGGTGTTCGGTGGGCAGGGTGTAGTGGGGGCGCAGGACCGGAGCGGTGTCGCCGTCGGTGATCAGTGCGGTCAGTTCGGGCGCCCAGCCGTCGAACTCCTGGGCGATCCGTGCGGCGGCCGCGGCGGCATCGGTGAAGTCGATGGCGGCGAACCACTCCTGCGGCCTGCTCAGCGCCACATAGGTGTGCAGGGTGTCGCCGCTTTCCCGGTGGCCGAAGATCTCCTTGCCCGGCGAAGGCGCCATCATCGAACCGCCGCCGACCGCTTTCGCGCAGGCGGGGTGCCGGGTGTCGGCGTCGAACAGGTAGGTCTCGACGAACGATGTCCCGACGTACTCGGGAGTGGCGCTGGACAGCAGCGGCCTCACCCGTGACCACGCGCCGTCCGCGCCGACCAGCAGAGTGGTGACGACGGTGGTGCCGTCCGCGAACGACACCTCGTGGCGGCCGTCGCCGAGGGCACGGGTGCCGTCGGCCTTGTGCCCCCACCAGACGGTGCCGGCCGGGAGTGAGTCGAGCAGGATCCGGCGCAGTTCGCTGCGCTGCACCTCGGGGCGTCCGCCGGTGCCGTCGTCACCCTCTTCGAAGAGGACGGTCCCGTCCCGGTCGAGGACCCGCATCGCCTGACGGCCCTCCAGGATGATGGCCCGGAACTCGTCCATCAGGCCGGCCGCCTCCAGGGCGAGCTGCCCGTTGTAGTCGTGGATGTCGAGCATCCCGCCCTGTATACGCGCCGATGGGGAGGACTCGGCCTCGTAGACCGAGACCGGGATGCCGTGGACGTGCAGGACACGGGCCAGCGTGAGTCCGCCGAGTCCGGCGCCGATGATCGTGACGGGTGTGTGCATGGTGGCTCCTTGGGATCGGGCCGCCCGGTGGTCTCCGGCCGGCCTCCTCCGGAAAGATCCCAACGCCTACCGACAAGCCACCGACATCGCACCAACAGCCCCCGACAACCGACCGACACCGCGCCGCTGATGATCGTGACAGAGGTCTGGCCCGCCGCTACGGGGGAGAGCGACGGGCCAGCACCTCCACAGTGCCACAGGCGCGCACGAGATGTGTGGTGTCACGGGAAAGCGGGACGCCGCTCCAGGGAGCCAGAAGGCCGGAAATACACAGAGCCCGTCCCGGACGTACCGGGACGGGCTCTGTTGTCGAGCGCCGGGCAGGCCTTGCACCTGCATCTCCCCGCAGGAAGCGGGGCGTCTTTCCTTGGACCACCAACGCACAACCGGAAACCAGGAGTTCTGGCGACCAGCTCAAGATCAAGCATAGCGGATACTCGACAGCCGGCAGACACGGGCGACCGCACCAAGCTGTCAGTCCTCCGCCGGGTGCACGTCCGTCACTTTGCCCTTGATGTCGGTTTCCAGGTAGCCGGAACGGCTGTACTTGTCCGAGAGGTAGACGGACAGTCCGAACGAAGGGTTGAAGACGTCGGGTTGGCGCACCAGCACATAGCGGGTCTCGGGGTCCTTGACGTTCAGCTTCTTCTCTGCCTCTTCCAAGAGGGCGGGAATCCTGTCCCAGTTGAAGTCCTCGACGGCGAAGGGTTTGTCGCCACTCGGCAGGGTGCTGTCGATGATGCTCTTCTCCGCACCCGTGCCCGGGCGGTAGTCGTACGTCTCGAACGCGGAGTCGCTGCCGTCGACCATGATCCTGGCTGTCACGTAGTCGTCGTAGACGGAGAAATCACCGAACCTCTTCCGGCCGCTCTCCCTCTCCAATGCCTTGATGGCAATGCGGATGTTAGCCGGGGTGAGCATGCTCCCGGTCGTGGTCTCCTGCGAGTCCGATCCGGTGGAAGCCGAGTCCGACGTGGCCGTCGAGACTGACGTGGGTGTCGAGGACGACGAGGACGACGAGGGCGTCGAGGGGCCGCCCGTGTTCAGGTCGGCGGTGCCGCCGTCCAGGGGCAGCAGCCACCACAGCAGGGCTACGGCGCCGACGAGCGAGGTTCCCGACAGGCTCAGCAGCAAGGGGCGGCCCGGGACGCGTCGGCGTGGCGGTCGGGTAGGAGCGATCACCGATTGAGGTGCTGTCGGTCCTGGGATCGGGTTGGCCGATGGAGGTCCGAAGGCGGCGGGAGTGGCAGGCGCGCCGGGGTACGAAGGGCCCGTGGGCGTGGACGGTGCCGCCAGGGGGTAGGAGGTGGGTTCGTCTCGCGGGGGCGTCGGGCCGGTCGTCGGCTCCGACTCGATCACGGCGAGTCTCCGGTCCAGGACAGCGGCGGACGCCCGCGCTGCCGGGTCCCGTACCAGCACGCTCATCAGGACGTCGCCGAGAAGACCGGCCCGCACCGGTGGCGGCACGTCCTCGTGGAGCACGGCGGCGAGGGTGGCCAGGGTGCTGCCCCGGCGCAGCGGGTGGTGGCCCTCGACCGCGTTGTAGAGCATCATCGCCAGGGACCACAGGTCGGACGCGGGTCCACCCTCGTGGCCCGAGATTCGTTCTGGCGCCATGAAGTCGGGTGTGCCGATGATGGAGCCGGTGGCGGTGAGGCTGGTCGTCTCGCGGATCGCGGCGATGCCGAAGTCGGTGAGGACGGGGCGCCCGTCCGGCCGTAGCAGAACATTGGCGGGCTTGACGTCCCGGTGCTGGATTCCGGCGTCGTGCGCTGCGGTCAGCGCGGCCAGTACTCCGCGGCCGATCCGCGCCGCCTCGGCCGGGGGCATCGGCCCCTGGGCCAGCCGGTCGGCGAGCGAGCCGCCGCCGACCAGCTCCATCACGATCCACGGGTAGGTGCCCTCGCCGCCGTCGACGATGTGGTGGATGGTGACGACGTTGGGATGGTCGATCCGGGCCAGGGCCCTGGCCTCGCGCAGCACGCGCTCACGCAGCATCCGTGCGGCCTCTGGGTCGTACTCGGCGAGATCGCGGTCCGGCGGGCGGACCTCCTTGATCGCCACCAGCCTGTGCAGGACCAGGTCTCTGGCCCGCCAGACCATGCCCATCCCGCCACCGCCGAGGCGGGCCTCCAACTCGAAGCGCCCGTCGACAACTCGTCTGCCGGGACCTCCGTCTGCCTCACTCATGGGCGGGAGCTTAGTTGGCGCCGCCGACATCGTTCGACGGCCCCCAAGCGGCCGGTCCGGGGCGGTGTTCCTGCCGCGTCACCCGATGTACTACCAGCCTCCCCAACGGCCTTCGGACACGACTCCGTCGGTCATCTCAGTCGAACCGCAGGATGCGCGGGGCGAAGGTGCCCTCGGGGCCGTCGGCGCGGCCGACCGACCACACGGTCGACGTGCCCGGCACCGGTGCCAGCCGTAGCGTTCTGGAGTCTCCCTCCCCGGCCACCGCCGGTTCGCTGTATTCGGCGAACGACTGTCCGTTCCAGGAGAGGAAGTCCGGTCCGGGAACCCACGGTGGAGTGCTGCCCGGCGGGCCCCACTTCTGCGAGCGGGCCACCGCGACCCAGCCCAGCTCGCCGGAGGTGGTGGGCGCGAGTGACGTGATGCCGCCGAAGTCGGTGGGCACGGTCACGTGGCTCCACTCGTGTCCGTCGAAGCGGACCAGCAGCGGCGGGATCGGCCGGCCCACCGGACCTCCGACGAACCCGGCCGTGCCACCTGCCCACACCTCCGTCGGCGAGACCGCCAGTACGCTGCCCACGGCCGAGCGCGGGAACCCGTCCACGATCGTCTGCTGCCACGTCTGCCCGTCCCAGTGCGACACCGCCGCACCCGAGCTGGTCTCGCCCGCGGCCCAGACGTCGTCCGCCGCCAGGATGTGCAGGCCGTACACGGCCCCCGGCGGCACCGGTACGTCCCGCCAGCTCCGCCCGTCCCAGCGCAGCAGTGCCTGGGCGCCGTCCCGTGAGCCGATCAGCCAGGTCTCGCCGCCACCGGAGACGACCCGGGTCAGCAGGACACCACTCGGCGGCCGGCTCTCGCGCCAGGCAGTGCCGTTGTAGCGCAGCAGTCGCGCGCCGCCCGTCGAGTCGCGGCCGACGGCCCAGAGGGTGGTCGGTGAGGACGCGGCGACGGACAGGAATTCTCCCTGCCAGCCGATCCCGGGCAGGTTCTGGCGCTGCCAGGTGGTTCCGTCCCAGCGCAGCACCAGCGGGAAGCCCGGCGCCTCGCGGCCGACGGCGTCGGCACCGACCACCCAGGCCCGCTCCGGCCCGAGCGCCACGGCCTCGTTGAGTCCGGCCTGTGGGCGTACCTGTGCCGGGACGGGAATGTGTCGCCAGGACCGGGTTTCCGCCGCGGCCGTGGTCATGAAGGTGATGATGGTCAGGGCGACGACGAGAGCCGCGACGAGAAGTCTGCGTGCCATGGTCAGCCTCCCAGCCGCTCGCTCATCAGGTTCGGTTTCGAGCCGTAGATCTCGACGGTTCCGAACGACAGCAGTGACGACCCGGCCCTCGTCAGTGCACTCGGTTTGACGTCGATCGCGTTCGTGCGCTCGGGGCCGTAGGAGAAGGTGGTGCGGGGGCCGTCCACCCGTGCGTACTTCGACTGGAACGCACGGTCGCTGCGCACCGGCAGCCACAGGGCGCCGTCCGGGCCGCGCGTCATGCCCTCGGTGTGCGTGTCGCCCAGCGAGGGGTAAGTGGTGCGCCAGGCCTGCCCGTTGAAGGTCATCAGGTAGGTGCGGGACACGCCGTCGGTGTACTGGCTGCCGCCGATCGTGGCCCGGCCGGACGGTTCGAGCAGGATCGTGTGCACGTTGCTGTTCGGCGGCAGCGGCACCTTCGCGTCCCGCCATACCGTGCCGTCCCGACGCAGGACGGTGGTCCCGGTGTTGGTGTCCGCCCAGGCCCACGCATCGGAGGCCGTACGCGCGGTGACGCCCATCAGGTAGAGCACGCCGTCCGGGGTGGACTGCGTGGTCCAGCCGGAGCCGTCGTAGTGCAACACCTTCAGCCCGGTGTCGTCTTCACCGACCACCCACGCTGCGCCCGGTACGGCGGTGAAGTCCTGGTAGGTCCACAGAGTCCGCGGCAGCGGAACGGCGCTCCATCCGGTCGACGACCGGCGCAGGATCTCCCCTGTCCCCGCGCGGTTGTGGAAGATCCACACCTCTTCGCCGACGAACTGCACCTTGCCGAGCCAGCCCAGCTCGTCGGCGCCGGGGAAGCTGGTCTCCCGGTTCCATGCCGTGCCGTCCCACCGGTACAACATCGGCCGCAGTCCGTCGGTGGCGTGCTCGTATCCGCTCGCCCACGCCTCGCCCGGCCCGCGGGCGGCGAGATCGGACACGGTCACCGGCGGGGCCGCCGCCGGCACGGGCAGCGCTGACCAGCTCGGCTTCGCGGCGGCGGCAGGCGGCGCAGCCGCGGCCGGTGACCCGACCGTGGCGCACGCGATCACAAGGCAGACGATGACTGTGCGGAGACCGTTCACGAGACCCCCCAGTACGCGACGGTCGCACACGGTATTGGCGTTCACCCACCGGGAACAGACGGCATTCGGCCATCACGGTTCCCTTTGGAGGACGTGCGTCACGGTTCGTCGGGCGGGGTCCTACCTCCTGTATGCCGTGCTGAGGTGCAAGCGTTTTCACCTCAGGGCCACGCAGACGATCAGGGCACGAAGACCGGCCTGAACTCTACAGATGTAGCCATGCGTTTCATCTTGACGCGTACGCATCACGATGCTTCCATCGCCACCGTGCAAACGCTTCAACTCGGGACGGCTCATTGGCGACCGATCGACGCGAAGGTCACGCCGGCGAGGCGGTCACGAACGCAGCCGAGCCCGGTCCGCATCCGACTGCACCACACCACGCACGCAACCGAGAGCAACCCAAGGAGACCGTCGTGCACTTAACGCATCGGTGGCGAGCCGCCCACCGGCTCCCCGTCACCGTCTCAGCGGTCCTGGCCGTCTGCGCCACACTGGCCGCCGCCCCGGGAAGCGTCGCCTCGCCCGACCCGGCCGCGGCCGGCGATGTGACGATCCAGGCCGCGCGCGTGATGGAGAACCTCGGACGCGGGGTCGTGGCGGTGCGCTCCGGCACCAGCCAGGTCCTGGTCTCCTGGAGGCTGTTGGGCCTGGACCCGGAGGGCATCGGCTTCAACGTGTACCGGTCCACCGGTGAAGGTGCGTACACCAAACTCAACACCGCCGTGCTGACGGGCGGGACCAACTACACGGATTCCACGGCCGACTTGACGCGGTCCAACAGCTATCGCGTGGCCGCGGTCGTGGGCGGTCAGGAACAGGCGCCCAGCGGGGCCTTCACGTTGACGGCCGATCACGCGACGGAACCCGTGGTCCGCGTGCCGCTGCACTCCGGCGGTCCGGTGAAGTTCGTCTGGGTCGGCGACCTCGACGGCGACGGCGAGTACGACTACGTGGTGGACCGGCAGACCTCGCCCCAGAAGCTCGAGGCGTACAGCAGTGCCGGCGACTTCCTCTGGGACGTCGACATGGGGCCGAACAGCCAGAACCAGGACAACATCGAACCGGGGTCCTCCGCGATCGACGTAGGTCACTGGGACGGTGTCACGGTCTTCGACTTCGACAGCGACGGCCGAGCGGAGGTCGCCCTCAAGATCGCCGACGGTGTCAGGTTCGGCGACGGAGCGACCTGGACGCACGCGGACGACGCGCGACAGTTCATGGCCGTCCTCGACGGCCGGACCGGAGCACTGCGCAACTGGGCCGCCATACCCACCACTTACCTGAGCGACGGCCCGATGGGGGCGCGTCTGGGGGTGGCGTACCTCAACGGCACCACGCCGAGCCTGGTCGCCTACATGAAGAACCGCCGCGACGACGGCGCGTTCAACCTGATGATGGCCGCCTGGAGATTCACCGGCAGTGCACTGAGGCAGGAATGGACGTGGCTGCGCGGCAGCCAGAACGCACCCGACGGACACAACACCCGCGCCATCGACGTCAACGGCGACGGCACCGACGAGGTCGCCGAGATCGGGTTCGTCCTCAACGGCGACGGCTCCCTGCGCTACTCCATGGGCCCCCAGGGCATCATCCACGGCGACCGCTTCCACATCGCGGACATGGACCCCGGCCGCCCGGGCCTCGAGGGCTACGGCGTCCAGCAGGACAACCCGAGCGGTCTGCTCGAGTACTACTACGACGCCTCGACCGGCTCCGTCATCTGGAAGCACAACGGCGGCCCCGCCGACGTCGGGCGCGGCATGGCCGCCGACGTCGACGCACGCTTCCCCGGCATGGAGGTCTGGTCCTTCTCGGGCCTGTACAACGCACCCTCCAACCGGCTCACCGAACCGAACACCTCACTACGGCCGTGGCCTCAACTGGGGCTGTGGTGGGACGGCGACCTCACCACGGAGCTCCTCAACGACGGCAAGATCGAAAAATGGAACCCGCTCAGCCCGACGTCGACCGGCAGCCTCCCCCGTCTGGTCAGCACCTGGAACTACGGCGCCGTCACGGCAGCTCAGGGCGGCCCCACCCTCGTCGGTGACATCCTCGGCGACTGGCGCGAGGAGGCCGTCTACACCAACGCGTCCTACAACGAACTGATCATCTTCACCACGAACCAACCGACGAACACCCGTCTCTACACGCCGGCCCACAACTCCGCCTACCGCAACGCCATGACCTTCAAGGGCTACATGCAGTCCCACCACGTCGACTACTTCCTCGGAGCCGGCATGTCCCCGGCACCCCGGCCGAACATCACCTACGCGGGCGCTTCCACCACCACCGCGTCTGCGGATGCCGACTGACCTGGCAGAACGATGAAACGCGCGTTCACGGCCTGCTTGGCGACGCTCCCCGCCGGTCGCGGCTCGATCAGGCATGAGTGGGGCACGGGCCCTGGACTCGCGCCTCCGCGGAGGATCCAGAACTCGTCGCGGTCGGGCACGCACATCATGCGGTGCGCCGGCACGACGGGTTCACCGGGCAGTGGATCGACCCCACGGACCACCATGGCGAGGCTCACCCATCGGTCGTAGCCGGTCGGGTATATCCGTGTGAATGCGCCGCACTTGGGACAAGTCGACGGTTCGATCGTTGGGGAAGACGTTCCAACACGCCTCGCAGAGTCGGGTCATGAAGGTGATCCGCCCGCGATCGCGCACGGTCATGCGCGCAATCAGTCTCGCTTCTCAAGTGACCGGCGCCGCTTCGGCCGAGGAAGGACGTGGTCGAGGATCGCGCCCACGGCGGTCACCGCACCCACGATCAACAAGGCGATGGAAGAGATACGCAGCCCTCCGTCGCCGTACAGGGCCTGATAGCCCAACCACGCCACGGCTACGCAGGTGATCAGGGCATTGCCGAATTGCTTGAGGCGCGGAGCCATGCGCACTCCTGAGTCAGGTAGGCCCTCCGAACAGGGCACCCGAGTGTGACATGGGTCAGTGGCACGGAATGCGGCGGCTGAGGAGTCCTGCGACATGGATCGATGGACTGGGCGTATGGGGAGGGCCGGGGCCATACTGGTGGAGTTGAGCGTGGTCGAGCAGGCAGCCAAACGGTCCGCCAAGGCAGCCAGTGGCCACGAGGTCATGCCGTGATCGCCGCTTCGCGTACGTGGCGCGAGTCAGTTATGACAGTGGCCGCCCGCCAAGGCCCGTCCGGCGCACGCCCCGAGGCGAGAACGTGGTGGGCCCTATCCAGCCTTGGCGGACGAGGGCGATCTGGGACGGCAGCGGGGAGACCGGATCGATGGCCCTTCCCCGTGACCAGTTCTCCAGCAGTCCCTCCGTCGTCTCGACGGCGGACACCACCATGGTCACCTTCAGCTCCCCGCCGTCGCTCCAGGTGTTCCACAGCGCCCAGCCCTCGGGCCTCGGCTCCACACCGATCCGAGCGCATACCTCCTCGTACCCCTCCTCCACCCCTGCCGGCATGACCCCGGGCTTCAGCACCAAGGCTCCGACGAGCCGGACCAGGGGCCGGCCCGCCTCCGCACAGCCGTCGCCCTCGAAGTGGTAACTGCGCAGTGTCCGAGCGAGCGCGTTCACGCTGCGCTGGAGCGGTGTGGACTCCTCGGGGTCTGCCTGGAACGAGAGCCATCCTTCGTCGGATGCCTCCACTCTGACGCGGTTGGCGAGGCGCTCGATCTCCCGGAGATAGTCCAGCTCGCTCAGCTCGGGTGAGGTCATGGCGCGAAGTTTCGCAGCAGGTCAGTCGGCGCCGACACAGATTATCGATCCGGCATGTCCCGTCGCCGGAAGATCGCGGCACGTCGGCGGCGAGGTCTACATCCGCTTCCGCGCCGAGCTCGAATGCTTCGACGCCGACACGCGCCGCGCCGTGGACTACGCAAGGCGCCTGGGGTGCACCGTCAAAACCCTCACGGTTGTCGGCGCACACCGGCAGCCCGGCCGTAGTCGTCGCCCGCCGCACCGGCACCGGCCGGCGACTTCCGCCGCGCCCACCGCGGCCCCCGATGAGGGCCTGCGGGCGTCCCAGACACGGACCACGAGGGCGTTGTCAGTGGTGGCAGGCAGGATGGTGACCATGACGACACCAGCTGCACAGATCGTGGATGCCACCGCCTACGCGCAGGCGGTCGAGGATGCGGTGAAGGCCGCGGGCGCCTACTACGAGGGCGGCACCTCACCCCTGGACGACGACGCCTACGACCGGCTGGTGCGCGGTATCGCGGCGTGGGAGGCGGAGCATCCCGACGAGGTGCTGCCGGACTCTCCGACGGGCAAGGTCGCCGGCGGGGCCGTGGAGGGGGATGTTCCGCACACGGTCGCGATGCTCAGTCTGGACAACGTGTTCTCGCCGGAGGAGTTCACCACCTGGACCGCCTCGCTCGCCCGGCGCATCGGCCACGACGTCACCTGCTTCAGTGTCGAGCCGAAGCTCGACGGGCTGGCGATCGCCGCCCGCTACATCCACGGCCGTCTGAGACAGCTGATCACGCGCGGGGACGGGACCGCAGGGGAGGACGTCTCGCACGCGATCGGCACCATCGAGGGGCTCCCGGAGGAACTGTCCGAGCCGGTCACCGTGGAGGTGCGCGGTGAGGTCCTGATGACCACGGCGCAGTTCGAGCACGCCAACGAGGTGCGCACCGCGCACGGCGGGCAGCCGTTCGCCAATCCGCGCAATGCCGCGGCGGGCACTCTGCGCGCCAAGGAGCGTGCCTACACCGTGCCGATGACCTTCTTCGGCTACGGCCTGCTCCCCCTGCCCGACACCCAACCGGCACTGGCGGAGCAGCTCGGCGAGAGCGCCCACAGCGACCTGATGAAACAGGCCGGCGGGCTCGGCGTGAACACCACCGCGACGACGGCCGTGCCCGGCAGCACCGCCGACACCGTCGAGCAGGTCCTGGCTCGGGTGCAGGAGATCGCGGCACTGCGTGCGGAGCTGCCCTTCGGGATCGACGGGGTCGTCATCAAGGCCGACCTGGCCATCGACCAACAGAACGCCGGATCCGGAACACGCGCCCCGCGCTGGGCGATCGCCTACAAGCTCCCCGCCGTGGAAAAGGTCACCAGGCTGCTCGAAGTGGAGTGGAACGTGGGCCGCACCGGCATCATCGCGCCCCGCGCGGTCCTGGAACCAGTGGAGATCGACGGCTCCACGATCACCTACGCCACACTGCACAACCCCGCCGACATCACCCGCCGCGACCTGCGCCTGGGCGACCACGTCATGGTCTACCGCGCCGGCGACGTCATCCCCCGCATCGAGGCCCCCGTCGCCCACCTGCGCACCGGCGACGAACAGCCGATCGCCTTCCCAGAAGTGTGCCCCCGCTGCGGCTCCGCCATCGACACCAGCGAACAGCGCTGGCGCTGCGAGAACGGCCGCAACTGCCACCTGGTCGCATCCCTGTCCTACGCCGCCGGCCGCGACCAGCTCGACATCGAAGGCCTCGGCCACACCCGAGTCGTCCAACTCGTCGACGCGGGCCTGGTCGCCGACCTCGCCGACCTCTTCACTCTCACCCGCGACCAACTCCTGGCCCTGGAACGGATGGGCGACACCAGCACCGACAACCTCCTTGCCGCGCTGACCACGGCCAAGAACCAGCCGCTGTCGCGAGTGCTCTGCGCGCTCGGAGTGCGCGGCACCGGTCGGTCCATGTCCCGCCGTATCGCGCGCTACTTCGCCACCATGGACAACATCCGGGCCGCCGACGCCGAAGCGATGCAGCGGGTCGATGGCATCGGCACCGAGAAAGCCCCCTCCATCGTCGCCGAACTCGCCGAACTCGCCCCGCTCATCGACAAGCTCGACGCGGCCGGGGTGAACATGACCGAACCGGGCGCCACGCCGCCCGTCCCGGCAGACGACAACACCGTGGACACCGACGGCGAAGCTCAAGGAGCGGAGCTGCCGCTGGCAGGGATGGCCGTCGTGGTCACCGGGTCCATGACCGGCGCACTGGAGAAGCTCTCCCGCAACGAGATGAACGAGCTCATCGAACGTGCCGGCGGCCGCTCCTCCTCCAGCGTCTCCAAGAAGACCACCCTGGTCGTCGCCGGAGACGGCGCGGGCTCCAAGCGAGCCAAAGCCGAAGATCTCGGCATCCGTCTGGCCACCCCGGACGAATTCGCCACGCTCATCGCCGACTTCCTCGACTGACCGACACCTTGAGCAGCGGCCGGCCGCCGCCATCCGTGGCGTTGCTGCGGACTTCCACGTGCGCATGGAGTCGTCCGGATCGTGGCGGCTGTGGCTCCAGCCGCCTGACCGCATACGTCTCGTCGTGCGCACCCTCCAGGCCAGTGGCCCGTACGTCTTCCGCTACGAGGGTGGGCCTGGGCAGATCCTCTTCAGCCATCGCGGCGGCGGGCCCTTCACGGTCGAGGCGCTCACGATGGGCTCGTCGTGCTGAGTGTGCACGGGTATGCGCCGGGTCCGGATGTCAGAGGCGGCAAGTAGCCTCGGGCACCATGGGCATTGAGATCGATGTAGTGGTGGGTTACCCGATCAACGATGAGGTGGAGCGGGTGCTCGGGTTGGCCGAGGCGGTCGACGAGCCCATCACTGTCACGTTCATGTGGGAGGGGCGGGAAAAGGCGGAACGCGCGGTGCTGGTGCCCGCGGCCACGCTGGCGCTCTGGGAGCACTGGGCCCCGGCGGCCTACCCGACGAGTGGCGCCGGGGAAGCGGACCAGGCTGTGGCGGAGGAGCCGGAACTGGCCCACCCGGCGGAGTTCGGCGCGTTCACTCTCTTTCGTCGTCGCGTGGGCGGACGCACGGCGGTTGCCCGCAAAGGCGTGGTGGTCGCCGAGCTCCTGGACCCCGACGAGGCGCACTGGCTTCAGGAGAAGGCCCGTAATGTCCGCCAAGGGTTCATGGATCCGAAGCAGAAGGCGGCGTTCGAGGAGTTCCTTGCCCGACAGGCTTCCCTCGATGATGAGTGAAGCTCCCTAGAACACGGTCCGGCGGGAGCCGGGTGCGATCCTGCGGGTATGAACGATCTCGGTGACGCGCACCTCCGCACCTGGACGCTGCGGTTGATGACTCTCCTCGCAGCCGACATCCAGGATCAGCTTGCCTGGCTGGGCGATCGTGAGCTGGAGACGGAGTCCATCGTTGAAGAGGTGGAGCTCCTCTGCCGCGTCTCCGAAGGGCTGGCAGAGCGCGGAGTCTTCGAACCCCAGGAGCTGCTGGATCTTCGGGCCGTCGGCCGTCGCCTCGGCGAGATCGATGCCACGGGCCGCACCGGCCTCTGGGCCGACGCCCTGGGCACGGATCCGGCGACGGATCCGGCGTGGGGCGAGATACGTCTTCTCGCCCGCCAGTTCCTCCTCACGACGCTGGGCGACTGGCGTCAGCCGATGCCACGTCCCGTGCACCCGCACACAGGCCACCACTGAGTGACACATGGACGAACAGATGAAACGAACACTTGTTCCCCGTCGCCGCTGAAAGGGACCGCCGTGATGCCCTGGGCCCGGACCAGCGGGCCGCTGGGCGTCCGCTGGTAAAATGGGGGCACGCTTCGACATCGCCGGGGCCCGTGCCAAGGGGTACGGGCCCCGGACCGTTCCGGGGCGCCACTTCAGGAAGGTTCCCCTCATGAACGCGAAGCCGTCGACCCGTGGACGCTCCCGTGCTGGTACACCGCAGCGGGCGACAGGGGTGCAGGGCGACCTTTCGACGCCGAAGACGGTGTCGCCGGGCCTGCCCGCGGCCGCGTCCTTCGACGCGCTCGAGCTGCCGCCGGAGCTGAGGGAGGCGATGACGGGCCTCGGGGTGACGGAACCGTTCCCGATTCAGGCAGCCACTTTGCCCAACGCGCTGGCCGGCCGCGATGTCCTCGGCCGGGCACGGACCGGCTCCGGCAAGACGCTGGCCTTCGGGCTGGCGCTCCTCGTCCGGACCGCGGGCCTGCGAGCGGAGTCGAAGCGCCCGCTCGCGCTGGTCCTGGTGCCGACCCGGGAACTCGCGCAACAGGTGAGCGACGCGCTGACTCCGTACGCGCAGACCCTCAAGGTGCGACTGACGACGGCGGTCGGCGGGCTGTCGATCAACCGGCAGCAGGCCGCGTTGCGGACCGGAGCCGAGGTGGTCGTCGCGACGCCAGGGCGACTGGCCGACCTCGTGTCACGCCGGGACTGCCTCCTGAATCACGTGCGGATCACCGTGCTGGACGAGGCGGACCAGATGTGCGACCTGGGATTCCTGCCGCAGGTCACGGAAATCCTGGACCAGATGCCCCACGAAGGGCAGCGGCTGCTGTTCTCCGCCACGCTCGACCGCAACGTCGACCAGCTGGTGCGCGACTACCTCCACGACCCCGTACTCGCATCCGTCGATCCGGCGGCAGCCTCGGTCACCACGATGGAACACCACGTGCTCAACATCCACCCCGCCGACAAGTACGCGACCGCGACCGAGATCGCCGCGCGGGACGGCCGGGTGCTGATGTTCCTGGACACCAAGGTCGCCGTGGACCAGTTCACCCGTCATCTCCGGGCCAGCGGCGTACGGGCCGGAGCCCTGCACAGCGGAAAGTCGCAACCTCAGCGCATGCACACCCTGGGCCAGTTCAAGGACGGCGCGATCACCGTGCTGGTGGCCACCAATGTCGCCGCGCGAGGCATTCACATCGACACGCTCGACCTCGTCGTCAACGTCGATCCGCCGGCCGACGCCAAGGACTACCTGCACCGCGGCGGACGCACGGCACGCGCCGGGGAGTCCGGGACCGTGGTCACCCTGGTCACACCCAACCAACGACGTGATGTGAACCGGATGATGTCCGAGGCCGGGATCCGGCCGACGGTCACACAAGTACGCTCCGGCGAGGCGCAACTGACCGCCATCACCGGGGCGAAGCGCCCGCCGACGGAGACGAAGTCCACCACCGGCAACATCCCCTTCCGCGGCCTCGGCGACCGTACGGGCCGCCCCGCGAAGGAGTCCCGCAAAGCCGCCGAGGCCCGCAAGGCCGCGGAAGCCCGCGCGGCGGCCCGGGTACGCAAAGGCCGCTGACGCCCGTGTCGTAGCTCGGGTGTTGAGCCTCGTACGAACTCCCTGTCGTGCGGCACAGGCACCGGTCGACACGAAACTGCTCAGCGGTCAGCGGCGCGTGAACGCCTGCGTCGCCGCAGCGGTGCTGCCACCCACACCGTCAGCCCGACGAGGGAAACGATCAACGCCCCTCCGATGACGATGGGGACGGCCGCTATCAGAGCGAAGTTCAGCAGGACCTCCGCCCAGGTCGGCTCCTCACCCATCGTGCTCCCACCCTGTGCCATAGACGCCAGGACGCCGACGGGAGTCGATCAGTTCCGGGTGTCTGACACGGCCTACGCCACTCAGAACCCGGCCGAGAGCAAGCCGCCCGAATGTCCGCTACGACCCCCTCTGTGACCGACAACTCATCGGCGGCAGAGCGTTGTCCATGCAGCGCAACGCCAGCACCACTCCGGGCCGCAAGCGAGCCGGGCGGTTCACCGTCGCCGCAGTTGGTGCACGTGTTCGCGGTCACCGCGCCGGGGGCGGTGATGCCGGCCGGGCTGCGGACGCTGCTCCTCGGGGACTTCACGGTGGCGGTGCCGGAGGGAGGCGATGTCTATCTGCTGTCCCGGGTGCTGCACGACCGGGTCGATGAGCGGTGCCTGACCGTTCTCCGGCGGTGCCGCGCAGGTGATGCGGGCGGGAACCGAACTGCTCGTCGTGGAGCGGCTGTTGCCCCAGGGCGACCTGGTGCCGTCACCTGCGGTGGCCTGGGACGTCCACATGTTGTGCAACGTGGGCGGCAGCGAGCGGACCGAGGACCACTACGCGCGCCTGTCGGCGGAAGCGGGCTTCGAGGCGACGGCTTGCCACGGTCTGCCCCTGGGCGGCTCGCTGATCCACGCTGTGAGAGGTGCTGGGCTGTGACGCCTCCCTTCGTCGGAGCGCCCCGCTCGATCGGCTCGGGGCGGGGTGGGCTGCCGCCCTCCTGGCTCAGCGGCCAACCAGCCTGGTTCCGGCTGCCGCTCGCCGTGTTGTCCGTGAACTCCCCCGGAATTGTCCTTGATCGGTAACAGACGCATCCCGGGGCCGCCGGCCATCGTCCTGCCTGGTGTCGCACGGCGACGCAGGATCGGCGAGGAACTGTTGGAAGGTGGGGCGGACATGGCGCAGCATGGCGGCGGTCGGGGCTGGTACGGCAAGGTCGTCGGAGCTGCTCTCGGTGTGACAGTGCTGGCCGCCGGTGCCTCGGCATGGTCCGCGCAAGCCGGCGCCGCGGACGGCACGTCGCCGCGGGCGGCGAGTTCCGCCACGCCGGGCAGTGTCAAGCCCGTGTCGGTGACCATCGCGCACGCCTCGGACAAGGGCGCGCGCGGAGTCAACATCACCATCGACGACGGCCCCGACCCCATGTGGACCCCCCAGATGCTCGACGTGCTGCGGGAGTACGGGGTGAAGGCCACGTTCTGCATGGTCGGGACGCAGGCGCAGGCCCATCCGGACCTCGTGAAGCAGGTGGTCGCGGCCGGGCACCGGCTGTGCGACCACTCGGTGGCGCACGACACCACCATGGACACCAAGACCCAGGCGTACCAGTCGCAGCAGATCCTCGACGCCGAACAGATGATCACCGAGGCGTCCGGGGGCGTACGGCCGATGTACTACCGGGCCCCCGGTGGCGCGTTCACGCCCTACAGCCGCAAGCTCGCCGCCTCCCGGGGCATGCGCCCGCTGGGCTGGAACGTGGACACCAAGGACTTCGAACGGCCGGGCGCCGACGCCATCGTCGCCACCGTCCAGCGGGAGCTGCCCAACGGACCGACGCTCCTCTTCCACGACGCGGGCGGCGACCGTTCCCAGACCGTCGAGGCGCTGCGCCGGATCCTGCCCTGGCTCAAGACCCAGGGCTACTCCTTCGGCTTCCCGGTGCGCTGAGCCCCGGTAGCTGTAAACGGTTCGGGCCCGCGAGCTTGACTCGCGGGCCCGAGACGCTGCCTTCAGAACTAGGCGGGGGTGATGTTCTCCGCCTGCGGGCCCTTCTGGCCCTGGGTGATGTCGAAGGTCACCGCCTGGCCTTCCTGGAGCTCACGGAAGCCGGAGGCGTTGATGTTGGAGTAGTGAGCGAAGACGTCCGGTCCGCCGCCGTCCTGGGCGATGAAGCCGAAGCCCTTCTCCGCGTTGAACCACTTGACGGTTCCGCTGGCCATGCTGGTACCTCTCAATAGACGTCAGAACCGCACCGCGCGGTCCTGAAGGTGCTCGCCCTGGTCCGGTACTGCACAGCAAAGCGCCCGCGCCTAAGCGCGGGCAGGTACTGCGAACCACGACAGCTGGCAGTGACGCTACACCGCGGAAAGGACGATCACCAGAGAGCAACAACCATGAACCGGATCAGGCGGGTTGGAAAACTCCAGCAATGGCTTCATTCCGGCGGATCTCGCGGTTCTGGGTTGTTTAAAAAGGTACGGAAAGACCAGCCTCTCGCAGCCTGAGCAGTGCTCTTCCCATGCACTCCGCGATTGAGGCTCCGTCGGCTCTCATGCCGTCGGACAGCAGGAATACACCAGCCGCACCCCGCACCCGGGCCCGACATCCCTACACCTCGGCATCGGACTCGGTGCGCAGGTACCGACCCCAGATCTGGGCCTTGCGGTACGGGCCGTCCCCGTCGCTGTCGTACTGCGGTGTGTCGAAGGTGACCCAGTACAGGAACTCACCACTGAGCGCCTGGGCATGTTCGTTGGGCTCGGGCGCGCGCGTGGCGTCGATCGTTCCTGGAAACTCGACCTGCCAGGGACCGTCCCAGTCGGATGCGCGAACCACCGTGACCCGGCTGCCGGGTGGCAATGCGCCCGTCGGCCATGTCTGACCCGCATCCGCAGGAGCGGGGTCGGAAGTGTCTTTCATGCCGCCCACCCTGCCCGCACCGCTTCGGAGGCGCCACAGGACAGTCACGCCTCGACACCCTGCACCCAGGGTCTGCGTCGAGGCGCGTGAGACGGCTCGATCCGGTCCTTCTCGGTCCCCCGGATATCAGCGAGGCTTTCCCTGCTCATGCCCGCGTCTTCACGCAACGGCCTTCGCGCGGAACTGTGATGACGGGTGCGGTGCTCACGTGCCGTCGTCCGCCGCACGGGCCCGAGGTCAGGAGAGGTATGTCTGTGATTGCCGAGACGCCCGGACGCACAGCACACCGTGGACAGCACAGGACCGCACGCGGCTTCGCCCTGGGGACCGCGCTCGCCCTGATCGCGTTCGCTCCGTCGGCGGCCGCGAGCGAGCGGGACAGCTCGGTCGGCGACGGTGCGATCTCGTGGACCACGCAGTACGTGGCTCCCGGAGTCGAGGTCCGTACCGGGGTGTCGAGCGCCCCGGAGGCCGCCGGCGTCTGGACGGTCACGGTTCAGGCACCCGCGGTCAACCGCCTGACCGGGGCGGCCACATGGGCGCCGCTCGGCGACCGGTCCTGGGCCGACACCACCGCCGAGAAGTTGCGGGCGGCCGGATTCGCGCCGCGCTTGGAGCGGGTGGCCTGGGACGCGTATGCGGACACACCGCGCGGCACGATGGGGTGGCAGGTCAGGCTCGGACAGTACGGCACTCAGGCCGAGGCCCGTACCCTCAACTCGGCGGTGTCGGGGGCGGGTTTCCGTACGACTGTGGAGTGGACGGGCTACGACGGGCGCCAGCGTGCCGACGCGGAGCGCATCCACGTGGCCGTGGTCGATCCGGGCCGGCTGCGGGGCACCGTCGAGGTCAGCGACGGCGGCAATACAGCCGATCGCGAGAAGACCTCGACCGTGGCCGCCCGGCTGGGGTCCCTGGTGGGTGTCAACGGCGGATTCTTCGTCACTTCCGATGCGGACGGCGTACAGGGCACGACCGCCGGTCTGTCAGTGGTGGACGGCGAGTTGCAGTCGATGGCGGTCGGCTCTCGCGCCGCGCTGGTCCTCGCGGACGGGGGACGGCACGTTCGTGTCGCGGATCTGTCCACCGACGTCTCCGTGCGCGCCGGTTCCACCGTCCACGCGGTGGAGGGCATCAACCGGGTGCCGGGCAAGGTACGCAACTGCGGCCGTCCCGGCGCCGTACCCACCGAACTGCCCCGTCAGGACGTCACGTGTTCCCTGCCGGACGATCTGGTGAAGTTCACCGATTCGTTCGGGGTGCCGCTGCCGACGGGCGCCGGTGTCCAGGTCGTGCTGGACGAGCACGATGTCGTCGTCTCCCGTGGCGCCCGGGGCGGCTCCGTGCCTGCCGAGGGCTCCGTCCTCCAGGGCACCGGGACGGCAGCCGCCTGGCTGACCGAGCACGCCGAGGTGGGCCGACGGCTGCACCTGCGCGAGATCGTGCGGGACACCGCGGGCCGGCAGCTGCGCCTCGGTTCCGACGACGACGTCGTCAGCGCGGCACCCACCCTCGTCGAGAACGGCCGCATCCACATCGACGCCGCCACCGAGGGCACGCTG
Source organism: Streptomyces sp. WM6386 (assembly GCF_000972385.1). GTDB lineage: Bacteria > Actinomycetota > Actinomycetes > Streptomycetales > Streptomycetaceae > Streptomyces. Next base: position 65,939 of record NZ_JXTE01000028.1, read on the forward strand.
GACCCGCTCGACCTCTCCTTCGGGTTCGCCTGGTCCAACGTCCGCCAGCCCCGCACCCTGGCCGGCATCGACCGGCACGGCAGGCTGCTGCTGGTGACCGTCGACGGACGGCAGCCCGGCGTCAGCGAAGGATTCACCCTCGCCGAAGCCGCACAGTTCATGCGAACCCTGGGCGCCGTCCAGGCCCTCAACCTCGACGGTGGCGGCTCCAGCGCGATGGCCGTCGACGGAGCTCTGGTCAATGTGCCCTCGGACGCAACCGGTGAGCGAGCCGTCGGCGACACCGTGCAGATCCTGCCGCGTGCGACGCGGTCCGATTCCACTGAAACCGAGGTGCCCTGACTGGCATCGGTCGGGTAGCGTGCGGGCCATGTCGAGTCCTGAGTCAGACAAGGCGGGGGCTTTCGGTCACGCCGTCAGCCCCCTGAACCACTGAGCTCATAGCCCTGTCGTCACGCCGCGTACCGCGGTGGGACACGAGCGCTCCTGAGGGCCGGCCGCGGTGACGAGATGACCCTCTCGTGCTTGTCCTCACCTCGGAGCCACTCGATGCCATTCCCCCTGCCTCTTTCCCTGTATCTGCTTGCCGTGGCGGTCTTCGCCATGGGCACCTCGGAGTTCATGCTCGCCGGCCTCTTGCCGGACATCGCGTCAGATCTCGATGTCACCGTCGCTACGGCAGGCGTGCTCACCTCGGCCTTCGCCATCGGCATGGTCGTTGGCGCCCCTCTTGTCGCCGCGCTTGCCCGCAACTGGCCCAGGCGCTCCAGTCTTCTCGGGTTCATCCTCACTTTCGCGGCAGCTCACGCCGTGGGCGCCGTCACCACGAGCTTCCCGGTCCTGTTCGCCACCCGGGTCGTCGCCGCGCTCGCCAACGCAGGCTTTCTCGCCGTCGCGCTGTCGGCTGCCGCCACGCTCGTCTCACCCGACAGGAAGGGACGTGCGCTGGCCGTGCTGCTGTCCGGCACGACGGTGGCCACGATCGCCGGTGTCCCTGGTGGGTCGGTACTGGGCGCGTCGCTCGGCTGGCGAGCCACGTTCTGGGCTGTCGCCGCCCTCTGCCTGCCCGCGGCCCTCGGCATCCTGAAAGGGATCCCAAGGGGGCGGGGGAACGACGGGGCGACCGGCGGCCCGGCCTTGCGTACGGAGCTCGCCCTGCTCGCACAGCCGAGGTTGATTCTGGTGATGCTGCTCGGCGCGCTGGTGAACGCGGCGACCTTCGCCGGCTTCACCTTCCTGGCCCCCGTAGTGACCGACACCGCCGGGCTGAGCGAACTGTGGGTCTCCGTCGCCCTGGTCCTCTTCGGCCTCGGCTCCTTCGCCGGGGTCACGGTCGTCGGCCGTCTGTCCGACCAGCAGCCGGGCCCGATCATCTCGGTCTGCGGTCCGCTGCTGCTCGTCGGCTGGCCGGCCCTGGCGGTGCTGGCCGACGAGCCGGTCGCTCTGCTCACCCTCGTGTTCGTGCAGGGCGCGTTGTCGTTCGCGCTGGGCAGCACCCTGATCACACGGGTCCTCTACGAGGCCGCGGGAGCCCCCACCATGGCCGGCTCGTACGCGACGGCGGCACTCAACGTCGGCGCCGCCGTCGGACCCCTCATCGCCGCGTCCACCCTCAGCACCTCGGCCGGAGCCCTCGGGCCGCCGTGGTCGAGCGCACTCATGCTCGCTGCTGCGCTGCTGATCGCGTTCCCCTTGCGCAGGGTGATCGCGGCCGGCCGGAACACCGACCGGAACACCGAGGTGCTGCTCCAGTGACGCATGCGAGCGCCCCTTTGGCCTCGATCACTCGATCACTCGATCAGGCCAATGGTGGCGCCCGGGGCAGGGGAACCGTTCAAGAGCGATGAGTCTCGTCGTGGTGGCCAGTCTCCAACCCCGACACACGATCAATCGCACCCTGCACCTAAGGAGAGCATCGTGACCGCTACCTACACCTTCGACGTCTTTTCCAGCCTCGACGGATACGGCGCCGCCGGCGGCAACTGGACCGGCTACTGGGGCAAGCAGGGCCCCGAACTCCTCGACCACCGCCTCGGCCTGTACAGCGAGGAGCAGCGGATGGTGTTCGGGGCGAACACGTATAGGGCGTTCGCGCGGATGCTGGCCGCGAGCACCGAGGAGTCCGACGTGCGTGACCCATGGGTCACGCGAATGAGGAGCCTGCCGGCAACGGTGGTGTCGACGACTCTGGAGGGCCCCCTCGACTGGCCGGAGGCGAAAGTCGTGAGCGGTGACGCTGTCGACGTCGTCGCCCGGCTCAAGGAGGAGTCCGAGGTGCCGTTGCGCTCGCACGGCAGCCTGTCGATGAACCGGGCGCTGATGGCCGCCGGTCTCGTCGACCGGGTCCAGGTGACCCTCTTCCCCGTGATCACCGGTCAGACCGGGGCGGATCCGATCTTCCAGGGTGCGGCCGACTTCGACCTCGAACTGATCGAGCACCGGACGCTCGACAGCCACATCCAAGAGCTCGTCTACCGGCCCACCCTGCATGTCTGACCCGATACCCGTGGGCTGCGGTTGAGGCGGGCCGCAGCGCCACTCGGGCACGCCTACGAGCTGGACGGGCCGAAAGACTGGACGGGCCGACCGCGGTCGGACGCACCCGCGAGTGCACAGTCATCTGTCTGGACGCCGCCCATCGCCTGCTTCTTCTGCGCTGGCGTGATCCGTTCGACGGAAGACTTCTCTGGGAGCCGCCCGGTGGCGGCATCGAGCCGGGCGAGACCCCGCTGTCGGCGGCGCGTCGCGAACTGGCCGAGGAAACCGGTCTCGACCCGGCTGCCGTGCTTGATCGGTCGGTGCCGGTCGACCGTGATGTCCAGTGGAACGGCAAGCGGTACATCGGCACGGAACTCTTCTTCGTCGCGCAATATGCCGAGGAGAGGCCACCGCTCGTGCGGACCGGCCTGCTCCCCGATGAGGAGGCCAGTCTGGACACGCACGCCTGGATCGCATGGTCGGATGTGGACTCCCAGGTAGAACCGGTCGAGCCGCCGCAGTTGCCGGCCGTTCTCGGCGCGTTGATGCCAGAGGGGCCGTGGCGTGAGCCGGTCGAGGGCCTGCGATAGGACGCCCGTGTTGGCCGTCCCGGTCCGATATCCGTTGGGTGGGCCTGCGGGGTTCCTCGTATGTTGGCGCCATGACGGATGAGGGAGAGCCCAAGCTCTTTGTGAACCGCTGGGGCGACACTTCGGCGCCGGGCCGAGGCGGGCCGGGGCCCTCCACGGACAGCTGCTCGTGCTTCGACGACTCCAAGCCGCACCCGCGCGCCAGGGTCGGGTTTCACGGCGAGCGTCAGGACACCTCCGCTCCGGCCTGGCAGCACCTGCTGGAGCTCATCGACGAGGCCGCAGCAGACGGCCGCGAAGAGTTCCGGCCCCTGGTCGAGCTCAGCCCCGAGGAGCGACGGCAGGTCGTCACCCTGCCGTCGAGCATCGCCAAGCTCACCGAGGTGAAGCACCTCATGCTCTACGGCAGCAACCTGGTGCGGATGCCGCCCGAGATCGGGGCCATGACCAGCCTGGAGCAGTTCACCCCGTACACCTCTTACCGGCTGCACTGGTTCCCGTACGAGATCATCCGGTGCCGCAAGCTCATCTCCAGCACGGTCAGCACCCGCGCGCTGTTCGGCAACTACAAGCTGCGGCCGCCTTTCCCACGTCTGCGGCCTTCCCAGGATTCCGTCATGGAGCTCGATACGGCTGACCTCGACCCCAAGCGGTGGGGAGCTACGGCCGTGCGCCACTGCAGTGTCTGCGCCCGGCCCATCGCGCAGAGCGGCCTGCATCAGGTGTGGATCTCGATCCGTGTGGCCGCGGACGTGCTGCCTCTCCTGGTCAATGCCTGCTCGTCCGCGTGTGTGGCCGCCCTGCCCGATGGCGCCGAGGACTACGTTCGCGCGCCCCACAAGGGTGGCCGCGTCGATCAACCGCCCTCTGCCTGGGACTGACTCGCGAAGGCGCCCACGACACCCCCGTCGCCTATGAGGGTGCTGTGAATTTCCGATGCGGTTGAACAGACGCGGCTCCCCATCCGTATGGGGCCGGGGGGCTTTCCATGCCGGGACGGACGACAGGCGCAGGAGTACTTCCGTGGGACGCAGTAATCGCAGACGCCCAACAGGTGCACGACGTGCGACCTTTGCAGCCGTAGCTCTCATGTTGGGGGGTGGTGGCCTGGTGGCGGCGAATGTGTACGCCTCCGCGACCGAAGGCAGCCCCGACACCAGCCGGACAGCCGACGGCGGTTGGCAGGCGGGCACGATCGACTGTCCCGACGTGGGCGACACCTTGACGAACGTGCCGGATGACGCGAGGGAAGAGGTCGACAAAGAGCTCGCTCTGCTGGACCAGCAGATAGCCGAGGCGTACCAGAAGTTGCAGGACCCGGCGGTGCGGGGTGACGAGGCCGCCGCAAGCGGGATCATGGATCCGCTGGCGGAGAACCGGGCCGCGACGATCGAGCGCATCGCCGCCGCTCTCGAACGCGCCGGGGAGCGCCCCGAGGGCGTCGACGAGCTGGCGGCATGCACACTCCGCCAGTCCGACGACCAGGCCGACGGGCAGGACGGAGCCCAGGACGACCAGAACGGCCAGAACGGCCAGGGCGATCAGGGTCAAGAAGGCGGCCAAGAGCAGGACGGTCAGGATCAGGGCGGCCGGCAGCAGAGCAACGGCGGGCAGTCCGGCAACGGCCCCGTCGCCGGAGACTTCGCCGACATCACCACCGCACCGCCCCCCGCCCAGGCCCCGAACCCCGGAGCCGACGCCTCCCGCGGCACCTTCGCCACCAGCTGCGGCGTGAACGCGAACGGCCTGTTCAACTCGGACAACGTGATCGTGGCCCCCGGCGTGTCCAACGGCGCCCACCACTTCCACGACTACGTCGGCAACCAGGCCAACAACGCCTTCGCCGACGACAACGAACTGGCCAACGGCGGCACCAGCTGCGTCGACCAGGGCGACAAGTCCTCCTACTACTGGCCCGTCCTGCGTCTGCAGAACGGCACGCAGGAGCAGGACGCGGGCGCGCCCGGCGGCGGCATCGAGGGCAACGCGGGTGAGATCGTCACGCCCAAGGACGTCACCCTCACCTTCGTCGGCAGCCCGAGCAGCAAGGTCACGGCCATGCCGCGGCTGCTGCGCATCATCACCGGCGATGCCAAGGCGTTCGTCAACGGCACCACCAACGCCAACGCGTCCTGGAGCTGCACCGGTTTCGAGGACCGCCAGTTGAAGGACAAGTACCCGGTGTGCCCCCAGGGCAGTGACGTGGTCCGCACCTTCAAGTTCCAGAGCTGCTGGGACGGTCGCAACATCGACAGCGCCAACCACCGCACCCATGTGGCGTTCGCCCAGGCCGACGGCGCCTGCCCGGCCGGCTTCCAGGCCATCCCGCAACTGGTCCAGCGCATCGTCTACGACGTCGACGCGCCGACCCTGCAGGATGGCGGCCGTACCGTTCCGCTCTTCGCCGTGGACGCGTTCCCGGAGCAGCTGCACAAGCCCGTCACCGACCACGGTGACTTCATCAACGTCTTCGACGAGGGCCTGATGCGCGACATGGTCGGCTGCATCAACGACGGCCGCCAGTGCGGAGCGGGCGCGGACGAAGAGCCCGACGACGACAACGGCAACGGCAACGGCAACGGCAACGGCAACGGTTCAGACGACGGCTCTGACAACGGTTCTGACAACGGGTCGAGCCAGGAACCGGGGTCCGGTTCCGACAACGGTTCCGAGAACCCCGGCGGCTCCGACGACGAGCCGCAGGAAGAGCCGACACCGACGGCCGACGTACCGAGCGATGACGCGAGCACCGCACCCGCGGACGACGAGCCCAAGACGTACACCTCGCCCTCGGCCACCGAGAAGCCCGTCACGCAGTCCCCCGAGGCCACGTCGTACCCCCGCAACGACAGCACGCCGAGCGCGTCCGAGAGCGGCTCCACCGGCATCGTGGCGCAGCCTCCGGCCGATGCCCAGCCCGCTCCGCAGGGCGGCAACGGCAGCCTCGCCGAGACCGGCACGCAATTGTGGCCGGCCGCGGCCGGAGCGGTCCTGCTCGTCTCCGGTTTCGTTCTCCTGCGCCGCACGAGGCGCCGTTACATGTGACGCCGCGGCTCGGTCGGTTCGTGGCGGCATGACACGCCGTCACGGACCGACCCCCGCCCGCACAGCACTTCACACGCACCTTCACGCACGTGCGAACTGGCTGAAACAGCGCGCTCCCGTCCGCGGCCTTGCAGCTCAGCGCCCACCGCGCAGACCTCTGGTGTACGCGATCTCCGCCCTTTCCGCGGGCGCCCGCCGAGCCCTGGCACCGGCCCGGGGGACCGATTGTCAGTGATCGCCGCTAACGTTCCTCACATCGTCGCACTGGCGCCGGGAAGTCCCCGGCTGAACTGTGCTTTCTTCTTGCTGTGTTGGTGCGGAAGGCGGGGACTCGTGGGTTGGCTCTCGGCGGGTGACGGGTATGAAGTCGCCCTGGTGGAAGGACGGGTGGCAGCGCGTGCCACCTCGGGCCGGTCGGCGGGGCGGCAGTTGAAATCACTGCCGCGTGCGCTGCGCGACCACCCGGAGGTGGACCGGCTGCGGCGCTTCGCCGAATGGCTGGATCGGCACGCCACGGCATGTGTCGCACAGGTCGACTCGTGGATGGTGTCGTCGCTGCCCGTGCCCACCGGCCTGCTGGCCCGGGTGTGGCCGGACGAGGCCTGGCAGTCCGCGCTGCGTGACATGGCCGTGGTGGGTGACGACCCGGAGGAGGTCGGATTCCTGCGGGGGGCCACCGAGGGCGGCGAGCTGCGGGTGGTGAACCTGGACGGCGAGACGGTACGGCTGTCCCCGCGCACGGTCACCCTGCCGCACCCGGTGCTGCTCCCGGACCTCGACGACATCCGGGAGTTCGCGGCGGAGCTGGGCATCATCCAGCGCGTTGAGCAGATCCACCGGGCGACCTGGCAGCCGCCCGACGATCTCGACCCCAAGGCCACCGAGATACGGGAGTTCACGGGCGGCTCGTTCCGTTCGCGCTTCGCCCTCGCCGCTCGGGCGAGTTCGCTGGGCTACCGCGTCTCCGGGGGCTGCTCCACGGCTCGGGTCCGCGACGGCGGGCGCACCGTGGAGGCCTCCGTGTGGATCGGTGAGCCGTACTGGGAGGACACGGTGGAGACCGGCAGCCTCACCTGGCAGGACCAGGACGGGCGTGCCCTGCCGCTGCGGGAGGTGGGCCCGGTGGCCTGGTCGGAGGGGATGCGGATGGCCGCGGCTCTCTACGCCGGTCGTGTGATCGAGGAAGGCAAGAACGCATGAGTGGGGGGACGCAGGTGTCGTACGAGGAACTGCTGACGGCGGGCGCGGTGTTGCCGCCGGGCACCGAGGGGGGCGGTGAGCGCGCGGTGCCGCTGACGGCGCGGGCCTATCGCCATCCGGGCCTCGACGACCGTGTGGTGGTGCGGCTGGTCGCCGGTGAGCTCGGGGCGGCCGAGGACCTTGCCGCCGGGTTCCTCGGCATGGAGCCGGACGGCGAGCCGGCCGTCGTGGGGCTGGGGTTGCGCCAGTCGTTGGGCTTTCCCGAGTGGGTCCTGGTGCACCACCCCGAGGACGGCCACCACGCGCTGGGGGTCGTACCGGACCTGGAGCGGGCGGGCCGACAGGCGAAGTCCCGTCCGAAGGCCGCCCTGGACGCCTATCTGGAACTCGGTCAGCGGCTGGCCGCCTCGGTCCCGCATTTCCTGCCGACGTTCTACGAGCAGGCGGGACGGGTGTTCCTGGCCGAGGAGAACGCCACCTACGCCGCCCAGTTGTTCACCCGCGCCCGCAAGGCCGAGGCGGAGCACGGACTGACGGTGGAGGAGGAGCGTCTGGACGCGGTGTTCCTGGAGTTCGCGCTGGCCGGCGCCCTCCCGGTCAAGGTGCTGTCCGCGTACGGCAAGGAGCTGGCCGCCCGGGTACCGGCCGAGGAGGCGCTGCGCCGCTTCACCCGGCTGTGCCTGCGCCGCACCGCGGGCGGTCTGCCGCCGTCCGCGCTGATGGCGGGCGACCTGCGCAAGCTCGCCCGCGCCGCGGGCCAGGACGCCGACCGCGCAGAGCAGGAGTATCTGGCCGAGCTGCTCGGCCTGCCGGCCACGCTGCGTGCCGCTGCCGGCTGGTGGAAGGGCCACCAGGCTGCCCTGGTGGCGCTGGCCGAACGGGACCGGCGGGTGCGCGGCACGCTGCTGGACATGCTCCCCACCAGTGCCGACAGCGCGATGCCCGTGATGTGGCTGCAGGTGCTGGAGGCGTCCGGCGCGACGACGGGGTTGTGGGACGACTCCCTGCCCGCGGAGGAGCGCCCGGGCAGCGGCACGGCGGACTGGCTGGAGCGCTTCCTGACGTTCCGGGAGCGGGCCCGGTCCTGGCGCGCCGCCACCCGGATGCCGGAGCTGTACCCGCTGGTGGAGCGGGCGGCGGGCCGACTGCGGGCCGAACTCGCCGCGTCCGGCGGCGCGTTGAAGGTGCTGCACGACATCGACCTGATCGATCTGCTGCTGTCCCTGGACGTGCCGGTGGCCACCCCGGGCAAGGAAGAGGACCTGCCGCTGACGGCGTGGGCCGTGGGCGAGGGACAGCGGGACCTGGTGCTGTTCGGTGCCGACTCCCGTTTCCGGGACGCCTTCCTGCGGGGCGCGGAGCGCTTCCACAACAACGACCAGGGTCTGCGGGCCATCCGTCTGCTGGCGGTGTCGCCCGGCGCCCGGCCCTGGCTGGCGGAGTGGGTCAGCACGGTCGTACGACGGTTCACCGCGGTCGGACTGCCCGGCCTGCCCAACGCGCTGACCCGGCTCGGATGGCTCCCCGCCGAGGCACTGGCGCTGGCCGAGGACGACATCCGCGCCGCGGTCGGCACCGACCTCGCACCGGTGCTGGCGCGCACCCTGCGCGCCGGGCTCTTCGACGAACTGGGCTGGCCGGCCTGGGAGGAGGCGACCGCCACCCTCGTCCCCAAGGACCGGGTCGAGGACATCATCGTCGCCGACGCCTGGCCCCACCTCGTCGTCGCCGGCAACGCCCAGGCGCGGGTCATCGGCGCCGACGGCACCCTGCTCACCCACGACCTGCGACTGCCCGCGAACGACGTGTCGGGCGACCCGGGGTTCCATCATGTGGACGGCGAGCTGCTCGTCTACTGGAACTCCCGCAAGGACGGCCTGCGCGGCTACTGGCACCCCCGTGCCGACCGCGTCGAGTCCCTCAAGGGACCGCACGCCACCCGGGGCACCGAAATGGACTGGTACCGGGCCGACTTCCCGATCACCCTGCCCCTGCCGGACGGCGGCCGGACCACCGGACGCGGCGTCCTGCACGCCGGGGACACCACCCTGCCCGAGGAGCGGCCGCTGCTCTTCGACGGCTCCTCCTACTGGGTGTGGCACGCGGACTCCGAGGACCGCGAGGCGCACGGCTGGTACGAGTACGACCCGGCCACGAACGAGCGCGGCCGCATGAGCCGTCCCGCCTTCCTGGCCGACGCCCTGCGCGACGCCCCCGAGGGCAGCAGCTTCGCGGGCGGCCGGCTGCGCCCCTCCCCCACCGCCGACGCCACCGCGACCTGCGCCTCCGCGGGCGGCCTGGTCGGCCTGCGCGTGGTGGAACTGCCCGACGGCTCACGGCGCGCCGAGAACCTCGCCGGACACACCGTCACCCTGCCCGCGGAAGCCGGCAAACCGAGCGCGCTCGTCGTCTTCCCGGGCGCCGAGCGGGCCAGTGCCGTCGTACGCAACAACTGGCAGCTCGAACTGGTCGACGCGGACGGCACCGTCACCGCCTGGGCCAAGACCGACCGCGCCCCTGGCGACTTCGGCGAGGGCACCCTGCTGCTGCCGCCCGTGCAGTACTGGGAGTGCCTGACACCGCGTGACCCGGAAGGGTCCAAGGCGCTGCGGAACATCGACCGGGACACGGCCGCGGCGCTGCTGGCCGCCGCGGCGAGCGCCGACAAGAAGTCGCTGCCCGACGCGATCGGCACCCTGCTTCCGGTCACCCACGAAGCTCTCGTGACGGGCATCGCCGGCGTCGCCCGCTACGCCGCGGCCCAACAGGCCGTCCTGGACGCCGCGGCCGCCCGGCTCACCCGCGCCCTCGAAGGCGGCCTGGCGGACGAGGGACCTGCCGGACCGGCGGACAGCATCCTCTCGGCGGCGACGAGCGGACTCGGCACCTCCAGGGGTTACTGGTGGAACGGTGACGACGAGGCCGACACCGTCTTCCGCTCCCTGCGTGTCCTTGCCCGGGCCGCCGGGCTCGCCGAGACGGCCCTGCCCGACCGGCCGGACGCCCGGCTCCACCTCGACGGTCACCCGCTGCCCGTCGGACAGCCGGACCTGGAGTCGCTGCTCGATCGTGCGACCGCGCTGGCCTACCGGGCGGCATCCGGCACCACCACCGAGGAGCACCGCGAGGTGCTGCGCACGCTGCTCGCCGAGTTCGACCGTCTCGGGCTGGGCCCGGCCGCGTCCGCACACTGGCGCAAGGTGAGCCTGCACGTGCCGGCGGCCCCCTTGCGCACTCCCGCGGGCCAATGGCGCGACGGATCGTGGAACGGGCTGCTCCCCCTGGCCGACGGCGCGTTCATCGCCGTCACCGGACGCCGCCTGCTGGAGGACGACGGCGGTACGTTCACCGGCTACTTCCACGACCCGGCCGGGCGGTTCGAGGCGCCGCAGCCCTACAAGGTGCTGACGTCGGAGCCGCTCGGCGCGGACGCCGACACGGAGCGGTTCGGCAGGTTCCTCGCCGAGCTGGACCGGCGCGGACCGGCCCCCTGGTTCCCGGAGGCCGCCGAGGAGTTCGCCCGTCTCACCGGTGTGACCGAGACGATGGCCCGGCTGATCGTGGCCGGTCTGCCGGGGATCGATGTCTACGAGCGGAGCTTCCTGAGCACCGAGGCGCGCACCCTCATCGGGGTGAAGGTCGCCCCGGCGGCGGTCGCCAAGGACGAGCTGAGCTCCGTCGACGGCACGGTGCGTGCCGCGGTCGTGGGCGCGCTCACGCCCGGTGAACCCGCCCGGCTGTGGACCGAGGGCCCGGACGTGGCCGCGGCCGCCGCGGTGTGGAACGCCGGGGTCGGCAAGCGGGTGGCCGTGCCCGAGGAACTGCTCAGCGATGCGGGCCGCACCTTCAGACGCTCACCCTGGGCCGTCCGGCAGGCGCTGCCCGAACTGCTGGACCCGGCCGGCTCTCCCCGGCTCAGCCGGGATCTGGAGTGGGCGGTCAAGGGCGACCGGGTCCGGCCCGTCGGTGACGATGCGGACGGGTTCACGGCGGAGACGCTGGTCGGCGCGGTCGGTATCACGGCCTGGCTGGCTCACCGGCTGCCCGCCGGCGACCCGGTGCGGGCCGCGCTGCCGTCGGCCCTCACCGCCGTGCGTGAACGCCTCGCCCACCCCGGGCTGATGCTCGACCTGGGGCGCTACATCAGCCTCCCCGACTTCCGTAAGACCGCCGGCGCCCCCACCGAGACCGGTCCTGGTTTCGAACGGTACGGCGCCGTCGTCCTGGCCACCCATGACGACCAGCCCGCTCCGGGCGTGCGGGTCGCTCTCCTCGACGAGGCGGGTCAGGACCCGTACCTGCCCGCGGTGCGCGTCGACGATCAGCGGCCCTACGCCGCCGAAGTGGCCCTGCGTCTGGTCCGCGACCAGCCGTTCGCCGCCCTCCTCGCGGACCCCGGGGAGCCGCTCGCGGGCGACCGGGGCAAGGAGGGCACCTGGTGGCCGCAGGACCCGAGCCGTTCGGTGCCCGAGCTGGTGACCGAGGCGGCCAAGGAGTACGGCCTCGGCGAGGACGCCGCCACGCTCTATCTGATGCTGCTCGCCATGCCCGACCCGACCGACCGTATGACGGCCCGGTGGACGGGCTGGAAGCCGGCCCGGCTCAAGGCGGCACGCGCCGAACTGGCCGCCACCGACTTGGTGGTCGAGGCCAGCCGGACGCGGGCCGGACGGTCGCTCTTCCTGCCGGGCGGCTGGGTCTCGCAGTCGTCGCCGCGCGTTCCGCTGGAGCGCTGGAAGCTGCCGCTGTTCGCCGACGTGACCGACGAGCACGCGCCGTTCGGCGTGATCGTGCCGTTCGAGCCGGCCTCGGAGCTCTACCGCAGGGCGTGGCAGCGCGTGCAGGACGGCGACGCTCCCCGCTTCGAGGAGCTGAAGGTGCGGCGGGCCCGCCGCCGCTGACGCGACGCGGCCCGGGGCGCCGCCGAGTGGCGGCGCCCCGATCCCCCCACGTCTGTCTCCCCCACGCCCCGACACAGACCGATCCACCGAGCAAGGACATCCATGCCCCTGACCGACACGGTGTCGGCCCTCCCGGCCCGGCAGACCCTGCCCGCCGAAGAGCGCTTCGCCACCGAACTCGCCTTTCTCGCCGCCCAAGACGAGGGTCCTCGTCCGCCCGGCTGGCTGCTGACACCCCGCGCCGTGATCACCTTCGTCTGCGGCAGCGGCGGCGAGGCGCTCAAGCTGCCCGGGGCGCCCGCGGCGCCGGCGGACGAACTGGTCATCGCTCCCAAGTTCGTCGGCGAACGCGCCCTGGTGGAGCGGTGCGTGGTCACCCTCGCCGGAGAACGCGGACTGCTGCTCGTCGGCGAACCGGGCACCGCCAAGTCGATGCTGTCCGAGCTGCTGTCGGCGGCCGTCTGCGGCACCAGCGCGCTCACCGTGCAGGGCACCGCGGGCACCACCGAGGACGCCCTGCGCTACGGCTGGAACTACGCCCTCCTCCTCGCCCAGGGCCCCACCCCGCAGGCCCTGGTGGACTCACCGGTCCTCGCCGCGATGCGCGCCGGGAACGTGGCCCGCATCGAGGAGATCACCCGCTGCCTGCCCGAGGTGCAGGACGCCCTGGTGTCGCTCCTGTCCGACCGGCGGATGAGCGTGCCCGAACTGTCCGGCACCGACGACGCACAGGTCGCCGCCGCACCCGGGTTCACCGTCATCGCCACCGCCAACCTCCGTGACCGCGGGGTGTCGGAGATGTCCGCCGCTCTCAAGCGCCGCTTCAACTTCGAGACCGTGCACCCGATCGCCGACGTCGAGGCCGAGACCGCCCTCGTCAAGCGGCAGGCCACGGCGGCCGTCGAGCGGGCGGGCGCGGCCTTCGGCGTCGACGACGCGGTCCTCGACGTCCTGCTCACCGTCTTTCGCGACCTGCGGGCCGGACGCTCGGCCGAGGGCTGGGACGTGGAGCGCCCGGGGACGGTGATGTCCACCGCCGAGGCGGTGCAGGTCGCCGTCTCCCTGGGAGTCGCCGCCGCCTACCTCCCCGGCGGCGACTCGCTGGACCTGGTCCCCGGCCATCTGCTGGGCGTGGTCCGCAAGGACGACCCGGCCGACCACGCGCGTCTCCTCGGCTACTGGGACGGCCCGGTGCGCCGCCGCGCCGAGGACGGTTCGGCGACCTGGCGCCGCCTGTGGGACCTGCGGGAGAACCTTCGGTGACCCTCGCTCAGGAACCGAGGGCGGCCCTCGCCGCCCTCGCCGACTCCGTGGTGCCGTACCTGCTGGGCGTACGGCACCACAGCCCGGCGCTCGCCGCCGCCGTCCCCGCCCTGCTGGACGCCTCCGGCGCCGAGGTCGTCTGCGTGGAGCTGCCCACCGACTTCCAGCCCTGGCTGCCCCATCTCGGCGCGCCGGGCACTCTCGCCCCGGTCGCCCTGGCCGGGGCCGGCGAGGGCGACCGACTCGGCTTCTACCCCTTCGCCGACTTCTCGCCCGAACTCGCCGCCGTCCGCTGGGCACGCGAGCGTGGCGCCGAGGTCGTCTGCTGCGACCTGCCGATGTCCGACCCGCGCTGGAGTGCCGAAGCCGGGGACACTCACGCACCGGCGGCCGAAACGCCCACAGCGTTCGCGGCCGCGCTCACCGCGGCCGGCACAGGTCGCGACGGCGACGACATGTGGGACCGCAGTGTCGAGGTCCTCGCCCCGGGCTGCGCCCCCGACGCCGTGCGGCGGGCCGCTTTGGGTGTCGGATGGGCGCTGCGCCGCGACGCCGAGTCGGCGGGCGGGGTTCCCGCGGTGGATCTGGCACGCGAGGCGCACATGCGTGCGGCGATCGCGCGCGCCGCGGCCGGCGGACGCCGCGTCGCGGCCGTCGTCGGGGCCTTCCACGCACCGGCGTTGACCGAAGGGGCCGCGACGCCCACTGCGGCGCCGGTGTCCATGGGAGAGCGGCCGGCCGTCGTCACCTCCCTCGTGCCGTACGCCTTCGATCTGCTGGACTCCCGTTCCGGCTATCCGGCCGGCATCCGCGATCCGCGCTGGCAGCAGGCCGTGTTCACGGCAGGAGGCGATCCTGAGCGGCTGCACGAGGCCGCGGCACGGGCGATCACCGACGTCTGCCGTGAGCTGCGCGCTGCCGGACATGTCGCCGGCACCGGCGAGGCCCGCGAGACCCTGCGCGTGGCGTGCGACCTGGCGCGGCTGCGCGGTCTGTCGGCTCCCGGCCGCAGCGAGGTGCTGGAGGCGCTGACGACCGTGATGGGCCAGGGTGAGCCGCTCGGCCGCGGTCGGGCCCTGGCGCGGGCGTTGGAGGTCGTCCTGGTCGGCACCGACCGTGGCCGTATCGCCCCGGGCACGCCCCGCTCCGGGCTCGGCCCGTCCGTCGAGGCGGAGCTCGCCGCGCTGCGGCTGCCAGGACCCGAGGACCCCGCCGGGCGTGAAGTGCGGCTCGACCCGCTGCGCTCGGCGCTCGACGGCCGCCGCGAGATCCTGCTGCAGCGTCTCGCCGTGTGCGGAGCGGGTTACGGGGAGCCGGTCCAGGTGGCGGGTACGGGGGATGCGGCGGCGCTCACCACGCGGTGGCGCCTGTCGTGGACGCCGGCCGTGCCCGTCCGGCTCGATCTGGCCGGCATCCGGGGCGTCACGGCAGCCGTGGCCGCCGAGGGCACCCTGCGGGAGACGTTCCGCAGGGAGTCGGCGGACGGCGGGCCCACCAGCGCCCTCGTCCTGGCGGCGCTCCGGGGCGCCGCCCGGTGCGATCTGCCGGAGCTGGTCGCCGAGCGGCTGGCCGACGCCGCCGAGGTGCTTCCCGCCTGCGCCACCCTCCCCGAACTCCTCAGCGCCCTCGACCTGTCGGAGGCGCTGCGGCGAGGCCATCTGCCCGGCACCACACCCGAGAGCCGGCGGACGGCCGCCGAACTCGCCGCCGAGCTGCTGGAGTCGGCGGTACGGTCCCTGCCGGGACTGGCGGGCAGCGACGACCCGCAGGACGCGGACGCGCTCGTGGCGCTGGCCTCCCGAGCGGGGGAACACCGCCTCGGGCTGCGGATGGACGGCGCGTTGGACGACCTCGCGCGCAGCGGATCCCCGCTCGTCCAGGGCGCCGCGCTCGCCGCCCGGGTCATGCTCGACCTCGACGACGCCGACACCCTCGGTACCCGTGCCGCGGGCTGGATCGACACCGCCACCGGACCCGACGAGCGGCATGCGTTGAGCCGCCGCCTGAGCGGCCTGCTCAGCGGGGCCGCTCCCCTGCTCCAGTCTGCGCCGACCGCGCTGGACCCGCTGCTCGACCGCATCGACGTACTCACCGACCAGGGGTTCCTCGACCGGCTGCCCGCCCTGCGCGGCGGCTTCGACGCGCTCAGCCCGGCCGGCCGCGGCCGGCTGCTGGACGCGGTGACCGAGCGCCTCGGCGACCGGCTCGACCTGTCCCTCGGCGCCTCGCCACAGCTGCTCGCGCTGTGGACGGCCGCCGACGCGGCGGGCCGGGCGGCGGTCGACGCGCTCCGGCCACCCCTGGGGACGGCACTCGCCCCGGCCGACAGCACCCCGCCGCCGAAGGCCGCGGACACCACCAAGGCTCCCGGCGCGCCCGCGTCCCGGACTGAGGCACGACAAGGTTCCGCCCTTCATCTCACGCCGACCGACCGCTGGCGACTGCTCCTCGGCCGGGAGAGCGACAAGCTGCCGCAGGGCGCCCGCCGTTACGCGCACGCGCTCGACGAGTTGTACGGCACCGGCCGTGGCGAGGGCTCCGCGGACCTCGGCCGCGAGGGCGGTCCCGGCGGTCAGGGCGCCTCCTTCCCGACCGCCCGTGAGTGGGCCGAGGAACTCGACGCGCTGTTCGGCACCGACGTCCGTGAGGAGGTGCTGGCCCGGGCCGCCGACCAGGGCCGCAGCGATGTCCTGGCCGAGCTCGACCCGAAGGCGGTCCGCCCGTCGGTCGACCTGCTGACGTCCGTGCTGTCCCTGGCCGGCGGGATGCCGGAGCAGCAGCTGTCGCGGCTGCGCCCGCTGGTGCGCCGTCTGGTCGACGAACTGGCCAAGGAGTTGGCCACCCGGCTGCGTCCCGCGCTGAGCGGGCTGGCCACGCCTCGCCCGACCCGCCGGAAGGGAGGCCGGATCGACCTGCCGCGCACCCTGCGGGCCAACCTCGCCCACACCCGCAGGACGGACGACGGGCGCACCCTGGTCGTCCCGGAGCGGCCGGTGTTCAGCACCCGCTCGCGCAGGGAGGCGGACTGGCGGCTGATCCTGGTCGTCGACGTGTCCGGATCGATGGAGGCGTCGGTCATCTGGTCGGCGCTGACCGCGGCCGTGCTGGGCGGAGTCCCCACGCTGAGCACCCACTTCCTCGCCTTCTCCACGGAGGTCATCGACCTGACGGAGCGCGTCGACGACCCGCTGTCGCTGCTGCTGGAGGTTCGGGTCGGCGGCGGCACGCACATCGCGGCGGGGCTGGCCCAGGCCCGTTCCCTGGTGACCGTCCCCAGCCGGACCCTCGTGGTGGTGGTCAGCGACTTCGAGGAGGGGTATCCGCTCGGCGGCCTCCTCGGCGAGGTACGCAACCTCGCGAGTTCCGGCGTCCATCTGATGGGCTGCGCCGCCCTGGACGACACCGGCAGCCCGCGTTACTCGGTCCCCGTGGCCCAGCAGCTCGTCGCGGCCGGGATGCCGGTCGCCGCCCTCAGTCCCCTCACCCTCGCCCGCTGGGTGGGCGACCGCCTCCGCGGAGAGACCCGATGAACACCGAACTGCCCCCCGTGGCACCCGAGGTGGTCGCCGCCGCCGTCGAGCAACTGACGTCCCGGCTGCGCAAGAAGCTGGATGCCGCGATCGAGACCTACGCGACGCTGCCCGTCACCGCCGACGGCACCGTACGACGCGTGCGATGCGGTGAGGACGCCGAGGTCACCCTCACGCCCGGGCCGTCCGGTGCGGTCACGGAGGACGGTCAGGCGCAGTGCAGCTGTCTGCTCGCGCCCCGATGCCTGCATCGCGCGGCCGTACTCGGTGCCGCTCCGGTGGCCGACGCGGACACGGTGGCCGAGACGCCGGAACCCTCGTCCGACGGGGCCGACGTCAAGGCGGTCCCAGCTGACGAAGGTACCGGGACATCGGACGCTCGTGAGGCGGATGCGGCGCCGGTGGGACCGACCGATGCCCAGGTGTCAGCTGCGACAGGCCTTTGGGATGCCGCCGCCGCTGTGCTGGCCGCCGGGGTGCCCGGCGCGGGCGCCGTACCGCAGGCCGAGTTGCTGCGGGCCGCGCACACGGCCCGGCTCGCCGGGCTGCACCGTCCCGAGGCGGCCGCCCTGCGGGTGGTGCGCGCACTGCGCGCGGCCCGCGCCCGCCACGACGGCCACCGGCTGGCCGACCTGGTGGCCGCCCTGCGTGAACTGCTCCTCACCAGCGGCCTGCTGGCCGCGTCCGACCCCGACCCGGCGCTGGTCGGCACCGCCCGGCGCGGCTACCGGCCCGGGGGCAGCCTGCGTGTCCACGGGGTGTGCCGGGAGCCGGTGATCTCCGCCACCGGCTACGGCGGGGTCGTCACGCATGTCCTGTCGGAGGAGGGGCGCTGGTTCTCCGTGGCCGACGTCAAGCCCGGTGGCCCGGCCCGGGCGCGGGGCGCCGCCACGGCCACCGTGGCGCTCGGCTCCGGCAGCCTCGATCACGGACAGCTCTCCCGGGGCGGGTTGCTGATCTCCGGTGCGACGCTCTCACCGGATGGCCGCCTCGGCGCCGGGAAGGGGGTACGGGCCACCCCGGTGACAGGCCTGTCCTGGACGTCGGGCCCGCTCGCCCGGCTGTTCTCCCGCCCGTTGGCCGAGGCCGCGGCGACACGGTTCACCGGCGCCGGGACGACCGAGCCGGAACAGGCCGGGCAGACGGCCGACGAACTCATCGGCTGTGACGTGGTCATCGTGGGAGCGGCCGAAGACCATCTGTTCGCCAGGGAGTTGCCCGCACAAGAGGCGGACGGCGAGGCTCTGCTGGTCCGGCTGGTGCCGTCCAACAGCCACCCCGACCTGGCCCATACGGTCAACTTCCGCAAGCTGGCCTCGCGGCCGGGCTTGCGGTTGCGCGTCGTAGGGCGTCTCGACCCGGCCCGCGCCGCGACGCTGCGGCCACTGGCGGTCGGGCCCGTGCCGGACGGCACGGCGACCCTGCGCCTGCCGGCCGAGTGGGCGGGGCACGCCGATCTGGGCTACGACCGCCTCGAAGGCGCGCATTTCCCGCCGGCCGATGAACTGCCGTCGGTGGAGCCCCTGTCCGCGTTCCCACCGGATCCGGTGGCCGAAGCGCCCCTGTGGCGGCTGCGACGGCTGGTCGAGGTCGCCGTGTCCGGGGGCCGGCGGACCGCCGCCGAGCCCGCACGCGACGGCGACCGGGCTTCGGGAACCGCGGCCCTTCGGCGTAGCGGCTTCCGGGCCGCCGCGGATCTGGCGGACGCGCTCGCGGCGAAGGCCGACCGCCGTGGCCGCGATGTGTTCGGCCGAACCCAGCAGGCGGATCCGGGCGGATACGCACGGGTGTGGCTCGCCGCAGCCGTCTACCTGTCCGGCACCGAACGGGCCCTGGTCGAGGCGACTTGGCAGCCACCGGCCGCCGTATGACCACCAGCCGGTTCACTGCGGCCTGAGCACAAGGCCTCCGCGAACCGTGTACGTGACCCACGCCACACTGCGGGGGTGCATAGCGGGGCGGGGGCCAGTGTCTTGTTAAGGGTGAGAGCGGCAGAAGCCGGCGTGTTCGGCAGGGGGTTGGGGGGCGACGTTGACGGGGCAGCCGCGGGCCGTTGAGTTCGACCGGTTCGTGGCTGCCCGGTGGTCGGCCCTGCTTCACCTGGCGCGGCTGCTCACCGGCGGAGACCGGCACCGGGCCGAGGACCTGCTGCAGGAGGCGCTGGTCAAACTGTGGTTCGCCTGGCCGAAGGTGGCCGGCCAGGCGCCCGAGGCCTATGTGCGCAAGGTCCTGGCCCGTGCCGCGGCCCGCTCGGCACGGCGTCGATGGTGGGGCGAGCACCCCGTAGACCAGCTGCCCGACCCGCCCGAGGCGGGAGACGAGACCGCCGCCGTGGACGAACGGACCCGGCTGGAGGCCATGTTGGCGTTGTTGCCGGCACGGCAGCGGGCCGCGGTGGTGCTGCGCTACTACCAGGACCTGCCCGAGCGGGACGTCGCGGAGGTGCTGGGGTGTCCGGTGGGTACCGCCCGTTCGCTGACGGCGCGCGGGGTCGCACGGCTGCGGCGGCTTCTGGCCGAGGCAGTCGAGCCGGCCGAGTGAAGGAGGAACAGTTGGATCGCTTCGAGCAGGAGCTGACACGCATGATGCGTGCCGGCCACACGGACAGGCCCTACGAGGACCGGCACCGATACCGACTGCACGCCGGCGTCCGTGCCCGGCAGCGGGCCCGGGCCGCCTGGATGGCCACCGCATCCGTGCTGACCATCGCGGGACTCGGCATCGGACTGCTGCTCCTGGCGAGCTCTGTCACCCAGGGCGGACCCCACACGAGGCAACCCCGCCCCGTCACCTCCGCCGAGTCGGTCCCGGTGCCGTCGACGGTCCTCCCCGCCTCCACCGCCCAGGTCGGGGCAGGTTCGAGCGGCCCCGCTCGCTGAAGGCCGAGCCGGCGAGGCCCTCGCCGCTCGCCAGGCGGCTGACGCCCGCTCGTCCCGCTCTCCACGAACAGAAGGCTCACCAGGTGTTCCACGAGAACGCGCCCACGTCTGTCGACATGCCTCGAATCGATCGGGCCGATCACCGGCCGGCCTCCTGGGAGCAGCGGCTGCGCGCCTTCGGATACGCGGGGCGCCCGCACACATCCGTGCGCGACCGCCTGGTCGTGCCCTTTCCCGAACCCGGGTCACGGCTGTGGCGCAGGGTCGGACTGTCCCCGGTGTCGGCCTTCCGGCTGGCCCGCTGGTCGGGATGGGGCGGGCCCCTGCTGGTGGCGCTCCTTTCCGGGCTGCCGCGTTTTTGGCGTCTGGGCAGCCCGCGGGCGGTCGTGTTCGACGAGACGTACTACGCCAAGGACGCCTGGTCCCTGCTCCGGCTGGGCTACGAGGGCACCTGGCCGGACCGTGAGATCGCCGACCCGCAGCTCCTGGCCCATCCCCAGCTGATACCGCTCTCCGACACCGGGTCCTTCGTCGCACACCCGCCGACGGGCAAGTGGGTGATCGCCCTCGGCGAGTGGATGTTCGGTCTCACCCCGTTCGGCTGGCGCTTCATGACGGCGGTCCTCGGCACGCTGTCGGTGCTGATGCTGTGCCGCATCGGGCGCCGCCTGTTCCGTTCGACACTGCTGGGCTGCCTGGCCGGGGCCTTGATGGCGGTGGACGGTCTGCACTACGTCATGAGCCGCACCGCTCTGCTCGACCTCGTCGTCATGTTCTTCGTCCTGGCGGCGTTCGGCTGCCTGCTCATCGACCGGGACCACGCACGGGCCCGGCTCGCGGCGGCGCTGCCCGCCCCCGAGGACGGCCGGGTGCGCCCGGACGGACATACCGGTGACCATGCCGGAACGGGGGTGCGTCCCTGGCGGATCGCGGCCGGCCTCTTCCTGGGACTGGCGGCCTCCACCAAGTGGAACGGCCTGTACTTCCTCGCCTTCTTCGTGCTCCTCACCCTGCTGTGGGACGTCGGCGCCCGCCGTGTGGCCGGGGCGCGCCGCCCGTATCGCGCGGTGCTGCGCAAGGACCTCGGCTGGTCGGTGCTGTCCCTCGTTCCGGTCGCCGTCGTGACGTATCTGGTGACATGGACCGGCTGGTTCCTGTCCGACAACGGCTACGGACGCCACTGGGCGGACGGCCGCGGCGGCACATGGTCGTGGATTCCGGCTCCGCTGCGCAGCCTGTGGCACTACGAGTACGGGGTGTACCAGTTCAATGTGGGGCTGCACACGCCTCACAAGTTCGAGTCGAACCCATGGAGCTGGCTGGTCCTCGGCCGCCCGGTGCTGTTCCGGTACGAGTCGCCGAAACCCGGGAGGGAAGGCTGCCACACAGCCATCGACTGCACGCAGACGATCCTCGCCCTGGGGACGCCCCTGCTGTGGTGGTCGGCGTGCTGCGCCCTGGTGTACCTGCTCTACCGGTGGTCGCTGCGCCGCGACTGGCGCTCCGGCGCCGTCCTGTGCGCGGTGGGTGCCGGTCATCTGCCCTGGTTCCTGTACCAGGACCGCACGATCTTCTCCTTCTACGCGGTCGCCTTCGTGCCGTACCTGTGCCTGGCCGTCACGATGATGCTGGGAGCCCTGCTGGGTCCGCCGGGAGCGACCGGCGAGCGCCGCGCACTGGGGGCGGTGGCCGCGGGTGTGCTCGTCCTGCTCATCGTCTGGAACTTCATCTACTTCTTCCCCGCCTACTCCGGCCAGACGATTCCGTATGCGGACTGGCGCGCCAGGATGTGGCTCGACACCTGGATATGAGCCGTGTGATGTGGATCACTCGGCGGGTGCTGCGCGTCGGACGTGCTCGATCATGATCCGAATGGACGCCCACTTTCTTGGCATCACCGAGCTGGTCGAGACTCCGTCCGTGGCGGTCGTGGTCGACGTCATGCGTGCCTTCACCGTGGCCGCCTGGGCCTTTGGCCAAGGGGCGGAGAGGATCGTTCTGGCTGAGTCGCTGGACGAGGCCCTGGCCCTCAAGGCCCGCCACCCGGGCTGGGTGGCGCTCAAGGACGGTCCGCCCGCGCCCGGCTTCGACACCGTCAACTCACCGGGCATGCTGCGCTCCATGGACCTCGGCGGACGGACCGTCGTGCAGAAGACCACGGCGGGGACGGTCGGCGCCCTCGCGGTCAAGGACGCGTCGCTGGTGCTGTGCGCCGCCTTCGTGGTGGCGGAGGCAACGGCTCGACTCCTGCGGACACGGAAGAGTGACAGCGTCACCTTCGTCGTCACCGGCGAGGGTGGACAGGCCGACGAGGATCTGGCGTGCGCCCAGTACATCGCCCGGCGGGCCACCGAGGCGAAAACGGATGCCGCCGAGTTCCTCCGCCGCGCCGCCGAGTCCCGCGCGGCAGCCGAACTGACGCAGGGCGTGCGTCAAGGCGTCCACCCCGATGACGTCGCACTCTGTCTCGAGCTCGACCGCTTCCCCTTCGCCATGGCGGCGGCCCTGGAAGACTCCCTGATGGTCCTTCGTCCCGCTCCCGTGCCTTCGCCGGGCGACGACACCTCGATCTGAGCGCCGATGCGGTCCGGCTAGGCCATTCCCCGAGCCCCGTGGCCTGTTCACTCCTATCGTGGAACGGCACAGTGACGCTCGGCGCCGAGGCAGGCAGCAAATGGCGGTGGAACCGCAGATCGACTATGCGGCGGTATTCAGGGCTCTGCCCGGCATGGTGGCACTGCTCACCCCCGAGCTGGTGTACGTGGACGCCAACGAGGACTTCCTCCGGCTGGCCGGACGCACCCGCGAGCAGCTGCTGGGCCACTACATCTTCGACGTGTTCCCCGAGAACCCGAACGACGCGGCCGCGGCCGGTATGCGCGAGACCCGGGAGTCGATGCTGCGTGCCGCCGCCACCGGCGAACGCGACACCATGGCCCTGCTCCGCTACGACATCGAGGATCCCGCGCACCCCGGCCGCTGGGAGGAGCACTACTGGAGCCCGGTCAACGCCCCCGTCCACGGCCCCGACGGGCAGGTCGCGCTGATCGTGCACCGGGTGGAGGAGGTCACCGAGCTCATCCGCGCCTTCGGCGGCCCGGGCGGTGACCGGCGCTCCCGGGTACTGGAGGCCGAGCTGTACACCCGCGCACGGGAACTTCAGCAGGTCAACGAACGCCTGCGCCAGGCACACGACCGCGAGCGTGAGGTCGCCCTGGCCCTGCAGGCGGCCATGCTGCCCGACCCCAGGCCCCTGGAACACCGCAAAGCGGCTGTCCGCTACCGGCCCGCCATCGGCGCGCTGAACGTGTGCGGCGACTGGTACGACGTGGTCGAGCTGCCCGGCGAGAGCCTCGCGGTGGCGGTGGGTGACGTCGTCGGTCACGGCCTGGCGGCCGCCTGCGCCATGGGACAACTACGCAGCGCCCTGAGCGCGGCCACACGCGTCGCCGACGGCCCTGCACAGGCACTGGAGGCCCTCGACATGTACGCCCGCTCCGTCGACGGCGCCGAGTCGAGCACAGCGGCGACGACCTTCATCGACTGGGACGAGCACACCATTACGTACAGCTGTGCCGGCCACCCGCCACCCGCCCTGCTCCACCCCGACGGCACCGTGTCCTTCCTCGACCGCGCCACCGACCCGCCACTCGCCGCCCGCCCCCGCTCCGCTCCGCGCCCGCAGGCCCAGGCGACCTTCGCCGAGGGCGCCACCCTGGTCCTCTACACCGACGGCCTGGTCGAACGCCGCACCGACGACATCGACGCCGGGCTCGCCCGCCTCGCCGACTCCCTCACCCACCATCAGCACGCCGCCCCCGAGGCCCTGGCCGACGCCCTCCTCGCCGATCTGCTCCCCCACAGCGGCAACACGGACGACACCGCGCTCATCGTCCTGCGGCTGTGACGCGGCCCAACCCGGGACGTGTCTCAGCACTCGATGACGTTGACGGCGAGGCCGCCGCGGGCTGTCTCCTTGTACTTGATCTTCATGTCGGCGCCGGTCTCCTTCATGGTCTTGATGACCTTGTCGAGGGAGACGTGGTGGCGGCCGTCGCCCCGCAGGGCCATCCGCGCGGCGGTCACGGCCTTGACCGCGGCCATGCCGTTGCGTTCGATGCAGGGGATCTGGACGAGGCCGCCGACCGGGTCGCAGGTGAGACCCAGATTGTGTTCCATGCCGATCTCGGCGGCGTTCTCGACCTGTTCCGGGGAGCCGCCGAGGACCTCGGCGAGACCGCCCGCGGCCATCGAGCAGGCGGAGCCGACCTCGCCCTGGCAGCCGACCTCGGCGCCGGAGATGGAGGCGTTCTCCTTGAAGAGCATGCCGATCGCCCCGGCGGCGAGCATGAAGCGGACGATGCCGTCCTCGTCGGCGCCCGGCACGAAATTGAGGTAGTAGTGCAGAACGGCGGGGATGATGCCCGCCGCGCCGTTCGTCGGCGCGGTGACGACCCGGCCGCCCGCCGCGTTCTCCTCGTTCACCGCCATCGCGTAGAGCGTGATCCACTCCATCGCGCGCGCCAACGGGTCGCCCTCGCTGCGCAGTTGACGAGCCGCCGCCGCAGCGCGGCGACGCACCTTCAGACCTCCGGGGAGGATGCCTTCGCTGGCCAGCCCGCGCGACACGCACCCTTCCATCACCCGCCAGATCGCCAGCAGGCCCGCGCGGATCTCCTCCTCGGTGCGCCAGGCCTTCTCGTTCTCGAGCATCAGCGCGGAGATCGACAGCCCCGTCTCCCTGGTCAGCCGCAGCAGTTCGTCACCCGTGCGGAACGGGTGGGCCTGCGCGGTGTCATCGACCTTGATCCGGTCCGCCCCGACGGCGTCCTCGTCGACCACGAAGCCACCGCCCACCGAGTAGTACGTCTTCTCCAGCAGCGGGGCCCCGTCGGCGTCGTACGCGAAGAGGGTCATGCCGTTGGCGTGGTACGGCAGCGAGCGCCGACGGTGCAGGACCAGCTGGGTCGAGGCATCGAAGTCGATCTCGTGGGCCGGGCCGATCTCGGCACCGAGCAGACGGATGCGCCCGCTGCCACGGATCCGCTCGACGTCCAGGTCGGCCTGGGCGACATCGACCGTGTGCGGCTCGTTGCCCTCCAGGCCCAGCAGCACCGCCTTGGGGGTGCCGTGGCCATGGCCGGTGGCACCGAGGGAGCCGAACAACTCCGCCCGTACCGCGACGGTCTGGGCGAGCAGGCCGTCCGTCTTCAGCCGAGCGGCGAACTTCGCGGCGGCGCGCATCGGCCCGACGGTGTGCGAGCTGGACGGGCCGATGCCTATGGAGAACAGGTCGAAGACGCTGATTGCCACGCTGTACTCCATGGATTGAAGGGCGAAGGGTGTGCCTCTGCGGGAGGTTGTCGATCAGAGGCCGGGGTACAGCGGGTGCTTGTCGGCCAGCGTCTTGACCCGGGTCTTGAGGGCTTCGACGTCGTAGGACGGCTTCAGCGCGGCGGCGATCACGTCG
>NZ_JXTE01000280.1 GCF_000972385.1 Streptomyces sp. WM6386
GCCGAAGGCCGCCGAGGCCAGTGCCGGGCAGAGGCCGCCGAGCAGGCCCGCGGCCACGGTCAGCGACAGGAAGAGCAGCATGTCGTTGGCGAGACCGAGACCGGGGGCCGCCTCGCTCAGGAGCAGCGCGAGGACCGCCGGGCCGCCGATGCCGGTCAGCCAGCCCCAGATGACCCGGGGGCGGCCGAGCCTCGCACTGCGGGCGACGGGCAGCCCACGCCCCTTGCCCGCCTCGTCGTGTGTGATCAGGTGGACGTCGAGGTCGGGTCCCGACTCGCGTGCGACCGTGGCGCCGACACCGGGACCGAAGACGTACTGCCATCCCTTGCGCCGGGACACCCCGAGGACGATCTGGGTGGCGTTCACGCCGCGCGAGAAGTCCAGCAGCGCCGCTGGTATGTCGTCGCCGATGACGTGGTGAAAGGTGCCGCCGAGGTCCTCCACGAGGGTGCGCTGCACGGCCAGTTCCTTGGGCGAGGCCGAGGTCAGTCCGTCGCTGCGGGCGATGTAGACGGCCAGCACCTCGCCGCCCGCGCCCTTCTCCGCCAGGCGCACGGCGCGGCGGATCAGGGTACGGCCCTCGGGTCCGCCGGTCAGTCCGACGACGATCCGCTCGCGGGAGCCCCAGATCTTGGAGACCCGGTGCTCGCTGCGGTACTCGGTCAGGTATTCGTCGACCCGGTCGGCGACCCACAGCAGGGCCAGCTCGCGCAGGGCGGTCAGGTTGCCCGGGCGGAAATAGTTCGACAGGGCGGCATCGACCTTGTCGGGCTTGTAGATGTTGCCGTGCGCCATCCGCCGGCGCAGGGCCGGCGGTGACATGTCGACCAGCTCGATCT
>NZ_JXTE01000281.1 GCF_000972385.1 Streptomyces sp. WM6386
TCGCCGAGCTCCGTCAGCAGCCGCCAGCGCAGCGGATGCGCAGCCAGCCGGACGAACTCCGGCAGCGCGACGGCCGCATCCGAGGATCGGGATCCCATACATCGAAAGTACATCAAGCCAGATTGATGTACCAGGCTGCCGGAACCCGACCCGCGGCAACACGGAACCACCGGGCCATCGAAACGGAACGGGGTGGTGCCGATGCAGTTCGATATCTCGCAACAAGTCCGGTTACCCGGAGGGATGATTGAGGGATTGACGGGGAATCGTCAATACTCGGCGCGGAGAAAGTTTCTGCTGAGTGGCCGCAACTTTCGGTGCCAGCCGGACCCCGTTTGCCGGAGTTCGCTCCTTCGTCCGGGCCTTCGGGGTGGCGAGCCGTACCGTGATCTTCCGGAGTGGTGCCCTTTGGTGTGACAGCCTGCCCTGCCCGCAGGGGGAGGAGCTGTTTGTGGTCAGATCGGCGACAGGCCTTGACCGGAGGGCCTCGCATTCCTAGCTTGTGCCGTCAAGGTTCGGGAATCCCTTCGCAAGTTTCGAAGCTGTCTTGCCCTCGATGCGGCCGCTCCGCGGTTCATCGGCGTCACCTTGCCCCGCCCCCAAGGAGGCCTTCTGATGCGGTTTCGCCACCCGTCCCCGGTTCCTCTCAGACGCTTACTCGCCGTTCTCGCGCCTTTGCTGCTGGTGGCCACCTTCCTCGGCGCCCAGCCCGCCAGCGCGGCGACCGTAGACCCCAATGCCTCGTATGTGCTGGTCAACCGCCACAGTGGCAAAGCCCTCGATGTCTACAACAAGGCGACCAACGACGGCGCCCGCATCACCCAGTGGACCA
>NZ_JXTE01000282.1 GCF_000972385.1 Streptomyces sp. WM6386
TCGTCGACGTGGTTGATCATCTCGTCGGGGTCGTCCACGATGCCGTGTCCGAGGCGGTGTTCGACGATCGTGCCCTCGATGCCGCCCTCGCCGGAGGCACCGTTGTCGCCGAGGACGTAGAGGACGATCGTGTTGTCCAGCTCGCCGAGTTCGTCCAGGGCGTCGACGAATCTGCCGACCTGGACGTCGGCGTGTTCGGTGAAGGCGGCGAAGGTCTCCATGAAGCGAGCGGCCAACCGGCGCTGGGTGTCGGTGAGTTCGTCCCAGTGGGGCACGCCCTCGGCCCAGGGAGCGAGTTCGGCGTCCGCGGGTACGACACCGAGTTCCTTCTGCCGTGCGAGGGTCAGTTCGCGCTGGCGGTCCCAGCCGTGGTCGAAGCGGCCCCGGTACTTCTCCTGCCACTCGCGTCCGACGTGCAGCGGAGCGTGCGCAGCGCCCAGGGCCAGGTAGGTGAAGAACGGCCGGTCCGGGGTGAGCGTGCGCTGGGTGCGCACCCAGTCGATGGCGTGGTGGACGAGGTCCTCGGAGAGGTGGTAGCCGTCCTCGGGCCGGCGGTCCGGCTCGACGGGGGTGGTGCCCTGGTACAGCAGCGGGTACCAGTGGTTCATCTCGGCGCCCATGAAGCCGTAGAAGGTGTCGAAGCCCTCCCCGGTCGGCCAGCGGTCGAACGGGCCGACCGGGCTGATCTCCCGTGGCGGAGTCTGGTGCCATTTGCCGAAGGCGGCCGTGCTGTAGCCGTTGCCCTGGAGGATCTGCGCCATGGTCGCCGCGCTGCGCGGCCGGAAGCCGTTGTATCCGGGGGCCGCGGTGGTCATCTCGGTGGTGCCGCCC
>NZ_JXTE01000283.1 GCF_000972385.1 Streptomyces sp. WM6386
ATGTAGCGGATGCCGATGTTGCCCAGGGCCGGCAGCAGCAGCGCGGGCAGCGCCAGCCACCGTAGGCGCAGGAGTTCACGGTTGTAGTGGCGCAGCGCCAGCAGGACCGCACTCCTGCCCGGCGCGGAACCGTAGGTGTCAGAGGTGCCCATCACACTCCCGGAGGTGAGGAAGCGGGCAGTGTCCCGTCGAACAAGGTTCTCAGTCCATGCATTTACGGCGGAGCGGTGATAATCGGACACTGTGTCGCCGGGTTCCGCAGCACCCGCCCGCCTTGCCAGGGCAACGATCGGGCCGGTTCGGTAGTCGTAGGAGGCGACATACACCAGCCTGCTGTGCCTGCCGCCAACTGCCGTCGTTCGGTGAGTGGTTGGGAGCATGGCGCGTTGCCCGTGGAGGATTCATGAGCCATTACGTCCCACCGATGGGCGAGAGACACGTCGGCGAGCGCGAGGTCTCTTCACCCACCCGCGCCACGCACGCCTCGTGGCGCAATCCCGTCCGGAACGCAGCAAGGCGCGGTGCCGTGGTAGGTGCCGTCGTCGTGGTGGTGGGAGCGGGGGCCTCGGCTGAGGCCGCGTCCGATACCTCGCGCAGTGAACCGGTGGTCAGCGGTGCTGTCGTCAACTCCGGGCATGACGTCATCGTGGGGATCACGCGCAACGTGGTGTTCCCGGTCACGGTCACCGGATCGGATGACTCCGGGCTGTCCTTTGTCGATGTGGACCTGAAAGGACCTCACGGCGGTTTCTACACCACCGACGCGTTCTGCGAGACCGCCACGGACTGCACGACGGTGTTCACCGTCAACGCCCACCCGGCTCCCGGC
>NZ_JXTE01000284.1 GCF_000972385.1 Streptomyces sp. WM6386
GGTTGTAGATGATGTTGTTGGCGAGCGTGAGGTCGTTCCAGGCGCCGGTGACCTGCGTTCCCCCGCCGCCTTCGGTCGGAGGCGAGACCGGATGCGGGGCGAAGACACGAAAGTGCCTTCTGCGCTGGGACGATGAACCTTGTCGAGGGGTTCTGATGGTCCAGGCGGAAGGCGCTTTCTGCGCGAAAACACGGTTGCTGGCGGATCTTGCCGATTCCACTTCCGCACTGCGGCTGCTGCGGCGGGGGCTGGCAGATCGGCACCCGGCGGCGGCTGACCTGCAGCCGTCAGGCGCTGACGCCCCTGGCCCCTCAGCTGCAACCCCCGCATTCGCCGAGAGCGAAGTCAAAAACCACGTGGCGGAGGAACGTCCGATCGCACGAGACGGACTCGCGCGGCTGGTATGCGGTCGGGGAGGTAGACGAATCCGTTGCCGTTGTCGAGGAGCAACCCCTCATCGACGCCCTCCACGGACCAGAGATCAACCGGCCCACGGGTGTTGTTGATCTGAAGGAAGAACTCTGCTTCCTCCTCGCCCCGACAGACGAAGATCCCCTCCACCTCAGGGCGGTGGCTGCCGGCGATTCCCGGTGCCGCGCCCATCCGGACCCAGTCCAGGCCATGCTGTGCGATCGACTGCCGGTTGAGCACGGACGAAACGTGGATGTGGTTCGACGTATCCAACACGCGAGGAGTATAGGAGGCCCCTACTCCTCAGACGCAACGGCTTTTCGATCACAGGGTCGGTTCCGCCCCGGGTGCGAAACCGACGTCGGCTTCGACGCCTCGGTGCTCTCGGAGGTGAACGGCGGCGCGATCGGTCAGGTTC
>NZ_JXTE01000285.1 GCF_000972385.1 Streptomyces sp. WM6386
GTCTCCAGGACTCCCGTGACCGCGACCTGGTCGGCCGTCGTCATGGTCCTGCTCTCGCCGGTCTCGGCGTTGGTGACGCGGGGGCGGCGGACCGCCGTGGTGGCGGCGATCTCGGTGAACTCACCAAGGACCGTCGACAGCGCGTCGATGGTGTGTCCGAAGGGGATGGTGAGCATGGTGGCCCCGTTGTCCCGGTCGAGCAGGTACTCGCTGCCGGAGGAGAACGTGGGTCCCCAGGCACCGCCGGAGGCGATCATGCTGGTGGACAGCACCTCGCCGACGTAGCCCTCGGCGACCAAGTCGCGCGTATACCGCAGGGCAGAGCTGGCACGGGCCTGGAGGCCCACGAAGCCGCGGACGCCCGCACGGGCGGCGAGCCCCGCCAACTCCTCCGCTTCCGCAAGGCCGTTGGCCAGGGGCCACTCGCACAGGACGTGCTTGCCCGCGTGCAGTGCCGCCTCGACGAGCCTCCGGTGGTGGGGGACCTTCACGGTCACCACCACCAAGTCCACTTCGTCGCGACGCACCAGTTCCTCGGCGCTGCCGAAGGCCAGTGGGATGCCGTACTTCTGCCCGGCAGCCCTGGCGGACTCGGCGCTGCTGGCGCTCAGCGCGCGCAGTTCGAACTTTCCCTTCAGCGCTTCCAGGGCTGGCACGTGGGCGCGGGCGGCCCAGCCGCCGCGTGCGCTCAGCCCGATGATGCCGACGCCCACGGGAGATTGGAGTGGTTCGGCGGCTGAGACGGTGAATGACATGGTGGTGTGTCTTCTCTTCCTGCCGGTGACGAGCGCAGCGGGCTCTTACGCGTCGAGGATGCTGGGGGTGT
>NZ_JXTE01000286.1 GCF_000972385.1 Streptomyces sp. WM6386
GGTCGATGCTGATGGTGGCCCCGGAGGCGGCTGCGGCCAGGAAGTCCTCCACCACCCCCGCCCCGGGTTCCTTCACCAGGGCCAGTGACCCGGTGTGCACGCAGGCGGTGTCGGCCAGGTCCACCCCGGCCAGTTCCGCACCCGTCCACTGCCAGTCCGCGGTGGCCTGCGCATGGAAGGAGAACGTGGCCTGTCCCAGAGCGTCCAGCTCGGCCACGGCCAGCGTGCTGGGCTCGGCGGCCTCCACGGCGCCCGAGAGGTCGACCCCGGACGCCTCCAGGTGGGCCCGGAACAGTCGGCCGAACACGTCGCCGGACAGCCGCGCGAGGAAGCGGGCCGGGGTTCCCAGCCGGGCCAGGGCCACTGCCGTGTTGGCGGGTCCGCCGCCCGGCAGCACCCGCAGGGCGAGTTCGTCACGGGTGGGTGCGGGTTCGGTGAACGCGTCGGCGACGCACTCACCCAGGACGGTGATCTGGCGCGGGCTCATGGGCTGCTCTCTCTCGGAACTCTGGCAACGCGCGGACAGAAACGGGCACGTCGCGGGCGTTCGCCGAACCGCTTCGGACGGCGACGGCCACGGCCGTTGCCGATTTGTGACGGGCACAAGGCATTGACGTTGCCCGGAGGCGGAGTCCATCATCCTGGCCAAGCAGTGTCAACGATGACATAAGTCAACGATGACACTTCGGGACGGCATGCCCCGATGCCGGCCGCCCGCCCGCAATCCCGCAGGAGTTGTTCATGTCACGCATCTCTCGTCTGCCGTCCTCCTTGCTCAGAGCCGCCGCTTGCACGGGTGTCGCGGCCCTCGCCCTGACCG
>NZ_JXTE01000287.1 GCF_000972385.1 Streptomyces sp. WM6386
CTCGGACCTGACCGGATGGAGCCGGCGCCCTTTCGCCGCCGGCTCCGTCACCCATGACGTGTACGAGAAGGGGGCCGGGCCCGGGGTGATCCTCGTCCCGGAGATCCCCGGCATCACCCCCGAGGTGCTGGGCCTGGCCGAGCACCTGGTCAAGGAGGGGTTCACGGTCACGGTCCCCTCCCTGTTCGGCACCCCCGGCCGCGCGGACTCCCCGCCCTACACCCTCGGTGTGGTGGCCCGGCTGTGCGTGTCGGCCGAGTTCCGGGCCTTCGCCACGAACGCCCGCCGCCCCGTCGCGGACTATCTGCGCTCCCTCGCCCGTGACCTGGCCGCGCGCACCCCCGGCGCCGGCGTCGGCGTCATCGGCATGTGCTTCACCGGCGCCTTCGCGCTGGCCGCCGCCGTCGATCCCGCCGTACTCGCCCCCGTCGTCAGCCAGCCCTCGGTGCCGTTCCCGACGAGCCGCACCCGCAAGGCCGATGCCGGGCTCGCGGCCGACGAGCTCGACGCCGTGGCCGCCCGCACGCGCGGTGAGGGACTGTGCGTGCTCGGTCTGCGCTTCAGCAAGGACGGCATCTCCCCGGCCGAGCGGTTCGGCACGCTCCGTGCCCGGCTCGGGGACGCCTTCGAGGTCATCGAACTCGACTCCGCCCCCGGCAACGCGGGCGGTTTCGCCAGGAGCGCGCACTCCGTGCTGACCGCCGAGGTCCGCGAGACCCCGGGCCACCAGGCCCTCGCCGCCCGCACCCGGGTCGTCGCCTTCCTGCGGGAACGCCTCACCCCCACGGCCTGAATGTGACGTGCGTCTCACCATCAC
>NZ_JXTE01000288.1 GCF_000972385.1 Streptomyces sp. WM6386
GCCTCCAGGGCCTGCCCGACGGATGTGCCGGACAGGCCCCCAGGTCCCGAGGAGGCCTCGAGTCAGCGCTTCAGCGCTTCACAGGGAAGGTGAAGTCGCCAGATAGCTGGCCGCTCAGCCGGACCGCCGCCACGACTCTCCCCTCCGCGATCAGTCGCTCGCCCTCGGCCCGCGAAAGACCGCAGCCCTCGGCGATCAGTCGCACCGGCCGGGCAGGGATCCGGGCCGCGAAGCGCACCGAGACGTCGAGCACCTCATAGTCCAGGTGATCCGATCCGCCGGTGTCGAGGCGCCAGGCGTCGCCCCAGTCGAGGGCGATGCGATTGCGGCGCTGGACGACCGGATCCTGGAGCAGTTCGGCCGTCAGGCGGAGGTCGTTGTCATGCAGCCGGTCCAACATTTCAGGTCGTACGGAGCGCACATTGACCCGCTCCAGGACCGTGAGCTTCGCGGTGTCCCCGCAGGAGGTGCAGAGCACCAGGAGCCAGGCGTCGATGAGCTTGTGATGGGCGTTGACGCGAAACTTGCCGCCCGCCCGGAAGCTCTCGGACGCGCACGTGTGGCAACGGCGGAGAACGAGCGGCAGGCAGGTGGGCATGACCACCCAGTTGTTGAGCACAGAAGTACACCGGTTTCAGTGAGAAGTCCGCAGCAAAAAGAAGCGCGGCGCACATGCGCGACGCGCGACAGATCAGCTCTCGGGAGGTCTCACACGGTGTACAACGGCACGTCCTTACCCAGACGACTCGGTTCGCCAGCACCGTAGTGACGCAACTCGGTGCTGTGCCACTGGTTTTCGAGCGCCCCACAGCCG
>NZ_JXTE01000289.1 GCF_000972385.1 Streptomyces sp. WM6386
GGGACGGCGAAGGCGAAGAACCTCAAGGTGACCGACGCCTTGCGTTCGTCGATGAGAACCGAGGTTACGTCGTAGTCGCTCAACGGCGGCGGTGGGAAACCCAGGACTTCGCGGAGTGCTTCGGGATTGGTCACCTCGGCAGACCAGTCATGACCGCTCATAGAAGGCCCTCGCTGTCGTGGGAGGCATCACCTGGTGCAGGTGCTGGTCGACTCGGCCTGCGAACCATCGCCGAGCCGTGTAGGGATCCTGGTCCCCAGAGCGGTAGGCGTTGAGATGGCCGACCTTGAGCGCGGCATGCGCGGTGAAGCCCAGCGAGAACCCGGGTCCGGTCACGGCGACCACGATCCGGCGCTCTTCGCCCTGGACGAAGGGGCTCAATTCGACGTCGGCGACGGTGCGGTTGGGCAAACCCCGCATCCGAAGGTCTTCGCCCACAGCCATGAACGCGATCTGGACCTCGAACCGGTCGCACCCGGCTTCGGCCCAAGCTGGAGGAGCGAGGTCCGGAAAGCGAGGCAGCTCCGCCCGCAACGTGACGCCGGGGCCGTAGGGACTCAGGTGCACCGATCTGAGAATCAGGTGCTCCAGGGGCGGCAGCTCGGTATACAGAGCGGTCAACTGTTCGGAGTGGATCAAGAGTTCCGGCCACGTGACGGCTTTCATGGACGGGTCCCTTCACTCGGATGCTTCGTGTTCGGAGGCCGACCGGCCCGCCTCCCGGAGGAGCGTAGATCAATGAAGAGCCTTTGAGCTGGGATGATAGTGCCCGTCCACAGTCCGGCTGCATCGCCCCGGTACGAGGCACGTTC
>NZ_JXTE01000029.1 GCF_000972385.1 Streptomyces sp. WM6386
CGGTCTCCGCGAGATCCAGTACCGAAGCAACCTCATCGACGGATGCTTCACCGAAACTGGCCTCACCTTGCCGACATCACGGCAACAAGGTCAGTAGCGGGCTCTCTGTCGGACACCATCTCATTTAAGTACTCTGAATTCATGGTTGATGCCGTTCTTCTCTCCGCGTGCCGCACCGCGATCGGAACCGCCCGCCGAGGAACCCTGCGAGACACCGACGCCTTCGAACTCGCCGCGGTCGTCGTCCGCGAGGCCGCGCGTCGCAGCGGACTGCCGGCCGAGCAGATCGACGACGTGGTCCTGGGCGAATCCCTGGCAGGAGGCGGCGACATCGCCCGCCACGCGGCCCTCCGGGCGGGACTCACCCACGTCCCCGGTCTGGCCCACAACCGGCACTGCGCCTCCGGCCTCGCGAGCGTGGCGAGCGCCGCGGCCGGTGTGCGGGCCGGGATGGACCGGGCGGTCATCGCGGGCGGGACACAGTCGTCCTCCACGGCCCCGGTGGCCCGGCGCCGGATCCCCGGCACCGACGACTGGCAGGACCCCTGGATGTCGCCGACCCATGTCTCGACACCCGAGGCACCCAACAACGACATGGCGATGTTGGTCGGTTGGAACACGGCACAGCGGGCCGGTCTCACCCGTGAGGAGATGGACGCCTGGGCCCTGCGGTCGCACGAGCGGGCCATCAGGGCTGTCGAAGAAGGCCGGTTCGCCGACGAGATCGTGCCCGTCGAGGTCACCGACCGGGACGGGACGGCCTCGGTGTTCGACACCGACGAGCATCCGCGCCGCGACACCAGCCTGGAGAAGCTGGCCGCGCTCAAGCCGCTGCACCCCGAGATCGAGGGGTTCTCCATCACCGCCGGCAACTCCAGCGGAGTCAACGACGGCGCGGCCGCGGTCCTGGTCGCCGGCTCGGACGTGGCCGCCGCGCACGGACTCACCCCGATCGCGACCGTCCGGTCCTGGGCGAGCGTGGGAGTCGACCCCGTCGAGACAGGGCTCGCGCCGATCGCCGCCATCCGCAAGGCGCTTGACCGTGCCGGGCTCGGCATCGGCGACGTCGACCTGTACGAGATCAACGAAGCCTTCGCCGCGGTGGCCCTCGCCACCACCCGCGAACTGGGCCTCGACCCGGAACGGGTCAACCCGTTCGGCAGCGGGTGCAGCCTCGGCCACCCGATCGCGACGACCGGCACGCGCATGGTCGTGACGCTCGCGCACGAGCTGCGCCGCAGGGGCGGCGGAACCGCCGTCGCGGCCATGTGCGCGGGCGGCGGCATGGCCTCGGCCATGGTCCTGACGGTGTGAACGACGGTGATCGAGGCCGGAGCCGAAGGACGGGGGTGCCACTGGGCGGACGGCGTGCTGTGGCTGACCGTGCCCGACCAGGCAGGGGCGCCGGCCTGCGGCGAGCAGATGCCCGGCGTGAAGGTCACCGTCGACTTGCGGCCGGGCGGCATGCGCCTCAGCGTGCCGCCCAGCTGACCGTCTTGGTCTGGAGATACTCCTCCAGCCCGAACTCGCCCCACTCCCGGCCCAGTCCGCTCTGCTTGTACCCACCGAACGCGGCCCGCGGATTCACCCCGGCGCTGCCGCCGTTGATCGCGACACCGCCGGCCCGAATGCGGGACGCCATCTCGTACGCGGCCAGGGTGTCGGCGCTCCAGACGGCACCGGCGAGACCGTACGGACTGTCGTTCGCGATCCGGACCGCCTCCTCGTCCGTACGGAACGGGATGACGACACCGACCGGTCCGAAGAACTCCGTACGCGCGATGGTCATGTCGTTGTCGACGTCGGCGAAGAGCGTGGGCTCCACGAAGTAGCCCCGGTCGAGTCCGGCCGGGCGCCCGCCCCCGGTGACGAGACGTGCGCCCTCCTTCTCGCCGGTCCGGATCAGCCTCTCGACCTTGGCCCGCTGAGCCTCGCTGATCAACGGGCCCATGGTGGTCGACGAGTCGGCCGGATCACCGACCCGGACCTGGGCGAGGGCCGCACTGAGCCGGTCGACGAGTTCGTCGTGGACGGACTCGTGAACCAGCGTGCGGGTCAGCAGGGAGCAGCCCTGGCCGGCGTGGGTGGTGATGCCCGTGAGCGCCGAGCGGACGGCGCCGTCCAGGTCGCCGTCCGCTCGGACGATGTTGGCCGATTTGCCGCCGAGTTCGAGGACGACCTTCTTCAGGGAGGCCGCGGCCTGGGCGTAGACCGTGCGCCCGACCGTGTCCGAGCCGGTGAAGCTGACGAGGTCGACCATGGGGTGGGTGGTGAGTTCGCGGCCTGCCTCGATGTCACCCGTCACGATGTTGAGCACGCCCGGCGGAAGTCCGGCGGCGTCGGCGAAGTCGCCGATCAGGAGGGATTCCAGAGGGGTGGCAGGCGCCGGCTTCAGTACGGCCGTACAGCCCGCCGCGAGGGCCGGGATCACCTTCATCATGCTGAGGAAGAACGGGAAGTTGTAGGCGGAGATCAGGGCGCACACACCGAACGCCTCGCGGCGCAGCACTCCTTGGGAGATGCCGATGCCCGGCCCGATCGTCGGCTCCATCGGGCGCTCCCAGGCGAAGGCCGGCATCACGCGCTCGGCCATGTCCCGCAGATGCGTCACCGGGACCCGGGTCTGAAGGGTCTCGGCCAGCACCCGGACCGAGCCCGCCTCGGCCATGTTGACCGCCACGAGTTCGGGCAGCCGGCGCTCCATCTCCTCCGCCATGCGCAGCAGCACGGCCGCCCGTTCCGCGGGCCTCATCCGCGGCCAGGGACCCTCGTCGAAGGCGCGCCGGGCCGCCTCGACCGCCTGACGTACGTCCGCGGGGGACGAGCCGGGGACCTCCGCCACCGTCTCCTCGGTGGCCGGATTGCGGACGAGCAGCGAGGCGTCCGACCGGCCTTCCGTCCGGCGTCCGTCGATGTAGAGCTGCGCTGAGAACGAGTACGCCGTCGTCATGCCGTCTCCTGATCGCCTACAGCGTGGGTATTTGAGTGTACTGAATTGAAGCCTCTCGGGAAGGTGAGGCGAGACGTCAGCTTTATGTCGGCGGTCGGTCAGTCTTTGGAGCTGCGCTGATCCACTATTCCGTATGCTGAATCATTGACTAGACCGATCGGTACAGCTAACTTCGGCCTCATCCGCGGGGTGGGTTCTGGCACGAACGACGAGGTTCGAAAGAGGTACCGCCTGTGTTCAAGGAATTTGTCGTGTCCGGCGATTCGCACATCATCGAGCCGGTCGATCTCTTCAAGGCCCGGTTGCCCAAGCATCTTCGCGAGCGGGCACTGTGGGAAGAGGAGTTCACCCTGGACGAGCCGATCGTTCCGGGCGGCCACACCGAGTTCAAGAAGCTGCACACCATCGGGTTCGACGGCTGGACCATCTCCAAGTACCGCCAGATCGGCGGGGAGACCCCGGACGGCGACCCGGAGCACATCATCCGTGACATGAACCTCGACGGCGTCGACGCCTCGGTCATGTTCCCCAACCTCTCGCTGTTCGTCCTGTTCACCGACGACCACGAGCTGTCCATGGCACACGCCCGCGTGTGGAACGACTACCTCGTCGAGCGCTATCTGCCCTACAAGGACCGGCTGCGCCCGACGGCGGCGATCCCGCTCACGGACGTCCCCGAGGCAGTGGCCGAGATCGAACGCTGCGCGCGGATGGGACTCGGGGCGATCCTGCTGCCGGAGATCCCGCCCCTGCCGTACTACGCGCGGGAGTACGACCCGGTCTGGGCGGCGGCCCAGGCGCACGGGCTGCCGGTGTTCATCCACGTGGCCACCGGCGGAGTGAAGGTCAGGGAGGAGGTGTCCGGGACGGCGGTGACCGTCCGGGGCCTGATGACGGCCATGAACATGGGCAAGGGCAACCTGACCGACGACATGGTGGCGGGCCGGACCATGGGTACCGCGGTCGGCTCGTCCGTCGCCAGCCCGCAGGGCATCATCGCCAGCCTCGTCGGCGGAGGCGTCTGCGAGCGCTTCCCGGACCTGCACTTCAACCTGATCGAGTACACGGCCGGCTGGCTGGTCTCCTTCATGGGCTACATGGACAAGGCCTGGAAGACCGGCACCGGCCAGGACCCCGACTGGTGGCTCGGCTTCTGGGACGACAACCGGGGGCCGAAGGAGCAGCCCTCCATGGGACGGCTGTTCGCCATCAACGACCAGTGGCCCTACCCGCTCAAGCCCACCGACTATGTCCGCCGTCAGATCCACGTCCAGTTCGCGGACGACCCGACAGCCGTCAAGGCCCGCCACATCACCGGTTTGTCGACGGTCATGTGGGGCAACGACTACCCGCACGCCGAGGGCACCTTCCGCAGCAGCGCGGAGTGCATCGCCGAGAACTTCGAGGGCGTCCCCGACGAGGACCGCGCGGCCATCCTGGGCGGCACACTCGCCGACGTCGTGCACTTCGACAAGAGCAGGAAACTGGCGCCGCTTCCGCAGGACGCCTGATCCACCGCGGCGACCGGCCCCGGAGCGCCGGGGCCGGTCCCTCAGTCCTGATCCGGCACGGAGCCGAGCAGCGCGAGACCGGCCAGGGCGTAAGCGGCCCGGCGCCGAGGGCTCACCAGGAAACTCGGGGGCGCGAAGTAGCCGACGTCACGGGGCAGGGATCCGGCGCGGCGGGCGAGGGTGTCCTTGGCGTCGGCGGTCGTCCCGCACACGGCGATCTCGGTGACCATCTCGTCGGTCACCGCCCGCGCCATGGCGTCGGTGTCGCCCGCCCGGAACGCCGTACGCAGCCGTGCGACGGGTTCCTCCCAGCCGTGGCGGACCACATAGGGGTCGTACGTCTTGACCGTGAGGTAGAAGGCGATCATCCGCCGTGCGTCGGCGACCGCCCGTTCGGGAGCGTCGTCGTCGACCGCCGTGATGATCCAGCCGTGTTCGATCGGACGCGCCCCGCCGTCGCGGCCGCGCTCGGCGGAGGGCCGTACGACCTCGTTCCACCACGAGTCGGTGAACAGACCGTGCCCGATGACCCCGTCGGCGACCCGGCCCGCGGTCGCGGCCATACGGGTGTTGAACGCGGCGAGCAGGACCGGGATGTCCAGCCGGCCGAGTACCGGGGCGCGGACGTCCGCGTCGAGCGAGTAGAACTCGCCGGAATAGTGGATGCGTTCGCCGTTCTCCGCGTGCAGCCAGGCTCGTACGGCCCCGACGGTCTCCGCGATCCGGTCCACCGGTCGTTCGGGGGGTACACCCAGCCAGTCCCGGTTGATCCGGAACGCCGCGCTGCCCAGGCCGAGGAACAACCGGCCCGGAGCCTGGGCGTGCAGATGGCGCAGGGCGGTCGCGTGTGCGTAGGGGGTGCGGGCGAACGCGTAGGCGATCGCGGGGCCGGCCAGGGCGTGTTCGGTGTTCGCCACGATGTCGGCCACGGTGAGGTAGGCGTCGTGGTCGGCGAACTCCCCGGCACAGAAGGCGCTCACACCGGCCTGCTCGGCCTCGCGTCCGACGTCCCGCCCCGGCCATGGCATGCCGAACCGCATGAGAGCCTCCCACTGGTCACCCTGAAGCCGGATGCTGCCTTAATAAAGGACACTTATTTAAGGGAGGGTAGGGGAGTGTCAGCGCAGTGTCCACTGCCCCCTGGGCACCGCGTCGCGCTCGACCTCGGCCTTCCCGATCGGGTTGCCGATCTGTGTGTACGACAGTCCGGTGCGCAGCGCCTGAGTGCGCGTGGAGTCCAGTGACTCCCAGATCGCCCGCACGGTGCCCTGGATCGCGGCGGGCGGTTTGGCGGCGATGAGGCGGGCGATGTCGTCGGCCCGCTGCCACAGGCCCTCGCGCGGCAGTACCTCGCTGACCAGGCCGATCTGGAGGGCGCGCGTCGCCGACACTCGCTCGTCGAGGCCGAGCAGGGCGATACGCAGCGCCTCGCCGAGCGGGATGCGCCGGGCGAGTCCGATCGGTTCCAGGGCCGCCGTGAGTCCGTAGCTGACGTGCGGGTCGAAGAAGGTGGCCTCCTCCGAACAGATCATGATGTCGGCCTCGTTGAGCCAGTAGAAGGCGCCGCCGGCGGCCATGCCGTGCACCGCGCACACCAGGGGCTTCCACACCTGGTTGAGCTTGGGGGAGAGGTACTCCCCGGGATCGGTCTGCGACCAGACGTTGGGGTGGCGGTCGATGCCCTCCTTCACGTCCATGCCCGTGCAGAAGGCCCGGTCGCCCGCGCCGCGCAGTACCACGACCCGCACGTCGTCGTCGGCCTTGACGATGTGCCAGAGGGTGCTGAACTCCTCCAGCATCCGCTGGTTGAAGCCGTTCATGGCCTCGGGCCGGTTGAGAGTGATCGTGGCGATGTGGTCGGTCACCTCGAACAGGACGGTCTTGAGTTCCATCCGGCAGCTCCGCTCGCGACGTTGATCTCGACGTGATCTGGATAAGTAGTATACTCTTCTCTGGTACTCGGGACCCCTGACTCGGTACCACGAGAGCCGCGGAGGACACTGCGATGAGGCCACGCGTGGGGCAGATGCTCGGCAGTACGGTCGACACGACGGCGGTGATCGTCGTGCGGTGCCCGGACGAGGACCTGGAGATCACGTGCGGCGGGGCGGCCATGGTCGAGGGAAGCGGGCCCGCGGTCACCGGTACGCCCGACCCCGACCTGATGGGCGGCGCACTGCTGGGCAAGCGGTACGCCGACGAGGACCTCGGTGTCGAGTTCCTGTGCACGAAACCCGGGCCGGGAACACTGGCGGTGAACGGCGTCCCGCTGCCCATGAAGAGTGCCAAGCCGCTCCCGGCCTCGGACTGAGGGGACGGGCGGCCGGTGAACCTATCGATGCTGCTGGACATGGCCGCCGAAGGATTCGGCGACCGGGTCGTCATCGGGCGTACGGCGGAGGGTCTGACCGCCGGACGACTGCGCGAACTGGCCCTCGGCGGAGCCCACTTGGTGAAGGCGGCCGACGCCGACGCGATCGTGTACCTCGCCGTGAACGGCCCGGCCCTCCCGGTCGCCCTGTTCGCCGCGGCCCGCGCCGGAGTACCGCTGATCCCGGTCAACTACCGCCTCGGCGAGGCCCAGCTCGACACGCTGCTGGCGAACCACCCCCGCGCGCTGGGCATCGCCGA
Source organism: Streptomyces sp. WM6386 (assembly GCF_000972385.1). Classification (GTDB taxonomy): domain Bacteria; phylum Actinomycetota; class Actinomycetes; order Streptomycetales; family Streptomycetaceae; genus Streptomyces. The sequence continues at coordinate 7,093 of NZ_JXTE01000029.1, forward strand.
CGCGGAACACGGCGAGGCGTTGCGCCGCGCCGGACTGCCGGTCCTCAGCCCGGCCGAATGGCTGGCGCAGGCCGACGGGCACCCCGCCGACAGGGATCCCGAGCCATCCGACTCGCCCGCCGTCCTCATCTACACCAGCGGCACGACCTCCACCCCGAAGGGCGTGGTCCTGCGCCACCAGAACCTGGTGTCGTACGTGCTCGGCACAGTGGAGTTCGCCGGCGCCGACCCCGAGGAGGCGGCCCTGGTGAGCGTGCCGCCGTACCACATCGCCGCCGTCTCCAACGTGCTGACGAACCTGTACGCGGGACGCCGGGCGCTGACACTGGAGCAGTTCACGCCCGAGGGCTGGCTCGGGTTCGTACGTCGGGAGCGCGTCACCCACGCGATGGTGGTCCCGACGATGCTGGCCCGCCTCATGGACACCGACGGCCTGGACCGGTCGGTGCCCTCGCTGCGAGCGCTCGCCTACGGGGGAGCCAGGATGCCGGTGCGGGTCATCGAGACCGCGCTGAACGAGTGGCCGCGCGTGGACTTCGTCAACGCCTACGGGCTCACCGAGACCTCGTCCACGATCACCGTCCTGGGGCCGGAGGAACACCGGACGGCCGTGGCGAGCGACGATCCGGCGGTTCGGGGCCGGCTCGGCTCGGCCGGACTGCCGGTGCCGGGTGTCGAGTTGGAGGTCCGGGACGTGTCCGGCGAGGTTGTCGCAGTCGGCGAGACCGGCCAGATCTGGGTGCGCGGGGAGCAGGTGTCGGGCGAGTACGCCGGGCGGGGTTCCTCGGTCGACGCACGGGGCTTCTTCCACACCCGTGACCAGGGGCGCCTCGACGCCGACGGCTATCTCCACATCGAGGGCAGGGCCGACGACACGATCATCCGCGGTGCCGAGAACATCGCGCCCGCCGAGATCGAGGACGTCCTGCTCGGCCACCCGGACGTGCTCGACGCGGTCGTCGTCGGCGTCCCGGACGAGGAGTGGGGTCAGCGGATCGAGGCGGTGGTCGTGCTGCGCGAGGGGGCGACAGTCGACGCGGACGCCCTGCGCGCGCAGGTGCGCGGCACACTCCGTGGCTCGAAGACGCCGGACCGCATCACCCGCTGGCGAGAGCTGCCCCGCACCCCGACCGGCAAGCTCGTACGCCGCGACATCGTCGAGGCGCTGACCGCCGAACACAGCCACGCCGTCGGCCGACAGGGATGAGGACATGAGCGTCATCACGAACAGCGCCGACCTGACCGCGGAGTTGACGGAGCGCACGTCCGTCGTGCTGCGGGGCTGGGCTCCCGAGGCCACGGTGAAGTCGGTCGAACCGCTCACCGGCGGCACGTCGAGCCTGACGTACGTGGCCACGCTGGTGGGTGTCCCCGCCGGGTACGAGCGCGTCGTCCTCAAGGTCGCCCCGCCCGGCCTGGAACCGGTCCGCAACCGGGACGTGCTGCGGCAGGCGCGGCTCATGCAGGTGCTGGCGGGAGTGGCGGGCGTACAGGTGCCGAAGGTGTTGTTCGCCGACAAGGGCGCGCCGATCGCCCGCCAGCCCTTTGTCGCGATGGAGTTGGTGGCCGGGGAGTGCCTGGAGCCGGTGCTGGTGCCTCGGGGGACCGTTCCCGCGGGGCAGGTGCGGGCCCGGGCCCTCGACGCGGCCCGGATGCTCGCCCATCTGCACCGGGCGGACCCGAAACGAACTCCCCTGGCGGTGGAGCCCGTTGTGACACTCGGCGCCGAGATCGACCGCTGGACCCGGGCGTTCACGACCGTCCTCGAGGACCTGCGCACCGGCTACCGGGCGGTCGCGGACCGGCTGCACGCCACGGTGCCGGACGCGATGATGCCGGTCTTCACGCACGGCGACTACCGGCTCGGCAACACCCTGTGCGAAGGCGACTCGGTCACCTCGATCATCGACTGGGAGATCTGGGCGCTGGGCGACCCCCGTGTCGACCTGACCTGGCTGACCTTCTTCACCGACGAGGCCCGGCACCCGGCCTCACCCTCCGACGAGCCGACCGGGATGCCGGTCAAGACCGAACTGATCGACGCCTACCAGGAGATCAGGGGGGAGCCGCTGAGAGACCTGGGCTGGTTCGAAGCCCTGACCAAATACAAGGAGTCGGCGGCGACCGCGCTGCTGATCAAACGCGCCCGAAAAGCGGGGGAGTTGAAGGACATGCACCGCCGGATGCTGCCCGCACTGCCGGTGCTGCTGGAGGAAGCGACGGAACTGCTTGGAAGGGTCTGAGCTGCAGTGCCCCCGAAGGGGCGCGGGGAACTGCGCGACCAGCCACGACGGCGCCGCAGAAAACCAACGACACTTCGCGCCTCAGTACAGCCCGCCGTCCACCCTGATCAGCGACCCGGTCGTGTAACTGGACGCATCACTCGCCAGATACAACGCCGTGCTGATGATCTCCTCGGGCCGCCCCGGCCGACCCACCGCACTCCGCGTCGTCCGACGCTTCTCCTGCGACCAGGCCTTCGAGACATCGGTCAGGAACGGCCCGGCCGATATCGTGTTGACGCGCACCGTCGGCCCGTACTCCAGAGCGAACACCGTGGTGAGCGCGTTGAGCGCGGCCTTCGCACCGGCGTACGGCCCGAACCGCGGCTGCGGGAACAGCGCTCCCGAGGAGGACACGTTGATGATCGAGCCGCCCTCCCCCTCGGCCATCCGCTGCCCGATCAGCGAGGCGAGGCGGAAGGGGCCCTTGAAGTTGACCCCGATCACTTTGTCGAAGAGCTCCTCGCTGGTCTGGGCCGACGACGGGGCCACCGGCGACATCCCCGCGTTGTTGACGAGGACGTCGACCTTCCCGAACTCCTCGTATGCGGCGTCGGCGAGCCGGCCGAGGTCGTCCCAGCGGCCCACGTGCGCCGCGACCGGCAGCGCGCGCCGGCCTAGGTCGCGGACCTCCGCCGCGGCCGTCTCGCACGCGTCGAGCTTGCGGCTGGCGATCACCACGTCGGCGCCCGCGGTGGCGAAGGCCCGCACCATCTCCAGGCCCAGACCCCGGCTGCCGCCGGTGACCAGCGCGACCTTGCCGGAGAGGTCGAACAGGTCGGCGGGTGCGATGGACTTGTCGTCACGCCCGCTCATCTCACGCCCGTGCGTCACGCGTCCACCCGCCCCGACAGGCTGTCGTCCTCGATGATGTGCGCGTACCGCTTGCGGGCCGCCTCCAATTTCGGCGGGATGTGCTCGCTGGGGAACAGCCCCTCGGCGGGCCGGTAGTTCTTCAGCAGCTGCTTGGCGATCGTGGTGCGGTGCACCTCGGTCGGGCCATCGGCCAGGGCGAGGTTCGGCGCGGCCATCCACCACTTGGCGAGCGGGAGTTCGCCCGTGGTGCCTAGCGAGCCGTGCAGATGGACCGCCCGCTGGATGATGTCGTGCAGCACCTTGGCCGTCTGGACCTTGCACATGCCGATCTGGGTGCGGGCGGCGCCGTGCGGCTGGGTGTCGATGATCCAGGCGGTGTTGAGGACGAGCAGCCGGAACTGCTGCAACTCCACCCAGGAGTCCGCGATGAACTGCTGCACCGCCTGCTTGTCGGCCAGCAGCGTGCCCTGCGTACGGCGGGACAGCGCGCGCTCGCACATCATGTCGAAGGCGCGGGCGCACTTGCCGACTGTCCGCATGGCATGGTGCACTCGGCCCCCGCCGAGGCGAGCCTGGGCCACCTTGAAGCCCTCGCCGGGGCCGCCGAGCATCGCGTTCAGTGGGACGCGGACCTGGTGGTAGCGGAGGTAGGCGTGGATGCCCTCGCCGAGGTTCTCGCGCTCGTCCATCGTGCCGACGTTGCGCTTGATCTCGATTCCGGGTGTCTCGGCCGGGACGATGAACATCGACATCCGCTGGTGCGGCGATGCGTCGGGGTCCGTGACGGCCATGACGATGAGGAAGGCCGCGTAACGGGCGTTGGAGGAGAACCACTTCTCTCCGTCGATCACCCACTCGTCGCCGTCCCGCCACGCGCGGCACACGAACTCCTTGGGATCGGCGCCCGCTTGCGGCTCGGTCATCGAGAAGGTGGAGACGATCTCGCCGTCGAGCAGCGGCTGTAGGTAGCGCGCCTTCTGCTCCTGCGTGCCGAACATGGCCAGGATCTCTGCGTTCCCGGTGTCGGGGGCGGCGGTGCCGAACACCGTCGGGGCCCAGTAGGAGCGGCCGAGGATCTCGTTGAGGAGGGCGAGCCTCACCTGACCGTAGCCGGGGCCGGCCAGTTCGGGGCCGAGGTGACAGGCCCACAGACCCTGTTCGCGGACCTGTTGCTGCAGCGGCCTCAGGATCGCGCGGGCCTTCTCGTTGCGGGTGTCGTACGGGTCGCCGCCATGCGGGAAAAGGAGGTCGAGCGGCTCGACCTCCTCGCGTACGAAAGCCGCCGCCCAGTCGAGCTTGGCCTGGAAGTCAGGGTCGATCGTGAAATCCAGCATGCCGAAAACAGTATACTTATTGTTGCTCTCGGTCCATACTCTGAGGCAGACTCGGCGCATTGGGTATGCGCAATAGCGATGTGAGCCGCAGAGGAGTTGGTCTGATGCAGAGGCCGATGGAGGGCGTGCGGGTGCTCGAGGTCGCGCAGTTCACCTTCGTCCCGGCGGCCGGTGCCGTGCTCGCCGACTGGGGTGCCGACGTGATCAAGATCGAGCACGCCGAACGCGGCGACGCCCAGCGCGGGTTGGTCCGGGTGCTCGGATACGAGGCCGCCAGCAAGGGGTCGTCGTTCTTCCCGATCATGGAGGGGCCCAACCGCGGCAAACGCAGCGTCGGCCTCGCGCTGGAGAAGCCTTCCGCACGCCCCGTGCTGGAGGAACTGATCCGCAACAGCGACGTGTTCCTCACGAACTTCCTGCCCGAGGCGCGCGCGAAGCTGCGGATCGATGTGGAGGACGTCCGGGCGATCAACCCCGACATCATCTACGTCCGCGGCAGCGGCTTCGGTGCCCGTGGCGAGGAGGCGGGCAAAGGCGGCTACGACAGCACGGCGTTCTGGGCGCGCGGCGGAAGCGCCGCCGGTGTCACCCCGCCCGGCGCGGACCGGATGACCCGGATGCCGGCCGGCGCCTACGGCGACTCGATGGGCGGCATGACCATCGCCGGGGGTATCGCCGCCGCCCTCTACTCCCGCGCCCGGACCGGTGAACCGTCCGTCGTGGACGTGTCGTTGGTCGGCGTCGGCGCCTGGGCGACACAGTTCACGGTCAACCTCGCCCTGATGAAGGGCGGCCCGCTCCCGGTCAACACCCCGCCCCGGCACGGCTCGGCCACCAACCCGCTCATCGGCGCCTACCGCACCGCGGACAACCGCTGGGTCGAACTGTCGATGCTGCAACCCGGCCGCTACTGGGCCGAGTTCTGCAAGCTGGCCGGCCGTGACGAACTCGGAGCCGACGAACGCTTCGACAGCACCGAGAAGTTGATGGCCAACGCCGCCGAGGCAGCGGACATCGTCGCCGACCTCATCGCCTCCCGCCCCTGTGCGGAGTGGGTCGAGATCCTCTCCCGGGGCGACGGCCAGTGGGCGGCCGTCCAGAACGCCTGGGAGGTCGGCCAGGACCCCGCCCTGCGCGCCAACGGCCTTGTCGCTCCCATCGTGGACGCCGACGGCGTCGACCGCGAACTGATCGCCAGTCCCGTTCAGTTCGACGAGACCCCGGTCAGCCTCACCCGGGCACCCCAGTTCGCGGAACACACCGACGAGGTCCTGCGCTCACTCGGCCTGAGCGAGGACCAGCTGATCGCGCTCAAGATCGACGGCGCGGCGACCTGACGGACGTACCAGAGAGGAGCCGTGATGAGTACGACGCTCGAACCCGAGGGAACCCACGACGGCCTGCCCGCCTACCACTTCGACAACCGGCTCGGCGGCCCCGTCCTCAGCCACCAGGAACGCTGGGACGAGATGGCCGGCACCCACTCCGGGTTCCGCAGCACCATCGCCCGCGGCTACTGGGTCGTCACGGACGGCCCGGAGGTCCAGAAGGCGCTCCAGGACTGGCGGACCTTCTCCAACAAGTCGGTGACCGCGCTCGAACCGGACCCGAAGTTCCTGTGGATCCCCGAGATGCTGGACCCGCCCGTGCACAACGTGTGGCGGCGGCTGCTCGGCCGCTACTTCTCCCCGAGCGCCGTCGCCGCCCGGGAACCGGAGGTCCGGCAGGTCGCGGGGGAGATGATCGACGAGTTCAGAGGCCGTGACGGCGCCGACGTGCTCGACGACTTCGCACGCCGCTTCCCGACCCTGATCTTCATGCGGCTGATGGGCCTGCCGGAGGAGGATCTGGCCACCTTCCTCGCCTGGACGCACGAACTGCTGCACCTCTCGCACGGCGAGGACCCGGACGGCGCCCGGCAGATGACCGCCATGCGCGAGGTGTCCGCCTACTTCGAGGAACAGATCGCCCTGCGCCGCAGGACACCCCGCGACGACCTGCTCTCCCACGCCATGACCTGGACGATCGACGGCGAACCCATCGATGACCGGGACATGCACGCCTTCTGCATCCTGATGTTCCAGGCCGGCTTCGACACGGTCCCGATCTCCATCGGCTGGGCGCTGTACCACTTCGCCACGCACCCCGGGCAACGGGCGGAGATCCTCGCCGACCCGTCCCTGATCCCCACCGGGGTCGAGGAGATCCTGCGCGTCTACTCGTTCGTCGTCCCGGCACGGAAGGCGACGAAGGACGTCGAGATCGGCGGCTGCCCGGTCAAGGCGGGCGAGATGGTGATGCTGCCGCTCGCGGTCACCAACCGAGACCCCGGGCGGTACGACAACCCGCTCCAAGTGGACCTGCGCCGCAAGACCACCAACCACATAGCGTTCGGCTCGGGCCCGCACCGCTGCCTCGGCTCCCACCTGGCCCGCCTCGAACTCAACGTGGCGGTCGAGGAGTGGCACCGGCGCATCCCCGACTACCGGATCGCGCCCGGCCAGGAGTTGTGGCAGCACGGGAACATGTACGGCATCAAGTCGCTGCGTCTGGAGTGGTGACCCACCATGACCACTCCTCTCAGCGCGGCGGATCTGTACCACACCGGGATCGTCGTCCCGGACATCGAGGCCTGGAAAGCCCGCATGAGCGAGGTCGCGGGCTACCGCTGGACCGAGACCATGACCGGCGAGGTACAAGTGCGCCTGGCCGACGGCGAACGCGCCCTGCGACTGCGGTACGCCTACTCGCTCGACGCACCGCACATCGAACTCGTCCAGGAGGTCCCCGGCACCCCCTGGACGGCGGCCGAACGCATCGCGACCCACCACCTCGGCTACTTCTGCGACGACGTCCCGACGACGTCCAAGCGGCTGGAGGAGGCGGGCTTCCCCCTGGAGGCGTGCGCGATCGTCGACGGCAGCCCGGCGGTCTTCGCCTACCACCTGGACCCCTCCGGCGTACGGATCGAGATCGTGGACCGCGCCCGGATCCCGGACTTCGATGCCTACCTGCGCTCCAGGGCGTCGACGTGACACTGACGTTCACCGAGGAGCACGAAGAACTCCGCGCGACCGTCCGCCGCTTCCTGGTGGACAAGGCGCCGAGCGAGGCGGTGCGCCGCACGATGGAGTCCGAGGAAGGGCACGATCCGCTGCTCTGGCGGCAGATGGCGGACCAACTCGGCCTGCACGGAGTGGCGTTGCCGCCGGATTGCGGTGGCTTCGGCGGCGGTCCCGTCGAGTTGGGGATCGTCCTGGAGGAACTGGGCCGGGTCCTGCTGCCCTCGCCGTACTTCGCCACCGTGGCCCTCGCCGGGCAGGCCCTCGCGGCGTCCGGCGACGACGCGGCGAAGGCGCGCTGGCTGCCGTCGATCGCCGACGGTTCGCTGACGGGCACGCTGGCGCTGGCCGAGGAGAGCGGCTCGTGGAACGTGCAGGACGTGGTGGCCCGGGCGGACCGCGCCGACACCGGGTGGCGGGTGTCGGGCACGAAGATGTTCGTCATCGACGGACACAGTGCCGACCTGCTCCTCGTCGTGGCCCGCGCGGACACCGGCCCCGCCCTGTTCGCCGTCGACAGCGGGGCGGGCGGGCTGACCCCCCCCCGCCCGGGGACGCTCGACCCGACACGACGGCTGGCCCGGATCGACCTCGACGGCGCTACGGCACTGCGGGTCGGACCGGAGGGAGACGCCACCGGGTATCTGCGCACGGTGACCGACCTCGCGGCCGTGGCGCTGGCCGCCGAGCAGATCGGCGGGGCGCAGGCGTGTCTGGACGCGGCGGTGGAGTACGCGAAGGTGCGGGTGCAGTTCGGCCGTCCCATCGGGTCGTTCCAGGCGGTCAAGCACAAGTGCGCCGACATGCTGCTGAAGATCGAGTCCGCCCGCTCGGCGGCCCATCACGCGATGGCGGTCGCGGCTGAGGGAGCCGATGAGCTGCCGGTGGCGGCGGCGGTCGCCGCGGCGTACTGCGCGGACACCTTCACCCACGTCGCCAAGGAGAACATCCAGATCCACGGCGGCATCGGCTACACGTGGGAGCACGACGCGCACCTCCACCTCAAACGCGCGAAGTCGTCCGAGCAGCTCTTCGGCAGCCCGGCGGTACACCGCGGACGGCTGGCCGACCTGGTCGGCATCTCCGCAACCACGGCGACGGAAGGCTGAGTACGTGGGAATTCGCGACCGCCTGTCCCGACTGCTGGCCGAAGCGGCCGCCGACACCGAGGCGATCGAGCACGACGGCGAGTGGTGGACCTGGGGGCAGGTCCAGCGGACCGCCCGGCAGGTCGTCGAGCGGCTGGACGCGGCGGGTCTGCGGGCCGAGGCCCGCGTCGGTGTCGTCCTGGAGAACCGGCCCGAGCACGTCGCCGTGGTCGCCGCGGTGATCGCCTCCGGACGCTGCCTGGTGATGCTGAGCCCGTTGCAGCCCGCCGCGCGACTCGCGGCCGACATCGCGAGCTGTGAGCTGTCCGTCGTCGTCTCCGGCGCCGAACCCCTGGCCCGCGAGGGCGTGCTGGCGGCGGTGACCGCGCACGGAGCGGCCCTGGAGCTCGGCCCGGACGGCACCCTGCGGCCCGCCGGCGGCACGGCACCCGCCGCGGCCCCGGTCAACCCCGGCGTCGTCGTGGAAATGCTCACCTCGGGCACCACCGGCCCCCCGAAACGCGTCCATCTGCGGGTCGGCCAGCTCGACCAGGCGCTGGTCTCCGGCGGCCAGATTCCGAAGCACGACCGCCTGCTGTCGCGGTCGGCGGCACTCGTCGCCGCACCCCTGGTGCACATCGGCGGACTGTGGCGGGCGCTGGCCTGTCTCGCGACCGGGCGCCGCATGCTCCTGATGCCGAGGTTCGCCGTCGAACCCTGGGTGAGTGCCGTGGAGCGGCACCGGCTGCGCGCCGCGAGTCTGGTGCCGGCGGCCATCCGCGCCGTGCTCGACGCGGGCGTGCCGAAGGAGCGGCTGGCGAGCCTCCAGGTCATCACCTCCGGGACCGCGCCCTGCCCCGCCGAACTCGCCGACGGGTTCTTCCGGACGTACGGCATCCCCGTCCTGATGACCTACGGGGCCACCGAGTTCGCCGGAGCGGTCGTGGGCTGGACGCTGCCGTTGCACAAGCGCTGGTGGCAGCGCAAGGCGGGCAGCGCCGGACGCGCCTTCGACGGGGTCGAGCTGAAGGTGACCGGCGAGGACGGTGCCGAACTGCCCCTCGGCAGGACGGGCCGCCTGGAGGTCCGTACCGAGCAGAGCACCCGGGGCGGCCGGGCCTGGACACGCACCAGCGATCTCGCCCGCATCGACGCCGACCGGTTCGTCTGGATCGAGGGGCGTGCGGACGACGCCATCATCCGCGGCGGCTTCAAGGTGCAGCCGGAGACGGTCAGACGCGTCCTGGAGTCCCACCCGGCCGTACGGGAGGCGGCCGTGGCGGGGCTGCCGGACGCCACGCTGGGCGAGGTGCCGGTCGCGGCCGTCGAGACCGAACCGGGCCGGCCCGCACCGGACACCGCCGAACTGGTCGCCCTGTGCCGCGGCCGGCTCACCCCGTACGAGGTCCCGGCACACATCCTCGTCCTCGACGCACTGCCCCGGACCCCGTCGAGCAAGGTGAGCCGGGTGGACCTGCTGGACCTGGTCCGCGCCCGGATCGCCCAGCAGGACCGCGTGAAGGAGATCCGAGCATGACGGAGACGCAGGAGAAGACCGCCGACACCTTCGGCATGCTCACCGACGAGGCCGTCGAGCGCTCCCGCCGCCGCCTCGGCGTCCCCCAGCCCCAGCGCAACCCCCCGCACAACTACGAGGTGACCCGGGACGGCGTACGCCACTTCGCGTACGGCTACGGCGACGACAACCCCCTCTACTGCGACCCGCACCACGCGTCCGGAACCCGGTGGGGCTCGCTCGTCGCACCGCCCACCTTCCTGTACACGATGGGAGAGGACGCCGCCCCGCAGCCGGACCCGCAGACCAAGGCACTGCTCAAAGGCGACCCCTTCGCCGGGCTCGGCTCCTACCAGGCGGTGATGGAGTTCGAGTGGTGGCGCCCCCTCCGACTCGGCGACCGCTGCCGGGTGCTGCAGACCCAGGTGGGCGTCCACCTCAAGCCGAGCCGCTTCGGCGGACGCACCGCACACGTCGTCCGCGACTACCTCTACGCCAACGGGCGCGGCGAGATGCACGCCCTCAGGCGCGGTACGTGGATCAACGCCGAGCGGCACACCTCGAAGAAGCGGGCCAGGGAGCAACTCGTCCAACAGCCCTACACCCCCGAGCAACTCGCCGAGATCGACGCGGCGTACGCGGCCGAGACCCGGCGCGGCTCTCAACCCCGCTACTGGGAGCACGTCGAGATCGGCGAGGAGCTCCAACCCCGGGTCAAGGGCCCGCTGACCACCACCGACGTGGTCGTCTGGCACCTGGGCTGGGGCATGCAGCTCACCCCGCCCGGCGCGTTCGGGATCGCCGCGCGGGTGCGGCGCAAGGCGCCCGGCCTGTATCCGCCGAACCCGCTGAACGTCCCCGACACCGTGCAGCGCCTGCACTGGGAGCCGGAGCGGGCACGGGAGTTGGGACTCCCGGGCCCCTACGACTACGGCGGCATGCGCGAGACGTGGCTCTGCCATCTGCTCACCGACTGGATCGGTGACGACGGCTGGCTGTGGAAGCTCCGCTGCGAGCACCGCAGGTTCAACTACCTCGGCGACACCACCTGGGTACGCGGCACCGTCGTGGACAAACGACAGGTGGACGGGCGGGCCGAGGTGCACATCGAGGTGCGCTGCGAGAACCAGCGGGGAGAGGTCACCACCCCCGGCACGGCCGTCGTCCTCCTGCCGACTCGCGACCGCGCCGTCGCACTCCCGGCACCGCCCGCCGACGACCTGGACGGCATGGTCGCCCATGAACTGGCCCGGTGCGCCGTCAACTGACAATCCCGGAGGCATACGTGTCGGACGAAGTACTGGTGGAACGCCGTGGCGCGATCCAGGTCATCACGATCAACCGCCCGGCGAAGAAGAACGCGCTGGACGCCGGAGTGGCCGCCGGAGTCGCGGCCGCGGTCGACGAACTCGACGAGTCGGACGAGCTGCGCGTGGGCGTGCTCACGGGCGCGGGCGGCACGTTCTCGGCGGGGATGGACCTCAAGGCATGGCTGCGGGGCGAGACGCCCGCCATTGAGGGCCGTGGCCTGTGCGGCATCAGCATGACCCCGCCGAACAAGCCGCTGATCGCCGCGGTCGAGGGCTGGGCCCTGGCCGGCGGCTTCGAACTCCTGCTGGCCTGCGATCTGGTGGTGGCCGCCCGCACGGCACGGCTCGGCGTGCCCGAGGTGACCCGGTCGCTGGTCGCCCGCGCCGGCGCCGCCCTCCATCTGCCGCGCCGCGTCCCGTACGCCATCGCCCTGGAGCTGCTGCTCACCGGGCAACCGATCGACGCCGGACGAGCCGCCGCCCACGGTCTGATCAACCGCCTCACCGACGAGGGCGGCGCGCTCGCGGGCGCACTGGAACTCGCCGAGACGATTGCGGCCAACGGCCCTCTGGCGGTCGCGGCGACCAAGCGGATCGCCCGCTCCACCGCCGATTGGACCCTGGACGAGGCGTGGGGCAAGCAGTTCGACATCGCCGAGCCGGTGTTCCAGTCGCACGACGCCCGGGAAGGGGCGGCGGCGTTCGCCGAGAAACGGCCGCCGGTCTGGAAGGGACGCTGACCGTGACGGCGAAAGCCGGAGGCGACGGGGCGTCCGCCAACACGGCGGGACCTCTCGCCGGCTGCCGGGTCGTCGAGCTCGGCGGCATCGGACCGGGGCCGTTCGCCGGGATGCTCCTGGCCGACCTCGGCGCGGAGGTGGTCCGCGTGGACCGGCCCGGGCGGGCGGACGAACCGGACGCGGGCGGATCGGCGGACGTGCTCAACCGGGGGAAGCGATCGGTCGTACTCGACCTCAAGCAGCGGGAATCGGCCGCCGCGCTCCTCCAACTGGTCGAGAGCGCCGATGTGTTGATCGAGGGCTTCCGTCCCGGCGTCACCGAACGTCTCGGCATCGGACCGCACGACTGCCTCGCCCGCAACCCCCGTCTGGTCTACGGCCGGATGACCGGCTGGGGCCAGGACGGCCCCCTTGCCGCCGCGGCCGGGCACGACATCACCTACATCGCGCTGACGGGCGCGCTCGGCGCCATCGGCGACGCGGACGGCCCGCCGCAGGTCCCGCTCAACCTCGTCGGCGACTTCGGGGGCGGCGGCTGCTACCTCGTGATCGGCGTCCTGGCCGCGCTGCACGCCGCCGCCCGTACCGGACGCGGCCAGGTCGTCGACGCGGCCATCGTCGACGGCACCGCCCACCTCCTCGCCAGCACCTTCGCCAAACTCGCCCGCGACGAATGGACCGACGAACGCGGCGTCAACCGCTTCGACGGCGGCTGGCCCTTCTACGCCGTGTACGAGACCAGGGACGGCCGCCATGTAGCCGTCGGCGCGCTGGAGCGCAAGTTCTACCGGAGCCTGGTCGACCTGCTCGGCCTGGACGTGGACCCGGACCGACAGCACGACCGGTCCCACTGGCCGGAGCTGCGGCAGGCGCTGGTGAAACGCTTCGCGGAGCGCACCCGTGACGAATGGGCGGAGCTCTTCGAGGGCACCGACGCCTGCGTGGCACCCGTCCTGAGCCTCACGGAGGCGGCCGCTCACCCCCATCTCGCCACCCGGGGAAGCCTTTTCGTCCGCGACGGAGTGGTCCAGCCCGCCGCGGCTCCCCGCTTCTCGGCGACCCCGTCACGTCCGGGCCGTGCGGCCCCGGCCGTCGGCGCGGACACCCGAGCAGTGTTCCGTGACTGGGGTGTGCGGTTCCCCGAGTGACCCGACCGACCTGACCGACCAAGGAGTTGTCATGCGAGACGCCGTCATCGTCGACGCCGTACGCACCCCCATCGGCAAACGCAACGGAACGCTGGCGTCGGTGCACGCGGCGGACCTGTCGGCCGAGGTGCTCAAGGCGCTCGTCGAGCGCACCGGCATCGACCCGGGCACGGTGGACGACGTGGTCTGGGGCTGTGTCACCCAGATCGGCGACCAGTCCAGCAATATCGGCCGGTTCGCCGTGCTCGCCGCCGGCTGGCCCGAACACGTCCCGGCCGTCACCGTCAACCGGGCCTGCGGCTCCAGCCAGCAGGCGGTCGACCAGTCCGCGCACGCCGTGATGTCGGGACAGTACGACCTGGTGGTGGGTGGCGTGGAGACGATGAGCCGAGTGCCGCTCGGCTCGCACCGGACCACGGGACAGCCCTACGGCCCCGCCGCGATCGCCCGCTACGAAGGCTTCGAGTTCAGCCAGGGCATGGGTGCTGAACTCATCGCCGAACGCTGGGGGTTCACCCGCACGCGGCTCGACGACTTCGCCGCCGGGTCGCACGCGAAAGCAGCCGCCGCGATCGACGCGGGCGTCTTCGACGACCACATCGTGCCGATCGAGGTCGACGGCGCCAAGTTCACCGTGGACGAGGGGCTGCGGCGCGGAACCTCGGTGGACAGGCTCGCCGGCCTCAAGCCGTCGTTCAAGGAGGACGGCGTGATCCACGCCGGGAACTCCTCCCAGATCTCCGACGGCGCGGCCGCCCTGCTCATCACCACCCCGGAGAAGGCCCGTGAACTCGGCCTCACCCCGATCGCCCGCTACCACTGCGGAGCGGTCAGCGGCGCGGACCCCATCACGATGCTGCTCGGCCCGATCCCCGCGACCGAGAAGGTGCTGCGCCGTTCCGGTGTGGCCATCGAGGACATCGGCGTGTACGAGGTCAACGAGGCCTTCGCCCCGGTGCCGTTGGCGTGGCTGGCCGAGACCGGCGCGGACCCCGAGCGGCTCAATCCGCTGGGCGGGGCGATCGGGGTCGGCCATCCGCTCGGCGGCTCCGGCGCCATCCTGATGACGCGGATGCTCGCCAGGATGCGGCACGAGAACCTGCGTTACGGCCTCCAGACCATGTGCGAGGGCGGCGGCACCGCGAACGCCACGATCATCGAGCTGCTGCGATGAGCGCTGTCGAACGTCCCCTGCCCCAACCCACCCTCGCCAGCGCCGAGTTCTGGAGGTCCGGCGCCGACGGTGTGCTGCGGATCTCCCACTGCGCGGACTGCGGACGGTATTTCCACCCGCCGCTGCCGGTGTGCCCGTCCTGCCGCGGCCGCTCGGTTGCCCTCGCCCCCGTCTCGGGCAGGGCGGTCGTGGTCGGCTTCAGCGTCAACCACCAGGCCTGGCTGCCGAAGTTCCCGCCGCCGTACGTCGTCGCCGTGGTCGCCCTCGCCGAGGACGACCGGGCGCGGCTGACCACGAACATCGTGGGCTGCGAGCCGGACGAGGTGCGGGTCGGCATGCCGGTCCGGGTGCGGTTCGAGCGGCTCGAAGAGGACATCCACATCCCCCTGTTCGCGCCCGACCCGGACACCACGGCACATCCCCTGCCCGAGCCGCGCGAGGTCCGGGCCCGGCCCATGGCCTCGCCTCGGAAGTATGAGGAGAAGGTCGCGCTGACCGGCGTGGGCCAGTCCCGCGTCGGCCGCCGCCTCATGGTCGACCCGCTCACCCTCACCGTCGACGCCTGCCTGGCCGCGGTCGCCGACGCCGGACTCGACCTCGACGACATCGACGGGCTCTCCACCTACCCCGGACCCCGCCCCGACGGCATGAGCGAAGGCGGAGTCACCGCGCTCACCGAGGCCCTGCAACTACGGCCCACCTGGGTCAACGGGGCATCCGAGGTGCCCGGCCAGATCGGCTCGATCACCGCCGGGATGCTCGCGGTCGCGGCCGGACTGTGCCGCCATGTGCTGTGCTTCCGTACGGTATGGGAGTCCTCCCACAGCGCCCTCGTCCGCTCCGGCCGCTGGGAGGCGTCCGGCGGCCGCGCCACCGGCATGTTCGAGTTCCGCGCACCCTTCGGCGCGATGTCGGCGGCCCAGTGGATCGGCTGCAACGCCTCGCACTACCTGCACCGCTACGGCGTCGGCCGCGAGGTTCTCGGCGCGATCGCCGTCACCGCGAGGGCGGGCGCGGCACGCAACCCCGAGGCCCTGCACCGCGACCCGATGACACTCGACGACTACTTCGACGCCCGCATGATCACCACCCCGTTCGGCCTCTACGACTGTGACGTCCCCTGCGACGGAGCGGTGGCCGTCGTCGTCTCCGCGATCGAGACGGCGTACGACCGTCCCCGGCCGCCCGTCCTGGTCGAAGGCGTCGGCACGGCGGTGGGGGAACGGCTCAGCTGGGACCAGGACACCCTGACCCACACCCCGCAGTCGCTGGGCCCCTCCGCGCACCTGTGGACCCGGACCCACCTCACCCCCTCCGACGTCGACGTGGCCCTCCTCTACGACGGGTTCACCTTCAACGCCCTGTCCTGGATCGAGGGCCTCGGCTTCTGCGGTCCGGGCGAGGCGACCGACTTCATCGCCGGCGGCAAGACCATCGCCCTGGACGGCGACCTCCCCCTCAACCCGCACGGCGGCCAGCTCTCGGCGGGCCGTCTGCACGGCTACGGCTTTGTCCGCGAAGCCATGCTGCAACTGCGCGGCGACGCGCACGGGCGCCAGGTGCGGGACGCCCGGGTGGCGGTGGCCACCGCGGGCGGGGGAGTGCCGTCGGGGGCGATGCTGCTGAGGAAGGCGGAGTAGCCGCCGCCGCTCACGCCGGGCCGTCGAAGGTGACGAAGGGGACACGGTGGCTGATGAGCCTGGCGAACCGGTCCTGGTGCTCGGCGAGTTCGGCGGTGACCTCGAAGATCTCCGTGGGACAGCCCTGGGAGGCGACGAGGGTGAGCTCGCCGCGGAGCATGCCGCCCAGGTCGATGGCGTCGGACTTCTTCTGTACGGCGACCATGACCAGCTTGGCGTGCCACTTCGCCGAGCCGATCACCGCCTGGGACACGGCCGGAGCGCCGGCGGCCTGCCCGTGCAGCTCGGTGAGGCACTCCGTCACCTTCTCCGCGCCGGAGTCGATACCCCACGCAGCTTCAGCCAGATGTGGCGCCCAGACCCGTGGACTACCAGGTGACCGGCAGCTCGTAGATACCGTACGCCTGCGAGTCCTCCTTGAACTTCAGCTCCGAGACGTCGACCGCGAGCCGCAGGGTCGGTATCCGGCGGAACAGGGTGCTGAAGACGACGTGCAGTTCGACGCGGGCCAGTTGCTGTCCGACGCACTGGTGCGGTCCCCAGCCGAACGCGGATATGTCGACCGATCGGTACAATCAATGCTCACGGCGATCCTTGTGCCCGGGACGCGAGAGCCGGACACGGATCAGCGAGGCTCGCGCGGCAGCCCCAACCCCCGCTCGGCCACCTGGGTCCGCAGGACCTCGTTCGCCCCGCCCGCGATCGTGTACGCCCGCGAGTACAGATGCGCGTCCTGCCACCAGCCGTCGGCCACCGCCTCCGGGTCCGCCTCGATGAGCAGGCCGTCCGTGCCCTGCAGACGCAGGCCGAAGTCGGCCAGGTCGTGGTTGAGCTCACTGAAGAAGATCTTGCCCAGGAGGGCGTCGGCCGGCTGCTCCGTGCCGTGCAGCATCCGGGACTGCGCCTGGCCGATCATCGCGGCGTTCACCTGCACCCGCGCGGCGAGTTCACCGATCGCCTGCCGGTGGGTGGAGTCGTCGAGCGCGGCCGGTGTCTGCTCCGCCAGTCGCAGCAGGTCGTCCAGCGCCGCGAACAGCTCCACACCCCGCGCGGCCACTCCGGACCGTTCCCGGCCGAGGCTGCTCATCGCCACCCGCCAGCCGTCGTTCACCCGGCCGATCACGTTCGCGGCCGGGATCCGGACGCCGTCGAGAAAGACCTCGTTGAAGTCGGTGGTCCCGGTGAGCTCACGCAGCGGCCGTACGTCGACCCCCGAGCTGCGCATGTCCAGCGCGAACGCCGTGATGCCCTGGTGTTTCGGGACGTCGCCGTCGGTGCGCGCGAGCAGGTAACCCATGTCGGCGTGCTGCCCGTTGGTCGTCCACACCTTCTGCCCGTCGACCACGAACACGGCGTCGTCGCCCTCGCCCTCACGACGCGCCCTGGTCCGCAGCGCCGCCAGGTCGCTGCCCGCCTCCGGCTCGCTGAACAGCTGGCACCACACGTCCTCGCAGCTGCGGATGCGAGGCAGGAACCGGGACCGCTGCTCGTCGGTGCCGAAGTCGATGAGGGCCGCCGAGGCCAGCGAGGCGGCGCCGACCGGAGGCCAGGTGCGGGCGCGTGCGATCTCCTCGGCGACGACGGAGGGTTCGAGGGGGTGGGCGTCGGGGCGCCCGCCGTACTCCGCCGGCCAGTGGATACCGAGGAACCCCGCCTCGTAGAGCTTGGCGGTCCACTCCCGGATCGCCGGCATCAGGGCCGGCTCGGGTGCCCGCACCCCTGAGTGGGTCTTGATGCCGGGCGAGTGCTCCGCGACGAAGGCGCGCACTGTGCCCCGGAAGGCCTCCAGCTCGGGTGTGGACTCCAGTCGCATCGCTGTCGACTCCTCGTCGTCCTGCGGCCGTGGCCGAAATGAGTATACTTTAACCACGGTGCTGGCCCGTCTGCCAGTACCCGGTGCCCGTGCCGAATAGACTGGGGATCCGGAATATCCCCTCAGAGGAGTTGGCCCATGGCGACTGCCGTCGACCGCGAGCCCGCCGACGGCGAGACCGGCATCCCCGTCGGGAAGCTGGCCGCGCAGACCGCGCGGCGCATCGAGGCGACCGTCATCCGGCAAGGCTGGCCCGTCGGTGAGTCGCTGGGCTCCGAAGTGGACCTGAGGGAGCAACTGGGCGTGAGCCGCGCGGTGCTGCGCGAGGCCGTACGGCTCGTCGAGCACCACCAGGTCGCCAGGATGCGACGCGGCCCGAACGGCGGCCTGATCGTCTGCGCCCCCGACGCCGGACCGGCGACCCGGGCCATGGTCATCTACCTCGAATACGTCGGCACCAGCGTCACGGACCTGCTCCAGGCTCGCCAGCTCCTCGAACCGATCGCCGCCGGCCTCGCCGCCGACCGGATCACCGAGGAGGGCATCGCCACACTCCGCGCCACCCTCGACTCCGAACTGGCCCACAACGACGACCCGTCGGTCCATTCCCAGGACCCGCTGCACCCCGTACTCGGCCAGTTGTCGGGCAACCCGGTGCTGCACCTGTTCATCGACGTGCTCACCCGCCTCACCGCCCGGTACGCGCACACCTCCCGCCGGATCTCCAAGGCGGAGATGCACGCGGCCAAGGAGGTCTCGCAGCGCGAGCACCGCGCCGTCGTCGACGCGGTCATCGCGGACGACGGAGCACGCGCGCAGACCGAACTCGCCGCGCACCTCGAATCGGTGGCCGCCTGGATCGAGAAGCACCGGGTGCGCCGCGGGCAGCGGATCTCGGGCAGCGTGGTCGAGCCGGAGCTGGTCGAGGGGCCGAGGGCCAAGCTCGCCGAGGTGGTGGCCTCCCGGATCCACGACGACATCGCCGCGCGGGGCTGGCAGATCGGCATGGTCCTCGGTTCGGAGACGGATCTGCTGGCCCGCTACGAGATCAGCAGAGCCGTCCTGCGGGAGGCCGTGCGGCTGCTGGAGTACCACGCGGTCGCCCGGATGCGCCGCGGCCCCGGCGGCGGCCTGGTCGTCACCGAGCCCGAGCCGCAGGCCAGCATCGACACCATGGCCCTCTTCCTGGAGTACCAGGGCGTCACGGCCGACGACCTGCGCATCGTCCGCAACGCCATCGAACTCGGCATCATCGCCCGGGTGACCGCCCGGCACGCCGAGGGCGACACCGAGGTCGCCGAGCGCCTCGCGAAGGCCGTCCGCTGGGCCACCGAGGGTCCGGCCGACGACGCCCGCAAGGCCGACCTCTTCCACACCGAACTGGCGGCCCTGGCCGACAATCCGGTGCTGTCCCTCTTCCTCGCCATCATCACCGAGCTGTTCCGCCGCCATGCGTCCGGCCATGACCGTCCGTTGCCGGGAGACACGGCGGCGGACGAGGTCCAGCACGTCCACCAGCGCATCCTCGACGCGATCGTGCAGGGTGACGCCGGGGTCGCCCGGCACCGGATGCGGCGGCATTTGGACGCACTCATTCCGTGGTGGCACTGATCACGCACTGACTGCATGCCTTCCCACCGGCTGATCGCGCCGTTTTCCTGGACCGCCCAGACTAATTACGTATACTCAATAGGGTCCCGATCGAAGGAGATTCGATGCGCCGGACCCTGTTCGAGCAGGATCACGAGGACTTCCGCCTTCTGGTGCGGGACTACCTGGCCCGCGAAGTGCTCCCGGTGTACGAGGACTGGCGACGCGCCGGTCTTGTGCCCCGCGGCCTGTTCACCGCCCTGGGCAAGCTGGGCATCATCGGCACGGCCGTCCCCGAGGAGTACGGCGGAGGCGGCCAGGACGACTACCGCTTCAACGTGGTCATCCAGGAGGAGTGCGCCCGCGCGGGCGTGACACTCGGCGGTCTGCGCACCCATCTCGACGTGGTCGTCCCCTACTTCACGGGCCTCGCGAACGCGGAGCAACGGGCCCGCTGGTTCCCGGGGCTGGCCTCCGGCGAGCTGTACACCGCCATCGCGATGAGCGAACCGGGCACCGGGTCCGACCTGGCCGGCGTCACGACGAGGGCGGTACGCGACAGTGGGGGTACCCCCGCCAGTGAGGGCGTAGCCGGCGGGGGAGACCACTACACGCTCACCGGCGCCAAGACCTTCATCACCGGCGGCCACCACGCCGACCTGGTGATCGTCGTGGCCCGCACCGCCACCGACCCGGACGACCGGCGCGCCGGACTGTCGCTGCTCGTGGTGGAGAAGGGCATGCCCGGCTTCACCGTCGGGCGCAGGCTGGAGAAGATCGGCCTCACCGTCCAGGACACCGTGGAACTGTCCTTCGACGAGGTCCGGGTCCCCGTCGCCAACCTCCTCGGCGAGGAAGGCGCCGCCTTCACCCACCTCGGCCGCAACCTGGCCCAGGAGCGGCTGGCCATCGCGGTCGGCGCCGTCGCCCAGACCCGGGCCGCGATCGACCTGACCATCGCCTACGTCCGCGACCGGACGGTGTTCGGCAAACCGGTGGCCCACTTCCAGAACACGAAGTTCGAACTCGCCGCCATGGCCACCGAGTCGGAAGCCGCCCAGACCCTGCTGGACGCCGCGGTCACCGCCCTCGTCGCCGGTGACCTGAGCCCGGCCGACGCGGCCAGGACCAAGCTGTTCTGCACCGAGACACAGGGCCGCGTGGTCGACCGCTGTCTCCAACTGCACGGCGGCTACGGCTACATCCTCGAGTCCCCGATCGCCCGGCTGTACGCCGACGCCCGCGTGACCCGCATCTACGGCGGCACCAGCGAGGTCCTGAAGACCATCATCAGCAAGTCCCTCGGCCTGTAAGGAGTTCGATGTGAACATCGACGGATCGTCGGCACTGGTCACCGGAGGCGCCTCCGGCCTGGGACTGGCCACCGCGCGCCGCATCATCGACCGCGGCGGCCGTGTCGTGCTGGCCGACATCTCCGAGGAACAGGGCGCCAAAGCGGTCGCCGACCTCGGCGGGGCCGCGCGTTTCGTCCGCGCCGACGTCACCGACGAGGCCTCGGTCGACGCGGCCCTCGACACCGCGCAGAACCTCGGCCCCCTGCGCTGCGTCGTGCACTGCGCGGGGCGCGGCGGGGACCGCCTGCGGATCATCGACCGCGACCGCACCCCCGGGGACCTCACCACGTTCTCAGAGGTCATACGGGTCAACCTGATCGGCACCTACAACGTCCTGCGCCTGGCCGCCGCCCGTATCTCCGGCAACGACGTCGCCGACGGCGACCGCGGAGCCGTCGTCCTGACCGCCTCCGTCGCCGCGTTCGACGGCCAGATCGGCCAGACCTCCTACACCGCCGCCAAAGCGGGCGTGCACGGTATGACCCTCGTCGCCGCCCGTGACCTCGCCGGCTGGCAGATCCGTGTGAACACCATCGCCCCCGGCGTCATGGACACCCCCATGCTCGGCCGGCTGCGCGAGGACATCCGCGACGGCCTCGCCGCGACCGTGCCCCACCCCAAGCGCCTGGGCACCCCCGACGACTTCGCCCGCCTCGCCGTCGAGATGCTGGAGAACCCCTACCTCAACGGCCAGACGATCCGCCTCGACGGCGCCATCCGCATGGCCCCGCGATGACATCCGCGACGACCCCCGCGATGACAGAGACCGAGACCGACGAGCAGTTCCGCACCCGCCTGCGCGCCTTCCTCACCGACCGACACCCAGGCCGCCGCCCCAAGGATCCCGCCGAGCGTCTCGCCTGGCAGAAGAAGTGGCTGGCCGCGCTGTACGACGCCGGATACGCCGGCCCGAGCTGGCCGCAGGAGTACGGCGGCATGGACCTGCCCTTCGCCCGCCAGGTCATCTACCAGGAGGAGTACGCCCGAGCCCGCGTCCCCGGCCCCCTGGGCACCGGACTCGGTATCGCCGCCCCCACCCTCATCAAGTACGGCACGACGGAGCAGAAGGACCGCTTTCTGCGCCCCATGCTGCGCGGCGACACGGTCTGGGCACAGGGCTACTCCGAACCGGAGGCGGGCTCGGACCTCCCCGCACTGCGCACGACGGCACGTCGCGAGGGCGCGGAGTACGTCGTCAACGGGCAGAAGGTGTGGAACAGTTCGGCCGACATCGCCGACGTCCTCTTCACGCTCGCGCGCACCGGCTCCCCCGACTCCCGCCAGGACGGCATCAGTTACCTCCTGATCGACGCACACGCCCCCGGCGTGACCGTGCGCCCGCTGCGGGACCTGACCGGCGACGCCCACTTCTGCGAGATCTTCTTCGACGACGTCCGCGTACCGGTCGCCGACCGGATCGGCCCCGAGAACGGCGGCTGGCCCCTGGTCCGCACGAGCCTCGGCCATGAACGCGCCGCCGGAGCCATGAATCAGGCCGCCCTCTACCGGCGGGTGCTCGACGAGCTGATCGAGCTGGCCCACGAACTCGGGGCCACCACCGACCCGTTGGTACGCGACAGACTCGCGGACTTCGAGATCCGCGTGACGATCATGCGGCTCACCGGGATGCGGACCATCGCCGACATCATGGCGAGGGGCGAGCCGGGACCGGCCTCCTCGACATCACGGCTGTTCATCGCGGTCTTCGAACAGGAACTGCACGAGTTCGCGCTGGAGTTGCTAGGCCCCTACGGAATCCTCGGCCGCCGCGACCCGCACGCCGTGCAGCGCGGCCGCTGGGTGTGGGGCTTCCTGCGCACCCGTGCCTCGACCATCGGCGCGGGCACCGCCGAGATCCAGCGCAACACCATCGCCGAGCAGGTACTGGGGCTGCCCAGGGACCCGGCGACGCCGACCATCGGAAGGGCGCGATGAGAGCCGCACGCTGCACGCAGTACGGACCGCCGCACGGACTGGAGGTCGTCGAGCTGGACGATCCCGAACCCGGCCCCGGCGAGGTACTGGTCCGCGTCCACGCCGCCGCGGTCAACTTCCCGGACGTTCTGCTGGTGTCGAACCGCTACCAGGTCACCGTCCCCCTGCCGTTCACCCCCGGCAGCGAGTTCGCCGGGGTCGTGGAGGCGCTGGGACCCGGAGTGACCGGGCCCCCGGCCGGCACACCGGTGGCCGGGGCGGTGCTGACCGGCGCCTTCGCCGAACAGGTCGTGGTGCCCGTCGCGGGGCTGCGCCCGGTCCCCGACGGGCTCGACATGGTCCATGCCGCCGCGTTCCACGTGACGTACGCGACCGCCTACCACTCCCTGGTCACCGTGGGCCAGGGCACGGCGGGGGAGTGGACGGCGGTGCTCGGAGCGGCGGGCGGGGTCGGCTCCGCGGCCGTCGACATCGCGACCCGGCTCGGGATGCGCGTGATAGCGGCGGCATCGAACGAGGAGCGGCTCGCGGTAGCCCGAAAGCTCGGCGCGGAGGCCGGCGTCGACTACGTCCACGAAGACCTCAAGACAGGGATCCGCGAGGCGACCGGCGGCGAGGGCGCCCACCTCGTCGTCGACCCGGTCGGCGGCGACCACGCGGAGGCCGCCCTGCGCGCACTGCGGCGGGGCGGCCGGTTCATCACGGTGGGCTACGCCGACGGGAAGATCCCCCGCATCCCGCTCAACCTGGTCCTGCTCAAGGACGCGGTCATACGGGGCTTCGAGATCCGTATGCTGCGCCAGTACGCCCCGGACGCGGTGGCCGCCGGCGACCGGGCGCTCGCCCGACTGGTCCGGGACGGGATGCGCCCGCTCGTCTCCCGCGTCCACCCCCTCGCCGAGGTGGCCGCCGCCCTGACGGACGTGGCGGAACGCCGCACCACCGGCAAGGTGGTCATCGACGTCACCGGCGGAGCGTGAACCCGGCTCAGAAGGCCGGCAGTTGTGGACGTCGCTTGACGTAACCGCCGGCGTCCACCCGCATCTGCATACCGGTGACGTACGTCGACTCGTCCGACACCAGGAACAGCACCATGTCGGCGATGTTCTCCGGCTCGACGTAGGGGACACCGAACCCGGTCGTCGCCGGGAAGGAGGGCAGCGCGTCCTCGCGGGTCGGGTTCTCCAGGTCGGGTCGGAACGACCGGTACATGAGGTCGCTGTTGAGCATGTCCGTGTTGACGTTCGTCGGGTGCAGGGCGTTGACCCGGATCTGCCGGGACGCGAGGACCGTGGCCAGGTCGTGGACGAACGCGGCCACTTGGCGCTTGGCGAACGAATAGCCCAGCCCGCCGGGCCCGTTGGCCGGGTTGTCGACGGTCGCCGGTATCAGCCCCGCGATCGATCCCGTCGCGATGATCGAGGCGCCGTCCGGCAGATGGGGCAGGGCCGCGTCGACGGCGTGGACCACGCCGTTGAAGTCGACGGTGACGGCGTCGAGGAAGGCCTGTGCGGTCTGTCCGGGCCCCAGCGGGCAGATCCCGGCCTGCGCCACGACGGCGTCGAGCCGCCCCAACTCGGCCACCCCGTCGGCCACGGCCGCCTTGAGCGCCGCCGGATCCCGTACATCGGCCTTGCGGGCGACGATGCGCCGGCCGGTCTTCTCGACCTCCCGCACCGTCTCCTCCAGGTCCGCCCCGGTGGCCAGCGGATAGCCGTTGGTCGCGATGTTCTCGCAGAGGTCCACGGCGATGATGTCGGCGCCCTCCGTGGCGAGCCGGACCGCCTGGGCCCGCCCCTGGCCGCGCGCGGCCCCGGTGATGAAGACGACCTTGTCCTGCACTCGACCCATGGGGTCTCCTTCCGTCGATTAAAAGAGTAGCCTTAATCGCGCGATTGGGAGCCTGGATCCCGTTGATCGGGATGCGATCAGTGCACACAATCCGTCCGGTGTTAGAGAGTTCCGAGACCGAGGGAGCGCAGGATGCCGTTGCAGCCATGGATGAAGTTGCTGTCGACCGACGACCATCTGATCGAACCCCCACGACTGTGGTCGGACCGCCTCCCGGCAAGGTTCCGGGACATAGGCCCGCGCATCGTGGAGCAGCCGAGGAGGGAGGGACAGTCCCCGGCCGAGGTATGGGTCTACGAGGACCGCGTCTACCCCTACATCGGCCTGAACGCCGTCGCGGGCAAGAGCCCCGAGGAGTTCGGCCTCGAACCGACGCGCTACGACGAGATGATCCCGGGCTGCTACGACCCCAGGGCCCGCATCCGCGACATGGACCTGGACGGGGTGTGGGGGGCGCTGTGCTTTCCGTCGTTCCCGCGTTTCGCCGGCACGGTGTTCCTGGAAGGGCAGGACCGCGAACTCGCCCGGCTGTGCGTCCAGGCGTGGAACGACTACGTCCTGGACGAGTGGTGCGCCACCGCGCCCGGCCGGCTCATCCCGCTGATCATCCTGCCGCTGTGGGACGTCGAGGCCAGCGTGGCCGAGATCCACCGCACGGCCGCCAAGGGCGCCAAGGCGATCTCCTTCCCCGAGAACCCGTCCCCGCTCGGCCTGCCGTCGTTCCACACCGACCACTGGGACCCGGTGTTCTCGGCGGCCGAGGACACGGACATGCCTCTGTGCCTGCACTTCGGCACCTCGGGCAAGCCGCCGGTCACCGCCCCGGAAGCGCCGTTCGCGGTGACGATCGCCCTGTTCGGCTGCAACTCGATGTTCGCCACCGCAGACCTGCTGTTCTCCCCGGTGCTGCACAAGCACCCCAAGCTCAAGATCGGCCTGTCCGAGGGCGGCATCGGCTGGATCCCCTACCTGCTGGAACGGAGCGACGGCACCTGGGAGCGGCACCGCTTCTACCAGAACGTCAACCAGAGCGTGCGGCCCTCGGAGCTGTTCCACAAGCACTTCCACGGCTGCTTCATCGACGACCGGTTCGGCGTGGACGTACGCCACCACATCGGCATCGACAAGATCACCTGGGAGTGCGACTACCCGCACTCCGACTCGTACTGGCCCAAGAGCCGCGCCTACGCGGCGGAGGTACTGGCCGACGTCCCCGACGACGAGGTGCACCAGATCGTGGAGTTGAACACCCGCCGCCTGTACAACCTCCCCGCATGAGCCGCCGCCCGGAGTCCGAGCGGTCCGACTGGACCGACCTGGACCTGCTGACCCGGGAGGAAGCGCACGGCCGTCTGCTCGCCGAGATCGCCGACACGGACGTACGACTGGCCGCACTCGGCGAGTCCGACGCGGCCGAGCGTGAACTCCTCCAGTCCCGGCTGCGTGCCCTGCGGGAGGCCGCCGAGGACCTGATCGACCGACCGAAGAAGGACTGAGGCCGTCATGGGGCGTGTGGAAGGCAAGGTCGCGCTCATCACGGGAGCGGCCCGCGGGCAGGGTCGCTCGCATGCGGTGCGGCTGGCCGAGGAGGGGGCGGACATCGTCGTCACCGACGTCTGCCACGACATCAGCGAGGAGCTGCCGTACGCGCTCGCGTCGAAGGAACAGTTGCAGGAGACCGCCGAGTTGGTGAGGGCGACGGGCCGGCGTTGCACAGCCGTGCAGGCCGATGTCCGCTCGATCGTCGAGATGCGGGCAGCCGTCGACGCGGCCCGCGACGAGTTCGGCCGGATCGACGTGGTCGTCGCCAACGCCGGTGTCATGAGCATCGGTGCGGCCTGGGAACTGTCCGAGGAGGCCTGGGAGGTTGTCGTCGACGTCAACCTCAAGGGCGCCTGGAACACGGCGAGGGCCGCGATTCCCTGGATGATCGAGGCCGGGCAGGGCGGCTCGATCGTCATCACCAGCTCGGCCGCAGGCATCCGCGGCCATGTGCCGTACGCGCACTATGTGGCCGCCAAGCACGGTGTGGTCGGCCTGATGAAGGCGCTCTCCAACGAACTCGCCCCGCACCGCGTCCGGGTGAACACCGTCCACCCCACCGGCGTCAGCGACACGGGCATCACCGTCGGCGTCCCCGTCGAGGAACTCGCCGCGCGGGAACCGCTGTTCGCCCTCGCCGCGATGAACCCCCTCGCCCCGTACGTCGAGCCGCGGGACGTGTCCAACGCCGTCCTCTTCCTCGCCTCGGACGAGGCGCGGTACGTCACCGGGCTGCAGTTCACCGTCGATGCGGGGTCGACCAACAAGCCGTAGAACGGAGTGGGTTGAATGAAGGTCACGATCGACACGTCCTCGTGCTCCGGGCACGCGCGGTGCGCGGCGGTGGCATCCGAGCTGTTCCGTCTGGACGACGACGGCTATGCGCTGCCCATCGACGGGGAGATACCCGAAGGTCTCCAACAGGCCGCCCGTGACGGGGAGTCGGCCTGTCCGGAGCGGGCGATCACCGTCGGGTGACGCAACCGAGCGTTGAGCGACACGACTGAGCCCCACGGTTCACCACCGTGGGGCTCAGTCATTCCCCCGCTCGCCGGGACTCAGCCGGCCGGCTGCGGCGGCGGTGTGAAGTGGTGGCCCCAGAACGCGCCGTCCGTGATCTCGTAGACCGGCACGGGCTCGGGCACCTGCAGTCCGTTCCAGCCGAACTCGACGGCGTAGTTCTCCGGCGACCAGACGTAGAACGACACCATGCGGTCGTTGGTGTGCTTGCCGAGCGAGTGCATCATCGGCACCTCCATCTTCCCGGCGCGGTCGAGGGCCAGCCCGACGTCGTCCAGCGTCGCCCCCTCGACCATGAAGTGCAGCAGCCGCCCCGGACCCGGCATCGGCGTCACGCCCAGCGTGTGGTGCCGGGGGTTGCAGCCCATGAACCAGGTCGTGCCGCCCGGCGACTTCATCGTGTTGCGCTCGATGAAGCCCAGCACGTCGACGTAGAAGTCGAACGTGGCACGGGCGTCCTCGGCGGAGATGATGGCGTGCCCGAAGCCCATGTCGCCGGTGACGAACTTCGACACCAGCGGGGTCCGCACCGGCACATGGTCGAGGACGGCGCCGTAGAACAGCTCGACCGGGTTGCCTCCCGGGTCGTTGAACTTGACGAAGCCCGTGACCCTCCGCTCCGCGGCCTCGGCCTCGGTGCCGGCCGTCACCTTGATCCCGGCCTTCTCGACGTCCGCGACCAGCAGCGCCAACTGCCGCTCGTCGAGGACCTCGAAGCCCAGCGCCGTCATCCCGGGCTGGACGCCAGGAGAGACCACGATGCGGGCCGGGTAGTCGTCCATCCGGAAGGACAGCGACTCGGAGTCGCCGCCCTCGACGGGCATCAGGCCGAGGAAGTCGGCGCCGAAGGCCTTCCACTTGTCGAGGTCGTTGGACTCCAGACGCAGGTACCCGAGTGAGCGAACACCCATCAGGTCCTCCCCTCAGATTCGGTCAGGTCCGGGGCGGCCCGTGGGGCCCCCGGCATCGGTACGTCCGCGACGCTAGACAGCCCGGCAGGCCCGCCGCCGGAACCGTCCCACTGATCGGGAGACGTACGGCGACGGGCCCCGTCCGGGTGCGAGCGTGACCGTCATGACACTCAGCTACGAGGACACCCTGCGCGAACTCCCCACCGACGACGGCACGTTGCGCTACCACGAGGCCGGTGACGGGCCCCCGCTGCTCCTGCTGCACGGGTCGGGGCCGGGCGTCACCGGCTGGCGCAACTACCGGGGCAACCTCCCCGCGCTCGCCGAGCACTTCCGCTGCCTGGCCCTGGAGTTCCCCGGCTTCGGGGTGAGCGACCCGACCTCGGAGAACCCGATGGCGGCCGGCCCCAAGGCCGTACTCCGCTTCCTCGACCGCCTGGGCCTCGACCGCGTCGACGTCATCGGCAACTCCATGGGCGGGTTCGTCGCCGTCGGGCTCGCGGTCGCCCACAAGGACCTGTTCCGCAGGGTCGTCACCATCGGCGGCGTGGGCCGCAACATCCTCTCCCCGGCGCCCAGCGAAGGCCTCAACCTGCTGGTCGAGTTCGCCGAGAACCCCACCCGCGACAACCTCGTCCAGTGGCTGCGCGCGATGGTCCACGACCCCGCCCTGCTCACCGAGGAGCTCATCGAAGAGCGCTGGGCCAGCGCCACCGAGCCGCAGACGCTGGAGGCCTCCCGCCGGATCTACGGCCGTCAGGCCATGGCCGCGATCCAGGCCGCCCAGGCCCAGTCCGACCAGCCCATCTGGGCCGCCCTCCACAAGGTCACCGCACCCACCCTGCTGACCTGGGGCCGCGACGACCGGGTCACACCGCTGGAGAACGCCCTGCTCCCGCTGCGCACCATCCCCAAGGCCGAACTGCACGTGCTCCCGGACTGCGGACACTGGGCGATGATCGAGCAGAAGCAGGCCTGGGAGAGCGCGGTGCTGGCCTTCCTGACCCGCCCGGAGACCTCCTGAGGACGCCCATGCGGTCACCCGCCGCCCCCACGTCCGCCCGCCAGGCCGCCCGCCGGGTCCAGATCCTGCGCGCAGCCTCCGACCTCGGCTCACGCGACGGGCTCGCCGACGTGCAGATGCACGACGTGGCCAGGGAGGCGGGCGTCGCGATCGCCACCCTGTACCGCTACTTCCCGTCCAAGCCCTTTCTGTTCCTGGCCGTCCTCGAATGGCACATCGAACAGTTCCTCGGTGACCACGGCGACGGCGCGCCCGTCCGGGCCACAGCCGATCCGACGACAGAGATCGCGGACACCCTCGTCGCGCTGAGCGGCAAACTGCTCGGCAACCGCGTGCTGGCCTCGGCGGTCGCGCTGTCGTCGTTCACGGAGTACGCGAGCGCCGTCCCGAGCCGGATCGACATCGTCGAGCGAGGACTGGGACAGCGGCTCCTGCGCGTTCTCGGTGACCGCGCGGACGTCCGCAGCAGGGTGCGTCTGCTCGTCTACACCTGGTGGGGACTGTTCGTCGCCATGCTGACCGAGGAGATCTCCACCGAGCAGGGGGAGTCGGACCTGCGGCTGGCCGCGCGGCTGATCGCGACGCCGTAGCACCCAGCTCAGGGCCGTGGCCCACCACACGACGCCATAGCGCGCACAACACAGTGCCCGGGACACCCACCGTGTCCCGGGCGCCGCGCTGTCACCTCAGTCCGTCGACCCGGCCATGTCCAGGACCGCCAGATACCCGAACGCGAGACTCGAACCGATCGGAGTGCCCGCCCCCGGGTACACCCGCCCCGACATCGCGGCCGCGGTGTTCCCGGTCGCGTACAGCCCCTCGATCGGCCGGCCGTCCGGTCGCAGCACGCGCGCGTGGGTGTCGATCCGCAGACCGCCCTTGGTGCCGATGTCGGACGGGACGATCGCGGCCGCGTAGAACGGGCCCTCGTCGATGGGCAGGAGCAGCGGGTTCGGCCACTCGGGCGCCGGCTTCGCCGGGAAGTTCTGCCGGGGGTCGGCCGGGAAGGGGACGATGTGGTGGAACATCTGGTCCCACGGGGTCTCACCGCGGTGGAACCGCTCGTCGACACCGGTTCGCGCGTACCCGTTGAACTCCTCGACGGTCCGCTCCAGCGCGTCGAAGGGGACGTCGATCAGCCCGGCCAGCTCCTCCAGAGTGTCGGCCTTCTTCAACGCCCCCGACTCCAGCCACTGTTCGGGCCCCGGGGTGGCGGGCGGGAAGCCGATGCTGTCCCGGTCCAGCTGCCGCTGGTCGAACACCCAGTGCGCCGGGATGTGGCTCACGCCGGTGGTGGTGTGCAGCCGGACGATCTCGTGCGCGGCCTGGTCGTACGGCCGTGTCTCGTTGACGAAGCGTTCGCCCGCGCCGTTGACCCAGATGCCGCCCCGGGTGCCGGTGTGGAAGACGGGCAGGCCGTCGGGGTGGACCAGCCCCGGGACGAACCATGCCTCGTCGAGCAGGTCGGTGTCCGCGCCCACGGCGATGCCCGCCCGCAGGGCGTCACCCGTGTTGCCCGGGGCGCCCTCGGACCACTCCCCGGTGAGCGGTGACTGGTGTTTCTCGCGCAGCTCACGGTCGCGCTCGAAGCCGCCGGCCGCGAGGAGTACGCCCCGCCGGGCCCGGATCCGGACCCGCTCGCCGTCACTGACGACCTCGACGCCTACGACCCGGCCACCCTCGACGATCAGGCTCTCCAGCGCGGTGTTCAGCCGCAGTTCGCCGTTGCCCGTCTCCAGGAACGCCGACAGCGCCCGGCCGATCAGCGCACGGCCGCCGGAGAGCACGGGACCCTCGTCGAAGCCGAACCGCTCGGTGGGCAGCGAGTCGCGCACCAGGGCCCTGCGTTCGCCGAGCTCCGTGACCTCGACCGGCGGCGGGAAGACGGTGTGCCCCGTGGGGGACGAGCCCGGGGCCGACGCGTAGTAGTCCGGAACCGGCCCGTGGACGAAGGACTGGAACCACGTGTTCTGCTCCAGCTCGTCGATCAGCCGGGGCCCGGCCGCCAGATAGGCGTCCTGGAGCGCCTCCCGGGACGGATCGTCGACGACACTGCGCAGATACGCCCGTACGTCCTCCACGTCGTCCCCGTGGCCGGCCCGGCTCAGCGGGGCGGACCCGGGGAACCACAGCCCCGCGCCGGAGTACGCCACGGTGCCGCCGACCCGGTCGGTCTTCTCGACGACGAGCGTGCGCAGGCCGCGCGCCGCCGCCACATACGCCCCGACCAGGCCTCCGCCCGACCCGACGACGACCACGTCGTAGGCATCCTCGTTGATGCTCATCCGAACCTCCTCATGAGTGCCGACCGCGCTGGGTGGGGCGTGGGGGAACGAACAGGGTGCGCCCAGCGGTTCGCCGGCCGACGCTAACGAGACGGTGCGGGCCCGTCTTCGCGTCATCTCGCTCATCGAGACCCACGCGCCGCCGAGTCCCGCTGAGCGGAATGCGCCCGGCTGCCCTCCGGCACGGCGGATCAGGCTGAAGGCCGGCACGAGTTGAGGATGGCGATGACAGACGTTTGGGAACCGACAACGGTCGCGAACCGTGAATCCGCTGTGGCCGAGGCGGCCGTACGGCTCACCCGCGCCGCTCAGGACCACAAGCCCTGTGCGCCCGTGAGGGACCTGCTCGGCGCGACCGACATCAGCCTCGCGTACGCCGTCCAGCGACGCGTCGTCGGGGACCGGATCGCCGCGGGAGCACGGGTCGTCGGCCGCAAGATCGGGCTCACCTCGGAGTCGGTGCAGCGTCAGGTCGGCGTCGACCGGCCCGACTTCGGCGTGCTGCTGGACGACATGGATGTCACCGGGCCGGCGGCCGTCCCCAGCGACCGGCTGCTCCAGCCCAGGGTCGAGGCGGAGATCGCGTTCGTGCTCGCCGCCGATCTGGACGAGGACGACCTGGACATCGAGCGGGTCGGGGCGGCGGTCGGATATGCCGTGGCCGCGCTGGAGATCGTGGACAGTCGGGTGACCGACTGGGACATCGCGATCACGGACACGGTCGCCGACAACGCCTCCAGCGGACTGTTCGTCCTGGGTCAACAGCGTGTAGCACTGGGGGAGTTCACGCCCCGGGACGTGACCATGCGGCTCTACGCCGACGGCGAGCTCGCCTCCGAGGGCAACGGCGCGGCCTGTCTGGGCGACCCGCTCGCCGCCCTGTTGTGGCTGGCGCGCACCGCCCGTGAGTTCGGCGACCCGCTGCGCGCGGGACAGGTCGTGCTCTCCGGCGCCCTCGGTCCACTCGTCCCCACACCGCCAGGCATCACCGTACGGGCCGAGATCTCGGGCCTGGGGCCGGTGACCGCGACCTTCTCACCCAAGGAACGACAAGGATGACGAAGACCAAGGTGGCCGTTATCGGCTCCGGCAACATCGGCACCGACCTGATGATCAAGGTCCTGCGCCTGTCCGACACCCTGGAGATGGCCGCGATGGTGGGCATCGACCCGGACTCCGACGGGCTGGCACGCGCCGCGCGACTGAAGATCCCCACCACCCACGAGGGCGTGGACGGCCTGATCCGCATGGACGATTTCGACGACATCGAGATCGTCTTCGACGCCACGTCCGCGAAGGCCCATGTCGAGAACGCCAAGAAGCTGGCCCCGTACGGCAAGCGGCTCGTCGATCTCACCCCGGCGGCCCTCGGCCCGTACGTGGTCCCGACGGTGAACCTGGACGAGCACCTGGCCGGCGGCGACGACACTGTCGACAACTTCAACATGGTCACCTGCGGCGGTCAGGCGACCATCCCGATCGTCCACGCGGTCAGCCGGGTGACACCGGTGCCGTACGCCGAGATCGTCGCCTCGATCTCCTCCAGATCCGCCGGACCCGGCACCCGGGCCAACATCGACGAGTTCACCGAGACCACGTCCGGCGCCATCGAGAAGGTGGGCGGTGCCCGGCGCGGCAAGGCGATCATCGTCCTGAACCCGGCCGAACCACCCCTGATCATGCGCGACACGGTGTACTGCCTGATCGGCGCGGACGCCGACCATGACGCGGTCCGCGGCTCGGTCGAGGAGATGGTGGCCGCCGTCGCCGAGTACGTGCCCGGCTATCGGCTCAAGCAGCAGGTGCAGTTCACCCCGGTCCCCGCCGAGGACCCGGTCCACACCCTGCTGCCCGACGGCGTCTCGGAGAGGCCGGCCACCAAGGTCTCCGTCTTCCTCGAAGTGGAGGGCGCCGCCCACTACCTGCCCGCCTATGCCGGCAACCTCGACATCATGACCTCGGCCGCCCTGCGGGTCGCCGAGCGCATCGCCGGCCGGACGACCCCCGAGGTGACCAAGTGACTCGCAGGCTCTATGTGCAGGACGTCACCCTGCGGGACGGCATGCATGCCATCCGGCACCGGATCACCCCCGAGTTCGTCTCGAAGATCTCCGCGGCCCTCGACCGTGCGGGCGTGGACGCGATCGAGGTCGCCCACGGCGACGGTCTGGCCGGCGGCAGCCTCAACTACGGGCCGGGCAGCAACACCGACTGGGAGTGGATCGAGGCGGCCGCGGACGCCATCGACCGCGCGGTCCTCACCTCGCTGCTCCTGCCGGGCATCGGCACCATCGCCGAACTGAAAACGGCCTACGCCCTCGGCGTCCGCTCGGTGCGCATCGCCACCCACTGCACCGAGGCCGATGTCGCCGCCCAGCACATCTCCACCGCACGCGAACTCGGCATGGACGTCTCGGGATTCCTGATGATGGCCCACATGGCGCCCCCGCAGGCCCTCGCCGAGCAGGCCAGGCTGATGGAGAACTACGGCGCGCACTGTGTCTACGTCACCGACTCCGGCGGCCGGCTCACCATGGACGGCGTCCGCGACCGCATCCGCGCCTACCGCGACGTGCTCGAACCGGAGACCCAGATCGGCATCCACGCCCACGAGAACCTCTCCCTCTCGGTCGCCAACTCGGTGGTGGCCGTGGAGGAGGGCGTGACCCGGGTCGACGCCTCGCTCGCCGGACAGGGCGCGGGAGCGGGCAACTGCCCCATCGAACCGTTCGTGGCCGTGGCCAACCTCCACGGCTGGAAGCACGACTGCGACCTCCACGCTCTCCAGGACGCCGCCGAGGATCTCGTCCGCCCGCTCCAGGACCGGCCGGTACGCGTCGACCGGGAGACCCTCACCCTCGGCTACGCCGGCGCCTACTCCAGCTTCCTGCGGCACGCCGAGGCCGCCGCGGAGCGGTACGGACTCGACGCCCGCACCATCCTGGAGGAGGTCGGCAGACGCGGTCTCGTCGGCGGGCAGGAGGACATGATCGTGGACATCGCCCTCGACCTCACCGCCCAGGGCTGACACCCGAGCGACGTACCGCTCCCCGGAGGAATGACTCCGGGGAGCGGTACGTTTTTGCGTCCCATTGCTAAATAGACCGATCGTCCCAATAAATCGGTGCACGACTCTATCGATACGGCCCACGGCATTGATACCTTGACGCCGGCGCCGAACTAGAATTGATTTCAGTTTGAGCAGAGAGGCACCGACGATGACGTCTGCCCTTCGCTTGGCGTCGCCCCCGTCGATGATGGAGCGGGTGACGCTGATCATGGATCTCTTCGAACGTCCGCAGACCCACCTGACGCTCGAAACGGTGTCCCGCCGGACACACCTGCCACGCTCGACGACCCATCGGATCCTCGACCAGCTGGTCCGCCTGGACTGGCTGCGGCACACGGTGGCGGGATACACCCTGGGCTCGCGGTCGCTCGGCCTGGGCGGCCGGGAGACGGGGCACAGCACGCTGCGGGCGGCGGCGGCGCCGCATCTGCTGGAGCTTGCCGTCCGCACCCGCATGGTCGTCCACCTGGCCGTGCTGGACGGTCCGGAGATCTACTACCTGGACAAGGTGGGCGGCCGTGCGGCGGCGGACATCCCCTCGAAGGTCGGCGGCCGGGCGGTCGCGCACTGCACCGGCCTGGGCAAGGCCATGCTGGCCTGGCTGAGCCCCGAGGAGATCGACGCACGGTACGCGCAGCTGATCGAGCGGCGCACCGAGTACAGCATCGGCCGGCTCGACCAGCTGCACCGGGAGCTCAGGGTGGTGCGCGGCCGCAACGGGCTGGCGATCGACCGCGGCGAGTGCTTCCCCGAACTCGGTTGCGTGGGCCTCGCGCTGCGCGGGCCCGAGGGGCCGGTCGGGGCGATCTCGGTGGTCGGAGACGGCCGTTCGTCCCTGGAACTCGTGGCTCCGCTGGTGGTCAACACGGTCCGGGCGGTCTCCGAGGACCTCTTCGACGCGGGTGCCGGTGCTGCGCAGCCGTACCGCCGGGATGTGTCGGACGTCGTCGTCGGATAGCGCGATGCCGCCCCGGCCGGGGCCGGGGCGGCATGTTCTCAAGGGCGCCTGGCTGTCCCCGTCCTCACCGAGCCGTCCAGCCGCCGTCCACCGTGACGGTCGTCCCTGTCACGAAGCGGGAGGCGTCCGAGGCGAGGAACACCGCGGCGCCGCCCAACTCCTCGACGCGGCCCACTCGTCCCAGGGGCGTGCCCTTCACGATCCGCTCGCCCCAGCGGCTGTCCAGCAGGCCCGAGCTGAGATCCGTACGGAAGTAGCCGGGCGCGAGGGCGTTGACGCGCACCCCGCGGTCGGCCCACTCGACCGCGAGGGCCTTGGTCAGTGCCTCGACGCCACCCTTGCTGGCGGCGTACGCGGCGATCCGTTCGAAACCGGCGCTCGCGTGCACGGACGAGACGTTCACGATCGACCCCGACCTCTGCTCCAGCATCACCTTTCCGGCCTCGCGGCAGCAGTGGAAGGTGCCCTGGAGGTTGATGTCGAGCACCCGCCGGAAGTCCTCGTCGGTGACGTACTCGCTGCGGGTGAAGTGCGGGCTGATGCCCGCGCAGTTGACCACGGCGTCCAGTCGCCCCGTCGCCCCGGTGATCCGCTCCACCGTCGTACGGACCGCGTCCGCGTCGGCCACGGAGGCGGGCAGCACCAGCACCTTGCCGCCGTGCCCGGCGAGTTCGGCCTCCAGACTCTCCAGGTCCGCGGCCGTACGGGCGGTCACCGCCACGTCCGCGCCGGCCTGCGACAGGGCGACCGCGACCGCCCGGCCGAGGCCCTTGCCCGCGCCGGTCACCCAGGCGGTCCTGCCGTCGAGGCGCAGGTCGGTGTTGACGTCGGCCATGGGTTCAGCCCTCCACGGGGATGTCGCGCAGGGTCCGCTTGAGGACCTTGCCCGAGGGGGTGCGGGGGAGTTCGTCGACGACGTCGAAGCGCACCGGCACCTTGAACTTGGCCAGCCGCTCCAGACAGAACTCACGCAGTTCCTCCGGTCCGGCGCCGGCTCCGGGCCTGAACACCACGAAGGCGCGCGGCACTTCACCCCAGCGGGGGTGGACCAGACCGACCACGGCGGCCTCCAGGACGGCGGGGTGCTCGTACAGCACCCGCTCCACCTCGGGGGTGGCGATGTTCTCGCCACCGGAGACGATCATGTCCTTTTTGCGGTCGTCGATGTAGAGGAAGCCGTCCTCGTCGACGTGCCCGATGTCCCCGGTGTGGAACCAGCCGTCCTTGAGCGCCGCGGCCGTGGCCTTCTCGTCCCGCCAGTAGCCCGCGAAGACCTTCGGGCCGCGCAACGTGATCTCGCCGAGTTCACCGGCCGGCACCTCCTTGCCGGTGTCGTCGACGATCCGCACGCGCGTGTGAGGCACGGGACGGCCGACCGAGCCCAGCTTGGTCAGCGCGTGCTCCCGGTCCAGGAAGGTGTCGCCGGAGACGGTTTCGGTGAGTCCGTAGGCGTCGGCGAACCAGGCGTTGGGGAAGGCGTTCATGATCCGCCGCAGGACAGGCTCGGGGGTCTTCTCGCCGCCGCCGAGGATGAAACGCATCGAGCCGGTGTCGTACGACTCCCGGTCCGGGACCTCCAGCACCGCGTTGACCATGGCGGGCGCCAGCCATGCGTTGGTGACCCGGTGCTCCTGGATCGCGCGCAGGGCGCCCTGCGGGTCGAACCTGCGCTGGAGCACCACGCTTCCGCCCGAGTACAGGACTCCGAGGGCCGGCATGTCCAGGCCGCCCACGTGGTAGAGCGGGCCGCAGACCAGCGTGGTGTCGGCCGCGGTCAGGCCGAAGTGGACGATGTGGGCGAGGTTCTTCGCCTGCACGTTCCCGTACGTGATGCGCACGCCCTTGGGCCGTGAGGTGGTGCCCGAGGTGTACATCAGCCGCTGGAGATCGTCCGGCTCCACGTCCACAGGCTCCACCCGGGCGCCGGGGTGCCGGTCGAGGAGGGCCTCGTAGCCGGTCCAGGCGCCTTCGGCGGAGCCGTCCACCAGGATCCGGTGCTCCAGACCGGTGAGCTTCCCGGCGATACGGTCCGCGGGGCGCACGAACTCCGGCTCGGTGAACAGCACCTTCGTCTCGGCGTGGTCCAGGATGTACGCCCATTCCTCCTCGGACAGGCGGTAGTTCAACGGGAGGAAGACCGCCCCGACGCGGTTCACGGCGTACAGGAGTTCCAGGAACTCGGGCCGGTTGTAGAGGAGCAGGGCCACGACGTCGCCGCGCCCGACGCCCAGCTCTGTCAGTCCGGCGGCCAGCCGGTTCACCCGCTCATGGAGTTCGCGCACCGTCAGACGGCGGTCCTCCTGGGTCACGGCCACAGCGTCGGGCCGCTGGGCCAGGTGGTAATCGAGGATGCTCGAAAAATTGTGCACGGCGACTCTCCGGCTCGGCGGCCGGGATTGTCCCGACCGGTCGGTTGCCCGCTACCAAGATTTAGTGTACCTCTTGGTCTATAAAACGTTGAGCCGCACTTTACGACGGAGCCCCCTGGTCGACAACCATCCGGACGGGCCCCGTGTCACTCCCCGACCGAGGAGGGCCCCTTGCCTCGCATCCGCCTCGACACCGACGGACCCGTCGCCACGGTCCGCCTCGACCACCCGCCGATGAACGCCTTCGACACCGCCCAGCGCGCCGAACTGGCCGCCGTCGCGCGCGAGCTGGCGGACAGCCGCCAGGTGCGGGCCGTGGTGCTGT
This sequence comes from Streptomyces sp. WM6386, assembly GCF_000972385.1. Taxonomy (GTDB): domain Bacteria; phylum Actinomycetota; class Actinomycetes; order Streptomycetales; family Streptomycetaceae; genus Streptomyces. The sequence continues at coordinate 45,251 of NZ_JXTE01000029.1, forward strand.
ACGGCGGTGAGCGGCTGTTCGCCGCCGGAGCGGACGTCAAGGCGCTGGCCGCGATGGGGCCCGAAGAGGTCCGGGGCTGGAACCGGGCGTTGCAACGGACCTTCGACGAGGTCGCCCGGTTGCCCATGCCGGTGATCGCGGCCATCACCGGGTACGCGCTCGGCGGCGGCCTCGAGCTGGCGCTCGCCGCCGACTACCGCGTGGCCGCCGAGGACGCGATCCTCGGCCAGCCGGAGGTGCAGCTCGGCATCATCCCGGGCTCGGGCGGCACCCAGCGACTTACCCGGCTGATCGGGCCGTCGCGCGCCAAGAACCTGCTGATGACCGGCCGCCGGGTGAGCGCGGAGGAGGCGCTGCGCCTCGGCTTCGTGGACGAGGTCGTGCCCGCGGGCGAGGTGTACGACGCCGCCCTGAGTTACGCACGGCGGTTGGCCGAGGGTCCCGCCGCGGCTCTGGAGGCGATCAAGGAGGCGGTGGACCACGGCGCCGACGCCGGCATGGGCGCCGGGATGGCGCTCGAACGCTCCCTGTTCACCGGGGTGTTCGGCACGGCGGACGCCACCACCGGCATCCGCTCCTTCCTCGAACACGGCCCGGGCAAGGCACGCTTCGGCGGGCCCGAGCGAGACAACTAGGCGGTTCGGGAGTGCCCCGCCAGGGGCGCGGGGAACTGCGCGACCAGCCACGACGGCGCAGCAGCAAAAGAACAACCCATCGCGGCACTGAAAGGGGTGGAGAAGATGAAGGCACTGCGTTGGCACGGCGCACGCGACCTGCGGCTGGAGGAGGTCCCAGACCCCCCGCAGCCGGAGCCGCACGAAGCGGTCGTCGAGGTCTCCTGGTGCGGGGTGTGCGGCACGGACCTGCACGAGTTCCAAGAAGGCCCGCACATGATCCGCAGCGACCCGCATCCACTCACCGGCGCCAGTCCACCCCTCGCGCTCGGCCACGAACTGAGCGGCACAGTCGTCGCGTTGGGCAGAGCGGTACCCGGGGTCGCGATCGGCGACCGGGTGACCGCAGACCCTGTCTGGCGCTGCGGGGTCTGCTTCTGGTGCGTGCGCGGCGAGTACCACATCTGCCCCAAGAGCGGCTCGGTCGGACTTGCCTCGCCGGGTGCCTTCGCCGATCGCGTCACCGTGCCGATCGCGGGACTTACGCGGTTGCCCGACAACGTGAGCGACGAGATGGCGGCCGCCGCCGAACCCCTCGCCGTGGGTCTGCACGCCGTCACCCGGGCCGGTGTCCGTCCCGGCGACAACGTCCTGGTCGTCGGAGGCGGACCGATCGGCTTCGCCGTCGTCCTCGCGGCCCGTCTCGCGGGTGCCGCCGGACTCTACGTCAGCGAACCCCTGAAGGAGCGCAGGGAGAAGCTCCTCGACATCGGCGTCACCGAGGCCTTCGACCCGCGCGAGACCGACGTACGCCGTGAGGTGTTCCTGAGGACGGGACGTATCGGGCCCGACGTCGTCATCGACGCCACCGGTGTGCCCGCGCTCGCGGGCCAGGCGGTGGCCACCGTCCGGCGCGGCGGGCGGGTCGTGCTCGCCGGCGTCGGGCACGGCAGCGTCGAGTTCGACATGGGTCAACTCGTCTTCTACGAGCGGTCGGTGGTCGGCACGCTCGGCTACAACTTCGACATCCCCCGTGTGATCGACCTGATGAGCACCGGGCGCCTGGACGCCTCACCGCTGATCACCGGACGTTTCTCACTCTCGGAAGGAGCCGGGGTCTTCGCGGACCTGGCAGCCGACCGCGCAAAGCACCTGAAGGTGCTGCTGACCCCGAAGGGACTGTGACATGGATTTCGATCTGCCGGAGGAGACCCGGGATCTCCAGGACATGGTCCGTGAGTTCGCGGCCAAGGAGATCACCCCGAACGCGGCCGAGTGGTCGGAGAACGAGGAGTTCCCGACGCACATCTTCACCAAGCTCGGCGAACTCGGCCTGATGGGCATGCTCGTGCCCGAGGAGTACGGCGGCGCGGGCTCCGACACCGTCTCCTATGTCGCCGTGATGGAGGAACTGGGCGCCGCCGACCAGTCGGTGGCCTCCTCCTGGAACGCCCACTCGACCATCGCCACCCTGCCGCTGCTGGCCTACGGCACCGAGGAGCAGAAGCACCGCTGGCTGGCCCCGCTGGCCCGGGGCGAGGCCATCGGCGCCTTCGGCCTGACCGAGCCGGGCGCCGGATCCGACGCGGCCGGCATCACCACCACCGCCCAGCGCCGCGACGGTGGTTGGGTGATCAACGGCACCAAGATGTTCATCACCAACGCCGGTACCGACATCAGCCAGGGCGTCACCCTGCTGGCCACGACGGGCAGGAACGAGGACGGGCGGAAACGGTTCGCGACGTTCTACGTCCCGACCGGCACTCCCGGTTACACCTGCGGGGCCAAGCTGAAGAAGCTCGGCTGGCACGCCATGGACACCCGGGAACTGATCTTCGACGACTGCTGGATCTCCGACGACCACCTCATCGGGGACGAGGGAGGCGGGCTGCGTCAGTTCCTCTCCGTCCTCGACAAGGGGCGGATCAGCGTCGCCGCCCTCGGTCTCTCGCTGGCCAAGGCGGCACTGGCCCTCGCGGTCAAACACGCCACGGAGCGGCACCAGTTCGGCCGCCCCCTGTCGTCCTTCCAGGCGGTGGCGCACAAGATCGCCGACATCGGCACCGAGTTCGAGGCCGCCCGGTGGATGGTCTACCGCGCCGCCTGGCTCGCCGACCAGGGACGGCCGTACAGCAAGGAGGCCGCCATGGCGAAGCTCTACACCTCCGAGGTCGCCAACCGGGCCGCCTCCCAGGCGGTGCAGATCCACGGCGGCTACGGCTATGTGCGGGAGTCGGAGGTCTCGCGCTTCTACGCGGACGCCAAGATCCTCGAGATCGGCGAGGGCACGAACGAGATCCAGCGCGATGTCATCGCCCGGGCCCTGGTGAAGCAGGCGTGACACGTGAAAGGGCCCGTGGTGTGCGCCGCGGGCCCCTCGGTCAGTCCGTGACAGGGGCGGAGCGCCACTCGGCCTCGGGGTCGAGCGGCAGATCGGGGCGGGCGCGCTTGAACGCCTCCGTCCTCGCCTCCATGTCCGGGAGGGCGGCCCCCGGCGCGCCGAAGCCGCGCAGGAGGGTGCCGCAGTACTCCCGGGACAGCTGGGCGGGATGGAAGCGTCCGTCGGGCTTCACCCACTGGTAGGTGTGGTTGTGGAGGTTGAGGAACTGCAGGGTGGCCAGCCGCGGCGGCAGGGAACGGAAGTCGCCGTGTTCCGCCGCCTGCGCGATCAGTCCCGAGACCAGCCGTTCGAACTCGGCGCGCTGGTCGAGGACGGGCTGGAGGCAGTCGCCGGTGAGGCTGCGGTAGTCGTGCTCGTAGACCCAGATGTGGTCGAGCCTGCGGAAGATGATCGTCAGCAGCGACTCCGACAGCAGCCGCAGCCGCACCAGCGGATCCGTGTCGAGCTCCGCGATCTGCCGGGCCCGGGACAGCAGTGGCCCCATCACCCGCGCCTGGATCTCGACGAGAAGGTTCTCCTTGGAGCCGATGTAGTAGTACAGCGCTCCCTTGGCGAGCCCGACCGCCCGGCCCAGGTCGGGCCGTGTCGATGATCTTCTGCCGCCGGACCTCGTAGTCCGGTCCGTGGCCCGGTGGTCTGGGCATCGCTTCTCTCCCCGGCCCGGCGAATAGTTTGATAGACCAGACGGTACATTAAAAGTAGGACTCAGGCGGCGCGGTTGTGTGCCGCCCGCGCGAGCAATGCGAGGACGCGCATGACGACCGAGGCACCGCAGCACACCATCACCGGATCCGCGCATGCGGACCAGCTCCTGGAGATGTATCGCCGGATGCGTCGCATTCGGCGTTTCGAGGAGCGGGCGTCCGACCTGTACAAGGCGACGGAGATTCCCGGATTCCTGCATCTGTCGATCGGTCAGGAGGCCAGTGCCGTGGGTGCCTGCTGGCCCCTCGGCCCCCGGGACGGCATCACCTCCACCCACCGCGGTCACGGCCATGTCCTGGCCAAGGGGCTGGACTCGGCGTCGATGATGGCCGAGCTGATGGGCAAGGAGGCCGGGACCTGCCACGGCCGCGGCGGCTCCATGCACATCGCCGACCCCGGCCTCGGCATCTACGGCGCCAACGGCATCGTCGGCGCCGGGCTGCCGATCGCCGCCGGAGTGGCGACCGCGGCCAAGCTGCGGGCCGCGGGTGACGTGGTGGTGGCGTTCTTCGGGGACGGCGCGGTCGCCCAGGGCATGTTCCACGAGGCCGTGAACCTGGCCGCCGTATGGGATCTGCCGGTCGTCTTCCTGTGCGAGAACAACCACTACTCGGAGTTCTCGCCCGCCGCCGAACAGCACCGCGCCACGCTGTCCGCGCGCGCGGCGGGTTACGGCATCGGGTACGCGCATGTCGACGGCAACGACGTGCTCGCGGTGGCCGGGATGATGACCGACGTGGTGGCACGGCTGCGGGCGGGTGGCGGTCCGGTCCTGGTGGAGGCGGAGACCTACCGGTGGCACGGCCACTACGAGGGCGACCCGGAGCGCTACCGCAGCGCCGAGGAGGTCGCCGCCGCCAAGGAGCGCGACCCGCTGCTGGTGGCACGTCGGCATCTCGCGGACGCCGGAGTGGCGGCCGCGCAGGCCGACGCGGTCGACGAGGAGATCGACAAGGAGATCGAGGCGGCGGTGCAGTGGGCCAGGAGCCTGCCCGAGCCCGCCCCGGAGACCCTGTACGACTTCGTCTCGGCGCCGCGCCCGGCCCTGCCGGAGCCCGCCGCCCCTGCTCCCGGCGCCGAGATCTTCCGCTCCATGGACGCGGTGCGGCTCGCGCTGGAGCACGAACTGACCGCAGATCCCACGGTGTTCGTCGCCGGCATCGACGTCGGCGCGGGCGGCAACGTCTTCGGTCTCACCCGGGGGCTAGCTCAGGCCTTCCCCGGCCGGGTACGTGACACCCCGATCAGCGAGAGCGCGATCATCGGCACCGCGGTGGGGGCGGCCATGGCCGGCATGAAGCCGGTCGTCGAGATCATGTACATGGACTTCATCGGCGTAGCCCTGGACATGCTCCTCAACCAGGCCGCCAAGCTGCGCTTCATGACCGGCGGCCGGGCCTCCCTGCCGCTCGTGGTGCGCACCCAGTTCGGCGCCGGACGCTCCTCCGGCAGCCAGCACTCGCAGAGCCTGGAGGCGATGCTCGCGCACATCCCCGGGCTGACCGTGGTGATGCCGTCCAACCCGGCGGACACGTATGGGCTGTTGCGGGCGGCCATCCAGGACCCCAACCCGGTGGTGTTCGTCGAGAACCGGCTCCAGTACGGCTTCAAGGGCCCGAAGCCGCCGGCCGACCACATGATCCCGCTGGGCAGGGCCAAGGTGGTCCGCGAGGGCACCGACATCACGCTCGTCTCCTGGTCGCGGATGGTCCAGGACGCCCTGGCCGCCGCGGAGTCGCTCGCGGCGGAGGGCGTGAGCGTGGAGGTCGTCGACCTGCGCACGATCGCCCCGCTGGACCGGGAGACGGTGCTCGCCTCCCTTGCCAAGACCAACCGTCTGGTCATCGCCCACGAGGCGGTGCGGGACTTCGGCGTCGGCGCCGAACTCGCCGCGCTCGCCGTCGACGAGGGCTTCTGGCACCTGGACGCACCCGTCACCCGGGTCGCGGCACCGGCGATGCCCGCTCCGTACGCCCCGTCGCTGGAACGGCTGTGGCTGCCCTCGCGCGACACCATCGCCGACACCCTGCGGCGCATCGCGGCGGTGTGACGTCCGTGGGGCGCGCCCGTCGAGGCGCGCCCCACACATACGCAGGACAAAGAGATGGCCCCGGGACCAATCCCGGGGCCATCCCCTTGTGCGTTCCGCCGCCGGCCCGGCCAAATCGGCAGGACTGGACATGGACCGACGGCGGATCCGATCGCTGATGAGTCAGACCGTCGCGACCGGAGTGAGCGGACTGCCCTGCGTGCCGGGCAGGTTGAGCGGGGGAGCGGTGAGGAGGAAGCGGCTGCGGTCGTGCTCGCGCAGCCAGGCGGCCAGGTCGTTGAGGTACCAGAGCTCGCCCATGGGAACACCCAGCTTGAACAGGCACAGGTGGTGCAGGGGAAGCAGGGTGTGGGGGCCCTGGGCCTGGGTGACGCCCACGCCTTCGATGGCGTAGTTGTCCGAGGCGATCGCGGAGATCTGCGACTCGGCGACCCACTCGAGCAGCTTCGGGTCGTCCGCGTCGAGGTAGGCCGCGGTCTGGTGGATGGCGACCGGGTCGGGGTTCTTCGCCCAGGAGAGGACCTGGGTGGCGAAGCCCGTGTGCAGCAGGAGGATGTCACCCGGCTCGACCACGACGTTGTCGGCCGCCATGATCTCCTGGAGCTGCTGGAAGTTGACCGGCTGGTAGCCGGTGCCCAGGTGGTGGGCGATGTCGATCAGCACGCCCCGGCCCTGGACGCCGTGCTGCGCCATGTGCTCCAGGCCCAGGTGGCGGGCGAAGCTCAGGCTCCCGCTGCCGTCGCCCTTGGCGTCCTCCTGCGGACCGACGAGGTCGGCGCCGGGCCGGAAGCCGTTGTAGAAGATCGGCTCGGCGATTCCGTCGCCGTCGGCGTCGAACTCGGCACCCTGGTGGGCGAGGGCGTCCCACTGGGTGGAGTACTGCAGCCAGAGCGTGACCACGTCGTCGGACCACACATCGATCAGGTCGGGCGAGAAGTGCTCGCTCGCCTGGATGTTGTAGAAGACGTCCTGCTGGTGCTGGAGGTCCTCGGTGGGCCGCAGGATCGGCGGGTAGCGGCGCTGGTTCAGCGAGGTCCCGCCCGGATAGTCGAGCGGCAGGCTCAGGCTGAAGGTGACCCCGTGCTCGACCTCCCGCACACCCTGCAGGACCTTCTCGGGCGTCAGCAGGTTGATGCGCCCCAGCTCGTCGTCCTCACCGAAATCGCCCCAGGTCGAGCCCGGCGGCCGCTGCTTCCAACGCTTCGTCACGATAAAACGCCTCCTTAGGCGGCAGTCCGACAGTCCTCGTTGACGGCCGTCCGACAGCCGTTCGCATGCTATTTGGATTGTACCGATCGGTCAACAAGTAGGACTGCTTGAGTATGAGCCTTCAAATTGGCTGTTGCTGAGTAATAGACTGGGTGGTCGAAACCTCGATCCTTGGAGAGACGATGAGCGAATCCACACAGGCGTGGGTCTCGGCGGGCGTACGTGCCGTGATCGGCGCGCACACCCAGGCCCAGGACGCCGGCCGCACCGACGACGTCGTCGCGCTGTACCCGCCCGACGGGGTCCTGGAGCTGCCGGGCATGGACCCCGTCCAGGGGCACGACGCGCTCCGGGCGGCCTTCAAGGGCTGGGCGCCGACGCAGCCGCAGCAGCACCTGGTGGGCAACACCGTGGTGACGCCCACGGCCGAGGACGAGGCGACGGCCGTGAGCGACGTCGTCTTCTTCCAGCGCGGCGACACGGGCTGGACGGTCCAGGTCGTCGGGCGCTACGAGGACACCTTCCGCCACATCGACGGCGCCTGGCTGCTCCAGCGACGCGCCACGACCTACCAGGCCTGAACCGAACCCTAGGGAGACCCACGATGACCGTAACCGCCGAAGCGGCCCTGGCCGGTGTGCAGAACGCGATAGCCGCGTACACCCACGCCCTGGACGCGGGCCGTACCGAGGTGCTTGCCGAACTGTTCACCGAGGACGGTGTCGCCGAGATCGCGGGCCAGGGCGTCTTCGAGGGCCGCGAGGCGATCCGCAAGGGCTACGCGGCCTTCGCCCCGCAGGCCCCGCAGCTGCACCTCGTCGGCAACACCGTCCTCACCTCGCCGCCCGGTGACGAGGTGACGGCCGCCAGCAGCCTCGTCTTCTTCATACGCGGCGAGGCCGGCTGGGCCCCGCTGCTCGTCGGGGCCTACGAGGACACGCTGGTCCGCGAGGACGGCGGGTGGAAGTTCCGCAAGCGGATCACGACCTTCCAGCCGTAGCGGAACCGCCCGTACGACCCGGACGCCCGTGCCCCTGGTCCCCAGGCGGCACGGGCGTTCTGCGTACTCAGGCCTCCGGGTCGGCCGGCTTGGAGAAGGCGAAGGCCGGGAAGTCGGCCTCCACGGACTCCTTGATCAGCTCCTGGAGCTTCCACCGCCCGGTCGGGTTCAGCAGCTGCTTGACCGGCTTGCCGGGGATGTTGGCGCCGTAGAAGTAGCTGCTCTTGAGGAAGGACGACTGGCCCGCACTGTCGTTGACCAGGTCCGTCCACTCCTGCTCCGCGTCCGAGGTCACCTCCACGACGGCGTGGCCGTGGTCGCGGGCGTGCACGATCAGGTCCATGACGTAGTCGACCTGGTCGCCGGAGTAGCGCGGGTTGTTGCCGAGCGCGCCGTGCGGCCCGCCGGGGAAGTAGAAGTTGGGGAAGCCGGCGGTGGTGACGCCCAGGTAGGTGGACGGTCCGTCGGCCCAGTACTCCTCCAGCGGCAGCCCCTGCCGGCCGCGCACGCCCAGCCGGTTGAGGGCGCCGGTGCCGAAGTCGTAGCCGGTCGCCCAGATGATGATGTCGAACTCCTGGTGGCCCTCGGAGGTCTCGATCCCGGTCTCGGTGATGCGCACGATCGGCGTCTCGTTGATGTCCACGAGCTCCACGGTCGGCTTGTTGTACGCCTCGTAGTAGCCGGTGCCGAACGGGGGTCGCCGGCCGCCGTAGCCGTGCCCCTTGGGGATCAGTTTCTCGGCCGTCGCGGGGTCCTTGACGATGGACCGGATCTTGTCGGCGATGAACGCACAGAACTCCTCGTTGACCGTGGCGTTCGTGGTCATGTCGAAGTAGTGCTCCGACAGCTTGGTGAAGCCGGGGCTGTTCCACTTCTGCTCGTAGAACTCCTGGCGTTGCTCCGGGGTGTCGTCGAGACCGGAACGCATGGTGATCTGGTGGAGGAAGCCACTGGGTGAGGTGTTGAGGGTGTCCCGGATGGACTCGAAGTCACCCTTGAGCCCGGCCTGTTCCTCGGCGGTGATCGGCCGGTTGTTCAGCGGGGTCAGCCAGTCGGCCACCTTCTGGTACACCGTCAGCCGCGCGACCTCGTCGGCGATCGCGGGCACGATCTGGACGCCGCTGGAGCCGGTGCCGATCTGGGCGACCCGCTTGCCGGTGAAGTCCACCGCAGTCTTGGGCCAGCGGCCGGTGTGGTGCTGCTCGCCGCGGAAGTCCTCGCGCCCCGGGATGCCGGGGGTGAACGGCACGGAGAGGATGCCGGTCGCGGCGACGACATGGCGGGCCCGGTGCTCGGTGCCGTCCTCGGTGCGCACGGTCCAGACGCCGGAGGTCTCGTCCCAGACCGCCGTGGTCACCTTCGCGCCGAACACGATGTGACGGCGCAGGTCGAAGCGGTCGACCACGTAGTTGAAGTAGCGCTCGATCTCCGGCTGGCCGGCGAAGTGCTCCGACCACTCCCACTCCTCCCACAGCTCCTTGGAGAACAGGTAGCCGTAGGTGTAGCTCTCGGAGTCGAAGCGCGCCTGCGGGTAGCGGTTCCAGTACCAGGTGCCGCCCACACCGCTGCCCGCTTCGAGGAGCTTCGTCGAGAAGCCGGAGTCCTGGGCCCGGTACAGCTGGTAGATGCCGGTGACGCCGCCGCCGATGACCAGCACATCTACGAGGCCCTGGTCCGCCGGGCCGGTCTTCGTGGTTTCGCTCATGTGCTCTCCCGCGTGAGCCTGGATTGATGTTTCGACCGGTCAGTCGAATAATGAGGCTGAGAGTAGAGGAGGGGTCGGATTCATTCAATGGATGTGAATCTCGCCCTGGAGATTGATTGTACCGACCGTCTGGTCTAACTTTCGCTCAGGGACGCGAAGCCGCGCAACGGGAGTCAGACATGAGTGACGAAGGCGTCAAGGAATCCACCGATCTGCGGGCCGCGGGCTGGAAGGCCATGCGATCCGCCCTGCCGGGCGTGTTCCCCGACGGCGACCTCGACCTCCGGGACGGTCGCCTCGGGGAGGACCTCGTCGACATAGGCCTCACCAGTGTCTGGGGAGCGCTGTGGGGCAGAGAGGGGCTCGCGCCGCGTGATCGCAGCCTGGTCACGCTCGGCATCCTCATCGCCCTCGGGGCCGAGACCGAGCTGAAGACCCACGTCCGTATCGCGCTGACGAACGGACTGACCCAGGACGAGATCGCCGAGGTCATCTACCACTCCAGCGGTTACACCGGTTTCCCCCGGGCCGTCGCCGCCCGGACCGCCGCCCGCGAGGCGCTGGAGGGCTGACCACTGCGGTCAGTACGCCACACCACTCATACGAGGAGCACGCATGTCACTTCAGGGAAAGGTCGCGGTCGTCACCGGCGGCGCCCGCGGTATCGGACGCGGGATCGCGACCGTGCTCGCGGCCAAGGGAGCCGCGGTGGCGGTCTGGGACCTGAACACCGAGGGCGCGGAGAAGACCGTCGCCGAGATCCAGGCGGCGGGGGGCAGGGCCCTCGCTGTGGGCGGGGACGCCGCCGACGCCGAGGCCGTGGCCCGCTCCGCGGCGCGCACCCGCGAGGAGCTCGGCCCGGTCACCATCCTCGTCAACAACGCGGGGATCACCGCCTACGAACCCTTCACCAGCATCAGCGAGGCCTCCTGGGACCGCATGATCGGGATCAACCTCAAAGGCCCGTTCCTGGTCACCCAGCAGCTCGTCCCCGACATGCTCGAAGCAGGGTGGGGCCGGATCGTGAACATCTCCTCGTCCTCCGCCCAGACCGGCGCCCCGGCCATGGCCCACTACGCCTCGTCCAAGGGCGGGGTCATCGCCCTCACCAGGGCGCTGGCGGTCGAGTACATCGAGAAGGGCATCACCGTCAACCATGTCCCGCCGGGCTTCATCGACACCCCGCTGGTCCGCCAGGGCCCCATCGACGTGGAGGCGGCCGCGGCCACCATGCCGATGAAGCGGGCCGGCACCCCCGAGGACGTCGCGTACGCCGTGGCCTACCTCGTCTCGGAGGAGGCGGCCTACGTCACCGGCCAGACCTTCGGTGTCAACGGCGGGCGCTACGTCTACTGATCCGCCCGCCCGGCCCGCATCGACACACCGCACCAACGCTGCACTGGAGCCACGCATGAGCATCGACGACGACGTCAGGCCCCCGGCCCACGTCCTGGTAGTGGGCGCCTCCGCGTCCGGACTGACCACCGTGGAGGCGCTGCGCCGCAGGGGCTACGAGGGCCGGATCACGGTGCTCGGCGACGAACCGCACGCACCGTACGACCGACCGCCGCTGTCCAAGCAGGTGCTCTCCGGCGCATGGGAGCCGGAGCGGGCCGCGCTGCGGACACAGGACGTACTGTCCGCGCTCGACGCCGAGTTCGTGCTGGGCGACCCGGCGGTCGGCCTCGACACCGCGTCACGGACCGTGCGCACGCGATCCGGGCGCGAGCTGCGGGCGGACGCGATCGTGATCGCCACGGGCGTACGCGTCCGGCGGCTGCCCGGACAGGGCGACCTGACCGGCGTCCACGTGCTGCGCACCCTCGACGACTCGCTCGCCCTGCGCGAGGACCTGCTGGCCGCCGCACGGCTGGTCGTCGTCGGCGAGGGCGTCCTCGGCTCCGAGATCGCGGCCACCGCACGGACCCTGGGCCTGGACGTCACGCTCACCGGACCGCTGGCCGCGCCGATGGCGCTCCAGGTCGGCCCGCTGGTGTCCGGCGTACTCGCCGACCTGCACACCGAACGCGGCGTCAGGCTCCGGCTCGGCAACGGCGTCACCGGACTCACCGGTGCGGAAGGCCGGGTCACCGGCGTGCGGCTGACCACCGGCGAGGTGCTGCCCGCCGACGTCGTGGTCGTGGCGATCGGCGCGACACCGGCGACGGAGTGGCTCACCGACAGCGGCCTCGAACTCGACAACGGAGTGGTGTGCGACTCCCGTTGCCGGGCGGAGGAGGGGATCTACGCCGTCGGCGACGTGGCCCGCTGGCACCACGAGGGCCTCGGCCGGCTCATCCGCCTGGAGAACCGGACCAACGCCACCGAGCAGGCCATGGCGGTGGCCGCGGAGATCCTCGGCGAGAGTCGGCCCTATACGCCGGTGCCGTACTTCTGGACCGACCAGTACGACGCGAAGCTCCAGGTGCACGGCTTCCTGCCGGTCGACGCCGAAGTGGACCTCGTCGAGGGGGATCTGACGGCCCGTCGCTTCGTCGCCCGGTACCGGGTCGACGGCCGGGTCACCGGTGTCCTCGGCTGGAACATGCCCAAACAAGCCCGCCTGCTGCGCCGGTCGATCGTCGACGGGCTGCAGGCCGCCGCCACCCCCACGAACTGAACGATCAGGAGAAGTCCCATGAAGGTTGTCGTCGACGAGGACAAGTGTGTCGCCGCCGGTCAGTGCGTGTCGGCCGCCATGGACGTGTTCGACCAGCGTGAGGAGGACGGCATCGTCGTCGTCCTCGACGAGAACCCGCCGACGGAGCTGGCCGACGACGTCCGCAACGCCGCCGCGGTGTGCCCGGCCCTGGCCATCCGCATCGAGGAATAACCCCCGAACCTCACCCCTTCCCCCCGCACCCATCACCGGAGGAGAACCATGGCCGAGGCAGACACCCGGCACGCGCCCGACGAGGCGACGTACTTCTACCAGGACGACCGGGACGCCAAGTGCCCCTTCGCCCCGCCGCCGGGGCTACGCGCCCTGAACGAGAAGGGCCCCGTCTCGCGGGCCCGCATCTGGGACGGCAGCACCCCCTGGCTCGTCACCGGCCACGCCGCGCAGCGCGCGATCCTGTCCGACCCCCGGGTCAGCTCGGACGACAAGCTGCCCGGGTTCCCGTTCCCCAACCGGCCCATGGCGGAGACCGCCCATCTGCACCCGCTGACGATCTTCAACGCCGACGGCGCCGACCACACCCGGATCCGCCGCATGATGACCCGCCCCTTCACCCGCCCCCGGATGGAGGCGCTGCGGCCGGACATCCAGCGGTTCACCGACGAGCTCATCGACAAGATGCTGGCGGGCCCCAAACCGGTCGACCTGATGACGGCCCTGTCGCTGCCGCTGCCCTCGCTGATGATCTGCGCACTGCTCGGAGTGCCGTACGACGACCACGACTTCTTCCAGGAGCACGCCTCCTTCGCCACCCGCAGCGACAAGACCACCGAGGAGCAGACCGCGGCCAACCAGGCGCTCGGCGGCTATCTGGCCGGACTCCTCCAGAAGAAGATGGACGAGCCCGCCGAGGACGTGCTCTCGGACTTCGCCGCGCGGATCAAGGCAGGGGACCTCACCCTTCCCGAGGCCACCCTGCTCTCCATGATCCTGCTGATCGCCGGTCACGAGACCAGCGCCAACATGATCACGCTCGGCACGGCTCTGCTGCTGGAGAACCCCGAGCAGATCGCGCGGCTGCGCGAGATCGAGGACACCCGGGACGCCGCGGGCGCGGTCGAGGAGATCCTGCGCTATCTCACCGTCGCCACGTTCGGGCAGCGGCGCATCGCCGCCGAGGACTTCGAGTTCGAGGGCGCGCAGATCAAGGCGGGCGACGGCATCATCGTCCCGCTGCCGGCCGGCAACTGGGACCCGGAGGCGTTCCCCGACCCGGAGAAGCTCGACCTCACCCGCAAGGCGACCCATCACCACGCCTTCGGCTGGGGGATCCACCAGTGCCTGGGCCAGCAGCTCGCCCGTATCGAGCTCCAGGTCGTCTACGGCACCCTCTACCGGCGCATCCCGACCCTGCGTCTCGCCGTCGACCGTGACGAGCTCGCGTTCCGTCCGGCCGACGCACTCGCCTTCGGCATCGGTGAGCTGCCGGTCACCTGGTGACAGGGCCGACCGTCCATCGATCCGCGGGTCCCTTCCGTACGGGCGGGGGCCCGCATCCGTTCCGCATCCCGAGCCGCAGTACAACAGGAGTCAGCCATGAGTGAGTTCAGCTTCGAAGGACGCGTCGCGGTCGTCACGGGCGCGGGCCGGGGCATCGGCCGTGCCCATGCCCGCCTCCTGGCGGCGCGCGGCGCGAAGGTCGTCGTCAACGACCTGGGCGGATCGATGGAGGGTGACGGCACGGACACCGGGCCCGCGCAGCGGGTCGTCGAGGAGATCACCGAGGCGGGCGGCACAGCCGTCGCCGACACGAACGACGTGTCCACGCAGGCCGGGGGTGAGGCGGTCATCGGCACCGCGCTCGAACACTTCGGCCGGATCGACATCCTCGTCAACAACGCCGGGATCATCCGCTGGGCGGGTCTGCCGGAGGTCGACGCGGAGAACCTGGAGCGCCATCTCGCCGTGCACCTCGTCGGCTCCTTCAACACACTGCGCGCCGCCTGGCCACACTTCGTGGAGCAGAACTACGGCCGGGTCGTGCTGACGACGTCCAGCGGTGTGTTCGGACTGCCCAACAACCTGTCGTACGCGGCGGCCAAGGGCGGCACGATCGGACTCGCCCGCAGCGCGAAGCTGGCGGGGGAGCCGCACAACATCAAGGTCAACCTGATCGCCCCGGCGGCCATGACCCGCATGGGCGGCGGCTCAGAGGAGGAGCCCACCGAGGCGGTGCCCGGGCAGCCGTACATGCCGTCGGACGCGGTGGCGCCGATGGTCGCGTACCTCGCCCACGAGAGCTGCCCGGTCAGCGGCGAGATCTACACGGCCGGCGCGGGCCGGTTCGCCCGTCTCTTCATCGCGTCGACCGAGGGTTACGCACACGTGGACGGTCCGGCCGGCATCGAGGACGTGGCCGCGAACTGGGACGCGATCAACGACGAGAAGGGCTACTACGTGCCCTCCGACCTGATGGCCTGGTCCGGCGCCTTCCTCAAGCACCAGTTCGGGCCGGACGCCGGCTTCGCCGCCTCGTAGGACCGCAGGCCGCGACACGGCTGAGGGCCGGGCGAACACGCCCGGCCCTCAGCCGTTCCCGCTGTGCGGTCAGGCCGCCTGGCCGACCTCGGCCTCGTCCAGGCGCCTGCTCCTGGGGACGAGGAGAGTGAGCAGTGTGCCCACGGCGCAGCAACCGACCACCAGCCAGAGCCCGTTGGTGAATCCGGTGTCGAGGTAGAACTGAGTGCCCTGCATGACCGCCCCGTGCTGGGCCATCACCACGAAGGCCAGCTGCGAGACGACGATCTGGGCGACGCCCTGACCGAGGGTCTGCGCACCGTTGGCCAGGGCCTGTTCCTCGGGGGTGACCACCTCGATGATCATGATGGGCACGATGGCCATGACCATGCCCGTGCCCAGCCCCGCGATCAGGCCCATGCCGACGATCTGGGGGGCGCTGTGGTGCAGTTGGGTGCCGATGCCGTAGCCGAGGACGGTGAGGGCGGAGCCGCTGCCCAGCAGGATGCGCGAGTCCACCTTGCGGGCGAGCCAGCCGGTGCCGACGGCCGCGATGATGATCATGGCGCTGATGGGGCTGGTGACGATGGCGTTGTGGGTGCCGGACCAGCCCAGGCCTTCGGAGACGTGGGGGATCTGCGGCATCAGGATCAGCATCTGGATCACGACGCCGACGGCGCTGAGCGCGCCGGCCGCCACCGACGTGGCCAGGAGCACGGTCCACACCTGGCGGCGTCGGGTCATGGTCAGTGGGAACAGGGGCTCGGCGACCCGCCGCTCGACGAGCACGAAGACGATCAGCGTGATCGCCGCCCCGATCACATACGCGGCGAACTTCGCGCTGCTCCAGCCCCAGTGCGAGCCCTGGCCGACCGCGTAGACGATCGCCGTGACCGCTGCGCCGAGGAGGAGCCCGCCGGTCCAGTCCATCCGGCCGCCCCGCTCACGGACCGGGCTCTCCGGCACGAAGACGGCCACCAGGGCGAAGCTCACGGCGGTGCTGATGGCCATGAACCACAGCACGCCGCGGAAGCCGTAGTCGTCCAGGAGCCAGCCGGACAGGAACGGGCCGCCGAAGGCGACGAGGCCGACACCGCCGGCGAGGATGCCGCTGGCGAGTCCGACCCAGCGGCGGGGGAAGACGTCGCGGGTGATCGCATAGGCCAGCGGGGCCGTGGCCGCGTAGACGCCCGCGATGCCGCGCCCGATCAGCAGGGTGCGGTAGTCGGTGGCGACGGCGGCGATCAGGTCGCCGACGAAGCCGAGCCCGGTGGCGACGAGCAGAACCTTCTTCTTGCCGAACAGGGCCGCGGCCTTGACCGCGAACGGCAGGAAGAAGGTGCCGGTCAGCAGGGTCATCAGGGTGAACCACGCGATCTCCGTGGTCCGGAAGTGGATCGCCACCTCGGCCTGCGCGATGCCGGACAACGCGGCCATCAGCGCGACGAGTTGGACGGTCCAGACGAGTGCGACGACGACCAGCGTGTTGCGTGCGCTGGATCGTGGTCTCTCGGGCGCTGGTGGGGAGGGGGTCTGTATCTGGGACATCGGTGGCCTTCCAGGGATGAGCGGAGGAGCCGGAAAGATAGACCTGCCGGTCGGTACAATTAACGTGTCCGCAGGACAGGCGGGTTTTCCGTCCCGGTGAGTGGGACCCTCGGCCCGAAGAAGGCTTTGCGTGAGTTACGCAACTACTTGTTACCGTGATGGGTGCGCGCGGCGTATCGCGGACCCTGAGGCGGGGGTGTCGGCGCCCTACTCCGTCAACCGCGCCGTGGACCGCCGCGCCACGAGCGTGGGGGAGAGGATGACCTGGGCCGAGTGGCGGCCGCGGTCGGTGATCCGTTCCAGGAGGAGACGGACGGCGTTTCGGCCCAGTTCGCGGCCGGCCTGGTCGACGCTGGTGAGGGAGATCGGGCCGAACGCGGCGAACGTGGTGTTGTCGTAGCCGGCCACCGAGAGGTCGCCGGGCACCGACAGTCCGGCCTCGGCGACCGCCTCCAGCACACCCATGGCCACGATGTCCGCCCCGGCGAAGACGGCCGTGGGCCGGACCGGACGGGCCAGCAGTTCCCGCGCGCCCCGGTAGCCGCCCTCCTGGGTGTAGCTGGTGGAGATCACGTCGATCCACTCCTCCAGCCCCTGCTTCCGCATCGCCTGGCGATAGCCGTCCGCGCGCCGGGCGTTGGGCATCTCGGTGAGGCGTGTCGGGTCGGTCTCGTGGTGTTCGATGTGGGCGATCCGGCGATGCCCGAGCGCGGCGAAGTGGCCGACGATCAGGGCCGCACCCTCGACGTCGTCGTCGGCCACGGTGTCGTACGCCGAAGAGGATCCGTGCCGGCCCACGACGACGGTCGGCACCGCGGTGCCGACGCGCTCCAGATGGGCACGTGAGGACACCGGGGCGACCAGGATGATGCCGTCCATGCCGCGGTCGATCATCGCCTCGGTGACGCGGGCCTCGGCCTTCTCCCCGTTGCATCCCGGACCCAGGAACACCTGGTACTCGGTGTCCTCCAGCGAGGCGGTGATGCCGTCGAGGATCTCGGGGAAGAACGGGTTGCGGATGTCGGGCAGCATCACGCCGATCGTGTAGGTCTGCCCGCGCAGGCCCCGGGCGCCCGCATGAGGGCGATAGCCCAGCTCGTCGATCGCCCGGCGCACCTTCGCGCGCATCTCGGGGCTCGCCCCGTACGCGTTGCGCAGCACCTTGGACACTGCGGTGGTCGACACCTGGGCGTGACGGGCGACGTCGACGATGGTGACCCTGCGACGCGGTGCTGGCGGCTCCATCCGGTCCTTGCCTCTCCGGGAAACGTTGCCGCCGAGTGTAGGGCGGATTCCCGGTTTCAAGAGCGTCTTCGGCGAGGGCTCTCGCCTTCGTCGCCGTAACAAAGGCGCAGTGTGCGCGGCATCTTGACGTCGCGGGGGAGGCTCTTTAGGGTCTGGCACACCCTTTGGGCAACGTTACCCACACACACCAGGAACCCCATGGCGTCCGACCGGTGCAGAACCGTTCAACGATCCGCGTGAAACGTTTCAAGAAAGGGGGTTGCAGATGGCTCTCGCCCCGCAGGAGCAGCTCCCGGACCCCGACCGGCACACCGGCACCGCGACGGCTCCACGCATCCGACGGCCGCGTGCCGGACCGCCGTGGTGGTTCGCGCTGCCCGCGATACTGCTGTTCGCCTTCGTGGTCCTGGTGCCGAGTGCTCGCGGCGTCTATTACGCCTTCACCGACTGGGACGGCCTCGATCCCGACTTCGCGTTCGTCGGCCTGGACAACTTCACCGCCATGCTCAGCGACTCGGACGCCACCCAGGCCATCTGGCACACGCTGCTGATCGCCGTGTCGATCACGGTCGTCCAGAACGCCGTGGGCCTGCTGCTGGCGCTGGGGGTCAACTCGGCCATCAAGTCCCGCAATGCGCTCCGGGTGTTCCTGTTCGCTCCGGCCGTGATCACGCCGATCGTCACCGCCTACCTCTGGCGCAACCTGCTGGGACCCGACGGCGCGGTCAACAGCGCGCTGGGCGCGGTCGGACTCGACGGCTCGCGGCAGGACTGGCTGGGCAGTCCGCGGCTCGCCCTGTGGTCGGTGATCGGGGTGATCGTCTGGCAGTACGCGGGTTACTCGATGGTCATCTTCCTGGCCGGACTCCAGTCCGTACCCAAGGAGATCCACGAGGCGGCCGCCATCGACGGCGCGGGCCCGGTGCGCCGCTTCTGGTCGGTCACCCGCCCGCTGCTCGCCCCGGCCCTCACCATCAACCTGATGCTGTCGATCATCGGCGGTATCAAACTCTTCGACCAGGTCTACGCGTTGACGGGCGGCGGCCCCGGCCACGCGACCGACACCCTCTCCACCCTGATCTACAAGGACGCCTTCACACTCGGCGAGTTCGGCTACAGCATCGCCCTCGCGGTCGTCCTCACGATCATCGTGGCGGTCGTCTCGACCGGTCAGTACCTCGTGCTGTCCCGCAACGAGAGGACCATGACATGATCCGCTACCGCCGCCGCACCCTCGCGCTGGAACTGGCGATGATCGCCGCCGCCCTGGTCGTCGGCTTCCCGGTGTACGTCCTGGTCAACATGGCCCTGCGACCGGCGTCGGACACCTCCTCGCCGATCAGCCCGACCGCCTCGCCCACCCTGGACAACTTCTCGCAGGCCTGGCAACAGGGCGCGCTCGGCGGTGCGTTGGCCAACAGCGTGCTGGTGACGGCGTGCAGCGTCGCCATCGTGCTGGCCGTCTCCTCGCTCGCGGCGTACCCGCTGGCCCGCGTGGCGGCCCGCTGGTCGCGAGGCACGTATCTGCTGTTCCTCCTGGGCCTGGTCCTGCCCTTCCAACTGGCCGCGCTGCCGCTGTACCAGACCATGCGCGACATGGGACTCCTCGGCACCCCCTGGGCCCTGGTCCTCTTCTACTCCGGCCTCCAGGTGCCGTTCACCGTCTTCCTCTACGTCGGCTTCCTGCGCGCCCTGCCCCGGGACTTCGAGGACGCAGCCCTGATCGACGGCTGCACACCGCTCCAGGGCTTCCGCTACATCGTCCTGCCGATGCTCAAACCGATCACGGTGACCGCCCTCGTGCTCAACACGGTCGCCGTCTGGAACGACTTCTTCACCCCGCTGCTGTACCTCAGCGGCAGCGCCCAGCAGACCCTGCCGGTCGCCATCGCCGGGTTCGTCGGCCAGTACGTCACCGACTGGAACCTCATCTTCGCCGCACTGGTGATCAGCATCCTGCCCGTCCTGCTCGTCTACTTCCTGCTCCAGCGCAGCATCATCAACGGCTTCGCGGGCGGGCTGCGCGGATGACACCCGAGGTCCACCCGTCACCGAGGCCCGGTGGCTCTTCCCCGAGGGGGACATCATGAAGACACGCACACTGCCGGTACTGATCGCCGCGTTGACGGCCGGCGCCCTGCTGGCCGCCTGTAGCGGCGGCACCAAGGCCGGGGGATCCGGCGGCGGTTCGAAGACGCTGACGCTGGCCTCGGTCGACCAGGGTTCCGTCGAGGACGTCGTCAAGGCGTTCGAGAAGGCCAATCCGGGTGTCAAGGTCCGCTACACCACCAGCGGCGCCGACCAGTACCAGCAGCAGATCCGCACCCAGCTGTCCTCGGGCACCGCACCCGACGTGATGTCGGTCTGGCCCGGCAACGGCAACCCCGGCGCCACCCACGTCCTGGCCGAGCCCGGCTATCTGCGCGACCTGTCGGACCAGCCCTGGGCCGCCAAGATGCCCGACGCGATCAAGAGCGTCGCCCAGTACGAGGGCAAGACGTACAACGCGATCTTCGGGCAGAACGGCATCGGCGCGGTCTACAACCAGCAGGCCATGGCGAAGGCCGGCCTCACCCCACCCGACACCTGGACCGGCCTGCTGGCCTTCTGCAAGGCAGCGAAGGACAAGGGGACCCCGGCTTTCGCCCTGGGCAACCAGGACAACTGGGTGACCCAGCTCGTCCTGTACGCGCTGGTCGCCACCACCGTCTACGGCCCCGACCGTGACTTCGACCAGAAGATGCGGTCCGGCGAGGCCACCTTCGCCAAGTCGCAGTGGACCACCGCCCTGGACAAGTACCTGACGATGGAGAAGAACGGCTGCTTCCAGAAGAATCCGCTGGGCACCAACTACGAAGCCAGCCAGGCCCTCGCAGCCACCGGCAAGACCCTCGGCATCATCCAGGGCAACTGGGTGATCGCCCTCCTGAAGGGCAAGAACCCGCAGGGCACGTTCACGCTCAAGGCGCTGCCGGCCACCGACGACCCGTCCCGGACCCTCATCCCGGCCGCCGCGGGCGCCGGCTACGGCGTCAACGCCAAGGCGAAGAACACGGAACTCGCCCTGAAGTTCGTGGACTTCGTGATGTCGCCCGAGGGCATGAACCTGTTCGTCAAGAAGCAGGGCGGCCTGCCCAGCCTTCCGGACACGGGATATGCGGCGGACCCGGCCCTGGCCGAACTGTCCACGTTCATCACCTCCAACCGCACCGTGCCGTTCATGGACCAGCTCTGGCCCAACGCCAAGGTCCAGCAGACCATGCTCGCCGGCCTCCAGGAGATCTTCAGCGGCCAGTCCACCCCCGACAAGCTCCTCGACGAGATGGACACCGACTACAAGGCCGGGAGCTGACCATGAGCGACATCGTGAGGGGCACCTTGAGCCGTAGACAGATGGTCGGCACCATGGCGGTCTCCGCGGCGGGACTGGCCGTCTCGCCCGCGCAGAAGGCCTACGCCGACGAGGAGGACCACGGACACGGAGCCAGGGTCACCGGTCTGGCCGTGGACGGCCGTGAGGACGAGCCGCTCGGTGTCGACGACCCCGCCCCGGGACTGAGCTGGCGGGTGGTGGGAGCCGGAGCGGGATGGACGCAGTCCGCCTACCGCATTCGCGCCGCGCGCACGGAGGCGGACCTCGACCGGGGCCGTCCGCTGTGGGACAGCGGCAAGGTCCACTCCTCGGCCCAGACCGATGTCCTGTGGCGCGGACCCGCGTCGGCCTCGCGCGAGCGGGTGGTCTGGCAGGTACGGGTGTGGAGCACCGACGGCGACGCGACACCGTGGAGCCGGCCCGCCTCGTGGGAGACGGGCCTCCTCAAGCGCTCCGACTGGGGCGGGGCCCGCTGGATCGAGTACCCGGGCCGCACCGTCGACCAGCCGCTGCCCGTGTTCGCCCGCGCCTTCCGCACCGACGGACGGGTCGTCAGGGCGAGGCTGTACCTGTCGGGCGCAGGACTGCACGTGGCCCGGCTCAACGACCGTCCCGTCACCGATGAGGTGCTCGCCCCGGGCAACTCCAACTACCAGCTCTCCACCGAGTACCGGGTCCACGACGTCACGCATCTGCTCCGCCCCGGCGACAACACCCTCGGCGTCGAACTCGGCCACGGCACAGCGCTGGTGACCCGCTCCGTCACCAACCCCGCGACCGGCCGTACCGCCCCGTACAGCTGGTGGCAGAGCCAGTTCAAGGGCAGCGGCACCCTTGTCGCGCCCGCCGAGCGTGGCGCCACCACCGTGCGGGTGAGCAGCGTGGCCAACTACCACGTCGGCGGCACCGTCGACATCGACACCGGCGACGGCGGCGAGCGCCTGGAATCACGCACCATCACCGCGATCGGCACCACCGACATCACCTTCCACCCCGGCCTCGCCTCGGCACACGCGAGCGGGGCCGCCGTCTCCGCCTCGGGCAACTCCCTCGCGAGCACCGACCCGAGCGCGGGTGCCGCCGTCTCCCCGCGGCTGATCGCCCGCCTGGAACTCACCAAGGCCGACGGCACGGTCCAGAGCGTCGTCAGTGACCGCTCCTGGAGAGCGGCTCTCGGTCCGACCGTCGTCGCCAACTGGTACTCCGGATCCGACCACGACGCCCGCCGTGAACAGCCCGCCTGGACCGCCCCCGGCGCCGACCTCGGTGACTCGGCGAAGCGGCGCGACGGTACGGCCGTGGGCTGGGTCGACGCCGGCATCGCCCCGCCGCCCAACCTCACCACCGAACTGGTCTGGCGGGTCGCCGAGCCGCTCAGGGTCCTCGACCGGCTCCGCCCGGTCGGCGTCACCCAGCCCCAACCGGGCGTGTGGGTCTTCGACTTCGGCCAGAACTTCGCCGGATGGCCACTGCTCCGGCTCGACGGCCCGCTTCCCGCCGGCACCACCGTCAAGCTGTATCCCGCCGAGTCGCTCAACGCCGACGGCACCGTCAACCAGGCGTCGATCATGGGCGGCGGAGCCGCTCGCGGGACCGACGTCTTCGCCACCTACACGACGTACGGCGACCGGCGAGGCGAGCGGTGGCATCCGCGGTTCCACTACTTCGGCATGCAGTGGCTCCAGGTGACCGGCCTGCCCGAGGGCTACGTACCGAGCCAGGACACCGTGACCGGCCTGCAGATCCACGCGGACGTGCCGCAGGCCGGTACCGTGCGGACCTCCGACGAGCGGATCAACCGCGTTCACCGCATGGCCCGTTACTCGATCATGAGCAACACCATGTCCACGTTCACGGACTGCCCCGGCCGCGAGAAACTCGCCTACCCCGCCGACTACGTCCAGCCCTTCGGCTCCCTTCACCGCTCGTTCGGATACGAGGCCTACCTGCGCACCATGCAGCGCCACCTCGCGGAGGGCCAGTCCAGGGCCGGCGACAACGTCGGCAACGTGGCGCTCAAGGCCCCGGTGTACGACTGGGGTTACACCGGCCGGTTCGGCGACGAGATCAACTGGGGCAACGGCATCGTCCTCGTGCCGTGGCTGCTGTACGAGACGTACGGCGACACCCGGACGATGAGCCGCTACTACCCGCAGATGCAGGCCTTCCTCACCTACATCAGGACCAAGAAGGCCGGCACCGGCGCGGACGCCCACCTCGTCGACGCGGCGCTCGCCGACTGGATCGCCAGTGAGAACACCTCGGGCCGCATCACCGGGACCTGGGGCTATCACCAGATCGCCGACCGGATGGCCCGGATGGCGGCGTTGATCGGACGTAGCGCCGATGCGGCCGGGTACCGCAACCTGGCCTCCCACATCAAGGACGCCTTCAACGACGCCTTCTACCACCCGGAGTCGGGCCGCTACACCGACGGCACCACCGGGGCGACCCAGGCCGCGCAGGCGCTCGCGCTCGACGAGGGCCTGGTGCCCGAGGGCGAACGCGGGAAGGTCCTGGGCGCGCTGGTCGAACTCGTCCATGCCCACCGGCCGTTCGGCGGCGGACCGCACTTCAGCGGCGGCACCATCGGCCTCGCCGCGATCGTGCGTGCCCTGCACGCGGGCGGCCGCGACGACGTCCTGTGGGAGGTCCTCCAAGAGGACACCCGGCCGGGCTACGGCTACTTCATGGCCCCCACCACCGCCAACCCGGGCGGCCTGACGACCGTTCCCGAGCAGTGGGACATGGGCAATTCCAAGAACCACATGATCCTGCTGCAGATCGAGGAGTGGTTCCACAGCGGCCTGGTCGGCATCCGGCAGGCGCTCGGCAAGGCCGGCTATCGCGAACTCGTGATCGACCCCCGCCCCGTCGGCGATCTCACCCACGCCGAAGGTGACTACCGCACCCCGTACGGCGTGGTGTCCGCGCGGTGGACCCGCAAGAACGGCCGCTTCCGCCTCGACGTGGAACTCCCGCCGAACACCACGGCCGAGATCCGGATGCCCACGGACGACCCCACACCCCATGTCGTCGGCTCGGGACGGCACACCTTCACCACCAGCGACGTCCGCGACACCGAAAGGACCAGGGCGTGAGCCATGTACGTCGTCGAACAGTGCTCGCCGCGACCGCCGGCGCCATGTCGACAGGGCCCGGCCTCATGACAGCCGGGACCGGCGTGGCGGCGGAAGCCTCCCGTCATGCGCAGCGCGGCCCGGTGTCGGGGCTGACCCTGGAACACCGCACCGACCCCCTTGGCATGGACGCGAGCAGGCCGCGCTTCGGGTGGCGTACGCGGTCCGCGACCCGAGGGTGGAGCCAGGGGGCGTACCAGATCCTCCTCGCGACCTCCCCGGACCGGCTGACCTCTTCCCGTGCCGACGTCTGGAACAGCGGACGGGTCCGGTCCTGCGACTCCGTCGCTGTCCGGTACGACGGCAAGCCGCTGCGTGCCTCGACCCGCTACCACTGGACCGTCACCGTCTGGGACGCCGAGGGCCGCCCCGCGGGCACCGCCCCCGCGGCCTTCTTCGAGACCGGGCTCCTGAGCGCCGACGGCGCCACCGGCTGGGACGGGGCGCAGTGGATCGGGATGAAGGGGAGGACCCCCAACTCGCCCGGGGCGCCGATGCTGCGCAAGCAATCCGCCCTGGACAAGCGCATCCGTGAGGCCCGGCTGTACGTCTCGGCGCTCGGCGTGTACGAGGCCTACGTCAACGGGCGCCAGGTCACCGTCCCGCAGGACGGCGCCACCACGACCGAACTGCTGCCCCCGGGCTCGACGAACTACGACGCGCGCGTCAACTACATGACCTACGACGTCACCGACCTCGTCACGCGCGAGCGGGCGCAGGCGACGCTCGGTTTCGTCCTGGGCAATGGCTGGTACAACGGCCGTATATCCGACGGCAGTACCTACTACTCGCCGGACGGCAACGCCTTGGCCGTCAAGGCCAAGCTGCTGATCCGGTACGCCGACGGCACATCGCAGACGGTCGTCACCGGGACCGACGGCGGCTGGAAGGCCACCGACACGGGCCCTTACCGCGCCGACGACATCTACGACGGCCAGACCTACGACGCCCGCCGGGAGCTGCCGGGCTGGACGGCGCACGGATTCGACGACTCCGCCTGGTCGGACGTGGAGCGGGTCGCCTTCGACGACAAGTTCCCGCACGCGCAACTCCTCGCCTACCCCGGCGAGACCGCACGCTTCATGCACCGCTGGGACCGGCGACCGCGGTCGATCACCGTCGCCACAGGGGTGACCGGACAGGACGGCAGCCCCAACGGCAGGGGCCGCATCGTCGTGGATCCCGACCGCACGGTGACCGATCCCGCGAAGGCGTCCTCCGCCCCGGTCACGATCGGCAGGGGTGAGACAGCCGTCTTCGACCTCGGCCAGAACATGGTCGGCGTGGCCCGCTACAGCCTGCGGGGACCGGCCGGAGCCAAGGTCGAGTTCAGGTTCGGCGAGATGCTCAACGACGACAGCGCGGGCGCCGACGGCCCCGAGGGCTCCCTCTACCGGGCCAACCTCCGCAGCGCCAAGGCCACCAGCACGTACATCCTCAAGGGCGACCGGCACGGCGAGACCCACCAGGACTCCCTGACCTTCTACGGCTTCCGCCATGTGTCCGTCACCACGACGGACACCGTCACGGTCACCGGTCTGACCGGCAAGGTCGCCACGTCCGCGATCCGCGAGACCGGCACCGTCACGACCAACGATCCCGATGTCAACCAGCTGGCGAGCAACATCCGTTGGGGCCAGCGCGGCAACTACCTCTGGGTGCCCACCGACTGCCCGCAACGCGACGAACGCCTCGGCTGGACCGGCGACACCCAGGTCTTCGCCACGACCGGCCTGTACAACGTGGACGCCGGGGTCTTCCTCAGTCACTTCCAGGACACGGTCGTCGACTCCCAGGCCGTCTACGGTATGGACAAGGCCCAGTTCACCGGGGTCGCCCCCACCGGGCGTTACAACTTCCCCGGTGGCGGCAGCGGTTGGGCGGACGCCGGTGTCATCGTGCCGTGGACCGTGTGGCAGATGACCGGTGACGCGACCGTCGTCAAGGACAACTGGCCGGCGATGACCCGCTACCTGGACTGGATCCAGGAGCAGACCGGCGACACCTACGCAGGGCAGGGCTCTCTCACCGGCGACTGGCTGGGACCGCAGAAGACCAGCGCCCAGATGATGAGCGACGTCTACTACGGCTACAGCACCCGGCTGATGGCACAGATGGCCCGCGCGATCGGCAGGACGGGCGAAGGGGAGACGTACGACCGGCTGTTCGCACGGATCAAGCAGGCGTTCATCGCCAAGTACCTGAGCACCGAGGGCGGCACGGTCACGGTCAGGTCCAGCCTCGGCGACGCCTCCCCGATCGAACCGGGCTCCGACCCCGATCAGAAGACGGAGGACGACAGCCAGACGGCCCTGCTCTGGGTCCTCAATCTCGGCTTCTACGAGACGGAGGCCCAACGCCGCACACTGGTCGCCCACCTCGCCGACAACATCGGCAACGACGCGGCCTACAAGGCCGCGCACCCGAACAGCATCCGGGTCAGGTACGCCGAGAACACGCTGTCCGTCGGCTTCCTCGGCGTGAACGTCCTCGCCCCCGTCCTCACGGACGAGGGCCGCGCGGACCTGGCGTACCGGCTGCTGCACCAGGACGCGCTGCCGTCCTGGCTGTTCTCGGTGAAGAACGGCGCCACCACCGTCTGGGAGCGTTGGAACTCCTACTCCGAGGAGGACGGGTTCGGCCCGGTCGGCATGAACTCCTTCAACCACTACGCCTACGGCGCGATCATGGAGTGGATGTACGCCTACATGGCCGGCATCGCCCGCGACCCCGACAGCCCCGGGTTCAAGCGCTTCCTGCTCCAGCCCCACATCGATCCGACGGGCCGGATCACACGGGTGTCGGGGGTGTACGAGTCCCCGTACGGCGAGATCAGAAGCAAGTGGAGCGTCGACGGCGAGGGTCGGACGCTGGTCTACGACGCGGTCGTGCCCGCCAACAGCGAGGCGACCCTGCGCCTGCCGGCCGCGTCCGCCGACGCGGTCCGTGAGGGGCGGACCCCGTTGGCGCGAACGGCGGGCGTGTGGTTCCTCGGCCACGCGGACGGGGTGGCCTCGTACCGGCTGCCGTCAGGGCGCTACCGGGTGACCCGCCGGCTGCGGTGAACCGTGGGCCGGAGCCTCGGATGCCTCACATGTAATCGAAGTACCGGTCGTGCCAGTCCGACTTCCCTAGCTCCTCGTCGTCGTCCTCGGCCTCGGCCAGGCCTGCGGCCACGAGCACCGCCGCCAGCTCCAGGTCTGGCCCTCTTCACAGAGGTCTCCCTCACCGACATACATGAATGCGGTGACGAAGTAGGTGCCGAAATTGCTCATCGCGACCCCCATGGGCTTGTCGAAGCCTGTCGCGTCCGCCGGGATCTCGATGACACCGTAGAAACTGGAGTCCTGGCCCCGGCTACCTGAGCGGGACGGCCCGAAGCGTTCCTGACAGGCGCTCACGAGCCGGGCGAAACAGTTCCGCGAGGTCTCCTGGTCGAAGTCCGCGGGTCGTTCCAGATGACTGGGGTCGTCGTGTTCCAGCAGGAGCGCACGGATCTGGTCCATCGGGAGCGTGTCGTGTTCTTCCGTCAGTTCTCGTACGGGGACGGGTGGTGGTGGGCCCATGGTGCGGGCCCACCACCCTAGGGCGTGCAGCGGTCCGGCATCCCGGGCCCCGCGTCCTACGCACGCAGCATTCGGCGCTCGTCCTTGAGGAGGAGACGAGCGCCCCGCCTCGTGCAGGGCCACCAACGGGGAGTGCCAGCACCAGCACGATGCCCCCTGTCCGGCCAGGCTGGTGATCTACCCGAACCCAGACCTGGAGATCCGTTTCTCGTGGCTACCTTCCTGTATCGGATGGGCCGGGCCGCCTTCCGGCGGCGCCTGCTCGTGGCGCTGTTGTGGGCCGTGGTCCTCGGCGCCGTCGGCCTGGGCGCCGCCAAGGCGCCCGCCGCCTCCGACGACGGCACGTCCTTCATGCCGGGCATCGAGGCGCAGAAGGCCTTCGACCTGATCGGGGAGCGTTTCCCCGGCGGGGACGCCAATGGCGCCGACGCGCGGATCGTGTTCACCGCACCCGACGGGGAGAAGGTGACGGCGGCCGGCCACCGCGCCGCCATCGAGTCGCTCGTCGCCGAGGCCGCCGACGAGCCCCAGGTCGCCGGCGCCACAAGCCCGTTCACGGCGGGCGCGGTGAGCAAGGACGGCTCCACCGCCTACGCCACGGTGGACTACAGGGTGAAGGCGGACGATCTCACCGACGCCGACAAGGCCGCGCTGGAGAAGGCCATCGACGAGGCCCGCCACTCCGGCCTCACGGTCGAGGCCGGAGGCACCGCACTCGCCACCCGGCCCGCGGCGGGCGGCGTCTCCGAGGCCATCGGTATCGCCCTCGCCGCGGTCGTCCTGCTGATCACCTTCGGATCCCTCGCGGCGGCCGGCCTTCCGCTGCTCACCGCCATCATCGGTGTGGGCGTCAGCATGGCCGCCATCATGACCCTGGGCAGCGTCTTCGGCCTCTCCCTGACCACCGGGACGCTCGCCACGATGCTCGGCCTGGCGGTCGGTATCGACTACGCCCTCTTCGTGGTCTCCCGCTACCGGGAGGAGCGTGCCAACGGACACGACCCGCGGGAGGCGACCGGCCTCGCCGTCGGCACGGCCGGCTCCGCCGTGGTGTTCGCCGGTCTCACGGTCGTCATCGCACTGGCCGGCCTGACCGTCATCGGCGTTCCGATGCTGGCCAAGATGGGGCTGTGCGCCGCGGGTGCGGTGGTCGTCGCCGTGCTGATCGCGCTCACCCTGGTCCCCGCGCTGCTGGGCATGTGGCCCGACGCCGTACTGCCCCGCCGTACCCGCAAGAACGGGGCCGCGACTTCGTCGACGCAGGACAACGGCGGATCCCGGTGGGCACGGTTCGTACTGCGCCGCCCCTGCGCGAGACGGCACCGCGGTCCGTGGTGTGTGAGGAGGACTGTCCTCGAACCTTTCTCGGAGCGCGATGAGCCACAGCTGGCAGCGGCGGGCGGCGACCCGTCCCCAAGCCGTCGAGGCCACCACACTGGTGCTGCTGTTCGCCCTCACCGTCGCCGGTGTCCTCTCACCCGGGCGGTGGTGTCCGGGACACCGCCCCTGTGGTTCGGCATCGCGCTCGCCGCCGTGGCCTGCGCCGCACTGCCCCTGCGCCGCGAGCGCCCCCTGGCGGTACTCGCCGCGACGACGCTGTGCACCATCGCCCAGGGAAGCCGAAACGACGGTCCACGACGGCCGCGAACTCCTCCAGCGTCAGCACGGCGTCGCCGTTCTGGTCAGCGGCGTCGAACAGCGCGGAAGAGGCGTCGGCGTCCCCCACGGCCCAGAACGGCAGGGCCCCCGACACGGCGAGCGTCGGTCCCTTCGACCGCAGGGCGATGATGACCTCCTGCTGGCTCAGGGTCCCGTTCTGGTCGAGGTCGAGGGCTTCGAACAGGATCCGGGCCTTGTCACTCATGGGTCGTCCTCATTCGTCGCTCCGGATCAGGGCGAGGTCCGCTCCCCACGCGTCCAGCACCGCCCCGTGCCCGGTCTGTCGGGCCGCCGACTCGACGCGGGTGAAGAGGCGGCGTTGCAGGGTCACGTCGCCGGTCCGCGCGATGCGGTCCACGGCGTCGAGGAGCAGGCCGGTGTCCCAGCCGGGCAGTGGACGGCGGGCGAGTTCCCATTCCAGGTACTTGTTGTAGGGACGGGGGCGGCGGTCGAGGGCGAAGAGCAGCTCCAGCAGGAACCGCACGCTGTCGGCGGCGTCGAGGCGGGCGGCGAGGCCATGGCCGTCGCGCGCGTTCTTGAGGGACCGGTAGAGGGAGTTGGCGTAGGCGTCGAGCCAACCGCCTGCGTCCCGGTCGGCCTCGTCGGCGTCCAGGAGTGCCTTGGCGGCCAGGATCCGGGCGATGCCGCCGTCCAGCCGGTCGAGCACGATCCGGGCGCGGGCCAGGGCGTAGCGCTCGAAGCCGGGCATGCCGGCCGTGCGGAACTCGGTGAGCGAGATGACGACGAGATCGAGCCCGGCGGTGCGATAGCCCTGGAACCGGGTGAGATCCGTGGTCGCGGCGTCGGCGAGAACGACGTACAGGTCGTGGTCGGAGTGCTCGGTGACCATGCCCTCATGGGCGCGGGAGCCCTTGAGGACCAGGCCGACGACGTCGGGGTCGGCGAGGGCGAGCGTCACGAAGGAGTCGTAGGTGAGGAGTTGTCGAGCGGTCATGGGGTGATCTCCAGGGAGGCCTGCGGCATGGCTGTGGGGGCGGCCCCGCGGTCGGGGCGCCCCTACCGTCCGCGGCGGCACTCGGCCGCCGCCCGGGAGATCAACGCACAGCCGGACGGTATGCCTTGACCGGCCCTGCCCGCAGCCGATTTCGCGGCCGTGAAACGGATCTGCGTGGCATCGACTCGAACGGGCACTCGTACGTCACCAACGAGTGAGGGGTGGCATACCGCCCATGGAGATTTCAGGCGTCATCAGCGCGATCGTGATCGGCATCGTGATCGGTGTGCTCGGCCGGCTCGTCATTCCTGGCCGTCAGCGCATCGGCATCCTGTGGACGATCGCCATCGGTATCGTCGCCGCGTTCATCGGAACCGGCATCGCCTCAGGCCTGGACGTCGCCGACACCGACGGCGTCGACTGGGTCGAGTGGCTCATCCAGATCGCCCTCGCGGCCCTCGGCGTCGCCGCGCTCAGCAAGGTGAAACTGCGCCGTTGACGGAAGGCGTCGGTAGGGCTCCGCCGACCGTCTGCCGCGCACAGTGAAGGGCCGCACCCGCGACGGGTGCGGCCCTTCACGATGACGGGATGTTCACGCCGCGCGCGTCACCGGTGATGCGGCGACGTCAGGTAGTGCTGCCTGAGGAGCTCCTTTCCGTAGTCGTTGCCGTTCGGGGTGCGGATGACGGAGTGGACGTGCATCTGGGTGGGAGTGCCCTCGGTGCCGCCGTAGGCACCGCGCAGCGGGCCCGGTGCCTGGCAGTCCACCTCGATCCACACGACCGGGCTGTGCACCCGGACATAGAAGGCGTCGTCGTCACCGGTACCGCCGGCCCAGGTGACGTAGGTGTCGGAGAGATGCTTGCGGATCTCGGCCAGCGTCACCTTGGCGGCGTCGGCCTTGGCGCGGCCTACGAAGGCCTGCGCGATGCCGAGGAGCTTCGTCTTCTGCGCGCCGGTGAGGGAGTTGCCGCGCAGGCCCGTGTACGCCTGGACCGTGTTGTCGGAGAACGCGCCCGCTTTCATGGACTCGTTCGACTTGGTCGAGGACTCGATGGCGACTTTCTGCTGTGCCTCGGTCAGGGAGTTGACGAAGGCGAGACTCGCGACGACCTCCTCGTGGCAGACGGTGACGGTCTCGCCGTCGATCTCCATGGAGGTCGGTTCGGAGCCCCAGAAGCAGGGGCTCATGACGACCTGGTCGCCGAGCACGAAGTAGTTGACGACCAGGTGGTGACCGTCGAACTGGAAGCCCCAGGGCTCGGTCGTGGACGGGGTGCCCATCACCGTCCAGTAGTAGGCGTCCTCGTTGAAGGCGGTGGTGTTGCCGATCGCCTCGCCGGCCGCCTGGTTGATCTTCCGGATCTTCTCCGTGGTCTCCAGGCCGTCGGCGCTGAGCGCGGCCTTCAACAAGGCGGTGCCCAGCGCCTGCTGCTCATCCGTCAGGTCGGCGAGGGAGACACCCTGGCGATCGTAGGAGTCGATGTTGCTCCACAGCCGCCACTCGGTGGAGTGCACCGTGAACTGCGTCGAGGACTTCTGGGTGTCGCTGAGCCCGGCCAGGAACGCGTTCGCGGCCGAGATCACCGGAGCGGTGGCCACCTTCGTGGAGTGGATCGTGAAGAGATCGTCGATCCGCTTGCCGTCGGTGGTGAGACCGAAGAACTCCTCGGTGATCGACTGGTTGCCGGGGCCGCCGGTGCCGCCGCCCGGACCGCCGCTGGGGGCACCGCTCGGCGAGGCGCTCGCCGTGGCGTCCGCGGCGGCGGTCGTGTCGTCGGCGAGTGCGGCCCAGGCCCCGGCGCCGCCCATCGTGGCGACGGCCGTCGCACCGCTGGCGAAGAAGACCTTGCGCATGAAGTTA
Source organism: Streptomyces sp. WM6386 (assembly GCF_000972385.1). Lineage (GTDB taxonomy): Bacteria > Actinomycetota > Actinomycetes > Streptomycetales > Streptomycetaceae > Streptomyces. The sequence continues at coordinate 77,422 of NZ_JXTE01000029.1, forward strand.
CGGCGGCTCGCGTGAGTACGGCGGCCGGCTTCGGACTGCGGCTCCCGGGCCGTGGGCTCACCGGTGTCGAGCTCGGTCATCGTCGCTGATTCCCTTCGTCGTGGGCGCGTCCCAGCCGGACGGCCGCCGAGTGATCACTGTGGGGGAGCAAACTGAGTCCGAGCTGAAACAGGCAGCGAGGGCAGTCGGCAGGGAGGTATGGACGGCCCTGGGGATCCCTTGCGATCTGCGAATATGTGGGGACGCTTAGAGTTCGCGGCGGTGCGAGGGGAGCGTCACCGAGAACTCGGTGCGTCCGGGCTCGCTCGCCACGTCGAGGCGGCCCTCGTGGGCCTCGGTGATCGCCGTCGCGATGGCCAGGCCCAGTCCCGTGCCGCCCTCCCGGCCGGGGGCACGGGAGCGCGAGGCGTCGGCCCGCGTGAAGCGTTCGAAGACCGAGGGCAGGAGGGCGGGCGGGATGCCGGGGCCGTTGTCCCGTACCCGGACCACGCAGTGCGTGTCCGTCGCCTCCACGACCACGGTGATCTTCGTGCCCGCAGGCGTGTGCAGACGGGCGTTGGACAACAGGTTGGCCACCACCTGGTGCAGCCGGGAGGCGTCGCCGGCGACGGCCGCCCGGCCACCGTCGAGGCGCAGCGCGAGCTGCCAGTCGTGCCCGGCGCCCGCGGCCCGGGCGTCCCACACGGCTTCGGCGACCAGCGTCGCGAGGTTCACCTCGTCCGACCGCAGCGGCCGTCCCTCGTCGAGACGGGCGAGCAGCAGCAGATCCTCGACGAGTCCGGTCATCCGGGCCGACTGGGCGGCGACACGGGCCCAGGCCAACTCCGGTGCCATCCTGCGCGTACCGCTCTTCATGAACTCGGCGTAGCCGGAGATCGAGGCGAGCGGCGTGCGCAGTTCATGGCTGGCGTCGGCGAGGAAGCGCCGCATGCGGTCCTCGGTGCGCTGGCGTTCGGCGAGCGAGGACTCCACATGGTCGATCAGGCGGTTGAGCCCGGCACCGACCTGGCCGGTCTCGGTGCCGGGATCGGTGTCCGCGGCCGGCACGCGGGTGAGCCCCGTGACCTCGCCGCGGTCCAGTGGCACCCGGGCGACCTCGGCCGCGGTGGCGGCGACCCGGCCCAGAGGGCGCAGTTGCCGTCGTATGACCACCGTCGCGGCACCCGCCGCGGCGGCCAGAGCGACGACGGCGATCACGACTTCCACGACGACCAGGCCGTCGATCATGCGCTGCACATCGTGCATGGGGAGTCCGGCCAGTACGGGGACCCCGTCGCCGCCGATCGCGGTCACGCGATAGGTACCGAGCCCGGGGACGGTGCGGGTGTGCAGCGAGCCGTCCGTCGTGATCCCGTCGAGGGCGGCGCGCTGGCTGGCGGTGAGGACCTGCCGGCGGCCGTCGGGGGTCACGACCTCGGCGGCGATGACGTCGCCGCCGCTGAAGCGGGCCGCGAGGGTTCCGGTCGGCTGTCCGCGCTCGTTGAGGAAGCCGAGGTCCGTCGCGCCGCCCGTCCGTCGCTGGAGTCCGCCCTGGCTGCGTTCGGCGGCGTCGGTGACGCGCTGGTCGAGATCCCCGAGCAGATAGACGCGTTGGACGAACACCGTCGTGAGGGCCATGGCCGCGCACACGACGACCATGGTCACGGAGATGAACAGCACCAGACGCGCCCGCAGCGAGCGCCGTCCCAGACGCGGGCGGTGCGGCCTCATGCCCCGTCGTCCGCGGCTCTGATCGCGTAGCCGACACCGCGCACGGTGTGGATCATCGGCGTACGGCCTTTGTCGAGCTTGGAGCGGAGGCTGTAGACGTACACCTCGACGAGGTTCCCCTCGCCGTCGAACGAGGAGTTCCAGACGTGGTCGAGGATCTGCGTCTTGCTCAGCACCTGGTGCGGGTGGCTCATGAGGAAGGCGAGGAGGTCGAACTCCTTGGCCGTGAGCGGGACAGGCGTCCCGCCCCGGCGCACCTCGCGGCTCCTCTCGGCCAGCACGAGGTCGCCCAGCACCAGCACCTCGCCCTGCTCGGGTGCATCACCGGGGCGGACGCGGCGCAGCAGGCCCCGCAGCCGCAGCATGACCTCCTCCAGGGAGAACGGCTTGGTCACGTAGTCGTCCGCGCCCGCCGACAGCCCGTGGATCCGGTGCTCCAGGGCGTCGCGGGCGGTGAGCATCAGCACGGGCAGCCGGGCGTTCTCGCTCCTGAGCGTGCGCAGGACGTCGACCCCGTCCACATCGGGCAGCATCCCGTCGAGGACGACGAGGTGCGGGGAGCAGTCCCGCGCGATCCGCAGCGCGCCGCGGCCGTCCTGCGCCGCGAACGGCCGCCAGCCTGCCTCGGCCACCGCCGCGGACAGCAACTCGGTGAGCTCGGGCTCGTCGTCGACGATGAGCACGCGGACCGTGCCGTGGCGAGTTGCGGAAGGGCCGGACATGCCCCGACCCTTCCGCAGGGGCCTGTGGGAGGAATGTGCGTGACCTGAGCGCGCCCCATGTGCGGGAGCGGCGGCCGTGCCGGGTACGTGCTGCTCCGGCCCTCGGCGGGCCGGGGTCGCGCGGGCCACGGGCACGGGCTGGCGGTACGGGTGGGTCGATGCCGGCTGGCGTGATGCGCGCGGGTGTTCCGGCGCCGGCGATCGGATGTTGCGAGGTGGACGCCGACGGGCTGCGGGCCGATGCCTCTTGGCCGGCGTCGATGGGTTCCGTGCTGGACGCGGGTTCCGGGTGGGCCGGTGCGGCGAGGCCGAGGCGGACGGGCTCCGGCCGGTCGCTCGTCCCGGACGAGCCGCGATGCGTCTACCCTCCCGGGCGGCGCGTTCGGGAACGTGGCGCGAACGCCGTGACGCCCGCCTTCACCGGCCGTACCGAGGGTCGACATGGATCTTCGGACCCGGCCCGGCACCCGCCGGACGCTCACCGGCGAGCACCGGTCCGACCTCGTCGAGCCCCACGGTCGCGGCGACCAGTGGCCTGGGGTCCACCGACCCGTCGGCGTAGGACTTGATCGTCGCGTCGAGCCCCGGGGAGGCGGACAGGACGCCCACCGCCGTCACGTCCTTGAGGAGGAGCGTGCGATGGTCGAGGCGGGCGGGTTCGCCGGCCAGCCCGATGTAGACGACGCGGCCCGCCGGCTCGACCAACTCCAGGGCACGGTTGGGGAGATGGGGCGCGGTCGAGGCGTCCACGACGGAGTCGAACGGCAGGTCCGGCACGGCCCCTTCCGTCCATGCGTGCGCGAAGCCCAGGTCGCGGGCGAAGGCGAGGGAGCCGTCGGTGACCCCCATCAGGTGCACCTCGGCACCGGCGGCCCGCAGGAACATCGCGACCAGCAGTCCGATCGTCCCCGGGCCCAGCACCAGGGCCCGGTCACCGGCGCGCGGCGCGGCGGCCTGTGCGGCCCGCAGGGCATTCCCACCCGGCTCCACGAGCGCTCCGAGTACGGCGTCGACGGAGTCGGGCAGAGCGTGCAACGAGGAGGCAGGAACGGCGAGTTGCTCCGCCAGCGCCCCCGCCCGGGCCCCGCGGATACCCACCTCCTGCCGCTTCTCGCAGACATGCCCGCGGCCCAGCAGACAGCGCCGGCAGGTGCCGCAGCCGAGCATCGTGTCGCCCATGACCCGGCGACCGAGCCAGCCGGGGTCGACGCCGTCGCCGAGCGCCGTGACCCGGCCGGACCACTCGTGGCCGAGGCGCATCGGGTAGGCGGCGTGTCCCTGATGGAGATAGGCCATCTCACCGGTGAAGAACTCCACGTCGGTGCCGCACACGCCGACCCGCTCGACGTCGACGACGACCTCACCGGGCCCGGCCACCGGCGTCGGGAGGTCCTGGACCTCGTAGGCGCCGGGGCCGGTCAGTACGAAAGCGCGCATCGAGAGCCGCTCACCGGGGCCCGAGCACACGCTGGCGCTGCGTGCCGAGCTGCTTGATGCCCAGCTCCATCACGTCACCCGGCTGGAGATACACGGGCGGGGTGAGGCCCATGCCGACGCCGGGCGGGGTGCCGGTGTTGATGAGGTCGCCGGGTTCCAGGACGAGGAACTGGCTGAGGTAGTGCACGATGAAGCAGGGATCGAAGATCATCGTCTTGGTGCTGCCGGTCTGCCGCCGCGCCCCGTTGACGTCCAGCCACATGTCCAGCGCGAGGACGTCGTCGATCTCGTCGGCCGTGGCCAGCCACGGTCCCGCCGGGTTGAAGGTCTCCGCGGACTTGCCCTTGGCCCACTGCCCGCCGCGCTCCAGCTGGAAGCCGCGCTCGCTGACGTCGTTGACGACCACATACCCGGCGATGGCGTCGCGGGCCTCCGCCACCGAGTCCAGGTAGCAGGCGCGCCGGCCGATCACGATGCCGAGCTCCACCTCCCAGTCGGTCTTGGTGGCACCGCGCGGGATGCGCACGTCGTCGTGGGGCCCGATCAGCGTGTTGGGCGACTTGGTGAACAGGATCGGCTCGTCGGGCACGGCCATGCCGCTCTCGGCGGCGTGGTCACGGTAGTTGAGCCCGATGCACAGGATCTGGTGCGGACGTGCGAGGGGGGCGCCGACGCGCTCCCCGGCGAAGCGGGACACCTGCCCCGCCGCCGTCCGCTCGGCCACGACGGGACGGATGCGGTCCAGGCCGCCCGAACCGAAGAACGCCTCGTCGAAGTCGCTGACGACGTCGCAGAGGTCGACGTACGTCTCGTCGTCGAGGCGGGCGACGGGCTTCTCGGCGCCGGGGGCACCGATGCGCATGAGGTACACGGGGCTGTCTCCAGGGTGGTGGGGGTTTCAGCCGTTCGGCTCGTTCAGCAGGGCACGGATCTCGTCGAGCGCGTCGACCAGGGTGGCGAGCGGCGTCCGGTAGGCCAGCGCGCTGATGCTCACGGCTCCGGAGGGGGTCGTCGGGGAGGTGAGATAGACCGGCAGGGCAAGGCAGTTGACCCCGGTCTCGTTCTCCTGGTCGTCGACGCCGTACCCGCGCTCCCGCGTGGCCGCGAGTTCACGGTGCAGATCGGCCGCCGCGCACAGACTCCGTGGCGTACGGCGATCCAGGCCGCCCGCGTCCCCGACCCATGCCTCGACCTTCTCCAGGGACGTCAACTCCCGTGCGAGCAGCAGCTTTCCGACGGCCGTGGTGTGGGCGGGGTTGCGTCCGCCGATCGTCGACGTGAGCCGTACGGCACCGGTGGGCGGGTCGACCTTGGCACGGTAGACGACCTCATGGCCGTCGAGCAGCGCGTAGTGCGCCGTCTCACCGAACCGGCCTGCCAGCGCGTCGAGCACGGGCCGGACCCGGACATGATCGGGCCGTGCCTCGTGGTGGGCGAAGGCCATGCGCAGGAATTCGTCCCCCAGCACATAACGGCCGCGCGCGTCCTGGTCGGCGAGCCCCGCCCGCCGCAGCGCCCCCAGCGCCCGGTGCACGGTCGGCTTGGGGCTCCCCATCACCCGGGTCAGCTCCTCCAGCCCCACGCCCTCGGGATGGCGGGCGAGCTCCTTGAGGACCGCGAGCACCCGGTCCGACCCCACGAGTCGGCCGCCGTCGGCGCCGGTTGCGCCGTCCGCGCCGGGGTCTGTCGGTCCGTCGTACGTCTGCGTAGGCTTCATCGCGTTCCGAACAGTAGACCGCCGTACCGACTATTGGAAGGGACCCCCATGGTGAGGCTCCGCAGCGCACAGTGGTACGCGGGTCAGGACCGCAACGGTTACATCCACCGGGCGTGGATGCGCCGGGGCGTGCCCGCCGACGCCTTCACCGGGCGGCCCCAGATCGCCATCGCCAACACCGCCTCCGACCTGACGCCCTGCAACGCACACCTCGACGAGGTCGCGGCCTCGGTGCGCAACGGCGTCTACGAGGCGGGCGGCATCCCGTTGGACCTGCCGGTCGTGTCGCTCGGCGAGACGAACGTGCGCCCGACCGCGATGCTCTGGCGCAACATGGCCGCGATGGCCACGGAGGAAATGCTGCGGGCCAACCCCCTGGACGGCGTCGTCCTGTTGGGCGGCTGCGACAAGACGATCCCGTCCCTGCTCATGGCCGCCGCCTCGGTGGACCTGCCCGCGGTCGTGGTGCCCGGCGGCCCGATGCTCAACGGCACCTTCCGCGGCAGCCTGCTGGGCTGCGGCACCGGGGTGTGGCAGCTGTCGGAGGAGGTCCGGGCGGGCACGCTCTCCCAGGAGCAGTTCACCCGCTCCGAGTCCTCGATGATCCGCAGCCGCGGACACTGCAACACCATGGGCACCGCGTCGACGATGGCACTGGTCGCCGAGGCGCTGGGCACGGTACTGCCCGGCGTGGCCGGCACCCCAGCCCCCGACAGCCGCCTCCTGGAGGCCGCGCACCACACCGGACGGCTGGCCGTGGACATGGTCGCCGCCGACCGGCGGCCGGGCACCTTCCTGACCAAGGGCTCCTTCCACAACGCGATCGTCGCGCTGGCCGCTGTGGGCGGCTCGACCAACGCGGTCGTCCATCTCCTCGCGATCGCGGGCCGGTTGGGTATCGACCTGACCCTCGACGACTTCGACCGCATCGGCTCACGCGTCCCCGTCCTGGTGGACCTCCAGCCCGCCGGCCGCTTCCTCATGGAGGACTTCCACCGCGCCGGGGGGCTTCTCGCCGTCCTGCGTGAAGTCCGCGACCTGCTCGACCCCGACGCGCTGACCGTCACCGGCGAACCCCTGGCCGGCTTCCTCCACGACGCCACCGTCTGGGACGCCGAAGTCATCCGCCCCCGCGCCGAACCACTCGTCGCCGAGGGCGGTATCGCCGTCCTGCGCGGCAACCTCGCCCCCGACGGTGCCCTCGTCAAACCCGCCGCGGCCTCCCCGCACCTGCTGCGCCATCGCGGCCGGGCCGTCGTCTTCGACTCCATCGAGGACTTCCACGCCCGCGTCGACGACCCCGACCTGGACGTCGACGCCGACTCCGTCCTTGTCCTGCGCGGCTGCGGACCCAAGGGCTACCCGGGCATGCCCGAGGTCTCCAACATGCCGCTGCCGAAGAAACTCCTCGAACAGGGCGTCCGCGACATGGTCCGCGTCTGCGACGGCCGGATGAGCGGCACGGCGTACGGCACGGTCGTTCTGCACGTGGCCCCCGAAGCGGCGGCGGGCGGTCCGCTGGGGCTGGTGCGCACGGGCGACTTCATCACTCTCGATGTCGGGGCCCGTCGTATCGACGTCGACGTACCGGACGACGAACTCGCCCACCGCAAGCCCGACCAGGCCACGGTCGACGGCTTCGCCGCACCCCGACGCGGCTGGGAGCGGCTCTACGTCGACCACGTCCTGCAGGCCGACACCGGGGCCGACCTCGACTTCCTCGTCGGCTCCAGCGGCTCCGAAGTCAGCCGTGAGTCACATTGAGCGTCGCCACGGAAGGCGTAGAAGCCGTGGAGGGTGGTTGGGTCGACGTCACGCGACGGCGCCCTCGACGGCGCCCTCGACGTCGGATCGTGCGCGGAAGGTGCGGCGATAGGTGTCCGGGGGCACGCCGAGCGTGCGGTTGAAGTGGCGGCGCAGGGTCGTGGCGGTGCCCATGCCGGTGGCTGTCGCGATGGCGTCGACGCTGTCGTCGGTGGCCTCCAGCAACTCCTGGGCGCGGCGGATCCGTTGGGTCAGCAGCCACTGGAGCGGGGTGGTGCCGGTCGTCTCCCTGAACCGGCGGCCCAGGTGGCGTGAGCTCATCCGGGCCTGACGGGCCAGGTCCTCCACGGTCAGCGGCTGGTCGAGGCGCTCGACGACCCATGGCAGCAGTGCGCCGAGCGGATGGTCGTCGCGGGTCGGCACCGGGGCGGCGACGAACTGTGCCTGGCCGCCCGCCCGGTGGGGTGGCACCACCAGGCGGCGGGCGACGGCGTTGGCGACGGCCGAGCCGTGGTCCTGCCGGACGAGGTGCAGGCACAGGTCCATCGCGGCGGCCTTGCCGGCGGAGGTGAGCACGCTGCCGTTGTCGACGTAGAGCACGTCCGGATCCACGTCGATGCCCGGATGGCGGTCGGCCAGCACGTCGGTGTGCGCCCAGTGCGTGGTCGCCTGCTTCCCGTCCAGCAGACCGGCGGCGGCCAGCACGAACGCCCCCGTGCACAGGGAGGCCACCCGGGCACCCGCCTCATGGGCCGCGCGCACCGCGTCGACCAGCTCGGCGGGCGGGTCCACATCGACGTCCGCCCAGCCCGGCACGATCACGGTGTCGGCGTGCCGGAGCCCGTCGAGTCCCTGGTCGGGCTCAAGGCGGAACCGGCCGACCCGCACGGCGGCGGAACCGCAGACGGTGACCTCGTACCAGGGGACGGTCACGCCGACCGGGGCGGACCCGAACACCTCGTAGGCCATGGACAGTTCGAAATGCAGCATTCCGTCGGTGACGGCGAGCGCGAGAGAGGCCATGTCCGAAAGTGTACGGGGCACGTCGTTCCGGACACTCACGGAAGGCCGTACGAACTCGGCAGAATGGTCTCAGTCGATCAGCGCACACCGTCGATCAGTCGCACACAGGGGAGATCTCATGGGATCGGGACAGACGGTCACGGTGTACGGCGCGTACGGGCACACCGGACGCTTCGTGGTCGCACACCTGCTGGAGCGCGGATTCGTCCCCGTGCTCTCCGGCCGTGACGCCGACAAGCTGCGGCAGCTGGCCGCCTCCTTCCCCGGCCTTGACGTCCGGCCCGCATCCGTCGACGACACCGCTGCTCTCGACGGTGCCCTGGCAGGCGCGGACGCCGTGATCAACAGCGCGGGCCCCTTCGCGACCACCGCGGCCCCCGTGATCGAGGCGGCGCTGCGCGCCGGGATCCCCTACGTGGACGTGGCCGCCGAGATCGAGGCCAACGTCGACACCTTCACCGACTTCGCGGACCGCGCCCGGGCGGCGGGAGCCGTGATCGTCCCCGCGATGGCCTTCTACGGCGGCCTCGGCGACCTCCTGGCCACCGCCGCGATGGGCGACTGGACGACGGCCGACGAGGCGCACATCGCCTACGGACTGAGCAGTTGGCACCCCACCGCCGGGACACGGGCCGCGGGCGAGGTCTCCCACGGCCGACGGGGCGGGCAGCGCGTGCGCTACACGCAGGGGCGGCTGGCGTACCACGACGACCAGCCGACGGTTCTGAAGTGGCACTTCCCCGAGCCGATGGGCATCCGGGACGTCATCGGGGAGTTCACGATGGCCGACGTCGTCACGATCCCCAGCCATCTGTCCATCCCCGAGGTGAGCACCCACATGGCGAGCGAGGCGGCCAGGGAACTCGCCGCCTCCGACACACCGGCGCCGACCGCGACCGACGACGGGCGCTCCGACCAGACGTTCCTCGTCGACGCCGTCGTACGCTCCGGCGGCACCGAACGGCGCGCCGTGGCCAGAGGCCGGGACATCTACGCCGTCACCGCACCGCTCGCGGTCGAAGCGGTCCACCGCATCCTCACCGGCCGGACCAGGACGGTCGGGGTCGCCTCCGCCGGCGAGATCTTCGACGCACCCGACTTCCTTCGCGCACTCTCGCCGCACATCACCGTCGAGCTGCGCCCGTAGCGGTAACGACGACCGGAACTGGGGCCACGAGCACGGAAGTTGATGTGCGAAGCTGTCCCCACCGTGAGCGGCGAGCGGGCCGTGGCGGGCGTCGGGAGGAGCGCAGGGTGACAGGGGACGGCGTGCGTGCCGAGAAAATCGACACCAGCAGACCGCACCCTGCCCGGATCTACGACTATCTGCTGGGCGGCAAGGACAACTACGAGGTCGACCAGCGAGCCGGCGACGAACTCGCCGCCGCCGCACCCGAGGTACGGATCGGCCTGCGCGCCAACCGGGGGTTTCTGCGGCGCGCCGTCCGCCACGTCGTCGCCGAGGGCGGCGTCCGCCAGATCCTCGACATCGGCACCGGTCTCCCCACCTCGCCGAACGTGCATGAGATCGCCCACGAGGTCGCACCGGACGTCCGTGTGGCCTACGTCGACAACGACCCGATCGTCAAGGCGCACGGCGACGCCCTGCTCAGCAGCGACGGCACGACCAGCATCCTGCTCGGCGACCTACGGGACCCCCGAGCCCTCGTGGACCACCCCGGCATCCGCCAGGTCATCGACTTCGGCGAGCCGGTCGCCCTGCTCCTCGTCGCGATCGTCCACTTCCTGACCGACGCGGACAAGCCTGAGGAGATTGTCGCCACCCTGCGCGACGCACTCCCCTCCGGCAGCTACCTCGTCCTCTCCCACGCCACCGGCGACTTCGCCGACCGCACGGCGGCCCAGGCCGTCTACAACAAGGCCTCCGCCAGCCTGAACCTCCGCTCCCACGCCGAGGTCGAGCGCTACTTCGACGGCTTCGACCTCATCGAACCCGGCCTCGCCCAGGCCCCGTTCTGGCGCCCGGACACTCCGCCGCCGCCCGGGTCCGAACTGATCGGCTTCTACGGCGGCGTGGCGCGCAAGCGCGACTGATCGCCGCACCGGGTTCAGCATCGGCCGGCGAAGGGGGAGCGCGGTGGTGGATCAGTGGGGCACGCTGCTGGGCGTGCTGGTGGGCGCCTTGGCGTCGTACGCGGTCACGGCCCTGACCGAACGGGCCCGCTGGCGTCGTGCGCAGGCCGAGCGCTGGCAGGAGAAGAAGTTCGACGTGAACGCGCGTTACAGCAACGCGCTCAAGGAACAGATCGGAATCACGCAGCGCATCGGAGCGGCCCTGGGGTACGCGCATGTCGTCGACCCGCTGGAACCCGCAGAAGGGCTGCCGCTGCTGGCCGAGGCCGAAGCGCGCCGGGCCACGTTGTGGGAGTCCGTCCTGCTGGTGGGCGACGCGGAGACGGTGGTCGCCGCTCGGTCGTGGCACGAAGCCGTCTGGACCTTGGAGTTGCATGTGCGGGAGCAGCGGCAGGACGCGCAGGGATGGACCCTGGACTCCCAGCGGGTGAGCCGCAGACGCGACGCGTTCTACACATGCGCCCGGAGTGAGCTGGGGGGTGACCGGTCCGCCCCCGCCGTCCGGCAACTGGCCTCGCGCCTGGCAGCCCGCCGAGGGGACCGCCGACTGACCGCCCCAGCAGGTCCCCTGGCAGGTGGCCGTCGCACGGCCGGGCGGCATCCCGGTCCTGTGCCGGAGGGCACGGAACCGAGTCGCACCGTCCCCGATCCGACCGACCACTCGCCTCGGAAGGTGATCACCCGTGCCCGTGCCGAGCCTGCTCGCCGTCTTCGCCCACCCCGACGACGAGTCCCTGTCGGCGGGCGGAGTGCTCGCCCGCCACGCGTCCGCCGGCGCGCGCACCGCGGTCGTCACCGCAACCTGGGCGCAAGACACCCCGCGCGCCGCGGAGTTGGCCGAGGCGCTGCGCATCCTCGGCGCAGGCGCCCCGCGGATGCTCGGCCACGCCGACGCGCGTGCACCCCGATCGGCCCCGGGCAGCCCGCGGTTCTGCGATGCGCCGCTCGATGAGCTGGTGCGTCAACTGGTCGATCACATCCGGGAGTTCCGACCCGACATCGTGATCACCCATGATGCCTACGGCGGCCTGACGGGCCACCCGGACCATGTCCACACCCACCGGGTCACCACCCTCGCTCTCGAGGCGGCCGGCCTCGAACGCCTCTACCCCGACGTCGGCGAGCCCTGGCAACCGAGAGCCCTGTACACGGCCACGCATCCGCACTCCGCCCTGCGGTCGTGGGGCACCCACTGGGCCCCGACGGGCAAGGCGATGTACACCGTTCCCGACGAGCGCGTCACCGCGACGGTCGATGTCCGCCCTTGGCTGGAGCAGAAGATCGCCGCCGTCCTGGCCCACCGCACCGAGGTGACCCGAGGAGCCGCCCCTGGCCTGATCGCCGCCCTCCCGGCAGCCGACCGGGAACTGCTGCTGTCGACGGAGTGGTACATCCGCCACGGCCCCGTCTCCACGGGAGCGGCACAGACGGAACTGACGTCCTGAGACCCTCGGCGGTGGACTCTTCCGTCACGTCCGCTCGCCGTGCCGCGACCGCTGCGCCACCAACAGAGCGGCCCCGCCCACCACTCCCAGGATCCCGGCAGAGCGGAAGGTGCGTGAGGAACGCCAGGACAGTACCGACCACTGCGACTGCGCGGACAGGCACGACCCAGTGCTCAGCCATGACCCGAACGAGACCAGTGACAGCGCCGACCCGATCGACCCCACGGACAGCGCGCTCCCGATCGACCCGATGGACAGGGCCGAGCCGACCGACCCGATGGACAGCACCGATCCCACGGAGCCGATCGACAGCACCGAGTCCTGCGACCACAGGGACAACACGGAGTTCGAGCCGGCGCGCTGTGTCGACGATCCGCATGTTTTGGTCATGAGGCCATCTTGCCCGTCGCTCCGGAGGGTTCGCACCCGATGCGTCCCACGAGGGTGCTCACCTCGGCGGCGTGAGACGGGGTCGGGGCGGCGATCCGAGCTCTGCCGAGCGGCACGTATTCTGCGGGGCGTGACAGTCACCTACGTTCTGGACGGCTCGCGGGTCACCACGCTGGAGGACTTCTGGCGCGTCGTGGGGGAAGCCATCGGCGACGACGGGTACTTCGGGCGTAACCTCGACGCCTTCGTCGACTGCCTTCGAGGTGGCTACGGCACGCCGGAGGACGGCGACTACGTGATCGAGTGGCGTGATCATGAGGCGTCCCGCCGTCACCTCGGCCACCCCGAGACCGCCCGGCAGCTCGAAATCCGGCTCACGCGCTGCCACCCGACGAACCGGCCCTCCGGGAGCGCGGAACTGGCGGAAGCCCGTGCCGGACGCGGCCCCACCGTCTTCGACTGGCTGGTCGAGATCATCGAGGACGAGCATCCGGGCGGACTACGCCTGCGCTGACCGGCCCCCGGGCAAGCCTCACAACCTTGCCCGGGTCGCTCAGGGCAGAACCTTCACCTGCACCCCAGAGATCCGCCCCACCGCGTCGAAGCCCACCTCGACCGCGTTGCCGGCGCCCAGGTCCGCGACGATCCGGTCGCCCTCGGAGCTCTGGGGCACGTTGTGGTGATCGAAGTAGCCGCCGACGACCTGGCGGGCCGAGTACCCGATCAGCCCCGCTCCGGTGAGCAGCGTCCGGGGCAGCGTGACCGGGTCCAGTCCGGCACGGGGGACCCGGGCGTCGTCGGGCAGGAAGTAGACCTGCGTGGCCGGTCCCGCCGGAACGCCGATGTACCCGGGCGCCTCGGCCACCCCCATCCCCGTGAACGCGAGCATCTCGGCGGCCCGCCGAGGATCGGCGAAACCGGACAACGGCACGATCTCCTCGGCCAGTTCGGCGATTCCGTGCACCCGCCCGTAGCGTCGGACCGCGCCGGTCAGCGCCACCACCTCGGTGCCCCGCAGCCCAGGATTGGCCCAGCCCCACATCCAGGACTGCTGGTCCATGTCGTAAGTGCCCAGCACCGCCACCCGCAGCTCCAACTCCCCCTGCCGGTACAGGCAGGAGGGCAGATCGGCCGTCCACGGCCCCTCGGGCAGAAACGCTCCCAGCGCGTCGAGCTGGGCCGCGCCCCACGCGGCATGTCGTTCGGCCTCGAGCAGGAACGCCTCGCTGAATTCGCTCACCATGCCCCGACCTTACGAACCCGCCGGATCACACCTCGAACCGGGTCGGCCCGGCGAACGAGAAGCCGGGCCCGTCGGCTCCCCTGTTCGGCCGGACGAGGCGCGTCACCGCAACGGCCTCTTGCTCCGCCGCGCGCGATCTCGCAGGCTCGAAAGGCTCTGTTCTCAGCGTCGAGGAGGATCTGTGCCCGCTGAAGCCGACATCCTGGCGCCGCCCCAACGAGTGGTCGAACGAGTCGAACGTTGGGATGCGTTCCTCGACGGGGCGGTACCGGCGAAGGACGCCGGGACCAACCTGCTGATCGCGACCTGGAACCTGCGCGCCTTCTCCGACCTCACCAAGGCCTGGACCACCCCGGAGGGTGCCTCGCCGAAGCGGAACTTCACCGACATCCACCTGACCGCGTCGGTCATCCGGCGATTCGACGTCGTGGCGGTGCAGGAGGTGCGCGGCAACCTGCGTTCCCTGCGCTATCTGCTGAAGGTCCTCGGCGACGACTGGGCGTTCATCCTCACCGACGTGACACGGGGCAGCGCAGGCAACAGCGAGCGGCTGGCGTTCCTGTTCGACACCCGCAGGGTGAAGCCGTCTGGACTGGCCTGCGAGCTGGTGGTGCCCCTGGAGGAGGACGCGGGCGTACCCGCGACCGATCTGGAGAAGCAGTTCGCCCGTACGCCCTACGCGGTCAGCTTCCTTTCCCAGGGCCAGACGTTCACCCTGGTCACCCTGCATGTCCTGTACGGCGACAAGGCTGCCGACCGGGCACCGGAACTGCGGGCGATCGCGCAGTGGCTGGCCTCCTGGGCGGAACGGGAGTTCGGCTGGGACCACAACCTCATCGCGCTGGGAGACTTCAACATCGACCGCGCCGGCGACCCTCTGTTCCAGGCCTTCACCTCCACCGGCCTGGTCCCCGCCCCGTCCTTGGACGGCCTGCCGCGCACGATCTTCGACGACCCGGGCGCCGAACACTTCTACGACCAGATCGCGTGGTTCACCAAGGGGCAGAAGCGCCGACCGGTGCTGACGCTGGAAGCACTGGCCGGAGGGCACATCGACTTCGTGCCCGAACTGCGCGGCGACCGGACGCTGGGCGAGCTGTCCTGGCACATCTCCGACCACTTTCCGCTGTGGGTGGAGTTCGGGATCCCGGCATCCTGAGCTATTTGCGGAGCCAGAAGCCGGAGCGCTGCAGCCACAGGGACAGCAGGTCGCCGTCCCCGAACACCTCGACCGACGTGTCGGCCGGGGTGCGGCGGCCGTAGAGAAGCAGAACGAGGTCGGTGAGCGGGGCGCGTACCGCCACCGCGGCCTTCGCGTGGGTGTGGCTCCAGGTGATCGGCACGCCCGTGAGGTCCACCAGCCATTCGGCCCGGGGCGCGTCGGTGGCGTGCAGGTGCAGTGTGCGGCCGGGTCCGGTGAGCGGCGGGGCGTCGGGCCCGGCGGCCTCCAGGACCCGGGGGAGCGCGCCGAACCCCATCCACTCGTCCAGGGCGTCCCGCGCCAGCTCCTCCCGTACGGCGAAGGGGGTGCCCGTGACGAAGGCGGCGTCGGCGGCGTGCAAGGTCGTCTCATGGGCCATCCGCCGGGCCCAGAACCCCGCGACACCGCTCGGCGCGACGGTCCACACCGGGGTGTCGGGGCCGGCCTCGCGCAGAGCACCGGTCAGCTCCGCCGCCCCCTCGGCGAGCCAGGCGTCCAGGTCGGCGGCGGACTCGGGACCGGGCGAGAAGACGTCGTCCACCATGTCGTGGGCGACGGGACCGGTGGCCCGGCCGCGGACGATCCGCGCCGCCCAGCGATGGGTTCCCCCGACATGCCGGGCGAGCTGGGTGAGGCTCCACCCGGGACAGCTGGGGACGGGTGTCGCGGCCGGCCCCGCCTCGGCGGACCGCACAGCGGCCCGCAACTCGTCGGCCCGGGAGCCGATTTCGGTGCAGTGGACGTCGTGCTTCACATCACTCACCGAGCCACCGTAAGACGGACCGGGCTTCCGCTCAACGCGGATTCGCGACTGGCTCCGCCCACCGGCCGTGCAGTTGAATCGCCGGATGAACCCGATGAGCATGTCCACCCGAGAGATCCGCATCCCCCTCGACGAGGTTGTCGCAGTTCTCCAGGACCTCAACGAGTTCGTGGTCTCCCTCGACCGCCTCGGCTCCCGCGAGGCATCCGGAACCGCGGACGACTCCACAGTGGGCAGGTTCGTCGCCGACTGGGATGTCGCCCGCCGTCTGGCCCACGCCCGGCGCGTCATCAGCGTCGCCCTGGACGAGCAGCTGAGCGAGGAGGACAACGCCGCGATCGACGTCCTGTGCGACCAGGGACGCTTCTACGGCGCTTAGCGCCCTCTAGTGCCAGTCGCTGATCTGGACATCGGCTGGTGCCGGGCTGCCGTGACCCGTCTCGACGTACTCCTTGAGGCTCATCAGGAAGAGCGCCCACTTCGTACTGCAGTGGTGCATGAACTCGACCGGCTCGCGCCAGCCCTCGTGCTTGAACAGGACGATCGTGTAGTCGTCGGTCCGGCTGAGGGTCCAGTCGATCTCGGTTCCGATCCATTCCGCGGGGCCGTCCGTGACGCGCCACCGGACATGGCCGGCGGGGTCGAGTTCCAGGATCTCCATGTCGAAACCGCCGACGTCGCCGAAGCGGAACGCCAGTCGGCCGCCGACCTCGCTCTTGCCCGTGGTGTCGGTCGTCCACCAGCCGGCGAGGCCCTCGGGTGTGGCTACCGCCCGGTAGACGTCGTCCAGCGGCGCGACGGCGCCGATGCGATGCAGGATGTCGACCATGGTCATGCTCCTTCCGTAGTGGTACGGCTTCGTTGGATCGTTTCCGCGATGTGCTTGATACGGCGGAGCCGGGCGTCCCAGGTGGCGCCGACCGCGGCCAGTTGCGCGACCGCGCGGGCGAGTTGGGCCTCGTCGACGCGGTAGCGCCGCTCCCGTCCGGCCGGCTCGGCGTGGACCAGCCCGACCCGGTCGAGGACGGCGAGGTGCTTCGACACGGCCTGCCGGGTGACGGGAAGGCTCGCGCTGAGCGAGGTGGCGGTACCCGGTCCGGACGCGAGGAGCAGGTCGATCATGGTGCGCCGGGTCGGGTCGCCGATCGCGGACCACAGGTCGTCGTCGACCGGCGTGCTCATCGGGTCGACGCCAGCCGCGCGGCGTATGCGCCCAGCCGGGGGATGTAGTGGTCCCAGCCGCTCACGTGATCGCGGTACGTCTCCTCGAGTACGGCGATCTCCCAGCCCATCTCGCGGAACCCGGTCTCGGTCATCCGCACCAGCGTCCCCGTCTGCGTCGGCACGAGATCGAAGGTGACCAGCAGGGAGTCCCCGCCGCGCTCGGCGTCGGTGTAGCACCACCGGAACGAGAACCGTTTGGGCGGGGCGACCTCGACCACCGTGAATGCGACGGTCTTGGTCTCGCCCGTCGCCTTGTCACGCCAGAAGAGCTCTCCGGGCGCCCCTTCGGCGGACTCGAACCGGGCGTCGTCCGGCCACCACTCCCGCATGTGTTCCGGTCGGCTGACGACCTCGAAGACCATGTCGGGCGACGCGTCGACGTGAAGGTCGCGCTCGATGCTTCCGTACTCCATACCCGGCTCCCTTTTGCAACCATCGGTTGCGTATCAGAGTACGACCGAAAGCGCCGTCATGCAACCATCGGTTGCGAATCTGGGAAGGGAGCGGTCAGTTCCGGTTCAGGGTCCGGGTGATGCCGGCGAGTACCGCCGTCGTGAGGATCCAGCCCGCCGCGATCAGCGAATAGGACAGCCAGGCGGCCGTTCCGCCCTCCCAGTACCAGGACGTGCGCTGGCCGAGACCACCGATGGGGATCAGCAGGTCGAGCGTGTAGACCAACGGGTTGAACGGGGGCACCTGGCCGGGCTCGGTCGCCGTGGGGGTGTGGGTGGCGAAGACCGTGGTGCCGAGCAGGACGAGCGCCGCGAGCCACACGCCCGCACGCCACGGACGGTAGCCGTAGCCGACGGTGGCCTCCAGGAGGTGGCCCCACAGCCGGGCGGGCGGCGACAGGGTCCTTCTGCGATGGCGCTGCTTGGCCAGCAGAACGCGCCGGGCGTCGTCGTCATGGCCGATCTGCCGGTACCAGGCCGCCAGTTGCTCGTACGGCTGGGCCGCGTACCCCGGATGCCGTCGCACCCACGCCACACGGCGCTCCACGGACGACGCCTGGAACTCGCTGCTCTCGTGCAGGGAGCCATAGGTGAAGCCCTGCAGCCGTACGCGCTCCGGCCAGACACCCTCCCGGTCGTGGAGGGCGACGACCCGGGCGTCCTCGAGATCCACCACGCCGGACGGCGGCTGGGCCGGGGTGAAGACGACGCCTCCCGCCTGCAAACGGGCGCAGTCGAGTGCCGTGCCGTCGGCCCGCAGCACGGCGGCGTCGAAGGTCACCTGGTCGGTGATCTGCGTGCCCCGCAGGCTGACTGTCCCCTCGGCCGTGAACCCGTCGGACAGAGCCAGGCTTCTCACCACCGCATGGTCAGCGAGGAGCGCCACACCTCCGGGGTTGTGCAGCCGCGTCCGCTCCATGTGCAGGCCACCGAGCAGCTGGGCGCCCACGAGTCGCACGCCGCCATGCACGGTGGCGGTACGACAGAACAGCCCGCCCTCCATGACGAGCCCGCCGGCGAACAGGGCCCATTCACCGGGATGCGAGAGCACCGCGTGGCTGAGGACCAGCTCGCCGGTCAGATGCGCATTCATCAGCTTCACGGCACCGCTGACCACCGTGTACCGCAGAGCGACCCTGCCCTCCACCCTGGCCATGCTGAGGTCGAGCCCCGGCAGTCTGCTGCCCTTGATCTGGATCGTCCGGGTGGTCGCGCCGTACAGTCCGGCGCCCTGCTCGAACCAGCATCCCTCGAACCGCATGACATGCCCGATCTCGGCCCCGCCGAGCTCCAGGCCCCCGCTGATCCGCGCGCCCGCGAGCCTCAGCGCGGGCACCCCTCCCGGCCGGGCCGGGTTCGCGCCGAGGAGCAGAGCGGCCACGACACCGGCTCGCACGGTCCGCTCGTCGCCCCAGTCGCCCCCGTTGTCGGGGTCGTCCTCCGCCTCACCCGTACGGAAGTCCACCAAACGGCCCGTGGGATACGCGTCCCACAACTGCCGCTCCGCCGACGTGAGTTCCTCGTACGCATACACGCCGGAAGAGTAACGGGCGGAAGCCGCGGATGATCGAGACTGGCTCTGCACCGTTGGTACACCGGAAGGAAGAACACATCGTGCCGCATGTCCTGAACCTCTGGCGTCAACAGCTGGGCGAAGTACCCGAGTCGGTGTGGGACCGGACCGAGCTCCAGGTGCTGATCCTCGCGGACAACGGGCTCACGGAGCTCTCGGCCGCGATCGGGCGGCTGCACCGACTGACCACACTGGACCTCGGCCACAACCTCCTCCCGGCCGTGCCCGGGACGCTCGGAGACCTGACCGCTCTCGACGGCTGCCTCTATCTGCACGACAACGAGCTGGCCGAACTCCCGCAGTCCCTGGGCAACCTGACCCGACTGCGGTACCTCAACGTCGGGGAGAACAAGCTGACCGCGCTGCCGGAGACCATCGGCCGTATGGCCGGGCTGATCGAACTGCGGGCCCAGCACAACCAGTTGACCGCCCTGCCCGACAGCCTCGGCGATCTGCGCGGCCTGCGCGAACTCTGGCTCCGGGGCAACGCCCTCGAAAGCCTGCCGGCGACCGTGGCCGACCTCCACGAGCTGCGCCACCTGGATCTGCGCGAGAACGCCTTCGCCGAACTCCCGGAGCCCCTCACCGCACTGCCCCGCCTCCGCCACCTCGACCTGCGCGGCAACCGCCTGGTCCAACTGGCGCACCGAGTACTGGAGATGCCCGCCCTGGAGAAGCTGGACCTGCGCTGGAACGCGTGCGAACCTCCCGCGTCGCTCCTCGCCGAGCTGGAACGACGAGGATGTGTCGTCCTCCTGTAGACCCGGAAAGCGGCCGGACACGCACCGGCTGCGAGGACCGTCCCTCAGACGACGGGCTCTCCGACGCCCAGCAGGTTTCCCTCGCTGTCCCGGAACCAGGCGGCGCGCTCGCCCCGGGCGCCCTTGCTGGGGTAGTTCCCCTCGACGTCCGCGATGGAGTCCTTCGTGCGCAGACCGGGCACATCGACGTCCTCGAACACCACACCGCGCCTCTTGAGCTCCGTCACGACGGCCTCGACGTCGTCGACCTCCCAGCCCATCTGCGTGAAGGTGCCGGCCGAGGCTCCCGTGGAGGCGAAGAGGGCGAAGTCCGTGCCCGAGCACCGGTACAGCAGCCCGCCGGGCCGTTCGTCGACGGGCTCCAGCCCGAGCTTCTCGGCATAGAAACGCCGGGCTCGCTCCAGGTCCTGGGCGGGTAGCCGGGTCGCCACGCGTCCCCGGGCGAGCAAGTTCCTGTCGTCTGCGTCCATAGGTCCACTCTGCCGTCGCCCGCCGCGGAGCGCAGGGAAGCACGTGCGACCGCTCAGGTGAGGTTGAGCCCGCCGTCCAGGACGATGACCTCGCCGGTGAGGTAGGTGCTGGCGATGACCGAGGCCACGAGGTCGGCCACGTCGGAGGGCTGGGCGGGGCGGCCCATGGGGGCGCGGTCGCGCCACAGCTCGTGGGCCTGCGTCCAGTCCTTGGTCATGGGGGTGTCGACCAGGCCGGGGGCGATGGCGTTGACGCGTACATCGGGTGCGAGGGCGGCCGCGAGGAGCCGGGTGACGTGGTTGAGCGCGGCCTTGCTCGCCGCGTAGGGCACCGACGAGCCCTTGGGGCGTACCCCGGCGTGGCTGGTGATGTTGACGACGGAGCCACCGGTGGGGGACCGGCGCAGTGCGGGAAGGGCGGCCGTGCAGAGCACCCAGGGGGCGATCAGGTTGACCTCCAGCAGTTGCCGCCAGTCCGCCGGTGTCGCCGCCGCGAGGTCGTGGTGGGGGATGGGCCAGCTGATGCCGGCGTTGTTGACCAGGACGTCCAGCCGGCCGTAATGGCCCAGCGTCTCCTCCACCAGGGCGCGCGCCTCGTCCTCGACCGCGAGGTCGGCCCGCACATACGCGCCGTCGAGCTCGGCCGCCAGCGCCCGGCCCGCTTCCACGCTGCGCCGCGAGTGCACGACGACCCGCATCCCGTCCGCCGCCAGCCTGCGCGCGACGGCCTCCCCGATGCCCGAGGTGGAGCCGGTGACCAGGGCGACGGGTCGATCCGCTCGTTCGATGCTGCTCATGCTTGCGGATCTTGCCATGCCTGCCGGAGCCCGACGCCGGAGCGGGCGGCCGACCGGCATCGTCACCGGGAGATCAGTGACCGCGCACCGCTCAGCCGACCGCAGTGGTCAGTGCCGCCGCCCGGCGTGCCTCGGTGAGGGCTCGGTGCCGGAGGTCGCCGCCGAACAACTGCATCGTGGTGGCGGCCAGGATGTCTTCCCTGCCGATGGTCCGCCCGTCCGCCCTGCGGGTGGAAAGGGCCCGGAGGGGGTCCTTGTAGAACGGGGGAGGGGCCGGTTCGCCCGATATCTCCAGGGTGACCGTGCCGAAACGTTGGACCCCGCCCTCGCGGACGACCCTGACCGCGTCCAGGGCGAGGTCCGTCAGGAACACGCTCGCGATTCCGTCCAGGTCGCGGACCATCGCCGGGACGGCCGTCGCCCCCTGGCTCCGCAGCAGCTTCTTGACCCCGGCCTCGAACCTGTGGGCGCCGACCACAGCACTCGGTCTGCGCGACCCGCTGCGCTTACGAGGAGGCACGATGACGCCCTCGGCGTCGTACAGGACACCGGTCAGGCCTCGAAACGTCGGGCTGTGGTCGTACCATTTGGTCCCCACCTCGAGCTCGACGTTCCGGTCGATCGCCGCGAGAAGATCCCCGGGGATCAGCTTCTTCCGGGCCTCCGCCGCCGCCGCTCTCCTCGCGCCGTCGATGATCTCCGTCAGCACTGTCCGCGTCACCGACGCGGCGGCCCACGCGGCCGACCGGGAGACGTGCAGCGGGGTCACGTCCCTGAACACCGCTTTGACGAGAGAAGCCTTGAACGGCGAGACATCCACCACCGAGGCGGTCTCGGGACCGCCGCGCTCAGACCGTGCGGGCTGTGTGGTCATGCGAAGGAACGCTCCCTACTGTCGGAGTTGTCGGAGGCCCACACTTCACCACGCAGACCCCGGCTCTCTTCCCTCATCCTCCAAGCGGGGATATGCGCAGCGTCTCTAATCAGCTAAGCGATCCCATGTCAGACGTAGTGTCTGGCAACGGGATCGCCCACCGTGGCGGGGTAGTGTGAGCGTGCAGCTGGAAGCCCGCGCCCAGTGCTGCTCCGTCTCCGGGCTACCGCCAGAGCGGCTGCTGATGGTCGCCGCCCATGCCTGGGACCTGCGCGGAGCGCAGAGCCTCGGCCTGCGCACCGCCTATGTGGCCCGCCCGGTCGGCGACCCGCCCGCTTCCTCGGACCGATTCGACGTGCACGCCGCCGACTTGAGCGACCTCGCCGACCGACTCGGCCAGAAATAAGGGAATGCCCGGGGGGTTCGACACCCCAGGCATTCCCGGCCGTGGGTTACAGCCCGTCACGCACCATGGCGGCGACGATCTGCACATGGCGGTCGGCCGCCGTACCGGACATCTCGGTCTCGTAGTTCAGGCCGTAGGGCCAGAAGTGGCCACCACCCGTGGACAGTTTGGCGCCGGAACCGTCGAACTGCCTCACCAGTGCCGTGGCTTGCGCGCCGGTCCAGGTGCCGCTGCCGCCGAGAGCGGACCAGCCCGAGCTCGTCCCCACCCCGATGGTGTGGGCGATCTCGTGCAGGGCCGTCCTCTCGGTCATGTAGCTGCGGTTGCCGAAGCGGATGGTGCCGTTGAGGTTTCCGTCGGCGGTGGGCACGCTCGGGTCGTAGCGCACGGTGATGCTCTTCCCCAGGTCGCTGAGGTTGTTGTAGCGCGCCACGGCCGCGTTCATGGCCGCCGTGATGAGGTTGTACGCCGTCTGCTGGTCCGCCGTGGGATTGCTCGCCCGTTCCAGGGTCCAGGTGATGGTGGCCGCCGCCAGCTGTTCCTGTGGAACGGGCGCTGCCTTCGGTGCGGCCTGCGCGACGCCGGGCCCCGCGAGCAGGGCCGCGGCGAGCGCGGTGACGGCCAGTGTGGTGCGCCAGGGTATGGCCGTTCGAGGACTGTGCTCCTTGTTCTGACGTGGGCTCATATGAGGTCCTCCTGTGGGGGGTTGGCCGTCGAGTGTGGGGGGACGGCATGACCGGTGTGCCCGGCCGGGGGGCTCACTCCCGACGGTCGCCGACGGTGACCAATCCGGTGATCTTCGAGCTGGTGACGTTGTCGTAGACGACATCACCACCGGACTTCTTCCAGATCCTGACGTGGAAGCTGTCCGGGGTATCGGTGGCGGTGACCCGGAAGGCGTAGCCGTCGGCGCCGTTGACCGTGCCGGAGCCCTGGTAGACGGCCTGGGAGCCGGTGACCACGAGCCAGTCGGAGCCGGTGGAACGGAACTTCAGCTTGGCCGGGCCGAAGTCGAGGGACATCTGGCCGAGGGGGACGGAGGTCAGATTCGTGTAGAAGGCGGTGAAGAAGAAGGCGGCCTTGCCGGTCAGTGCCGGCTTGGCGGGGAAGGCCCCGGCCGGCGAGGTGAACAGGCCGGTGCCGAACGCGGGCCCGGCGGCGCGGTCGTAGACGATCAGCTCGGGGAGCGTCCTGCTGTCCGAGGCGCCCTCGTCGTCGGTGACGGTGATCACCGGCTTGCGGATACCGGCCTTGCGGTAGGTGTGTTCCGCACGGCAGCCGGACGCGGTGACCGTTCCGGCCGTCGGCTCGGTGCCGTCCTTCCAGTCGACCGTGCAGGTGTGGGTGTCACGGGTGCCCGGGTCGGTGAACCCGGCCGTCACGACCGCCTGCTTGCCCACCGACACCGGGGACTTCGGCCCGGTGGCGGAGGTGAGGGCCGGTGCCGCGTTGGCGACTTCGACGGTCGCCGTGTCGCTGCTGCGGCCGCCGGTCAGCGTCACCTGGAACGTGCCGTCGTCGGTGCAGGTGAGCGTCGTGCTCGCGGCCCCGGCGTCGGCGAAGGCGCAGGGTGCCCCCTCCTCGGCGGTCCACTTGGCGGTGCCCGCGCCGGATACCGTGCCGTTGAGCCGGATCTTGTCGCCTTCCTTGCCGGAGGCGTCCGCGCCGGCCCGGGCGATGGTGACCGGGTCGATGCTCTCCAGGGTGGGGACGACCTTCTTGATCAGCCCGTCGGCGTCGAACTCCATCTTGTCGATGGTGGTTTCGCGGTGCATGCCGTCACCGCCGGGGATGGCGAAGCGGTGGTAGACGATGTACCAGTCGTCGGTGTTCGGGACGTGGACCACCGAGTGGTGGCCGGGGCCCTTGATACCGAGCGAGAGGTCCTTCTCCAGGATCACGCCCTGCTTGGTCCAGGGACCGGTGGGCGAGGAGCCGGTGGCGTAGGCGACCTGGTAGTTCTCGTCACGTGTGTCGTTCTCCGACCACATGAAGTAGTAGGTGCCCTTGCGCTTGATGACGAAGGAGCCCTCGTTGTAGTTGCTCGGCGTGATGTTGGTGACCTTCGAGGCGTCGAAGGAGACCATGTCGTCGTTGAGCGGGACCACATAGGCGCGGCCGTTGCCCCAGTACAGGTACGACGTGCCGTCGTCGTCGGTGAAGACGGCCGGGTCGATCATCTGGCCCGTGTAGTCACCGGCCTTCAGCAGCGGCTTGCCGAGCGCGTCCGTGAACGGGCCGGTGGGCGAGTCGGAGACCGCGACACCGATGTTCGCGTCGGCGCAGAAGTAGAAGTAGTACTTGCCGTTGCGCTCCTCCATGGCCGGCGCCCAGGCCCTGCTGTCCGCCCAGGAGACATCCGGACCCAGGTCCAGGATGACGCCGTGGTCGGTCCAGTGGACCAGGTCCTTGGAGGAGTACGCCTTGAACTGCGTACCGCTCCAGCCCTCGAAGCCGTCGGTGGTCGGGTAGATGTAGAAGGTGTCGCCGAAGCGGACCACGTTCGGGTCGGCGTTGAGACCGGGCAGGACCGGGCTCTTCATGACCGCCGCCGAGACCGTCCAGGTGCGCTTCTTGCCGTCCGAGCCCGTGACCTCGTACGTCACCGGCTCGGTGAAGTCGTGCAGGGTGCCGGAGGCGGGGCTGATGGTCGCGCCGTGGGCGAGGGTGAACTGCGGTGCCAGAGCGGTGACATCACTGCCCGGGGTGAGCGGCAGGACGATCTTGCCGGCCTTGTCGGTGATGATCGCGTCGGTCTTGAGCGCCGGGTGGGTCGCCGCGGCGATCCCGGTGGTGTTGCCGCTGAGCTCCAGGATCTCGGCGGGCGTCAGGGCCCGGTTGTAGATCCGGAAGTCGTCGACCTCGCCGCCGAAGTAGGGGTCGGGGGAGTAGAGGGACTTGCCGATGTAGCCGGAGTAGTCCTTCGCCGAGTCGTACAGGTCGGACGGCTTGATGGTGACTCCGCTGACCCGGGCCGCCTCGGCGCCGTCCACGTAGAGGATCGCCGTCTCGGTCGCTCCGTCCAGGGTGACCGTGAGGTGCTGCCACTCGCCGGCGGTGAGCCGGGAGCCGCCGATCATCTGCTTCTCGCCGGACCAGGTGGCCTTGGTGATCGCGGAGAACAGCTTACCGCCGCCGTTGGACGGGGTGGCGAACAGGTACTTGTTGCTGTCCGGGCCGAGTCCGAACAGCCACTGGAAGTTGTCGCCGCCCTTCCACTTGACGTACGTGGAGACGGTGACGCTGTTCGTGTCCTTCAGCACGCCGCCTGGGATCTTGACGTACGGCGAGCTGGAGCTGCTGTTGCCGCCGGACATCTTGAACGAGCCGCCCTCGACGCCGGTCCCGAAGTCGGGCGTACGGACGTAGGTGCCATGGTTGCCATGGCCGCTGGAGTCACGGGCGATGCTGCCGCCGCTCTCGTCGAAGTCGTAGTGCAGGAGCAGGTCGGCCGGGACGTCCGGGCCTTCGGCGGAGACCGTGACCTCGGCGCTGACGTCGATCGCGGAGTCGCCCGCGAGGTCGCCCTTCACCGTGAAGACGCCGGCCTGCGCGTACTGCGATGCGGCCACGTCCTCCCAGGTGACGGCGACGGGACGCTTCACGCCTCCCGCGGACTCGGCGATGACGGTGGCGGGCAGGACCGGGGCCTGGCCGATGCGCGTCTTGACCTTGACGTCCTCGACACCCGTGATGATCTGGTCCGGCTGGTACGTCTTGAGCAGCCGGTCGTACTCGGCCTGGGTGACCGGGAGCACCGTGCCGTGCCGGGGCTTGGACGGCAGGTCGTAGCCGGTGGACGGGGTCCAGTTGCCGGAGGCCAGGTCCGTCGTCTCGAAGGGGATGTAGCCGCGTCCGCCGAACTCGTCGAGGAACGCGTACCACTTCTCCTCGGTGTTCGACTTGAACACCAACGGACCCTCGGCGGCGTTCATCGTGCCCTTGCCGATGCCCTCGGCGACGGCGGTCCAGGAGAGGTTACGGAGCGTGTCGCTCTTCTCCTCGAAGACGAACTTGCTGTTGGGCGTGGAGGAGGTGTTGTTCCGCTCGTCCTTGGAGAGGCGGTAGTACTCGCCGTCGTGCTGGATGACCGTGGAGTCGATGACGGAGTAGCCGCGGTCGACCCAGACCTTGGGCTCGCTGAAGGTGTAGAAGTCACGGGTCGTCGCGTACATCATGCGGTTGTACGTGTCGCCGGTGTGGGCCTCGTTGTCGTACAGCTTGGAGGCCCAGAAGACGACGTACTCGCCGAGCTTCTCGTCGTAGTACGCCTCGGGGGCCCAGGTGTTGCCGGCCGCGTCGGGGGAGACCTTCACCAGGCGCTGGTTGGTCCAGTTCACCAGGTCGGTGGACTCCCAGACCATGATGGACTTGCTGCCGGTCCGCTGGGAGGCGTCCCAGTCGCCGTTGCCGTAGATCCTGAGGTCGGTGGCGATCTGGTAGAACTTGTCGCCCTCGGGCGAGCGGATGATGAACGGGTCGCGCAGGCCCTTCTCGCCGAGCGTGGAGGTCAGGACCGGCTTGCCGTCGTTCAACTCCCGCCACTTCAGCGGGTCGTTGCCCTTGCTGAGTGCGGAGTAGAGCTGCTCGCCGTCCGAGGTGCCCTCGCCGGTGAAGTAGCTGAACATATAGCCCTTGAGGGCTTCCTTCTCGGGCAGTTCGGGGACCTTCGCGGTGAAGGTGCGGGTCTTCGTCGCCTCGCCCTTGGTGACGGTCGCGGTCAGCTCGACGGTCGAGGCGCCGTCGCCGTGCGCGGGGCGGTGGACCACGCCCTCGGCGGAGACGACGTCCGGGTTCGCGGAGGACCAGAACACCTCCGTGCCCAGGTCGCCGGCGGCCGGGAGCGTGAGGTTGCCGCGGACGTCGTCGAGGTTGTGCACGGTCAGTGCCTCGGCTGCCCGCTGGACGGCGGTCGTGTCGTCGAAGGCGGGCAGGACCGTGACCTCGAAGGTCTTGGTGGCGCTCACGGGGCCCTTCTTCAGGGTCGCCGTCAGCGTGGCGTGGCCGTCCGGTTCACCGGCCGCGGGGCGGGTCACCGCGCCGGAGTCGGAGACGACGTCGGTGTTGTCGCTCTCCCAGGTGATGGAGGAGCTGCCGGCCGTGCCGGTCTTGGGCAGTGTCAGGTCGGCGGTCACCGCGCTGGTGTCGCCCAGGGTGAGGGCCGCCTTGTCGTCGGCGACGCCCTGTTCGGCGATGGGGAGCGAGAGTTGCTCGACCTCGGAGCCGTCGAGTGCGCGGTCGTAGACCCGGAAGTCACGGATCTTGCCCTTGAAGAGCTTGTCGCTGGTGTAGACCGACTTGCCTATGTAGTTGGCGGTCGTGGTGCCCGAGCCGATGGAACCCGGGGTGGTGGTGACCGAGGTGTTGCGGCCGACCTCCGCGCCGTCCTCGTACAGCACGGCCGTGGTGCCGGTCTGGGTGTAGGTGAGCTGCTTCCACACCGAGCGGGTCAGGTTGTGCGAGTCGGTGGGCCGGGTGTTCTGCTCGGTCGACCAGTTGCCCGACGCGATGGCGGTGCGCAGCGAGTTGCCGGTGGCGAAGAGGTAGCCGTTGCCCGCGCCGCTGGTGGTGTTGCCGAAGCCGTAGATGAAGTACGGGCCGACCTGCGACTCGTCCATCAGCACGTCCATGGAGACGCTGATCGAGTCCATGCCCTTCATGACGTCGTTCGGCACCTTGATGTAGGTGTCCGAACCGTTGAAGGCGAGGCCCTGGCCGGTGCCTGTCCAGCCGGCGGTGCCGTTGACCGTGCCGTCCCGGCCGTTGCCGGAGGCGTCGGTGACGGTGGTGCCGGAGGAGGCGTCGAGCTTGTACCAGAGAGCCAGTCCGTCGGTGACGTCCGCGCTGTCCGCCGCCTGCGCGGGGACGAGGGGTGCGGTGAGGCCCAGGAACAGCGATGCGACGGTCAGGCCGGCGAGTCGGCCCGCCCGGCGTCTCGCGCGGGTGCGCGGACGTGCGAAGTACGTCATGTGGGGTTTCCCTGCTGAGGCATGGCTGACGGGGGAGGGAAAAGGCGTGGCGGAGCGAGCCGTCGACGGGGGTGGCCTCGGCGGTGGACACCCTGGCGTTTCGGCTGTGTGACGTCGTGTTGCGAGAGTGTCAAACGGGGTGTGGTGCAGCGTCAAGAGGTTTCGAACAATGTCCGACAGGTCGAACACCGCTGTTGTGGGCCCATCGGCCGGAGTGCGGCGCCCTGTTGGGCAGGCGGCGTCGCACTCCGGGGCCTGACGGCTCCCTACCGAGGAGCGTCCTCGTGCTCGTCGTGTCCCACCTGGCGGCGACGCTCCTCACGGTAGAGGTAGCGGCTCATCGCATCCGTCCCCGACTGGTCCCGAACCGCGTGGGCCCCCTGACCGCCCTGGGAAACCGCCTCCACGATGCTCCCGTCGGGACCCGCGAAGTGCGGTGCGTCCTCCAGGGGATAGGGGAAGCCGGCGGTCGAGTCGACGGGAACCTCATGCGGCGCCGCGTAGGTGATCGTGTGCGGCAGCATGATCAGCGACGTCGTTCCCGACTGCTGTCGCGACGGCCGCAACTGGACGCGGATGCCGTGCCGGTCGGCGAGCCGGCCGACCACGAACAGCCCCATCTGCCGGGAGATGTTGGCGTCGACGGTCGGCGGATGGGCGAGCTTGTGGTTGATGGCGGCGAAGTCCTCGGCCGTCAGACCGATGCCGCTGTCATGGATCTCCACCATGACCCGCCCGTCGGGAAGCCGGCCCGCGGTGACGTACACCTTCATCTGCGGTGAGGAGAACGCGGTGGCGTTCTCCAGGAGTTCGGCCAGCAGATGTACGAGGTCGCTCACGGCACGGCCGTGGATCTCGGCCTCCGGGACGCCCGAGAGCTCGATCCGCTCGTACTGCTCCACCTCCGAGGCGGCGGCCCGCAGCACGTCGATCAGCGCGAGCTGTGGCATCCCGTGGTGGTTGGACTCCTCGCCGGAGAGGACCAGGAGGTTCTCGCCGTTGCGGCGCATACGGGTGGCCAGATGGTCCAGGCGGAAGAGGTTGTCCAGCTGGTCCGGGTCGGCCTCGTTGTTCTCCAGGTCGGTGATCAGGGCCAGTTGACCCTCGACGAGCGACTGGCTGCGGCGCGACAGGTTGGTGAAGATCGCGTTGATGTTGCCCCGCAGCGCCGCCTGCTCGGCGGCCAGCCGCACCGCCTCACGGTGCACCTGGTCGAAGGCCCGGGCGACCTCGCCGATCTCGTCGGTCGAGGTGATCGGGATCGGCGCCACCCGGGTGTCGACCCGGCCGGGAGTGGAGCGGTTGAGCTGGGAGAGCAGGGCCGGCAGCCGCTGCTCGGCGATCTGGAACGCCGAACCGCGCAGGACACTCATCCGGCGGCTCATCGAACGGGCCACCCCGGCGGCGATCAGGAACGCGGCGAGCACGGCGCCGAGGACCACGGCCGACAGGACGATGGCGTCCCGGCGCGCACTGTCGGCGATGTCCTTCGCGTTGGCGAGCGCGGTGTCGCTGAGATAGACCTCGACCTGGCGGTACGCGTCGAAGGAGAGCGTGGACGCGGCGAAGAAGGAGTCGGTGGTGATGCCCTGCTTCGCGAGATCCCCGGCCGACTTCCCCGACGCGATCTCACTGATCATCGTCGTCATGGCCGGCGGGACGACGTAGTCCTCTCCGGCCGCCTTGGCACGCGCCGCGGACTGGGTGACCTGCTGCTCGCCCTTGGTCTTCGCGGCTGCCAGCGCCTTCTTCAGCCGTGCCGTGTCCTGGCTCGTGGCGGCGCCGTCGAACTCCACCAGCGCGACCTGCTGGAGATAGGCGTAGGAGCGGAACGAGGCGAGCTGGGAGGCGAGTTCACCCTCCTGGAGCTTGCTGCGGTCCTCGGCCAGGATGTGCGTGCCGATGGCCCGGCTCAGGGACTCCGCCGCCTGCGTGAGCGAGATGGCGTACAGGGCGCGGCCGAAGCTGGCCTGGTTGCTGCTGCCGAAGCCGAGCTCGTTGGAGAGTTCCATCAGCGGGTGCTGGATCAGGTGGTACTTCTCCTCGGTCTGCACCCCGGGCAGCGCGGACGTGAACGCGGCTTCACGTATTCCGGCGAGTTGCTTGCCGCCGCTCTGGACGACCTCGACCCTTCTCAGCAGACGCTCGGTCCGGGGCATCCGCTCCACCGACTTGTCGAAGGCGGCCCTGTCCTGATCGGTGATCTTGCGCGCCTTGGCGACCGCACTCGAGTCGGTGTCGCCCCGCAGCAACGGGACGACCGACAGATCACGCTCGTTGATCGCGTCGCTGGCGTACTTGTTCGCCGCCTGCACCAACTCCGCGACCCGGACCGCGTCGTCGGCGCGCTGCCAGGTGTCCACGGCGCGCGTCACCCTGAATCCGCCGAGCACGAGCGTGACCACGACCGGGATCAGAAGGATGGCCCGCAGTCGCCGCGCCACCCGCCAGTTGTGGGTGAAGGACATGCCCCTTCTACGCCCGGTCGCTTTCGGCTGCGCAGGCTGCGCAGGCCGTTGTGGCGGTGGAGTCGGCTGAGTCGTGGGGACTCCCGCAACTGCCTTGCCGGGCGCTGCTCGCCTTGCTTTCCTCACTCGACTCCGACCTCTCGACGACGGGTGGCCCGCGACCGCGCCCGGCTGAACGTGTCGGGCCGTTCCTGCATGTATGTGTGCGGGACCCGATCACGGCTCCTTTGAACCGTTACGGATATGAA
Source organism: Streptomyces sp. WM6386 (assembly GCF_000972385.1). Taxonomy (GTDB): domain Bacteria; phylum Actinomycetota; class Actinomycetes; order Streptomycetales; family Streptomycetaceae; genus Streptomyces. Next base: position 108,173 of record NZ_JXTE01000029.1, read on the forward strand.
GCGCTCCGTGTTCAGACCATGACAGCGTCGGTCCCCGGTGATCGGTCGAGAGCGCACGTCACCCGGCTCATGCAGGGGAACCGGCGCTGGGTGAAGGGCACGCTGCCCACCCCGACCAGGGCCCCCGCCGCCGCGAGGCCCTCGCCGAGGAGCAGAAGCCGTACGCCGTCGTCCTGTCCTGCATCGACTCCCGGGTGCCGCCGGAACTCGTCTTCGACACCGGCATAGGTGACCTGTTCGTCATACGCACCGGCGATCGCGTGGTCGCACCGGTCGTCACCGGCTCCGTCGAGTACGGACCCCTCACGGCGGGACCCCGCTGATCGTCGTCCTGGGACACCAGCGCTGCGGAGCCATCAAGGCGGCGTACAAGGCGATGCACGACCGTGCGACGCTGCCCGGCAACCTCCAGGCGATCTCCCGGTCCCTGCGCACCGCGTACGAGGCGACCGTCGCGCAGAAGGCCGCCGACCCGGTCGACGCCATGATCCGCGTCCACGCCACGCAGACCGCCGCCGCGCCGCCCTCCAACACCTCACTGTCGCCGCTCGCCAGGCAGGGCGATCTGGCCGTGATCAGCGCCTCCTACTCGCTGGACACCGGCAGGGTCGACGTCCTGAACGGCGCGCCCACCGTCTGACCGGACAGACCGCGGCGCGAAAACCGCGACGGCCCGCCGCCCTCGGCCCACCCGCGAGGGCGGCGAGGAATCGGCCGCGTGCGCCGAATATGTTGAGGGCATGACGAACCTGCACCATCCGTGCCTGTCCGGGCTGGCCCGGAACCCGGCTGCCCCCGAGGACGTCCTCGTGCGGATCGCGGCACACAGGGCCGGCCGGCACGGGATGGCCCGGCGCCGGGAGCGGCTGCCGGATGCCGTGGTCGAGGCGCTGTTGGTGCACGACGACGGTGACGTCATGGCCGGCCTCCGCGCGGAACGGATCTCCCCGGCCATGCGCCGCAGGATCGCCACGCATCCCGATCCGGCGATCCGCGACGCCCGGGCGGACTTCATCCACCATCTGGTGGAGCGTGGTTCGACGGCCGTCCTCGGCGACCTGGAGGAGGTCTACGGTCAGCCCCGCACATCGCTGGTCGCGGCGCCCGATCCCAAGCTGCGCGCCGCGGTCGCCGGATCCTGGTACGACCGGCCGGCCGAGGTGCAGACGGCACTGCTCACCGACCCGGACCCGGCGGTGCGTGCGGCGGCCACCCAGCACAGGCAACCGGGCGTCCCGGCCGAGTGGCGGGACCGCTGTCTCGCCGACCCCGCCGTGCGAGCCAACGTGGCGTGGTATGTCCCGCTTACCTGGCACCAGTTCACCGAGCTCATGCGAACCGGCGACGAGGACATCCAGCGGGCCGTGGCCGGGAACCCCCACCTCTCCGCCGACATGGTGGCCCGACTCCTGGACCTCGACGACCCGTTGGTACGCGTCGCCGTGGCACAGAGCCGCCATGTCGACGCCGCCACGCGCGACCGGCTGTACGCGCTCGTGGAAGCCCAGCGCGCGGACGGCGACATCGACGCAGAGGTGGCGATGACCTGGAACTTCACCGAACCGGACTGGATGCGCGAAGCGCCCCTGGACGAGCGTCTGAGCTATCTGGACTGCCGGCACGCGATATTCCGGCGCGTACTCGCCGGCAGCCGCGACCTGCCCGAGGAGTCATGGCATCGGCTGGACAACGACCCGGACGTGGCGGTCCGCCGCACCGCCGCCCGCCGACCGAACGCACCACCGGACGTCCTGGAACGGCTGGTACGCGCCCACGGCGAGGTCTTCCACCACCGCCCCCTGCTCGTCGAGCACCCCAACTTCCCCCGCCACACACTGCGCACGTTCGTCGACGAACCGACCCCGAACGTGCGCTACATCGCCCTCCAGGACCCCGAACTCCCCGTGCCGGCGCTCCAGGAACTCGGCGCGGCCCAGGAACCCTTCCTGCGCCGCGGGGTCGCCCGCCACCCCAACATCACGGACGCACTGCTGGACCGACTGCTGTCGGACCCCGACCCGAACGTGGCCGACGACGCCGCCGCCAACCCGGCACTGCGGCCCGCCCGTATGAACCGCATCCTCACGGAGGCAGACCTGTGATCCCGGACGCCACGAGCCACTCCGCAACCGAGCCGGCGGTGCAGTGCTCCATGTTCCAAGCCACGACCGGGCCGCTGGTCTCCATGGCCCTGCTCTCCCTGGACCTCGACGAGGTGGCGCGGCGACTGAGCCTGACCATCGAGGAGTCATGGGACGGACACGGCGCCGTGCGCGCCGCGTTCTTCATCCTCGACGGAACGGACTTCGTGGTCACCCATCACGAGGGTGATCCGCCAGGAACCTACGTCTGGGTGAGGAAGTCCGGCCCTGTCGACCCGGCCGCACGCACCGGCATTCTCCTGACGGCACTGGACGTCGGCACGGAGGTGGTGTCGTTCTCCACGTGGGGCATCGGCACCGACCTCTCCCGCATTCCGGCCGCCTGGCGCCGGTTCAGACACCGACCGGCCGACTCGCACCAGAGGTTCTGGGAGAACTTCAGGGATCGGACGGGGATGTACGTCGGCCGCAGCACCTACGAGGGGGTGACGGCGTACCTCGACGGCTACGACCAGGGCTGCGGCGGAGTGGTGCTGGACGGTCTGCGGGAGTGGCTCGCGGCCACGTACGGGGTGGGCGAGAACCTCGTCTGGATGGCGCAGGTCCTCCTGATCGTCTTTCCCGAGGGCCGGCCGGACTCGCCGTGGTCGCAGGACCAGCACACCCGTGCCGTCGAAGGCCTCCTCGCCCTGCTGGAGGAGTTCTTCCAGCACCTCCAGGACCCCGCCGCCGCCCCACCACGGACCAGCTGACACACGGACCTCACCAACACGGCCGGCCGGGAGTACCCGTACCGTTTGCGGCCTGCGCGCGGCGCGATCACCATGAGGAGCAGGTGGCCCATGGATCCCATGACCTCGCGCAGATGGCTGCGCTTCCTCGCCTTCGCCGCGGCAGCGCTCTGCACGCTGGTCGTCACAGTGGCGGCCACAGCCCGTGACACGGTCGTCTCCGCGGCGTTCTACCAGTCCGTCCTGGACGAGGAATCGGCGTACGACCGGCTCTACGACCAGGTCCTGGTCGACCCGAAGGCGGGCGCCGTGACCCGGAACCTTCTGGCCGGGCTGCCGGTCCCGGAAGCCGTGCTCACGTCCAACGTCAAGCTGGTCCTTCCTCCGGAGACGGCCCGGGAACTCACCCATGAGCAGATCGAGGCCGTGGTCGGATACCTCAACGGCGACCGGAGCAGCCTTGTCCTGAGCGTCGATCTGCGCCCGGTGCTGACCAACATCAACGACCTGACGCAGATCTACTTCGGGGACCTGGTCGCCGCCGTGCAGAACCGTACCGAGCCGGACTTCGATGCCTTCTCGACCGGCCTTTCCGCCGCTCTGAAGGACGTGACGGCCGGACGCGTCCCCGGCACACTGCCCGCTCTGCCGCTTTCCGAGGAACAGGCGTCCAAGGCCGCCGACCGCATCCTGAACGCCCTGCCGGAGCAGGACCGGGCGGCGCTGCGCGACGACATCGAAGTGGCCCTGGCCGACGGGGACATCGCCACCGCCCTGGCCACCGTGGCTCCCGTGGCGGTGTCGGATCGCACCACCGATGCGACCGCCCGACTGCAGACGCTCGCCGGTGGCACCGGCTGGAACCTGGAGAAGGTGCTCGAGGCGTCCGGCAACGACCTGGCGGCCCTCCACCGGGCGCGCGCCTATACGGCGGTCGGACTCGGGATAGTGGAGGCCGTCGCCGCCGCCCTGCTGGTCGCCGCCCTGGTGGTGCTGTGGCTGACCGCGTCCCCCGCACCCGGCCGCAGACCGATGCTGCTGGGCTGGGCCCTGGCCGCCGGCGGTCTCCTCACCGCGCTCGTCGTCGTGCTCGTGCGTGTGGTGAGCGACGGCCGGCTGATCAGCCCGCCGGGGAGCTGGCCGCCCAGCCTGGCCCGCCTAGTCGACGATCTCCAGCGCACGGCCTTCGACGACATGGTGGCCGCGGCCCTCTACGCCGCCCTGGTCCCCCTGATCGCCGGAGCACTGCTCGCCGGATTCGGCTGGGCCCTCCAGGTCCGGCCCACCCTGCGGACCGCGTCACCGTACGTGCGCCCGGTGGCGGTCGGGACGTGCGCCGTGGCCCTGGCCGGCGTCGTGCTGGTGCCGCTCGTCGCGAGCCCCTCGGCGGCCCGCCGGTGCCAGGGCAGCGTGCGGCTGTGCGACCGGCCCTACGACGAAGTGGCGTACCTGACCTCGCACAATGCCATGTCGACCACTGTCGACCGGTTCATCGGCCCGCTCCAGGACCCTGCCATCACCACACAACTGGACGACGGGGTGCGCGGCCTGCAGCTCGACACCTACCGCTGGGAGAAGCCCGACGAGATCACCGCACGGCTCTCCGAGTCCGACTTCAGCACCGATCAGCGGGCGCTGATCGCCGGAGCCGTCGACAAGGTCAACCCGCCCCGCGAGGGCCTGTGGCTGTGCCATGCCGTGTGCCGTGCGGGAGCGATCGAGCTGATGCCGGAGCTGCGTGAGATCGGGGACTGGATGCGTGACCATCCGACCGACGTCGTGACGCTCATCGTCCAGGACGCGATCACCGGCGAGGACACCGCGAAAGCGTTCGCCCAAGCCGGACTGTCCGACCTGGTCTACACACCGGACCCGGACCCCGCGGAGCCCTGGCCGACGCTGGGAGAGATGATCGACAGCGGCCGCCGGCTCGTCGTCTTCGCCGAGCAGGCGGACGGCCCGGAGGCCTGGTACCGCAACTTCTACCGCTACGGCATGGAGACCCCCTTCGCGTTCCGCAGCCCCGACGAGATGAGCTGCGTGCCCCACCGGGGCGGCACCGGCAAACGCCTGTTCCTCCTCAACCACTTCATCACCGCCAACGGCGGCAGCCGACTGGACGCGGGCAAGGTCAACGCCCGCCAGTACGTGCTGGACCGCGTCCAACTCTGCGAACGGGAGCGAGGCAGGCCCGTGAACTTCATCGCGATCGACTACACGACGATCGGCGACGCCCGCGCCGCCGTGGACGCGCTGAACGCCCGCCGGGACTGAGGGCGGCGGAATGCATCCGACGGGTCCGCCCTTGACCGTGCTGTGGGAGAGGAGCGGCACTCGTGAGTGACTGGGACTTGGCCGAGACGTTCCGCAGCACGTCGGGGGAGGTGCGCTGGGGCAGCCTCGGCCCGCCCGGCCGGGACCCGGTCGTGCTGCTGCACGGCACGCCCTTCTCGTCGTACGTCTGGCGCTCCGTGGCCCGCGCGCTGGCCCGCGACCACCAGGTGTTCGTGTGGGACATGCCCGGCTACGGCGCATCGGAGAAGTCCACCGGCCAGGACGTCTCCCTGGCCGCACAGGGGAGGGTCTTCGCTGAACTCCTCGCGTACTGGGGCCTCGACGAACCCCTCGTGGTCGCCCATGACTTCGGCGGTGCCGTCAGTCTGCGAGCGCATCTGCTGCACGGAGCCCGCTACCGTGCGCTCGCCCTGGTCGATCCGGTCGCACTGGCCCCATGGGGTTCGCCGTTCTTCCGGCTCGTCGGCGAACACTCCGCGGTCTTCGAACAACTGCCGCCCGCACTGCACCGGGCCCTGGTACGCGAATACGTCAGCTCGGCCAGCAGCCCCGGCCTGCACCCGGCCGTCCTGGACCGACTGGTCCGGCCCTGGCTCGGCGACCCAGGCCAGGCGGCCTTCTACCGGCAGATCGCCCAGGCGACCCAGGACCACACCGACGAGATCCAGGACCGGTACGCCGACATCACGATCCCCACGCTGATCTGCTGGGGGGAGGACGACACCTGGATCCCCCGTGAGAAGGGACGCGAGCTCGGCGCCCGCATCCCGGATGCACGTCTGGAACGGTTCGCCGGCGCGGGCCACCTGGTCCAGGAGGACACGCCTGCCGAACTCACGGCCGCTCTCGCGGCCTTCCTGCAACGGCACGGCGAAGCACGCTAGTCGGCGGGCACCGGGAAGAGCATGCAGCTGCTCGTGGCATGGGCCAGCAGGCGCTCCTGGGCGTCGATCAGCCTGGCCTCGGCGAGTGCGGTCTGCCGGCCTCGGCTGACGACCGTACCGATGGCCCGGACCCGGCCCGTGCCGGCGGTGATCCGCTTGAGGAACTTCACGGTCAGGTCGAGCGAGGTGTACGCCATGCCGACCGGGAGCGCGGACTGCACGGCGCACCCTGTCGCCGAGTCGAGCAGGGCGGCGTAGACGCCGCCGTGCACGCTGCCGATCGGGTTGTAGTGCTCCTCGCCCGGGGTGATCGAGAACTCGACCCTGCCTTAGCCCGGCCCTCCTGGACTGTCAAAGGTCGGAGAGGAGGGACGCTGTCCGCGTTCGCGGAGATACGCCTCCAGCTCCGCGGCCCCGGCCAGCATCGCCCGCCCGCGGGCGGACAGCCGGCCGTGCCAGTCGCGCAGGGTGGCCTCCAGCGGCTCCGGGCCGCCCGCCGCGCGTACCTGGGCGATCAGCGGGGCGATCTGCTCCAGCAGGTAGCCGCCGCGCCGGAGTTGGTGGGCGAGCCGGGCGTCCCGTACGTCGGTCTCGCCGTAGACGCGATATCCGGTCAGTGGATCGCGGCGCGGGCGTACCAGCCCGGCGCGCTCCCATTTGCGCAGCGTCGCGGGCCGGATGCCGAGTTGCCCCGCCAGCACCCCGATGAACTCACCGGCGGACCGGGCCACTTCGTCGGGCTCGGGCGTGGGCTCCAGGTCGCGCAGAGCGCGCTCCACGGCGTGCAGGGTGCGCCGGTCGTCGAGGAGTTGGGCGTGGCTCTCGTCGATGAGGCGCATCGCCTCCTCGGTCGCGTCCTCGTTCACGGCCCGCATGATCGACGTCGCCGTCTGGTGGCCGTGCCCGGGCACCAGGGCGAGGAACGCCCGCAGAGCCCGCGCGTGCAGCGGGGTGTAGGTGCGGTAGCCGTGCGGAGTGCGACCGGCGGGCGGAAGGATGCCCGCCTCCTCGTAGTTTCTGACCGCCTGTGTGGACAGCCCGTGCCCACGGGCCAGGTCGACCGGCCTGAGCCGTTCGCTGTTTTGAAGGTTTCGTCCCATGATCCTGCTGATATCGAGGGAAAGTTTCAACCGAAAGTTCAACGATAGCGTTGAAGGCATGGCTACTGACTTCAAGGACACCGTCCATGCCGTCGAGGCCGCCGCCGTCATGGGGCTGTTCCCGACCCGGCCGCGGGTGCTCGCCCTGGGGGAGCCCACCCATGGCGAGGACGTTCTGCTCGATCTGCGCAACGACGTCTTCCGGCAGCTCGTCGAAGAGGAGGGCTACCGGACGATCACGATCGAGAGCGACTGCCTGAGGGGCCTGGTCGTGGACGAGTACGTCACCACGGGGACGGGCTCCCTCGACGAGGTCATGGAGCACGGGTTCAGCCACGGCTTCGGCGCCTCCGCGGCCAACCGCGAACTCGTGCGCTGGATGCGCGCCTACAACGACGGTCGGCCCGCGTCCGAGCGGCTGCGCTTCGCCGGCTTCGACGGTCCGCTGGAGATCACCGGTGCCGAAAGCCCCCGGCAGGCCCTCACCGCACTCCACGGCTACTTGTCGGCCCGGGTCGACGCGGACCAGCTCCCGTGCACCGCGGAAACACTCGACCGCCTGCTCGGCGCCGACGACCCATGGACCGACCCCGCCGCGATGATGGACCCGGCCCGGTCCGTGGGGCAGTCGGCCGAGGCCGGTCAACTGCGGACGGTCGCCGACGACCTCCTGGCCCTGCTCGAAGCACACACCCCGCACCTGATCCAGGCGACCTCGAGGGACGACTGGGACCGGGCGCGCCTGTACGGGCGTACCGCCACCGGCCTGCTGCGCTACCACTTCTGGATGGCCGACACCTCACCGAGCCGCATGACCCGGCTGCTGGGTCTGCGGGACTCGATGATGGCCGACAACCTGCTCGCGCTCGCCGAGCGCACCTCGGTGCTGGTCTTCGCCCACAACGCCCATCTCCAGCGGGAGAAGAGCTCGATGCGGATGTGGGACCACCCGCTGCTGGAGTGGTGGAGTGCCGGCGCGATCGTGAGCGCCCGCCTGGGTGAGGAGTACGCCTTCCTGGCCACGGCCCTCGGCACGATCCGGCACCAGGGCGTGGACACCCCGCCGCCGGACACCGTCGAAGGGCTCCTGTACGCGCTCCCGGAGGACCGCTGCGTCATCGACACCGCCCGCCTGGCCGCCACCCTCGCCGACACATGGCCCGCTCACCGGGTGTCCCCGTACTACGGCTACGCCTCGTTCGACCCGGCGCACCTGGCCGCGACCGACGGGATCGTGTTCATCAAGGACATCCCCCGGACCTAGCTCCTGCGTCACGCCGGCGGGCCTCGTCGTCAGTCGGTACGCGTGCGAAGGCGTCGCAGCATGCGGGGGTCCGTGAAGCCGACCGAGCGGGCGGCCGCGTCGACGGTGGCGCCGTGGCTGATGAGGTGCTGGGCGCGTTCGAGGCGGAGGGTCTGCTGGTAGCGGAGGGGGGTGAGGCCGGTGGCGCGAGTGAACAGACGGGTGAGGGTGCGCTCGCTGACACCGACGGCCGTGGCCAGGGCGGGCAGGGGCAGTGACTCGTCGAAGCGGGTGTCGATGAGGTCCTGGGCCTGGTGCACGGTGTCGTCGAGATGGGAGCGGTGCCGGAACATCGCGCTGGACTGCGGCTCATGGCCGTTGCGGCGGGCGTAGACCACCATGTCCCGGGCGACCTGGGCGGCGACGGCGGGGCCGTGCCGGCCGGCGACCAGATGCAGGGCCAGGTCGATGCCGCTGGCGATGCCGGCCGAGGTGATCACGCGGTCGTCCGAGGTGAACAGGACGTCGCGGACGACGAGCGCGCCGGGGTGGCGTACGGCCAGTTCGTCCTGCACGTCGTGATGAGTGGTGCAGCGCCGGCCCTTGAGCAGCCCGGCCCGCCCGAGCGCCTCCGCCCCGGCGCAGACGCTGGCCACCGTCCCGCCCTTGGCGTGGTGGTCTCGCAGGACCTGGAGGGAGGCCTCGTCGATGGCGGGCGAGTCGGCCAGGGTGACGGCGCGCCAGCCGGGCACCACGATCAGGTCCTGGGGTCCGAGCTCGGGCCAGTCGAGGCCGGCCACCAGCGGCAGCCCCTGGGCGGTCGGGACCTGTGGCTGCTCGGCGACGTAGGTGAGGGTGTACGGGTGCCCGAAATCGGCGGCCGTGGAGAAGACCTGCGCGGGGCCGGCCAGGTCCAGCAGATGGACTCCGGGCACCAGGAAGAAGACGACGTGGCTCACGATTCGGTCATCATGCCGGAAGGCCGGCCGCGGCTTCCAGCTCGTCGACCGTGGCGATGGCGGCGAAGCGTCCGGCGAGGGCGTATTCGGTACGTCGGATGACCTCCTCGGCGGGCAGGGTGCGGGGGTCGGCGAGCAGTGCGGCGACGCTCTGGCCCTCGGGGGCGTCGCGGTGCGGGACGGGGTTGGTGGCGGTCGCGTCGACGACGAAGGTGACCTGGTATCCGAGGTCGCTCGCGACGCGGGCGGTGGTCTCCACGCACTGTTCGGTGCGGATGCCGCACAGGGTGAGCTCGCGGATGCAGTGCTCGGTGAGAAGTTGCTGCAGGTTGGTGGTGGTGAAGGCGTTGTGCGAGGTCTTGTGGATCAGGGGCTCGTCGTCCGTCGGCGGCTCGATTTCCTCCAGCAGCCGCACATGGCCCAGTGCCGGGTCGAAGGCGCCGCCGGTGCCGGGCTCGGAGTGCAGCACCCACACCACCTGGTCCCCGGCCCGGCGGGCGAGCCGGACCAGGCGGTTCACCTTGTCGGCGATCTTCGGGTCGGAAATGGTCTCCCACAGCGGCCGGGCGCGGAAGGACTCCTGGACGTCGATGACGATCAATGCTCGGGTCATGCACCAAGCCTGATCCCCGCGGGTGGGCCGACGACAGGCCGCATCGGGTCCGGCAGCGGACCGATCCGGTCATCAGCGCCGCCTTCGGGGCTCCGGTGGGACAGGAGCGGCCGCGCTCTCCGCTTCTTTGATGTCCTCGGTGAGTTTCGCGATTCTCGTTCTCTTCGTGCTGACGGCGCGGGTCAGCAGACGCAGGTGGGCGGAGGATTCGGGCACGGTGGCCTCGAGTTCCGCGAGCCGCCGCTGCTCTACGGAGAGTTGGGCTCTGAGGCGTGAGGCGGGGTCGGCGGGCGGGGGAGGGGCGGGTGCGTTGAAGACGACGTTGTACCGAGGGTGCTCCGCACGGACGGCCTGGCGCTCGGCCGTCTCCGGGTCGTCGGGATAGTCGATCCGGATGGCGATGACCAGTGATCTCCAGGGTTGTTCGCGCAGGTGGGTGCGTATCCGGGTGAGCGGGCAGATCGTGATCCCGACGTAGAGCAGGCCTTCGGGGCCGTACAGCCGATACAGGGCGGTGCGACCCGCGGTGTGCAGGCTGCCTTCCTCGTCGAACAGGCTGCGCAGGAACTGTGCGTCGACATCGGCCATGACGGGGCCCTTCCTTCCCCTCGTCCTGCCTCCACGGTGGCATGAGGGTCTGACAGCGCGACGCTCCCGCAGCCCGGGCGCGCGAATCGGTGGACGTCGACTTCGGTACAGGCGTGCTCGGATGTCGAATGCGCCGCTTCCCGATCGACGTGAGAGTGAAGGCACCACCACCCCAGAACCTGAGGAGCACCCATCGTGACCATCACCGCTGATCTGGCCATGTCCCTCGACGGCTACATCGCCGGCCCCGACGTCACTCTGGACAACCCGGGAGGGGACGGCGCCGAGCCGCTCTTCGAGTGGATCCACAACCTGGCGAGCTGGCGGGAGCGCCAGGGGATGAGTGGTGGGGAGGAGAACCGGGATTCCGAGCTGATGCGTGAGTGGTTCGACGCCACCGGAGCCGTGGTCATGGGGCGGATGATGTACGACACCGGCGAGGAGTTCTGGGGCGACAACCCGCCCTTCAGGACCCCGGTCTTCGTACTGACCCACCGACCCCGGCCGACCCTGGTCAAGGAGGGCGGCACCACTTTCACGTTCGTCAGCGAAGGCATCCACAGTGCCCTCCAGCAGGCGAAGGCCGCCGCGGGGGAGAGGAACGTCGACATCGCGGGAGGCGCGAGCACGGTGCGGCAGTACCTCGATGCGGGACTCGTCGACGAGCTCCAGCTGCACGTGGTGCCGGCGCTGCTGGGAGACGGGCTGCGGCTCTTCGGCGGGCTGGACGCAGGCCGGCGGCTCGAAGTGGCCCGGGTGGTGGACACCCCGCTCGCCACCCATCTGAAGTACCGCTTCGTGAAGTGACCCGGAGCGGACGAGTACGGGCGTAGGACCCTCGATACATCGGATGAGTTGGCGGTGTATCGGGGCAGCTCAGGCGCATCCTGAGGCTCATCTCTCTCTGTCTGCTTCAGTAATGGCCGAACTCTGTCACTGTAAAGGTTCTTGACAGTTGCATGGCGCATGCCTACGTTCCCCGATACACCCGATGTATCGATGATCCCCTCAGACCCGGAGGACGACGATGACCTCGCAGTCGGGGAAGACCTCACCCCTGCCCCGCCGAGCCGTACTCGGCACCGCACTGGGCGGCGCGGCAGCCGCCGCCCTGCCCGGGACGGCCCACGCCGAACAGCCCGAACGGTCCGAGCAGTCCGGCGATGCCGGCTTAGCCGCCGAGCAGGCACGCCGCCCCTGGAGACTCCGCGACACCATGACCACCGACCGCGCCTGGGAAGGCTTCCTCCGCGGTCAGGACCTGCTCTGGAGCAAGCTGCCCACCCTCTGGTACGAGGGCCCCTTCCTCGGCGACGGCCTGCTCGGCACCATGGTCTACCAGGAGCCGAACACCCGGCACATCCGCTTCACCGTCCAGCACGGCCGAGTCCAGGACCACCGGCCCGAGTTCGGCAGCGGCTGGGGCACCGCCCGCCTGCCGGTCGGCCACCTCACCCTCGAACCGGTCGGCACCATCACCGCCGTCGACTGGCGACTGAGCCTGTGGAACGCCGAACTCGCCGGAACGGTCACCACCACCGCAGGCACTCTCAGCCTCTCCGCCCTCATCCACGACGAGGTCCTCGCCGTCCGTGTGACGGCCGACGGCGACGAAGCCCCCACCTGGACCTTCCACCCCGAGGAGGCCATCAGCCCCCGGAAGATCCAGGAGGCCCCGCCCGCCGGCTACACCCCCAACCCGCCCTGGACCACCCGGACCACCACCGACGGCACCGAGCAGACACTCCAACCCCTCACCGGCGGCGGCAGGACCGCGACCTCCTACCGCCGCACCGGGGACGACCTGCTGCTCAGCGTCGGCCACAGCTTCCCCTCCGACACCGCCGCCGAGGCCGACTCCCTGCGCAACCTCCGGCGCGCCCCGTCCCACGACGTCCTCAGGCAACGGCACATCCGCTGGTGGCACGCGTTCTACCGGAAGAGCTTCGTCTCGTTCCCCGATCAGCGGTTGCAGAGCTTCCACTGGATCCAGCTCTACAAAGTCGCCTCCGCCAGCCGCGCCGGCGGCCCCGTCATGGCCACCTCCGGTCCATGGCTGGAGCCGACACCGTGGCCCGCGGTCTGGTGGAACCTCAACGTCCAACTGGAGTACTGGCTCATCCACGGCTCCAATCACCTGGAACTCGACGCGCTCGCCACCACTCTGCGCCAGAACCAGGAACAGCTCATCGCCAACGTGCCCGCCGCCTACCGCTCCGACAGCTCCGGCGTCGGCCGCAGTTCCGACATGTTCGCCAACCGCGGCGTGGGCATGCCCGGCACCGGCGCCGAGACCGGCGATCTGACCTGGACGCTGCACAATGTCTGGCTGTCGTACCGGCACACCATGGACACGTCGCTGCTGCGCGACACGATCTACCCGGTACTGCGCCGGGCCATCAACTACTACCTGCACTTCCTCACCCCGGGCAGCGACGGCAAGCTCCACCTGCCAAGCACCCTCTCGCCCGAATACCCGGTGGTGCCACCGCAGGACACCAACTACGACCTGGCGCTCATCCGCTGGGGCTGCCAGACGCTCATCGAGTCCGCCGAACTGCTCGGCCTCGACGACGAGTCGGCCCCGCGCTGGCAGGAGGTCCTGGCCCGGCTCACGCCGTACCCGGTCGACGGCAACGGCTTCATGATCGGTGCCGACACCCCGTACGCCCAGTCCCACCGCCACTACTCGCACCTGCTGATGGTGTACCCGCTGTACCTCGTCAACTGGGACCAGCCCGAACACCGGGACCTCATCACGAAGTCGGTGGTCCGCTGGCACGCGCTGGCCGGAGCCCACCGCGGCTACAGCTACACCGGCGCCGCGTCGATCCACGCGATGACCGGCGACGGCGACACCGCGATCGCCTACCTGCGCAAGTTCTTCGACACCGGCACCCGCTTCCCCTGCCGGCCCAACACGCACTACACCGAGGCCGGTCCGGTGATCGAGACGCCGCTGTCCGCCTCGCAGTCCCTGCACGACATGTTCTGTCAGAGCTGGGGCGGCGTCATCCGCGTCTTCCCCGCCGTCCCGTCCACCTGGAAAGACCTCACCCTGCACGACTTCCGCACCCAAGGCGCCTTTCTGGTCAGCGCGGTTCGCAAGGCAGGGACCACTCGGTTCATCCGGATCAAGAGCCTGGCAGGCGAGCCGCTCAAGCTCCGCCACGGCCTCGCCGGAACCCTGACCGTGCTCCTCGACGACGGAACCCCGGCCCACACCGAGGACCTGGGCGACGGGACCCTCGCCATCGACCTGCCCAAGGGCCGCGAGGTACTCGTCCACCCCGGCCGCCGCCCCGACCTCGTCATCGCGCCCGTCGCCATCAGCGAACCGGGCCCGGCCTGGGGACTGCCGTAGCCGCACAGCGCTCACCTCGCCTCACCTCGTCAACAGGGAGGATTCTCATGGCGGTTCCGATCAGGACCGCGGCTGCCGCGCTGTGCGCCGGCCTGGTGGCCACCCTTCTCACGACGGTTCCCGCGCGGGCCGAACAGCGCGAGCACACCTGGACCGTGTCCGGCCCCGGCCGGGCCGCTTCGCACGCACCCCACGCGCGGATATCCCTGGACGGCACGACCGGCACGGTCAGCCTCTCCGTGACCCGCGACCGCCGTACCGTCATCGAGCCGTCGCCCGTCGGCATCGTCACCGAACAGGCCGACCTCTCCAAGGACTTGAGCTTCCTGCACCGCCAGGACCGCCTCGTGGACGAGCGGTACCGTACCCAGTCCGGCAAACGGCTGGAACGCCGGGCCCTCATGACCGAAACGCGCCTGTCGTTCGCCACGCCCACGGGCGCCCGGCTCGACCTCGTCGTCCGCGCCTCCGCCGACGGTGTCGCCTATCGGTACGTCCTGCCCGCCGGCCTCGGTGACGTCCTCGCCGAGACGTCCGCGTTCCGCCTTCCGCAGGACGCGACCGCGTGGCTCAGCACCTACCGGGCTGACAACGAGGGCCAGTTCGCCCAGTACACCGCGGCGACGGCCCCCGCCAACGACTACTCGCCGCAAGCCCTGTTCGCCACGGACGGCGGCTACACGCTCCTCGCGGAGTCCGACCTCACCGGCACCTACTCCGGCGCCCGTCTCGCCCACGCCCAAGGCACCGGAACCTATCGGATCAAGCTCGCCGACGACCGAGTCCGGACCAGCGGCTCCCTCGCCACCCCCTGGCGTGCCATGGTCATTGGCGACCTCGCCACCGTCACGCGCTCCACCTTCACCGACGACCTGGCACCCGCCTCCAAGGTCACCGACCCCAGCTGGATCCGACCCGGCACCGTCCTGTGGACCTGGCTCGCCGGCGGCCGCACCGCCGGGCAGAGCCTCACCGCGCAGAAGGCCTACGTCGACTACGCCGCCGAACGCGGCTGGCCCTACGAGGCCGTCGACGCGGGCTGGTACTTCAAGTCCGACGAGTGGGACACCACCGACCCGAACTGGCAGAACAACAGCTGGCTGCCCGAACTCGTCGACCATGCACGGGCAAAGGGCGTCGGCATTATTGTCTGGATCCACCAACGCGACCTCGACACCCCCGGGGAACGCGCCCAGTGGCTGCCCACGCTCGAACGCTGGGGCGTCAAGGGAGTCAAGATCGACTTCATGGACTCCGAGGCGCAGTCCATGCTCCAGTGGTACGACGCCATCCTCGCGGAGACCGCCGCCCACCACCTCATGGTCGACTTCCACGGCTCCACGCTCCCCAAGGGCATGCAACGCACCTGGCCGCAGGTCATGACCCTGGAAGGCGTCGCAGGCGAGGAGAAGCGCACCAACACCGCCGCCCACCTCACCACCCTGCCCTTCACCCGCAACATCATCGGCTCCATGGACTTCACCCCCGGCGCCTTCCAGCGCGTCGGCCTGCGTCCCAACTCCGACGCGGCCGAGACCGGACTCGCCGTCGTCTACGAGTCGGCCCTGCAGATGTACGCCGGCACACCGGAGTCGTACGACGAACGGCCCCTGGCCCGCGCCTTCTACGACCAACTCCCCGCCGCCTGGGACGACACCCGACTGCTGGCAGGCCGCCCCGGTCAGGAGGCCGTTATCGCCCGCCGTGACGGCGACCGCTGGTTCCTGGGCGGGGTGTACGCCGGTACCGCCCGCACCGCCGAAGTGCCGCTCGCGATCGGCGCCGGACGATGGCTGGTCGAGACGGTCCGCGACGGCGCCGACGGACTCGTCCAGGACCGTCAGGTGCTGCGCGGCGGCGACACGCTCGACATCGACGTCACCGACAACGGCGGCTTCGCGGGCATCGCCTGCCGATGGAGTCCGGGCACCTCCACCTGCCACCGCTAGCCGCCCCAACTCCCCGCTGGAGGCACAGACATGAGCGTTTCCCGGCGTACCGTGCTGACGACAGCGGCCGGTGCCGCAGCGTCGTTCGCCGCCTCGACACCACCCGCGGCCGCGGCCGAAAGCCGGTTACCGGCATCGACCGTGCACGTATTGCGCTCGGCGGCCGACTACGCGGTAGAGAAACTCCGCACCGTCGCGCCGACCGTGACCGCGTTCCCGGTCGGAACCAGATTCGAGAAATGGGGGGAAGCCGCCGCGTCATTCCTCGTCGCGCCGCAGCCGCCGCAGGGCTTCCTGTACGGCGGGGTCGGCGTCGGTATCGCTCCGGGACAGCCAGCGGGCGACGGCGTCGCGGTCGGAGGAGGGCGTCTCCGATGGCGCGGTGCCCCCGACCGTGACGCCCGCGGAGGGGGAGGACGCCGCCCCGGCCGCTCGCCGCAACCAGCCCTCGGCCTCCGCCATACGGCCCGTCTGCTTGAGCAGGGTCGCCAGGTTGAGCATGCCCGTGGGGTCACCCGACTCCGCGGCCCCGCGGAACGATTGCTCGGCCTGCTGCACCTCGCCGCGCCCGTACTGGCAGACGCCCAGGCTCGTCATGGCCGGGCCGCTGCCGGCCGCGGCGGCCTTGCGCCAGCACTCCTCGGCCTCGCCCATCCGTTCCCGCTGCCGCATCAGGTTGCCGAGATTGTTCCAGCCGTCGCCGACCTCGCCCAGTTCGATCGCCCGGCGACAGCACCGCTCGGCCTCGTCGAGCCTGCCGAGCTGCCGCAGGCTCACGCCGAGATTCAGCCAGGCGTCGGTGTACCCGGCCTCGGCGGCCAGGCGGTAGTAGCGCTCGGCGCCCTGATGGTCGCCACGTCCGGCGTGCCAGTGGCCCAGCGCGTACTGGGCCTCCGCGCTCCCCGCGTCGGAGGCCGCCTCGAAGTACGGTTCCGCCCGCTCCATGTCGTGGCGGTCGCGGTGGACCTCGGCCCGGTACAGCAGCGCCGTCGGGTCACCACTTCGGGCGGCGGCGGCGAACCACTCCTCCGCCCCGGCCAGGTCCCCGGCCTGCGCGGCGAGAGCCCCCACCGCCAGCTGGTGCTCCGGTGCCATGTCGTCGTCCGGGCTGAGGACTTCCTTGAGCACGGGCCAGTTGTCGGGGGACAGGCTCAGCCCGTCCGGGGTGTCTGCCACACCGGCTTTCGCGGTCTCGGCCGCGGCGGTGAACCAGGCCTCGGCCTCGATGGCGATGGGCGCGACGAGGCACAGCACCCGTGGGTCGCCGTACCGGTGCTCTCCCAGGTTCTGTCGGATCTCCTCCCACTCGGCGGGGGAGAGGCCGCCGCCGCGCTCCGCGGCACGGCCCTTCTCGGCGTCGGTGGTGGGAGTGCCGGCCGGGCGGGGCGGCCGGTCGAAGGGGACGGTGCTGCGGGCCCACACCTGTAACAGCGAGATCCGGGCGTCCACCGGCCCCTGGGCGGTCTCGGCCATTCGCAGCCAGCGGACGGCCTGCACGGCGTTCTGCCGGTCCCAGTGGAGCGTGGCCAGGGCGGCCCGCGCCAGCGGATCCCCGGCGTCCGCCGCCTTCTCCAGCCAGTGCACCGCCTCGTCGGTCCGGCCCAGGTCACTGAGGCCGATGCCGTAGACGGCCATGGCCTGCGGGCTGCCCGCCTCCGCGCCCTCGCGGGCGAGTTCCTCGGAGATGGCGTGGTCGTACTGGTAGGCCATCTGGACCGCCTGGTCCCGGGATCTGGCCCCGCCGTTCCTCTTCCACATCCTCATCCGCTGTCCCTCCCCGTATCTGCGTTCACATGCCTACATGGACATGGGCGGCCCAGAACCACGGGCTGTCCCGGTACAGGTCGCGCACGGCGCGTACAGCGGTGTGGAGGGCCTGAGCCGAGCGTTCCGCGACCGGCCGGGGCGTCCCCAGAGCCGCGTACGTCTTCTCGGCCAGGTCCAGGGCGACCGCGTCGTCGGTCTCCCACAACGTGCCCACGACATGGTGGTATCCGGCGAGTTGGAGCGCGCTGGCCAGATGGAGTGCCTCGTCGGCGAGGGCGGCTCCGGTGCCCGCGGTGCCGCATGCGGACAGATAGGCCAGCTCCGCGGCGGGCAGGTCGAGCCGGGAGATGTCGGCGACCGTCAGGCGCCGGTCGGCCGGATCGTGGACCACCAGGTGGCTGCGGGACGGGCTGTCCGGTTCGGTCACGCCGTGCCCGCAGAAGTGCAGCCAGCCGTGGCGCCCGATCTCCTCCAGCACACGGCCGCGGGTGGCGTCCGTGCCGCCCAGGACCTGTACTCCGGTCACGGTCCGCGCCAGCAAGGCCCCCTCCTCGGCCGCGCGTTCCAGACTGTCGGCTCCCGGAACGTCGGGGACGGAGACGACCAGAAAGCCGCTGGGCGCGGCGCGGCGCCGCAGCAGGCGTGTTCGACCCTTGCCCTCGTGTGAGCGCCGGCGGAAGTGGTCCGCTCGGCCGCGGGTGTGCGCCAGGGCTCGTACGGTGGGGGTGTACGACGAGACGGCCCGGTCGAGGACCGTACGCGGCACCGGTCGGCCCACCTCACGGTGATGCCCCGCCGCATGCAGCGGCAAGAGGGTGAGCGGTCCCGTGGGTACCCACCACAGCCGCTGCGGCGCGGGCTGCGCGGATACGCCGTCCATTCCGAGCGCGTCGAGGACCGGGCCCGCCACGGTGTCCCAGAGCCGGCGCAGGACCAGGTCGAGGACGTCCTGGCGGTCGGGATCCTCCAGGAAGTCACGCTCCGGATCCGTGAATTCCCGCAGAGCGGTGAGGAACGCGTCGACGTGTTGCCGGACACCGCCGAGGGTCAGCTCCGGCAGCGGCACCACGCGCAGCCCGCCCCGGGTGAGCAGCAGGGCGTCGCAGCGGAAGCGGCTCACGTTGACCACCACGACGGGACCGGCGTCCGCCTGCGCCAGCAGGTCCGAGACCGGAGGCGGTTGAAGGAAGTGCCGGAACCCCGGCCGGGTGGTGCGGATCTCGGTGAGCAGGTCGTGCCACTGGCCGGCGAGGACGTGCCGGGTGTCCGCGGCGGTGGCGCCGTCCGTGAGGCGGTCCGCGGTGGCGGGAGCGGGGGTGTCCAGCGCGGTGCGCAGCGCGAGCAGCCGTTCGGCCGTGTGCGGGTCCTGCCGGGCGAGTTCGGACATGTCGTCACGGCCCTGGAGCCCGCGCCCGAGCAACACCCCACGGCCCAGCTCCAGCAGGGCCAGCGCGCGTTCCGGGTCGCCGGCGGCCACGTGGCAGGCCGCGGCGTCGCAGGCCAGTCCGGAGAGCGCGGTCAGGGTGTGCTCGGTGTCGGTGTCGGTGAGGTTCCGCGGGGTGAGGACGGGCAGGAGCGCCACGGCGTCCTCGTAGGCCAGTGCCGCCTGGCGTACGTCGTCGGCGACCATGGCCAGGTTGGCCCAGTGCGTCAGGGACCACAGCCGGACCCGGGGCGTCGCCGCCGGGTGGACGGCCGCGGCACGGTGGCACTGAAGGGCTTCCTCAAGCTGCCGCGTGGGCACACCGCCGAGCGTCGTGCCGGTCCGTAAGAGCCTCGCGGTCAACAACCTGCCGCGCAGATACAGAAGTTGGGCCTGATCGGCGTGAGTGTCCGGCACGGCGGCCAGGGCCTCGTCGAGCAGTGCCCCCGCGCGGGCGGCGACCGCCGGGGAGCCTCCTTGGACGCAGATCTGTGTCAGGGTGTCGGCGAGGCTGCCGAGGAGGCGGGGCCGTGCGGGGTCCCCGGGCGGCAACCCCGCCAGCGCCTGTTCATAGGCCGCGATCCTCTCCTCGCCGGTCGTGGCGTTGCCGAGGCCGAGGCGGATCATGCCGAACCCGGGGTGGCCGGGCACGGAGGCCGCAGCCGCCTCCCGCCCCAGCCGCTGAGCCTCCTGGAGATCCGCCGGCTCGCCCAGCCGCTCGTGGCGCAGCCGCAGCGCGATACCGAGATTGTGCAGGCAACCGGCCCAATTCGGGTCCACCTCGGCCCCGTTGGGACCGGACGGGGCCGCTCGGCGATCGTCCTCGGCCGCCGCCACGGCCACGCGCCCGAACCGCCCCGCCTCCTCCAGGTCGCCCAGCGCGTTGGTCCGCTCGTACCGCAGCCGCAGCGCCACCCCGAGGGTCGTGGCGAGCGCGCCGCGGTCGGGATGTCCGCTGCCGTGGGCCACTTCGGCCTCGCGCAGCACCTGGATCGCCTCGTCGAGCTGCGCCGGGTCACCATGGGCCTCGTAGCGCAGGCGCAGGATGCTGCCCAGACGCCGCAGCGCAGCGGCACGCTGTGGCAGCAGGGCCCGGGGCGCCGCGCTCACCGTCGCACGGGCCGCTGCCTCCGCCTGTGCCAGCAACTCCACATCGCCGCGTGAATTCACCGCCGCCTGCTCCAACAGGGCCGCGCGGCGGTCCAGTTCGACCAGCCGAGCCCAGGTCTCCTCGACGGGCTCGTCCGGCCGGTCGTCCACGGCCTCCTCGTCGCCCCCCGGGCCCGCCAGGCCTCGCAGGGCTTCCGCGACGGCGAGCGCCTCGGCCGCCGCCTCACCCGTGAGCAGCATGGACCGCGCCCGGTACAGCCCGGCCACGGCGCCGACGGCCTGTGGATCGCGGGCGGGATCGGCGACACAGGACATCAACTCCCGTGCCTGCCGGACCGCTTCGGGCGCCAGCACCGCGTCCCGGTCCATCGTGGCGGCGAACAGGCTCAGCCGCGCCAGCAGCGCCCGGGTTAGTTCGTCACGCAACTGCAGCGCCATTGCCCCCGCTTCCCGTCGGCCGAGCGCGTGCCAGTACGGTACGGCCACACACGGAGGAACGAAAGCGGTGTCGATCGAGGACGGACCGGGTGAATGCGGGGGACTCAACGGTGGTGAGCGACCGACAGGCCCAGGAGCTCGCCCGGGTCTGCAAGAGCGTCGACAGCATGCGTTCGTTGGCGGACAGCAAGGGCCTGCGTTCCGAACTGGACCATATCCTGGCCGAGTTGGGGGAGCCCGCCGCCGATGTGCCGACGCTGCTGCGTCAGACGGCCGAGCTACTGCGCCGGTGCGGTGTCCCGGGTGCCCCGCGACGGCCCATCCCTGCGCTTGCGGACGCACAAGGAGGCCGCCCTCTCGAGGAGTTCTACTTCTGCCCACGCCAGGAGGACCACCGTTGCACCCGCTTGGTCCACGCTTTCGACATCCCTGAGGGCACCGACGCGCCGTCGTGTCGTATCACTGGACTGCCGTTGCGGCTGAGGAGGTTCTGATCCGTGGACGCCTTTCTCACCACCCTGGGCGGGAAGCTGGCGGACACCTGGGTGTCGGTGCTCGTCCTGCCTGGTCTGCTCTACGTTTCCGTGGCCGCCGCCGGTTCCGTCCTGGGACACCGAGACGCCTTCGACGTCGGTCTGCTGACGGACCGACTGGACGACGTGGCCGGCAGCCCCGCCGCGCACTCCAACGGGACGATCGCCCTCGCCGCCGCCTTCGTCGTGGCCGCCGCGGCGGGTGCGAGCATGCTGGCCTCGTTCCTCGGCGGTGGCGTCGAGCGGCTGTGGCTGGGGGAGTGGCCCGCACCGCTGGACCGGGCCGCGGCTCCGCTCACGCGGTGGCGCTCTCGCCGCTGGACCCAGGCCCAGGACCGCTATCACAGTGCCGTACGCAGCCGCGCCGCCGCAGCGGACATACCCGACGAACTCGACCCCGACCGGATCCCGCCCGCCGAAGGGGACACGGTCGCCCTGAACGAGGCCCGCAACCGCATCTCCCTCGCCCCGCCCCGGCGCCCCACGTGGATGGGGGACCGGCTCGCGGCCGTCGATCACCGGGTGTTCGACGCCTACCGGATCGATCTGTCCTCCGCGTGGCCGCGTCTGTGGTTGCTGTTGCCCCAGACACCTCGGACGGACCTGACGACGGCGCGGGACGCCTTCAGCTCCGTCGCGCGTCGCGCCGGCTGGGCTCTGCTGTATCTCGCCGTGGCCCCGTGGTGGTGGCCCGCGGCGCTGGTCGCGGCGGTGACATGGGTGAGTGCCTGGCGCGGCGGCCGGGACGCGGCGCACACGTTCGCCGAACTCGTCGAGTCGGCGGTCGACCTGCACGCACGCAGGCTCGCCACCGCGCTCGGTGTCAGCAACGGGAGAAGTACGCGGCTGTCGCACGACGCGGGCCGGGAGATCACCCGCCTGCTGCGCAAGAAGACGTGACTGATTCTCCGGCATCGACCCGTGGATCAAGCAACCGCCCGCGGCGCCGTCAGCCCGCCAGGCGAGCTTTCCAGATCTCCTCGCTGGGCCATTGCCGGGCCCAGTCGGCGGACACTTCCGAGTAGTCCCGCTCCGCGGGCCGCGGTGCCTGTATCTCCATCAGGTCCTCGACGACGAACCCGCAGGACCGGAGCAGACGAAGCGTCTCGCCGTGCGGCAGGACGAACTGCACATGATTCCCTCCGTCCAATCGGGTGAGGCCGAATTGTGTGCGGGACAGAGTGGTGGACGCCGACCCCTCGGGTCCCACGCACAGCGCGAACAGGGGTGAGTAGCGCATGAACACCAGTCGGCCTCCGGGCGCGAGGAGCCGGGCCGCCTCCGGGATCCACCGGTAGGGGTCGCACCACAGCGAGGCGCCGTATTCGCTGATCGCCAGGTCGAACGAGTCGTCCTCGTAAGGCACCTTCTCGGCATTGCCCAGGACAAGAGGGAAGTCGATGCCGAACTCCGCCTGCATGGCCCGAGCAGTGCTGAGCTGCTGCTCGGAGAGGTCGATCCCGACCGGATGGGCACCCGCTCTGGCCAGCCAGGCCGAGACGTAGGCGGTACCGCAGCCCAACTCGATGGCGCGCATCCCGGCAAGGTCGGAGGGAAGCACGGAGACCTGTGACTCCGGGGTCGCCCACAATCCCCACCGTCGTTCCACCTGCGACCAGTGATCACGGGCGAGCGGACCGTGCCAAGCGGCGGCCTGGTCATCCCAATAGCGCCGGTTCTGCTCCAGATGGTCCGTGTCGCCGTCATGAGTCATGGAGGCATTGGACCGAAGACGGCCGGTGCACGGCAACGCAATTGTGACCCCGTGAGACCCCGCTCCGGGCGGCGGTTGCGGGCCACGTCCTGGCGGCCGCGGTCGTCCTCGCGGTCACCTGGGCGACAGGCGAGTTCACACGGGTCCAAGGAGTTCGAGTCCACGGTGAACCGTCTGACCGGCAACCAGGAGATCATCGGGGGCGTGAAGGCTTTCCTGCGCTTGCTGCGCACCAGCGACACGGCCGACAGCGCCCCGGCCCCGGGCTGACCGATGTCTCACAGCTCGATGCGCCGTCCTGGCCTCTTGAAAGGCGTCTCAAGGATCCGTTGGGGCGAACTCCGCGGTGCCCAGCAGGCACCGGCAGGGGCTGTCCCCGCTCTGCTGTCCCGGATCGCGTACGCGGACGAGGACACCGCCCGTCTCGCCATCGACGAACTCGGCGACGTGATCTGCGCGTTGGGGTTCGTTGTCGGTGAGGCGACGGCCCCGACGGTCCCGTTCCTCCTCGAACTGGCCGGAGCCCCACACGTGCCGTGCAAGGCCGAGTTGCTGGACCTGCTGGAGAGCATCTGCCGGACCGAGCAGTGGCACTCCGCAGCCGCGGCGGCGAGGGACAGCAAGCACCGCACCGGCTACCGCGATCAACCCGGCTGGGAGGCAGCCGCCCGGGCGGCGGTCTTCGCAGGGCGCACAGTCGTGGAGGATCTCGCCTCGTCCGTACGCCCGGAGGAGGCGGCCCCCGCCCGGAGACTGCTGCGGGTGATGGACGAGCTGCCGCCCTTTCCCCAGCCGTGAATGTGTGGTCGACCACCGGGTCCCATAACCTCGTACATACGTAGTACAGGACGTCGGATGCCGTGTACATCGATATTGGGGAGGCCCTGGTGTTCGGTAGGCGCGCGGGGTTGCTCGCGGGTGCGGTGATCGTCGCGTGCATGGCGCTCGTCGGCTCCGGCGCACTGGACGGTGCGCTCTCCGGCAGGTCGGAGCCCGTCGGCGCGGTCAAGGAGGTCGTTCCCAACCGGGTCATGACGTGGAACCTGTGCAACCCGTGCGAGGAGAGCAACGTCGACCGGGCGGCGCAGATCGCCGAGTACGCACCGCAGGTCATCGCCGTGCAGGAGGCGTGCGCGCCTGACGTGAAGAAGGTCCGCGATTACCTGGAGAGCCTTTTCGGGCTGGTCTATCACGTCGAGTACGGGTCGGTTCTGCAGAGCTGGGGCCGCTGCGGGGGAGCGCCGTGGAACCCGGGAGGCTACGGCCAGGCGCTGCTGTCGGCGGCACCGATGACGGATCGCGTCAACGTGGAGTACCCCGACGGTGGGTCCGAGGACCGCGGCTACATGGCCGTCACCACCACGGTGGGCGGCCGGTCCGTCCGGGTCTTCAACACCCACCTCGCCGAACGACGCCAGGAAGAGGTCCGGGTGAACCAGGCCCGAGTACTCGCCAAGGAAATCGCCCGCCATGACCGCGCCATCGTCCTCGGCGACTTCAACGCCGTACCGGACGCCCCCGAGCTGTCCCCGATCTGGGCGCTGGCCATGGACACCGACCCGCAGTGCCGTCCCGCCTCCGTCGGCGTCTGCAAGCCGACCACCGAGTGGCAGAGCAAGTTCGACTACGTCTTCCTACGAGGCATCACCCCGCTCAGGCACAGCGTGGAACCCAGCTCGTACTCCGACCATTACGTGCTGCACACCGATCTGAAGCTGACGTAGGGCATCCGGCCCGCCGAGGTGGCCGCGGCGGCCCGGACGGTGTCAGGGACCCGCACCGAGTCCGAGAGGACACAGCGACGCGGCTGACCTCGCGCTTTCACGACGGCGGTCGCGGAGCGGCTTTCGGCCCGGCTCGGTAGCATGCGACGCATGGCCATCAAACTTGAGAACGTCGGCAT
The DNA here is from genome assembly GCF_000972385.1 of Streptomyces sp. WM6386. Classification (GTDB taxonomy): domain Bacteria; phylum Actinomycetota; class Actinomycetes; order Streptomycetales; family Streptomycetaceae; genus Streptomyces. The sequence goes on from NZ_JXTE01000029.1 coordinate 132,889, forward strand.
CGCCGTCCGTGACCTCGAAGAAACGATCGCCTTTTTCACCGACCTCGGCCTCACGGTCGTCGGCCGTGACACGGTCAGCGGTGAGTGGACCGACACGGCCGTCGGCCTTGATGGCAATCACGCCAACATCGCGATGCTCCAGACACCGGACGGTCAGGGTCGTCTTGAGCTCTTCGAGTACATCCACCCCGAAGCGATCGAGACGAAGCCCACTCTTCCCCACGAGATCGGCATGCATCGCGTCGCCTTCTCGGTCGACGACATCGACAAAGCCCTTGAGGCAGCCGCGAAGCACGGATGCCGTCCGCTTCGCGGTGTGGCGACCTACGAGGACATCTACAAGCTCACGTACCTCCGCGGTCCCAGCGGCATCCTTGTGATGCTCGCCGAGGAGCTGAAGAAGAACTGACGGCTGGTAGCCGTAGCGTCCAGGGTTTCGACCGGCACGGGCTGGCGTGACCTCATGCCGCCCCGACTCGGGCAGATCGCGGGAAGCGTCGCCGCAGGCGGTGACTGACGGTGGATCGCGAACTCATAGGTGGCTCCTGGAAGGTGCGGTGCGAACTGCTTCTTGGTCGCCACTGGACGCCGACAGGTTGCCGTCGGTCTCACACTTCGCATTGAAGTGATGTGCGTCACGCCGGAATTGCGCTCGATGGCATCGATTGACTGGTTACCGAAGGTAATAACTGTGCTCTTTTGAAGCCGAATCGGGAGCTTGTCGCCGTGAACGGCTCATTCGACTGCTCCTTGCGGTCGGTGATCGCGATTGCGGAGGAGCTCTTCCGGGCTGGTCGCGAGTGGGTACGGGCGTTCAAGAGGGGTGCGAACGGCGGTCCCTCGTCTCCCGAAGGCGCATTGCGCCAACGCCCGGCAGCGGTGCGGGTGTTCGTTGCCCGGCGTGCTGGGCGATCCCCATAATGACCGGGCTCGCCAGGGCCGAGGCGAGCCGCTGTGTGCACCCGGTCTCGCTACGGGGTGCCGTCTTTTGCTGCAGAATTCCGGATCACCGAATGAGGCCACGTATGAGCAAGCACCGTCAGAAATCGAAACGCCAGAAAATAGCCGGTGCCGCGGTCGCCGTGGTGGTTGTGGGCGCCGTGGGCGTTCCTTCGGTCGCCCAGGCGAGCGGTAGCGGGCTGGGAGGCTGGCGCGTCGTCTCGTTTCCCTGGTGGGGATGGGGCAAGTCGGATCCCGTAGCCGATCCGACGCCCTCGGCGTCACCGGTCGCGTCCGCGTCCGCCTCGGGCACCTCCGCCACCTCTGCTCCGTCCGGCACGCCGGGCGCCTCACCCTCCAGCGCCTCCCCGAGCGCGTCGCCATCGGTATCCAGCAGCCCGTCCGCCACGCCCGCCTCCGACTCGCCCGACGAGTCCACCTCGCCTTCGGCCTCTGTGAAGGCCACAAGCTCCAGCAGCGCCCCGAGTCCCTCCGTCAGCAGTGCCGATCCCGGACCCACGGATCGTGTGCTGGTTCTCGTCAACGCCGAGCGCGAAAAGGCGGGTTGTGCGCCGCTGACGGAGAACGACAAGCTCACCAAGGCCGCTCAGGACCACAGCCAGGACATGGCCGATCACGAGAACATGTCCCACACCGGTTCCGACGGATCGTCCATGAGTGACCGGCTCGCCCGCGTCGGGTACAAGTTCAGGTCGGCGGGCGAGAACGTCGCCTACGGGTACAACACCCCCGAGAGCGTCATGGACGGCTGGATGAACAGCTCCGGTCACCGGGCCAATATCCTCAACTGCGGCTTCAAGGAGATCGGTATCGGCCTGGCCCAGCCGGGCTACTACTGGACGCAGGACTTCGGCTCGGCCGCGTAGTCGCAAGCGGAATCAGCAGAACTGGCGCTCCGGCCCGAAGTTCAACACTTCCGGCCGGAGGGGGAGCGGCAGCGCCCGAACTCGGTGCCCGGAGGGCCGGCGGCTTATCCGGGCACGCCGTGAAGGAACGGCTCCCGCGCACCGACAACCGGCTCGGACGGCAGGGGCGCGTCACTCATATGGCGTGGCCGCCGTGGTAGCGCCGCTCATCGGCGGTGCCAAGGACACGCGCTCACCGGACGCGTCACTCACATGCCGACCGGCATGGCCGCGGTGGTAGTGCCGTTCATCGGCGGCGCCAAGGACACGCGCTCACCGGACCGCGGAACCTCGCCATCCTCGCGGCGGCCCCCTCCACTCTGGGCCGCGCTCGCCCGAGATCTGCGCCATGACTCGCCCCCTTGGTCCGCGGAGCCCGTGGCACCCTGTGCCCGCCAGGACCGCGGGGGCTCATGCCCTGCGGGGTCGTGAGCCGGCATGTGCGGCCACGGCCCCGTCCGCATTCTCACCGCTCGGCCGCGAAGCCGTACAGCCGCCAGAACCCCCGTCGTGCGCCTTGACCACCGCTCGGCGCTGCATGATGCTGTGTTGCGACACATGAGATGAGTGCCGTAATGAGCAACATCTGATTCGAGTCTCGACCAGCCGAGGAGTGGCCATGACGCACCAGGTGCGTGCTGTCGTCGCGCGGGGCAAGGGTGCCCCCGTCAGCCTGGAGACGATCATCGTGCCCGACCCGGGACCGGGCGAGGCCCTGGTGAAGGTCGAGGCCTGCGGGGTCTGCCACACCGATCTGCACTATCGCGAGGGCGGCATCAACGACGACTTCCCCTTCCTGCTGGGCCATGAGGCGGCGGGCGTGGTGGAGGCCGTGGGGGAGGGCGTCACCGATGTCTCCCCCGGTGACTTCGTCATCCTCAACTGGCGCGCCGTGTGCGGGCAGTGTCGGGCGTGTCTGCGCGGCCGGCCGTGGTACTGCTTCAACACCCACAACGCGAAGCAGAAGATGACCTTGCTCGACGGCACCGAGCTGTCGCCGGCGCTGGGTATCGGCGCGTTCGCGGAGAAGACGCTGGTGGCGGCGGGGCAGTGCACGAAGGTCGACCCCGCCGCGTCGGCGGCGGCCGTGGGGCTGCTGGGGTGCGGGGTGATGGCGGGCATCGGCGCCGCCATCAACACCGGCAATGTCGGACGCGGTGACACGGTCGCGGTGATCGGCTGCGGGGGCGTGGGGGACGCTGCGGTCGTGGGGTCCAGCCTCGCGGGCGCGGCGCGGATCATCGCCGTCGACATCGACGACAACAAGCTGGAGACCGCCAAGAAGCTGGGTGCGACCCACACCGTCAACTCCAGGAACACCGACGCGGTCGAGGCGATCCGTGAGCTGACCGGTGGCTTCGGCGCCGACGTCGTCATCGAGGCGGTCGGCCGCCCCGAGACGTACAAGCAGGCCTTCTACGCCCGTGACCTCGCGGGAACGGTCGTCCTCGTCGGTGTGCCCACCCCGGAGATGAAGCTCGAACTGCCCCTCCTGGACGTTTTCGGCCGTGGCGGTTCGCTGAAGTCCTCCTGGTACGGCGACTGCCTGCCCTCCCGCGACTTCCCGATGCTCGTAGACCTCTATCTGCAGGGCCGGCTGAACCTGGACGCCTTCGTCACGGAGACCATCGCACTCGACGAGGTCGAGAAGGCCTTCGAGCGGATGCACGGCGGCGACGTCCTGCGCTCGGTGGTGGTGTTCTGATGGCGGCCCGCATCGAACACCTCGTCACCTCGGGCACGTTCTCGCTGGACGGCGGCACCTGGGACGTCGACAACAACGTGTGGATCGTCGGCGACGACGACGAGGTGATCGTCATAGACGCCGCGCACGACGCCGAGGCCATCGCGGCGGCCGTCGGCGGGCGCACCCTGCGGGCGATCGTGTGCACCCACGCCCACAACGACCACATCGACGCGGCGCCCGCACTCGCGGAGCGCACCGGTGCCCCGATCCTGCTCCACCCGGACGACCTGCCGCTGTGGAAGCAGACCCACCCCGACCGCGCACCCGAGGGTGAACTGGCCGACGGGTGGGTGCTCGCGGTGGCCGGCGTCGAACTGACCGTGCTGCACACCCCCGGGCACGCTCCGGGGGCGGTCTGCCTCCACGCCCCCGCCCTGACGGCGCTGTTCAGCGGCGACACGCTGTTCGCCGGTGGACCCGGGGCGACGGGCCGGTCGTACAGCCACTTCCCGACCATCGTCGACTCGATCCGGGACCGGCTGCTCACGCTCCCCGGCGAGACCGTCGTATACACCGGACACGGGGACACGACGACCGTCGGCGCCGAGGCTCCACACTTGCAGGAGTGGATCGACCGCGGTTTCTGACCGCCCCCACGAGGCCTTCGCGCAGCGCCTGTCCCGCCTGTTTCCGCAGGTGGTACGGGCGCTGTGGGCTGCCCGGGGACCAGTCCGCAGGCCTGTTCGAACCAGGCCTTGTGATGCCTTGACAACGGTTCGGAGCGGCCCTCAAACTGGCGTTGCGTCAATCGCAATCCGTTTCGCTATACGCACCGAGGTGTCATGATGATTCCCGCGTGCCGCCTCGCGGATCTCCCGCGAGGTGAGGCCCACCGGCTCGACACAGATCCGCCGGTCTCGGTGTTCCACACCGACGACGGCGAGCTCTTCGCCATCGACGACACCTGCACCCACCAGGACGCCTCGCTCGCCGACGGCTGGCTGGAGGGCTGCGAGGTGGAATGCCCGCTGCATGCCTCGAAGTTCGACCTGAGGACCGGCGCGGTCGACGCCCCGCCGGCCAAGCTGCCGGTCCGGACGCACGAGGTCTTCGTCGAGGACGGCATGGTCTACGTCCGGTTGTCCACGGCGGCGCCCAACCTCCCGCCCTGCATATCCGCCCGGCTCGCCGGGGGTCCCGCGTGAGGACCGTCGCCGTGGTCGGCGCCTCGCTGGCCGGTCTGTCGGCTGCGCGCTCACTGCGCAGGCAGGGCTACGACGGGCGGCTCGTCGTCATCGGGGAAGAGCTCCACCGGCCCTACGACCGGCCCCCGCTCTCCAAGGAGTTCCTGGCCGGCACGCTCGGTGAGACCGAACTCTCCCTGGAGGCCGGTGACGAGGACCTGCGGGCCGAGTGGCTGCTCGGTACCCGCGCCGTCGGACTCGACCGCACGGACCGCGCCGTCCGGCTCGCCGACGGGCGTGAGGTGCGCGCCGACGGCGTCGTCATCGCGACCGGGGCCGCGGCCCGCACCCTCCCAGGCTCCGAGGGCCTGGCGGGAGTGCACACCCTGCGCACCCTGGACGACGCCCGCGCCCTGCGGGACGAACTGGCCCGCGGCGGACGGCTGGTGGTGATCGGCGGCGGCTTCATCGGCGCCGAGGTCGCCTCCACGGCGTACGCCCTCGGTCTGGACGTGACCGTCGTCGAGGTGGCCCCGACGCCGCTCGCCGCGCCGCTCGGGGAGAGCATGGGTGCCGTCGTCTCCGCCCTCCACACCGACCATGGCGTGCGACTGCTGTGCGGCGTGGGGGTCAAGGGGCTGAGCGGGGAGAGCCGGGTCGACGCCGTCCTGCTCGAGGACGGCCGCAGTATCCCGGCCGACATCGTCGTCGTCGGCGTGGGCGCGCGTCCGTGCGTCGAGTGGCTGGCGGGATCCGGCGTCGAGCTCGACAACGGCGTCAAGTGCGGCGCCGACGGCCGCACCGCCCTGGCCGGAGTGGTCGCGGTCGGTGACTGCGCCAACTGGTACGACCCGCGCGCGGGCTTCCACCGTCGTGTCGAGCACTGGACCGGCGCCCGGGAGCGGCCCGACGCTGCGATCGCCACGCTGCTGGCGGGCGGCGCGGTGGAACCGGGTGTGCCCCGGCCGCCGTATTTCTGGTCCGACCAGTACGGCGTGAAGATCCAGTTCGTGGGGCACGCGGCGGCCGCCGACAGCGTGACCGTCGAGGCGGGTGCCGCGGACGACCGTGACGTGCTGGCCGTCTATCGGCGCGCCGGAGATCCGGTCGCCGTGCTCGGTATGAATCAGCCGCGGCTGTTCACGCGCTGGCGCAAGCAGCTCGCCGCCGCGGGCTCTTGACACCGCCTCTCAGGCATCCCATGCTGCGGTTGCATATGGCACGCAGCGTTGCTCCATACACAACACCGTCCGGAGTCGCTCTTCCCGGCGCGTGAATGACCCCTCCCTGACGTTCTCCGAGGAGTGCCCCGTGACCTCGACCGGTCTGCCGGACAGCCTGATCGCCACCCTCCCCGGCTCCTCCTACACGGATCCGCAGATCTTCGCGCAGGAGCAGGAGCGCATATTCGAGACCATGTGGTTCTGTGTCGCGCGCGCCTCCGAACTGGCGAGGCCCGGCGCCTTCCGCACCGTCGACGTCGGCCGCGAGAGCATCCTCGTCACCCGGGCGCGCGACAACTCCGTCCGCGCCTACTTCAACGTCTGCCGGCACCGCGGCGCCAAGCTGTGCACGGAGGAGTCCGGCGAGGTCAAGCGGGCGTTCCAGTGTCCGTACCACGCCTGGACCTACGGCCTGGACGGCAAGCTCGTCGCGGCGCCCAACCTCACCAAGATGCCGGACGTCGGCCGTACCGAGTACGGCCTGGTGAGCGTGGCCGTGCGTGAATGGCTGGGTTATGTGTGGGTGTGCCTCGCGGAGAACCCGCCGTCCTTCGAGGAGGACGTCATCGGCGAGGTCGTCTCCCGGCTCGGGGACGTGGAGTCGATCGAGCGCTATGACATCGACAGTCTCTCGGTCGGCAAGCGCATCGTCTATGACGTGAAGTCGAACTGGAAGCTCATCATCGAGAACTTCATGGAGTGCTACCACTGCGCGACCATCCACCCCGAACTCACCGAGGTGCTCCCGGAGTTCGCGGACGGTTAC